>DATELK010000088.1:0-78797 GCA_035276685.1 Pyrinomonadaceae bacterium | reverse complement strand
ACCTGCCCGCGAGACGCGTTGGTCATAAAGGAGCCGAATCACTTGTCCCTTGAATCGGAAGTCGTAGCACAAGTCGAAGCCCCGCGTCGCCGCCTGCTGCGGGTCCTGGGCTTCGGCTTCGGCCTCGCGGTCATCATCGGCAACACCATTGGCGCGGGCATTCTTCGCGCGCCGGGTGAAATCGCAGAACGACTCCCGGGCGTCTGGCTCTTTCTGGGCGTGTGGGTCGTGGGCGGCCTCTACGCTCTGCTCGGGGCGATTCAGCTCGCGGAGCTTGGCACTTCTATTCCGCGCTCGGGCGGCCAGTACGTCTTCGCGCGCCGCGCTCTGGGAGACTACGCGGGCTTCGTAGTCGGGTGGAGCGACTGGCTCTCGACCTGCGGCACGACCGCGGCCGTCTCCATTGTCATAGGAGAATACCTCGGCGTGCTCTTTCCGGCGCTCGCGGGCAGAACCGTCATGATTGCCTCCGCAGTCACGCTCACCTTCGCCCTTCTTCAATGGCGAGGCGTCGTATGGGGAAGCCGCGTGCAGAACCTTACGAGCCTGCTGAAAGCCGTAGCCTTCATAGCGCTCGTCCTCGCCTGTTTCTCCTTCGGAGGCAGAGAAGGCGGTGACGTTGTTCAGGAAGAGGCGCGCTCTCCTTCGGGCCTGGCGCTTCTGGGAGCGCTTGTGCTCGCTCTGCAATCTGTCATCTACACTTACGACGGCTGGAACGGAGTCATCTATTTCTCGGAAGAGGTCAGAGAGCCCGCGCGCAACATCCCTCGCTCTCTCTTCGGCGGCGTGCTTTCCATCATAGGCATCTACCTGCTGGTCAACCTGGCCTTGGTCTACGTGCTGCCCGTCTCACAAATCGCTGGCGACAATCTGGCATTGGGAGAGGCGGCCGAGAAGATTTTCGGCGCTCGCGGCGACATCATCATTCGCTCAATCACCATCATAGCCATGCTGAGCAGCATCAACGCTTATCACCTGATGGCGTCGCGCGTCCTCTTTTCCATGAGCCGCGACGGCCTCTTCTCCGTCCGCGCCGTGAGAGTTAATAGAGGCGGCACGCCGACGGCCGCGCTCTTTTTAAGCACGGTGGTCGCCCTTCTCTTCATCGTCGGCGGCGAGCGCTTCGAGACGGTGATAGCCGCGCTGGCCTTCTTCTTCGTAGCCAACTACACCATGTCTTTTATCTCCGTCTTCGTCCTGCGCGCCAGAGAGCCTGAGCTTGAGCGGCCCTACCGCGCGTGGGGCTACCCCTGGACGACCGCGCTTGCGCTCTTATGCTCAGTCGCGTTTCTAGCGGGAGCCGTCGCCAGCGACACCGGCACGAGCCTCTACGCGCTCCTGCTTCTCGCGCTGAGCTACCCGGCCTTCATCCTGCTCAGGCGGCTCTCAGGATAGCCGCTTCACCTGTTGCTTAATTGTGCGAGAGACAGATGTAGTGAATGTTGACAAAAGTACTGCTTGCGGACAGTCTCTGCCCGACATCATCTTTACGCTCACATCTCTAAATGTCCTCTTTGGAAATGACTTATAGCAGGCGGCGGCCCTGAATCCACGTTGGCACAAGACGTGCAGATTATCAGGGCGGATTAAAAAGGGCTGAAGCTTGACACTCCTTCGCGAGAACCGGACGTGCCAGCGAGTTGTAGGCCCTTTCGAGGTCTGATTTTTTAAGGGCCGCCGATGTTCGCGCCCGCCGTTGGCTTGGGGGAGCCTTCCGGGCACATCGGTGGCCCACTTCCTTTTTATAAGCCGCAGATGTCCGAATTGAGCAGCAATCAGAAAGTCCTTGTCGTTGACGACCAGAACGACAACCTTGTGCTGGTGAGCCTCGCCGTGCAGGAGATGGGCTTTCGCGTAGTCACGGCCGTCAACGGCGAAGACGCCGTAGCAGTCGCACTGCTTGGCCGCCCGCAACTGATTCTGATGGACATAGCCATGCCGCGCATGGACGGCATAGAGGCCACGCGCTCCATACGCCAGCGCCAGGAGATACGCGATGTCCCTATAGTAATCCTCTCCGCCTTCGACACGGACGATTTCAGGCGCAGGGCCGAGCAGGCGGGCGTCAACGGCTACCTCACGAAGCCCATAGACTTTGACCGCCTGCGCGTCCTGATTGATAAGCTACTCCGTGGAACCTCCTCCGAAGAAAGAGAGGCAACGCGCGCCGCCATCTCGCCCGAGACCGGACGGCTTGACCCGCGCTTCATGCTCTGGCGAATGTTCTGCGCCGAGAGCAACATCGCCGTAGAAACCCTCCCGAGTGAGCTAAATAGAGAGCAGAAAAAGAGATGGGACAGCCTCAAGAAGAATAAGAGCCCTCTTTTCAAGTTCTGAAAGCAGCCATTTTCCTTTAACCTGTCCGCGGTTTTAACAAACATCAAAAAAAGTGTTTTACCATTTTGTGCATTTTGTTATAATCCTGCTTCCCCCGAACCCCGACGAATTAAATACCCGACTTGTAAAAAATTGACAAAGCCTCGTTATCGAATCTCTTAGCTCCATCTTGGCGTGTCTAAGTTATTGATACGACTGCGGTAATTTATCCAAAGGATAAAAGAGATGAAAAAAATAGCTCCTGCCGTGTGGCTCGCTTTGCTGCTGGCGCTCTCCTTCGCAGGCGCAGGTAGGTTAATCACGCAACGGACTCAAGCTCAATCACTTACGGGGTTAATAGCAAGAAACAAAGCCTCTTCAGAGCTGGTTCGGAAAACCCTTAGCGGGCAGAGCCTGGAGCGCGTGCGCGTCATCATTCAGCCTGCGGGCGGATGGAGCGACAGCCTGAATCTGGCCGTGCTGCTACAGGGCGGAACCGATTTTCGCCAGTTCCAGAACTTTAACGCTCGCGTCGTGAGCCTCCCGGCCGGAGCCGCCACGGCGCTCGCCCAGCGCAGCGATGTCTCGTTTGTCTCGCTCAATTATGAGGTGAGGACGCTGGGTCACCTCTCCGCTACATCGGGCGCGGATTCGGTGCGTAACCAGAACGGGACGAACACTGTCGGCTTGGACGGCACGGGCATAGGCATAGCCGTCTTCGACTCAGGCATAGACTCCACGCACAAGGCTTTTCTGGATAAGAGTAACAACGTGCGCATCGTCGCCAACCAGGACTTCACGGGCGAAGGCCGCACGGACGACCCTTACGGACACGGCACGCATGTCGCGTCCATCCTTGCGGGAAATGGCCGCATCTCGAATGCCGCTTACACGGGCATCGCACCGAACGCCAACATCATTAACGTGCGCGTGCTGAACTCGCAGGGAGTAGGCTCCGCCGCGCAGTTGTTGAGAGCGGTGGACTGGGTGTTGGCGAACCGCGTGCGCTTTAACATACGCGTCGTCAACATGAGCCTTGGGATGCCTGCGGTTGATTCTTACAGAAACGACCCCGTGTGCAGGGCCGTGCGGGCGCTGGTTGATGCGGGCGTGGTAGTAGTGGCCGCAGCAGGCAACAACGGCAAAGACAGCGATGGAAATAAGATTTACGGAAGGATTCACAGCCCCGGCAACGAGCCTTCTGCCATCACGGTTGGCGCTGCCAATTCCTTCGGCACGGACGCAAGGGGCGATGACACGGTTGCTACCTACAGCTCTCGCGGGCCTACGCGCAGCTACTACACTGACTCGGACGGCGTCAGGCATTACGACAACCTCATCAAGCCCGACATAGTTGCTCCCGGCAACAAGGTGGTCAACGCGGAGGCCGTGAACAATCACCTGATTGCTCAGAACCCTTCGCTGGACGCAGGCGTCAGCCCTGTTGATAACCGAAAGCAGATGTACCTGAACGGCAGTTCTATGGCGACGCCCGTTGCCGCAGGAACGGCAGCGTTGATGTTGCAGGTCAATCCAAAATTGACGCCGAACATGGTCAAGATGATTCTGATGTACACGGCTCAGCCGCTGGCGGGCGCGAACATGCTTGAGCAGGGAACGGGACAGGTCAACGTAGAAGGCGCTATACGGCTTGCGAAGCTCGTGCGTGCGGACTTAACCAACAGCACGCCGCTCGGCGACCAGTTACTAACGACAAGCACGCTGCCCTCCGAGCAGACGACCATAGCCGGGCACACGTTCACATGGGCGCGCGGCATCATCACGGGTCAGACTTACCTGACGGGCTCTAACCTCATCAGCAAGTACCAGAAGATTTACGGCACGGGAGTGCTGCTCGGAGACGGAGTCATTACCGGGGACGGTGTGATTACAGGCGACGCCGCGATGATGACGGACGGCGTGATAACGGGCGACTACATCATGACGAGCTACGGCGTGATAACGGGCGACGGCTCTCCGTTTCTGGCGATAGGCATACTGCTCGGAGACGGGACGCGCCTAGGCGACGGCTACATGCTGAGCGACGGAGTGATTACAGGGGACGGTGTGATAACGGGCGACGGGGTGATTACGGGAGACCTTTACCTGCAATCACAGTCGGCCGCGATTAACGGAGACGAAACCAGCACTATGGCGATTGAGACGGATGACGGGGTGGATTGTTTGGACTACTAATCAGCTAGTTGGACAGAGAAGGAGCAGAGATGGCGGAATCGTTGACTTTGACGGGCGAGCAGTTAAGGGGCAGCCGCGCTGCTTTGTCGGCGCACGAGCTGGCGCAGTTGGATTCGAGCCGGAGCCGGGCAGAGATAAACAGGCAGAAGTTCACGAGGCCTTTCATGTGGGCCATCATTGCCATAGGCTCTGCGGTCATACTCTTTTCGCTCTACAGGCTCGAATGGAAGCAGCTGGATTTGAAGTTCCTGCTGCTGGGCCTGATGGTCATCATCTGCTCGCGCGTCGCCGTCCCTATTCCTCGCGTCAGCGGGCGCATCACAGTCTCCGACGCCATAATCTTCCTGACCATGCTCATGTACGGAGGCGAGGCTGCTATCCTGCTGGCCGCTATGGAAGGCGTCTGCTCAAGCCTGTGGATTAGCAGGAAGACGATTACCATCATCTTCAACTCTACCGTCCTGGCCTTCTCGACTTTTATTACGGCGTGGGCCGTGCGGCTCATGTTCGGGCCGATAGTCGACGTGGCCGACGGCGGCTACACGGCGAACTTTCTGGTGGTGCTTTGCGTGATGGCGCTCGTTCAGTACGTCATGAACACGGGCCTCATCGCCGTGGAGAAATCCTGCAAGCTGAACCAGTCCTTCTGGCAGACCTGGAAGACATACTATCTCTGGACATCCATCACCTTCTTCGCGGGCGCGTCGCTCGCAGGCATCACGGCTCACCTGATAGACACGTTCGGCTTCTACGCCGTGCTCGCCACGTTGCCCATCATCGCCATAATCTTCTTCACCTACCAGACCTACCTGAAAAATCTGGAAGCTTCGGTCGCGCACGCAGAGCAGGCTCAGCGACACGTAGAGGAGCTTTCGCGCTACATCAACGAGCTGAAGCACAGCGAAGAGGAGCGCGAGAAGATTCTGCTCAGAGAGCAGTCCGCGCGCTCCGAGGCAGAGGCGGCCAACCGTATCAAGGACGAGTTCCTCGCCACGCTCTCGCACGAATTACGCACGCCGCTGACGGCCATCATAGGCTGGTCAGGGCTGCTGCGCTCTGGCGACCTCGAAGGCGGGTTGAAAGATCAGGCGCTCGAAACCATGGAGCGCAACGCTAAGGTGCAGGCCCAGTTGATAGACGACCTGCTGGACGTTTCGCGCATAGTCTCTGGCAAGCTACTGCTGGACATAAAAGAGGTCGAGCTTGAGAAGGCAATCGAGAGCGCGATTGACGTGGTGCGCCCTGCGGCCAAAGCCAAGGGCATACGCCTGACCTACGACCGGGACGTGGAGAGAGGTTTGGTGTCGGGCGACGCCGCGCGCTTGCAACAGATTGCCTGGAACCTGCTCTCCAACGCCATCAAGTTCACGCCCGAAGGCGGCCACGTTCGCGTCAATCTTGAGCGCGTAGCTTCGCACATAAGATTCACCGTCAGCGACACGGGCAAGGGAATCGCTGCGGAATTTTTGCCGCACGTCTTCGATAGATTCCGGCAGGCTGACAGCACCACTACACGCACGCACGGCGGGCTAGGGCTAGGGCTCGCAATCGTGCGTCATCTGGTTGAGCTTCACGGCGGGACGGTTGACGTGGAGAGCAAGGGCGAAGGAGCGGGCTCGACCTTCTCTGCCACCTTCCCGCTTCTGGCCGTCAGCACCGCAACTCAAAAAGCCGAGCCCGCTTATCGCGCGCGCAGAGACAGAGCCTCCTTCACACAGCAGCATAGGCTTGAGGGACTGCGCGTGCTGGTGGTTGACGACGAGCCGGACACCAGAACCGTCATCAGCGCCGTCATAGAAAAATCTGGCGCGGAAGTAAGAACCTGCGCGTCTGCTCACGAAGCCTTCGAGACTCTGGTGGACTGGAAGCCGGACGTGCTGATGAGCGACATAGGGATGCCCGAAGAAGACGGCTACTCTTTAATACAGAAGGTGCGCTCGCTCTCCGCCGACAGGGGCGGGCTCATCCCTGCCGCAGCCTTCACGGCTTACGCCAGAGAGGAAGACCGGGAGCGCGTTCTGGCCGCAGGCTATCAGGTGCACGTGGCTAAGCCCGTGGGCTCGCGCGAGTTGATAGCCGCGATTGCACAGCTCGCAGGACGCGCCGCGTAAACCTTCAGCCGTTTTATTCGTCAACCCGGCATCACACTTTAAGAGTCCGACTTTGTCTTTCGGCCGCGCCGAATTGTACGCAACAGTACCGTGCGTGCGCGTGCTTGCATGCTACCTTCATAAAAACTAACGCCACAAATCTATAAGCTCTGGCCACAGTCTTGGTAGGTCTCTGGCACCCGTGTCAGTTTTATGCGGGAAGAGTTTCTAATAGCGGCGTGTCTCTGTTGAAAGGAGAGATTATGAAGAAGCTGAACGCCTTTTTCTTTGCCCTGTGCTGCTCCGTAGCGCTTGTGGCCTTTTCATCATCGCATACAAACGCGCAGACGGGCGCGCGTGCGGCTAACACGAGGGAGACTTTCACAGGCACCATCGTAGGCATAGGCGGCACTCTGGGAGGACGCTCGCGCCCGTTCACCTTAGACATCACGGGCACTACGCCCGACGCTGACGTGACGCGCTACGTTGAGCTGCTGGCGGCCAGAGGACAGGACGCCATAATGGAGCAGGCTAGAAATCAGCGGCTCGGAAAATTCAGCATCTCGGGACAGTTGGGCCGCGACGTTAACTTTGTGCGTATTCATCCGACCGAGAACGGCGGGCGCAGAATCGTGGTCATCTTCGAGCGATGGCTGAACACGTTTGAGCTGCGCTACGGCACGCGCTCGGCGGACTATCCCTTCAGCTACGCGGAAATCTACGTGGACAGTCAGGGCAGGGGCGAGGGCACGTTTATCCCTGCGGCCCGAATCAGGTTCGATGACGATGACAACAGGGTTGAGGTGGTTAACTTCGGCATCTACCCTGCGAGGCTGATGGGCGTGCGCCAGCGTCGTTAAGAAGCTCTATCCAGAAATTAACAGGGATGGACAGGATAAAGAAGAAATAGCTTCTCTTTTTATCCTGTTTATCCTGTCCATCCCTGTTAGACCTTATCACCGTTATCTTTGTCAGACGGCATCGCTGGCCTCGCGAAAAGTGACACCTGCTCTGTTTCTCCAAAGCAGGTTGTCCAGGCTCCACACGCCGCCGCCTGCTACCGCCAGAAAGAGAAAGAGGAAGCTGTAGACTATTGCCAACTCTCCCTTGTTCTGCAAGGGCCAGAACCCGCCGGGCGCGTGAACCATAAAGTAGGCCACGGCCATCAGCCCCGACAGGATGAAGGCCACGGGGCGCGTGAACAGTCCTGCCAGTATGAGCAGTCCTCCGAAGAATTCGAGCGCGCCCGCGATGCCTACGAGCGAGAAGATGGGAGGCGTTGACCACTGCGGCGGAGCCATGAAGCCGAAGAGCTTCTGCGCGCCGTGCGGGATAAAGAGAAACCCTACGATGACACGCAGCAAGCTTAGCAGGCGAGGCGTCCAACGCACGTAAAATGAATCAAGATTAGTCACAATGCTTCTCCGTGATGCTAAGTTTTAATGGTCACTGCCCGCCGGTCTTGGGCGCGGGCTTCAGGGCTTCCAGTTGCAGGTTGATTCTCACCTCGTTGCCTACGTCCAGCCCGCCGTTCGTCATAGCGTTGCCGTAGGTGATTCCGTAATCACGACGGTTAATTCTGGTCTGAGCGTTGATGCCGAAGCGCGTGTTGCCGCGTGAGTCTTTAATCGCGCCCGTGATGGTGAACGGCAGAGTTATCTGCTTCGTCACGCCCTTCAAGGTGAAGTCGCCGTGGAGCAGGTAAGAGTCCTGGCCCTTTCGCTCAATCCCTGTGCTCTTGAAAGTCATCTCGGGATACTTGGCGGCGTCGAAGAAGTCGGCCGTGCGCAGGTGCTTGTCGCGCGCCTCCACGCCTGTGTCTATGCTCTCAATCTTAGCCGTGAACTCAACGGTAGACTTCGTCACGTCCGCATCGTTGTAACGAATCGTACCCTTGAAATCCTTGAAGCGGCCCGAGACCCAGTTGATTTCAAAGTGGCGAATTGAAAAGCCTATGGTGCTATGCGCCGGGTCAATCTGGTAGTCGCCGCCCGGAATCGGCTCGTACGAGACCTTCGACTGTGTGTCTTGAGCGCCTGCGGTCTTGGTGCCCGCGCCCGCGACGAAGGCAGTGATAAAAAGCACCGCGAGCATCGCGGCGACGATTGCGTATCTGAAGTTTTTCATACTGTCTCTCCTAAAGAAATTGTAACGGTTATTAGCTCAACACGCATCTGCTGCCGTGCGGCTCGTGCGCCCGAAACGATAGCTTGAGACGGTCAGGCCGCCGAAGAAAGAGTCTTCATGATAGACCATCTCGCCCGGTTCCGATTCGGCCGCACCGACCGCGACCATCAAAGGTATCAGGTGGTCTTCGTCAGGGTGCGCGAGCCTCGCCGAAGGAGCATCAACCCATTGCCGTAGCTTACGGTTTCGTTCTTCTGAAGTTGACTCGCAAACAGCCTCTGTCAGCCACGCGTCGAACTCGCGCGACGGGTGCTCGCCATTTGAGCCGAACCTTCGCAGGTTGTGATAGCTGAGGCCGCTCCCGACTATCAACACTCCCTCTTCGCGCAAAGGGGCGAGCGCTTTTCCGGCCGCCAGATGAGCGTCCACGTCATAATCGCTCCTGATAGAAAGCTGAAGCACGGGCACGTCCGCCTCAGGATAGATGGCCGCGAGCGGCGCGAACGTGCCGTGGTCAAAGCCTCTACGGTTGTCCGCGAGTGCCTTGAGCCCCACGCCGCGCAGCAGCTCCTGCACGCGCCGCGCCACGTCAGGCGAGCC
This sequence comes from Pyrinomonadaceae bacterium, assembly GCA_035276685.1. Lineage (GTDB taxonomy): Bacteria > Acidobacteriota > Blastocatellia > Pyrinomonadales > Pyrinomonadaceae > JACVRN01. The sequence goes on along the minus strand of DATELK010000088.1, from coordinate 69,468 downwards.
CGGCGCAGGATACTTGATGCGATAAGTGAACTCAGGGAAGCCGGAGTAGTCGTAAATCATAGGCGGCTCAGGGCTCGCCATCACGGTGAAGTCGCGCTCCTCCCAGTGGCCCGACACAACCAGCACAGCCTTCGGCCGCACGCTTAACTCTCGCGGCATCTCCTGCAGAGAAGCTTCCAGCCTGTCATAAACGCCCGGCATCTGCGCCTTCAGCCAGGGCCAGGGGCCGCCGCCGTGCGAGATAAAATAGGTAGGGAGCCGCCCGACGCCTTTGTTCACGTTCTCTGTCATTTTCCAGTACGCCTGCTTACGTCTTAAAGTCGTTATAACGAATGTTGCGGTAAAATTTTTTTAGGCTTCGTCGCTGCGCAGAGCCTCAAGCAGCTCTTTCAGCGTCCTCAGCCGCTGCTGGCCTAGGTGGCCCGCGAGCCTGCGGTTGTTCTCCTGCACGGGGCCGTCCAGCTCTGCCAGCAGGCTCAGCCCATCTTTCGTAATCCTTGCCATCACTACGCGGCGATTGTTCTCGGGCCGCTCGCGCTCTATGAGCCCGTGCCGCTCAAGCCTGTCCAGCAGGCGCGTGATGTCTGAATCCTTCGTCACCATCCGCTCGCTGATTTCGCCGCAGGTAACGCCGTCCGCGCCTGCGCCGCGCAAGATTCGCAGCGCGTTGTACTGCGTCGGCGTCAGGTCGCTCTGCTTTAAAACCTCGGCCATGCGCGCCCCTATGTGCTCGGCCGTGCGCGCCAGGTTGAGTATGACCTCTTCCTCAAGACTCGCGAAAGGCTTCGTCTGCTTCAGCTCTTTTTGCAGCTTCGTGACCACGGCGCTGAATATAGTCGTTATAACGACTATTGTCAAGCCGGAACTTTCACGTCGAAAGCTATCGTGCCTTAAGCTGTGACTCCTACTCGTCGCAGCAGGCTCGTGAACCTGCTGTCTGTTCTGAGGCTGTCCAGCAAGGGGTCTCCCTTGAGATAACCCAGCTCCGTGCTGCGCTCGTCACAGGCTCTCTCAAGATAGGTGAACGCCTGCTCTTTGTCTCCGAGCGCGCTGTAGACGAGGGCTATCTGGTAGGCATGCGCGCCGTCCTGCCGTGCGGCCTCAAGCAGTCCGGATAAGAGCTGCCTAGCTTTCTTCGTCCTGCCGGATAAGGCGTAAGCGCAGGCGAGGTTAGATTCTATCTCCGGGTTGTCATAACCGAGCAGGCTCGCCGCCTTTTGAAATGCTTCTATAGCCTCCGTGTATCTGGCCTGTTGGGTGTAAATCCAACCGGCCACGAAATGGCCGCTCGGCATACCGGGCTCAAGCTCAATCACCTTGAGAATCTCTTTGAGCGCGCGGTCGTAGTGGCGCGCAAAGTAGAAGTTCGCGGCGGCCGTGGCGAGGATGTTCGGAGAGACCGGGTCAAGCTCCTGCGCCTTCTGAATCTCGGCGCGCGCCTCCTCAAAGCGGCCCGTCTGCCTGAGCAGCACGGAGTAGTACTTGTGTGCGCTCGCAAGGTTGGGGCTAATCTTAATCGCGCTCAGGTACTCCGCCTCCATGCCTGCCCAGTCCCAGTCGTATCTCTTGATGTGGGCCAGCGCTATGTGAGCTTCGGCGAGGCTCGGGTCTAGGCTGATGGCGCGCAGGGCCATCGCCCGCGCCTTTGAGAGAGAGTCTTTCAGAGGCAACAGGTTGTAGTCTCTTAAATGATAGTAGGCGTCGGTGAGGCCCACGTAAGCGAGCGCGTATTGCGGGTCAAGCTCAATCGCTCGCTCGAAGTGTTTGACGCTGTTCCTAAGTCCGTCCGCGGTTCGCTTGTTGATAAGGAAGCAGCCCATAAGGTAAGCCTGGTAGGCTTCGTTGCTCTCCGTGTATCGTTTGCTGAGGCGTCGCTTCTGCTCGTCCGTCAGCCTTAGGCGTAGCTTCTTGGATATCTTCTGAGAGATTTCTTCCTGGATGGTAAAGATGTCCGAGGACTTGCGGCTGTACTGCTCGCCCCAGAGCTGCGAGCCGTCTTCGGCGTCAACCAGCTCCACCTTCACAATCAGATTGTTGCCGAACTCAAGCAGCCTCCCGACCATGACGGCGCTGACGCCAAGCTCGCGCGCCACCATTTGAGGGTCTACCTCTCTGCCCCTGTACCGGGAGACTATGCTGCGGGCCATGACGCGCAGCTGCGGCAGTCTTGAGAGCGTGTTGATGACGCTGTCCGTGATTCCTTCCGAGAGGTATTCAACCTTCGGGTCAGAGCTTGCGTTAATCATGGGCAAGACCGCCAGCGAATCAATCGGCCTCGTGCGCGCCGCCCTCTCTTTAACAGGTATAGCCGGAGCTGCGCCGTCACTGTCGTTCGAGCTGTCGCTCTCCTGCTGCAAGTCGCGGACGTGGGCTATGAAGCGGTAGCCCCTGCGCGGCACAGTCTCTATGTACTGTCGCTTGTCGTGATTCTCGCCCAGACGCTTTCGTATGGTGGAGATGTGCCGGTTGAGATTTCCTTCTTCGACGAAAGCATCGGGCCACACCTCTTTCATCAGCTCTTCCTTCTCCAGAATGTGGCCCCTGTTTTTAATCAGCAGCAGTAGAAGCTCGAAGTCTTTCGGCGCGAGGTAGACGCGCTCTCCGCTACAGAGCAGAAGCTGCTCCTCGGCGTCCAGTCGGAAGGGGCCGAACTGGTAGATGCGCTTCTCTTTCTTCACAAGCGTGGCCCTCGGAATCTCTTGATTCGGGAAAATTTCGGAAATATTTCCGATGTTCGTAAAGACTTGTAGATGAGCCTCCTAGTATTAAGGGGAAGTCCGAAGCCGTCAGTTGTGTGGAGATTGCGACGCCGGAAGTTGAAAGCTGCGGCACCCTGCCTATTTTAGTTTCAGTCAGTCGCACGGGGCAAGAGAGCCTCTTGTCAGGTGAAGGCCAGGGGACGCTCGCAAAGCCCTCTCCAATGCACAATCCAGCTACATCTCAGAAGCCTTAACTTAGCGTCCGCAGGAATTAAAGCAGCAGTCCAACCAACCATAGTCAACTCTGAAAGGAGAACCGACGATGAAAAAAGAAGATGTCCGAAAAGAAGAGCAAGAGGAAACCCCGCCGCAGGACTTAGAGAGCCTAAAGGTCAAGACCGACATTAAAGCTGGCGCGAGCCCCGGCGACCCTGAGCCGCCGGGCGTCTAAGGCTGACACTTGAGTAATGAAAGGAGAAGAGACGATGAAAGAAGAAGATGTCAGGAAAGAAGAAGAGCAAAGGGACGAGCATTCTGAAGAGTTGGAGAGCCTGAAAGTCCGCACCGACATTAAAGCCGGTGGCAAGACTGGCGACCCCGAGACGCCCGGCGTCTGAGACCTAAACCCAAACCGAAAGGACAAAGCCATGAAAGATAACAGGAAAGAAGAAGAGCGCAAGGATGAGCAGGTCGAAGAAGTCGAGAGCCTTCGAGTCAAGACAGACATTAAAGCTGGCGGAAAGCCCGGCGACCCTGAGCCGACTCCCGGCGGCTGAGGGGTACAAACGAAAGGAGAGTCGAAGATGAAAGAGGAAGATGTTAGAGAGCAAGAACAGCAGGAAGAGCCCGCAGAAGCCGAGAGCCTCAAACTCAAGTCGAACGTCAAGGCTGGCGCTAGCCGTCCGGAGATACCTCTGGATCCGCCAGGCTAAACAGAGCACTGCCGTTCGAGGCTTGTAAGGGCGAACCATCAACAACACTTCCCTGAAAGGAAAAAGTCATGGAAGAAGAGAGGAAAGAAGAGCAGGAAGAGTCCAGACCCGAGGACTCTGAGAGCCTGCGTGTTAAGACCAACGTCAAGGCTGGCGCTGGCCGTCCGGAGATACCTATAGAGCCGCCGGGCTAATCAACCCTCAAGGCGCTCTGTGCATTAAGAGACAGGGCAGCCTACTTTGAAAGGAAGAGTCATGAAAGAAGAAGAGGTTGGTACAAAAGAGCCGCATGAGACTCCGCCTCAGGACTTGGGAAGCCTGAAGGTCAAGACCAACGTCAAGGCGGGGGCGGGTGGAGACCAGCCGCCTCCGTCAAGCAGCCCCGCACAGGAGCCTATAATTATTACAGGCGGTGGCTGACACCTTTGAAAAGAGCCGGTATGGCGACCGCGTCGTCATACCGGAGCGCTGATGATGTCGAACGGAGCCTGACTATAAGCCGGGCTCCGTTCGACATCAAGTAATCTTGCCGAGCGTATCGTGCTCTCGCCTTCGACACGATAATTCGATATGAGCTTACCGTATAAGAACGAGCAGGGCCTTTCGCTGAGGCGGCCCGCGCTGAGCCTTTTCTCCCGCTCAACGCGCTCGCTCGTCGCGGACAGCTTCAGGCCTACCGTCCTCGGAACACTCGTAGGCGTGATTCTCCTTGCGGCCTGGGCCTCCTGGCTCTTCTTCGCTCGCATCTCCCTTTATGAAGTCACTCAAACGGCCCGCCTCGAAGTAGACCGTGCCGCGCATCCACTGGAGGCAGCCGTGGGCGGACGCATCGTGGCGACGCGCGTCAGGGTCGGTCAGGAGGTGCGCGCGGGCGACGTGCTCATAGAGCTTGATGCCGAAGACCAGCGTCTTCAGGGTGAAGAGGAGCGCGCGAAGCTCGCCACCATAGAGCCGCAATTGAAGGCACTGCGCGACGAGATAGCGGCGGAAGAGAAGGCACAGAGCGACTCGCAGCAGGCAGACCAGATTGCCGTGAACGAGGCACGCGTGCGCTACGAAGAGGCAGAGTCGAGCGCTCGACTCGCACAGGATGAAGTTCGTCGCTCCACGCTTCTTTATGAGCAGGGCATCATCGCGCAGGTGGAGCTTCGGCAGGCTAAGGCCGAAGCGCAAAGGCGTCGCTCGCAGGCAGAGACGCTTCGCCTTGAGATTAGCAGGCTCGAATCGAACATTCAGGCCAAGGCAAGCGAGCATCGAGTCAAGCTTGAGCGCCTGAATCGACAGGCCGCATCATTGGAAGGACAAATGGCCGCAGGCTCGGCGGCCGTCAAACGGCTCGGATACCAGAACGAGCAGTTCCGCGTGCGTGCGCCCGTCTCGGGGCGTCTGGGAGAGATAGCAGACTTAAGAGTCGGAGCCGTCATACGTCCCGGCGACAAGCTAGGCGTGATTATCCCGCAGGGAGAGTTAAAGGCGGTCGCGTACTTTCTTCCGCAGGCGGCTCTGGGACGCATACAGCCGGGCATGCCTGCACAGTTGCAACTGGAAGGATTCCCTCCCGTACAGTACGGAAAAATTTCTGCTCAGGTCGCAAGCGTAGCGAGCGAGACGCGCGACGGGCAGGTGCGCGTAGAGCTTGCCCTGAGCCGCGAGCCTTCCTCCGCCATACCTTTTCAACACGGTCTGCCCGGAAGCGTGGAGGTAGAGATTGGCCGCGTCTCGCCCGCGCGTCTTCTGCTACAGGTCGCGGGGAAGCTTCTCGCCAGAGAGAAGGACGCGCCTAAGCCTGACAACGCACGGCAGGAGACTAAATGAGCGCCGCTTCCGTTTCAACCAGACGCTCTCTACTTGTGCCGGAGGTCGTGCAGACTTCCAAGATGGACTGCGGCGTGGCCACGCTCAAGTGTCTTCTCGATGGGTTCGGGATTCCTGCGAGCTATGGTCGCTTGAGAGAGGCTTGCCAGACGGACGTTGACGGCACTTCTATTGACGCGCTCGAAGAGATAGCGCAGCAGCTTGGGCTCGACGCTGACCAGGAGATATTTCCCGTAGACTATCTGCTACTGTCCGAAGCCAAAATCGAGCCTGCCATCGTCGTCGTGCGCCTGCCGAACGGCTTCACGCATTTCGCGGTGCTGTGGCGCAGGCACGGCCGTCTGGTGCAGGTGATGGATCCTGCGAGCGGTCGGCGCTGGATGACGCGCGACGAGTTCGTCAATAACGTTTACGTTCACACCTCTCCGATTCTCGCCGTGGCTTGGCGCAAGTGGGCTGGCTCCGACAGGTTCCTCAGAACGTTTCGCCAGCGCCTGAAAGACTTGAAGCTCTCTGCTTCGACGAGCGAGGCACTGGTTGAAAGAGCCACGTCGGACAAGGAGTGGCGCGGGCTGGCAACGCTTGACGCGGCAACGCGAATGGTCACGGCAATCGTTCGCGCTCGCGGGCTCGCCGCAGGCAGACAGGCAGGGCGAGTCCTTCAGCTACTATTTGAGCAGGCATTGGAAGAGCCCGCTGGCTCCTATCAAACCATCCCGCAGTCTTACTGGCTGGTTCGCCCTTATTCAACTGGCTCGGGCAAAGAAGAGAATCTTCTGATGCGCGGCGCTGTGCTGGTGCGCGTGCGAGGACGACGACGAAAGAAAAGCCTGGAGTCAAAAGACGTGGCGGAACAGGCGGACTCGTCTGCTTTGTGCCCGGAGCTTGTCGCGGCGCTTAATGAGAAGCCTAAGAGGGCGGGCCGTGAGCTTGTGAAGATGCTGGCCGCAGACGGACTGCTCTCTCCCGGCGCTATCTGTTTAGGGCTTGCCGTGGCGGCGACGGGCGGAGTCCTTGAAGCCGTCTTGTTTCGCGGCCTACTTGACCTTCACCGGCAGCTGAATTTAGTAGAGCAGCGATTCGCGGCCATCATCGCGCTGCTCGTCTTTATCACCGCGATTCTCTTCATAGAGCTTTCGACCGCCTCGGGGCTTTATCGTCTGGGGCGGCGTCTGGAAATCCGTCTGCGCCTCGCCTTCCTTGAAAAGATTCCTCGCCTCGGCGACAAGTATTTTCAGAGCCGCCCGACTTCGGACATGGCAGAGCGCAGCCACAGCGTTCATTCCATACGCATGCTGCCGGGCCTGGGCGGTCAACTGATTCGCGCAGTGATGGAGCTTACCGTTACCGTCTGCGGAATCATCTGGCTTGACCCGTCAAGCGCGCCCCTTGCCATCCTCGCCGCCACTTTAGCCATAGCTTTGCCCGTGCTGCTTCAAAAGCCCATAGCCGAGCGAGACCTTCGCTTAAGAAGCTTCGCGGGCTCCCTGACCTGCTTCTACCTTGACGCGCTGCTAGGCCTGACGACTGTACTCACGCACGGGGCTGAGAAGGCCATACGGCGCGAGCACGAAGGGATGCTCGTTGACTGGGCCAGAGCGGGCAGCGCGCTTCAACGCGCCGTGGTCTCAACGGAAGGGATTCAATCATTGCTGAGCCTCGGTCTGGTTGTGCTGCTCGTCCTGAATTACCTGGGACGCGCGAGCGACGCGGGCGGCGTGCTGCTCTTGATGTACTGGACGCTCAACCTGCCTCTGCTGGGTCAGGAGATAGCTCTCCTGTCGCGACAGTATCCATCGTTTCGCAACGTGACGCTGAGGCTGCTTGAGCCATTGGGAGCGCCCGAAGATGCGTATGCGGAAGGCGCAGCAGTAGAGATGAAAGCCGCGCCTCAACGCGTCGTCAAGGGAGTCGCAATCCAGCTTGAGCGGCTGAGCGTGCGCGCCGCAGGGCACACGATTCTTGAGGACGTAGACCTCGCCGTAGAGGCCGGAAGCCACGTCGCCATAGTTGGCCCATCCGGCGCGGGCAAGTCCAGTCTTGTAGGTCTTCTGCTCGGCTGGCATCGCCCCGCCTCCGGGCAGGCTCTAGTTGACGGCGCGCCGCTTGACGCGGATTGCCTGAACGAACTGCGCCGCGTGACCGCGTGGGTTGACCCGTCCGTTCAGCTCTGGAATCGCTCCTTCTACGAGAACCTTCATTACGGAGCGCCGGAGAATCCCACGGTGCCGCTCGGACAGGTGATAGAAGAGGCAGACCTGCGGCTAGTGCTTGAGAACCTGCCGGAGACTTTGCAGACGCCGCTCGGAGAAGGCGGAGCCCTCCTCTCAGGCGGAGAAGGCCAGCGCGTCAGGTTCGGGCGGGCCGTGCTTCGCTCACGCGCGCGTCTTGTGATTCTGGACGAGCCCTTTCGCGGATTGACTCGACGCAAGAGAAGCGAGTTCCTTGAGCGCGCCCGCCGCATGTGGCGAGACGCGACCATCATCTGCATCAGCCACGACGTTTCCGAGACCACCGCCTTCGAGCGAGTGCTGGTCATGGAAGGAGGCCGGATAGTCGAAGACGGAGCGCCCTGTGAGCTTCTTCAGCGCGCAGAGTCGCGCTACGGAAAACTGCTCGAAGCGGAAGAGACAGTCCTTCAGAGCTTATGGGCCGGGGCCGACTGGCGTCGCCTGCACCTTGAGCGCGGAAGGCTTGTGCAGAGAGATAACGGATTCAAACAGGATGGACAGAATGAGCAGGATAAAAGAGAAGAGCTTGCTTCTTCTTAATCTTTATCCTGTTCATCCTGTCCATCCCTGTTAATTCTTTCCTTTATGAAAGCTCCTGTCACTGAAATGTCATGGCCCGCGTCGCGTCTGGGCGATGCTCTTGAATCGCTCGCTCGAAAGAGCAATCTATCTTCGCGTGCGGTCGAGCTGCCTTCTCCGCCCGAGCTGGTGCTGCGTGGTGAAGAGGGCGCTACGGGACGATGGATTGAAGGGGCCGCGAGCTGGCTCGGGATGGAGGCCGAGCATGTGGGAGCGCCTTATTCGGAGGTTGGTCAACTGATAAGCGGCGCGGCCCCGGCGCTGCTCAAACTTCCCTCAGACGGCGAGCCGCGCTTTCTGCTTCTCTACGGGACGGGCCGCAAGCGCGTGCGGCTTCTCGCGCCTGACCTGACCATCAGGCGCGTAAACAGAGAGACTGTGCGCGACGCCGTGTGTCAAAGGATAGAAGCGCCGCTTGTCCCTGAAGTTGACGGGATGCTCTTGAAGGCTGGTGTGGCGCGGCGAAGGCGCAGCCGTGCGCGAGAGGCCATCCTGCGCGAGAGGCTCAGCAGCGTGAGGATAGGCGGCTGCTGGCTGCTGCGGCTTTCGCCCGGCAGAAGCTACTGGCAGCAGATGCGGCGTCAGCGGCTTCCGCGCCGTCTGCTGGTGCTGACCATCTCTCACACTCTTCAGTACGCGCTGCTGCTGCTCTCGTGGTCAATAGTCGGGCGCGCAGCCTTTCAGGGGCGCGTTGATAGCGGCTGGCTCTGGGCCTGGGGACTTCTGTTGCTGACTATGATTCCTCTGAGGCTCGCGGCTACGTGGTCGTCGGGCATGCTCGCGGTAGAGGCTGGCGCGAGCATCAAGCGGCGGCTGATGTACGGAGCCTTGAGGCTCGATGCGGAAGACATACGGCGTCAGGGAGTGGGCCAGCTCTTCGGAAGGGTCATCGAGTCGGGTGCCGTGGAATCGCTCGCCTTAAGCAGCGGCTTCCTGGGCCTCTTCGCCTTCATAGAGCTGACGATGGCAGCCGTAGTCCTCTACGCGGGCGCTGGCGGCGGCTTTCATCTGCTATTCCTCGTGGGCTGGGTCGCGCTCACCTTTCTGAGCGGCTGGCTCTCCTTCAAACAACGCGGGCGATGGACTGAGACGCGCCTCTCCATGACTCACGAGCTTGTAGAGAGGATGATAGGCCACCGCACGCGCATAGCGCAGGAAGCGCCCGAGTCGTGGCACGAAGGAGAAGACCAGACGGTCGAGCGTTACCTGGATATTTCAAAGGGCATGGACAGGGCTACGGTCATGCAGTCTATCCTGCCGCGCGGCTGGCTCGTCGTGGGATTCCTTGGCCTTGCTCCGGCCTTCGTGTCTGTCGGCGGCTCGTCGCCTACGGCGCTGGCGATAAGCCTCGGTGGGATTCTGCTTGCCTATCGCGCGCTGCAAAGACTGGCGTCGGTGCTTTCGCAACTTGTCGGGGCGGCGATTGCGTGGAAGCAGGTCGCGCCAATCTTTAAGGCCGCGCGCCGCTCCGAGTATCCCGCGCTCCCCACCTTTGACCTTGAGCTTCGACCCGTGGACGCAGAGTCTCAAAGAAGACAGGTCGTGATAGAAGCTCACGACCTTGTCTTCCGTTATCCCGGTAGAGCCGAGCCCGTGCTGCAACAATGTAGCGTCCAGATTTATTCCGGCGAGAGGCTCCTGCTTGTGGGCGATTCGGGCGGAGGCAAATCCACGCTCGGCTCAATACTGGCGGGCCTGCGCTCTCCCGTCTCGGGACTGCTGCTTCTGAGCGGCATGGATAGAGGAGTGCTCGGGCCGGAAGGCTGGCGAAAGAGAGTAGCCAGCGCGCCGCAGTTCCATGAAAACCACGTCTTCATGGGGACGTTCGCCTTCAACCTGCTGATGGGCAGAGGATGGCCGCCCGAAGCGCAGGACTTAAAAGATGCCGAAGAGATTTGCAGAGAGCTTGCGCTCGGCGACCTCATCAACCGCATGCCCGCAGGGCTTTCGCAGATGGTAGGCGAGATGGGATGGCAGCTTTCGCACGGCGAGCGCAGCCGCCTATACATCGCGCGCACACTGCTTCAGGGAGCAGACCTGATTGTGTTGGATGAAAGCTTCGGCGCGCTCGACCCAGAGACCATGCGCCAGTGCCTCGAATGCGTCCTCCAAAGAGCCTGCACGTTAGTCGTCATAGCTCACCCGTGAAAACAAGCCAGTACCGCCTGCGGTAGCGGGCGGGTTATACTTAAACCAGCATGAAGATTCTTATACTGGGCGGCACCAGATTCGTAGGGCCTTACGTAGTCAGAGAGCTTGCGCTGCGGGGCCATGACGTGACCGTCTTTCATAGAGGCGAAACCGAGGCCGCTTTGCCGTCCCGCGTGCGCCACGTTCACGGCGACTTCACGGGCTTCGCCGATTACGTAGATTCCCTTCGCGCGCTCGGCGCGGAAGTCGTGCTGGACATGGTGCCCTTTCGTGAAGAGGACGCCGGGCGTGTAAAAGCATTCAAGGGTGTGGCCCGTCGTGTAGTCGTAATCAGCAGCCAGGATGTCTACAGGGCATTCGGCCGCATATGGCGCACGGAGCCCGGCGAGCCCGACCCGGTGCCTCTTACAGAAGACTCCCCTTTGCGCGAGCAGCTATCCAGAGACGGTCTCAGCTACAACAAGACCGCCGTCGAGCGCGCCGTCATGGAGGACAAGGATTTGAGAGCCACCATCCTGCGCCTGCCAGCCACGCACGGGCCGGGAGACCGGCAGCATCGTCTTTTCGAGTACGTCAAGCGAATGGATGACAATCGCCCGGCCATACTGCTCGACGAAGCTTACGCACGGTGGCGATGGTCGCGCGGCTACGTAGAGGACATGGCACATGCTATTGCGCTGGCTGTCGTGAACGAGCGCGCGGCTGGAAGAATTTACAACGTGGCTTATGAGAAGACTCTTTCCGAAGCAGAGTGGGTGCGAGAGATAGCGCGCATCACAGGCTGGCAGGGCGAGGTCATGGCTTTACCCGACGAGCAGTTGCCGCAGAATTTACGCAGCGATGCTTTTGATTTGAGCCAGCAGTACGTTGTTGACTCAGGCAGGATTCGCCGCGAGCTTGGCTACAGTGAAGTCGTCCCGTTTGACGAAGCGTTGCGACGTACTATCGAGTGGGAGCGAGAGAATCCGCCGGAGAAGGTGAACGAAGATGACTTCAACTACGAGGCGGAGGACGCGGTGCTGTCTAAGCTTCAGGCTTGAGGCGCGGCTTGCCATACCTCAAAGCAGGCCCGCGACTCTCGTTCTGCCTGCTCTGTTTTTCGAGAAGTCCTGCGCTATCAGATGAGTCACGACGGGCGCAGACTCGCCTACGTGGAATGAGCGCGCGTGATCCTGTGCGACGCGGTCTTCTCTTGTGACGCGAGCGTGCTGGCGCATGTGCTCCGCCCACGATTCGACAAGGAAGGTTTCGAGATAGTGGCCCGGACGAGCGGGGTCTGCGAATAAGCCCCAGCGAGTTGCGCCGTCACGCCTGAGGATTCTTTTCACCTCGCGCATGGCCTCTACAAACTCGGCGGCGCGCTCCGTGTCAACGATGTAATCGACAGTCACCAGCACGGGGCCGTCCTGAGGATTCGGCTCTGTGACTATGGTCGGGTCTGTCCAGTGCAGCGACGGCTCAAGGTCAAGCTCTTCGTCGGCTCTGAGCGGGAAGAAATAGGCTGCGGCAAGTCCTGCTATCAAAGCTCCCGCCGCGTAAAGCAGCGCCGCGGAGATGCCTGTCCTTGAGGCTAGCGCGCCCCACAGCGCGCTGCCCAGAGCCATCCCGCCGAAGAAGACCAGCAGGTAAATTGCCAGAGCGCGTGCCCGCACCCACGCGGGAACGACAGACTGCACGCTGACGTTAAAGCTGGACATCAGCGCCATCCACGCGACTCCGCCGAAGACCATCACCGCACAGAGCAGCGGAAAGATACGAATAGTGGCAAGCGTGGCCGTGACCGCTGCAAAGACGAGCGTGCCGCAGATGATTAAAAGATTGTTTGAGATTGTGCGCCGCAGCGTCGGCAGGACAACCGCGCCGAGGATAGCGCCAGCGCCGAGGCCTCCTAAAAGAGTGCCGTAACCGAGCGCGCCTAAGCCGAGTTGCTGGCGCGCCACGAGCGGGAGCATGGCCCAGAGCGCGCTCGCGCAGCTGACGAAGACGCCCGCGCGCACTAGCACGGCTCGCAGGTCAGGCTCGTGACGCACGTAGCGGACGCCTGCGCGCATACCCCCCACAATCCTCTCGGCCGGAGAGACGCTTTCAACGGGAGAGCGCCGCCAGCGCTTGAGGACTATCAGGACGCCTATGAACGAGAGCGAGTTCAGCAGGAAGACCGCCCAGGAGCCCGTGGCGGCAACGATGAGACCTCCCAGAGCCGGGCCTACGGCGCGCGCGATGTTGAAAGCGACGCTGTTGAGAGCCACCGCGCCGGGGACTTCAGAGCGCGGCACAAGCTCCGGAATTATGGCCTGCCACGCGGGAGCGTTCAGCGCAGAGCCAAGGCCGAGCGAGAAGATAAGCAGCAGTAAGACCGTAGGAGTCGTCAGTCCTAAGAGCGTCAGCACAGCCAGCGCGACGGCTGAGACCAGCATCCAGGACTGCGTGTAGATGAGCAGGCGGCGGCGGTCAACAATATCTGCGAGCGCTCCGGCAGGCAGGGCCAGCAGAAAGAGCGGCGCGTTCTCAGCCGTCTGCATCAGGCTGACCATGATGGGAGTCGGAGCCAGAGTGGTCATCAGCCAGTCCGCGCCGACGTTGTGCATCCACGTCCCTATGTTCGAGGCGACGGCAGCCAGCCAGAGGGAGCGAAAGAGCGCGATAGAGAGCGGACTCCACGCGGACGGAGCCTTCACAGCGCCTTCGTTGATAACCCCTTGTTCGCTTTCTACCACGTTACTCGTCTATCAAAATTAGTGAGCCCAGACAGAAGCTTTCTGCGCCCACACGCTCTCCTGATACTTCTGATTCAGTTCTTCCGTTACCTTCCCCAGAACCGTGTGGTCGTTCGTGCGCTTGTACTGGCTCACGCCTCGCCAGTAGACGGCTTCGGGCGCGGCGTCCGTCTCGGGATAGCTCTCAACGACGCGCGCGTACCTCTCTTCGGCATCCGTCCAATCTTTACGCATGAAAGCCATTCTGGCCAGACCCATCTCAAGCTGTGCGCGAAACTCTTCCTTCGGCAGGTAACCCTCTATGCGCCACCTCTCCTGACCGCTGGAATCCATAATCAACACCGTAGGCGTCCACACGGCACCAAAGCGATGGAAGTAGGCGGGGTGTTCTTTGATGTGCGCCTCAAGCGGCACAAAGTTCTGGTTGATGAAGCCTGCCACTTCCGCGTCCTCGTAAGACTCGGCCTCCAGCCGAGCACACGCGCCTCAAGCGGGGGCGGCGCTGAAGTCAATCAGCAGGGGCCTCTTCTGTTCTTTGGCTTCGGCCAGCGCGGCGTCAGCCTCCTTTTTCCATTCGACAGCCATCTTTCTGCTCCTTGATAGATTGTCAGCATCATAGGGGAAGTCTTGCCATCGTAGCGCGCCGCTGAGTTACTTGCAATCCACGAAAGATGAAGCCGACGCGGCGGATTCGAGGCGCATCTAAAGCTTTTACTCGGAAGGCGGGGCGATTCGGCAAAGCTAATTTCATGTATGATTGTGAGCAGATACGCCGCCCGTTGCTTTCTTTAATATGACTCTTCTTCCAGACACACGCCTGGGTCGCTACGAAATACGCTCGCAGCTTGGCGCGGGCGGCATGGGAGAGGTCTATCTGGCTCTAGATACTCTGCTTGGCCGCTTTGTAGCTCTCAAGGTGTTCACGCCTAAGCTCGTGCTTGAGCCGGAGCGGCTCGCTCGTTTTGAGCGCGAGGCCAAGGCTGCCTCGGCGCTGAATCATCCGGGCATCCTCACGGTCTTCGACATGGGCGAACAGTCCGGCACGCGCTTCATCGTCACGGAGGTGGTGGACGGACTCACCTTACGCGAATGGGCGGCCCATGACCGCCCGTCGCTCGCGGAGCTGGCGGACGCCATACGTCAAGCCGCGCTCGCGCTCGATGCGGCGCATCGCGCAGGCATAGTCCACCGCGACGTTAAGCCAGAGAACCTGATGCGGCGGCGCGACGGCCTTGTTAAGGTGCTGGACTTCGGCATCGCCAAGGTAATCACAAACACTGACAGGTCGGGCGCGCCGCTTGACAATGCTCCTGTGACGACGACAGGCGCGCTCATAGGCACCGTCCGCTACATGTCGCCGGAGCAGGCTATGGGTGAGGCGGTTGACGGGCGAACGGACATATGGAGCCTGGGCGTAGTGCTATACGAGCTGGCATCGGGCCACCCGCCGTTCGAGAACGAGAGCCTGACCGCCACGCTCATAGACATCGTCTCGGGCGAGCCCGTGCCTTTGTCTAATCTGGTGCCGCACGCGCCCGAAGCGCTCCTGCGCGTAGTCGAGCGAGCGATGCGAAAAGACAGGCGCGAGCGCTTTCAGACCGCAGCCGAAATGGCCAAGGCGCTTGAAGAGATAGGCCGCGCCTACGTTGTGCAGACGGGCGAGGCGAGCGCGCCCGTTCTGACACAGGACAGGCCTGAGACAGGGGCGCTGACCCTGATGCAGCCGTCAGAGCAGTCCGTTCATTTCGGCTCCACGGTGAAGCGGACGACCGTGCGGGGCATAAGCGCGGATATTGAAGCGAGGCACGTTGCGCCGCCTACGAACCTTCCGACGCACGCGTCGAAGCTGATTGGACGAAGGCGAGAGCTGGCAGAAGTCATGGCTGCGCTTCGCAACCCCGCGGAGCGACTGCTGACCCTGACCGGGCCGGGCGGAACGGGCAAGACGCGCCTCGCTATAGAGGCCGCACGCGCTCTACTCGGCGGCGTAGACTTCCGCGAAGGCGTCTTCATAGTCGACCTCTCGCCGCTCTCGGACGCCAGCCTCATTGCGCGGCCCATAGCGCAGGCGCTTGGTGTAGCAGAGACGCCGGGCGGCTCACTCGCGGACGCGCTCGCGCGTGACATCTCCGGCAAGCGGCTGCTTCTTGTGCTTGATAACTTCGAGCACCTGCTGGAAGGCGCGACTCTCGTCTCGGAGCTTCTCGCGGCATCGCCCGGACTGAAGGTGCTGGCGACGAGCCGCGCGCCGCTCAGGCTGAGCCAGGAGCGCGAGTACGCGGTCGAGCCGCTCGAAGTGCCTACGCTCACGGGGCTGCTCGCGCCCGAAGAGCTGTCTCGCGTCCCCGCAGTGACGCTCTTTGTGGAGCGGGCGCGGCTGGCTAAGCCCTCGTTCACGCTGACGGCTGAGAACGCGCGTGCGGTGGCCGAGATATGCCGCAGGCTGGACGGCTTGCCGCTGGCGCTTGAGCTTGCAGCGGCGCGCGTCAAGCTGCTGACGCCTAGGGCCATGCTCGACAGGCTGGACCAGCGGCTGAAGCTTTTGACGGGCGGGGCACGCGACCTGCCCGGAAGACAGCAGACGATGCGCGGCGCGGTGGCATGGAGCTACGACCTGCTTGACGAGAAGGAGCGAGCGGTGCTCAGGCGGCTGGCGGTCTTCCCCAACGGCTGCACGCTCGAAGCCGCCGAAGCCGTCTGCGGCTCGGGCGACGAAGACGTGCTCGAAGCGCTCGGCTCGCTGGTAGAGAAGAGCCTTTTGAGACAGCGAGAGCAGGAGGACGGCGAGGCGCGCTTCACCATGCTGGAAGTCGTGCGCGAGTACGCGCTCGAACGTCTTGAGGCGAGCGGCGAGGCCGAAGCCGTCCGTCTCAGGTTCGCGCGCTACTTCATGCAGATGGCGGAGGAGTCAGAGGCGGATATACGCAGCGGGAATCAGGTCGCGTGGGCCAGGCGGCTGACCAGAGAGCACGAGAATTTGCTGGCGGCGCTGTCGATTCTACTGGACGCGGAGCCGCGCGACGGAGCGGCCTTCGTCGCCAGCGTTCAATCGTACTGGACGGTGCTGGACTACAGCTACTCCGAGCGGCGTGAGTGGCTGGCAAGGGCGCTCGAAGCGGGAGAGCTGCCGCCGGTGCTGCGCGCGAGGCTCCTGAACGGGTTGACAAGGTGCGAGGCGCGACTGGGCCGCTCGGGCGCGGCCGTCATGTACGGGCGCGAAGCAGTTAAGGCGGCCCGCGCCTCAGGCGACAAGGCCGTCTTAGGCGTTGCGCTGGGCGGCTTCGGCAATGCCCTGTCTGTCGCCGGAGACCTCAGCGCGGCGCGCGAGGTGTTTGAAGAGTATGCTGAGATTGCTGACGAGATTGGCTCCGCGCACTCGTTGTCGGTTGCCCTGGGATGCCTGGGCGAAGTGGCGCGCATGACGGGAGACCTGAAGGCGGCGAGCAGCTACTATGAGCAGGCGCTCAATGCGGGGGGCAGACACGTAAGCTCTATCCCGAACGGGATTACACTCGCCAACCTCGGAGGCATATCGCTTGAGCAGGGGGACTTTGCTGCGGCCTCAGGCTACTACCGCGAGTCGCTCGCCATTGCCGCCGAGCTTGAGAACAGGCTGTGGACTGCTATCGCGCTGGACGGGCTGGCGGCGGTTGCGCTCAACACCGCAGAGGCGGAGAAGGCCGCGCTGCTGGCAGGGGCGGCCGAGGCGCTTTGGGAGGCGGCAGGCTCTCCGGTTGAAGAGTGGGAGCAGACGCTTCGTGCCCGCTACGTGGCGGCCTTGCGCGCAACGCTCGACGCACAAACGCTTGAGCGGCGATGGACGCGCGGGCGCGCGATGACTCTATCAGAAGCCGCAAGAGCCGCGCTCGGCGAGTAACTCTTCCTCTATCACCTACCTTATAAGTCTCATCTCAAACAAGCTGTCCCGGTGTGCGCCTGCCGCTAGCTGATGCTTTTCAATCTCCATTTACGCGTTAATAGATGTGAGGAGTTAATAGCTTCGGTTTGATTATGGAGTTCTAACATGTACGACGCAATTATCATAGGCGCTCGCGTCGCGGGCTCTCCGCTGGCGATGCTGCTTTCGCGTAAAGGCTATCGTGTGCTGCTTCTGGACAAGACGACTTTCCCGAGCGACACAATCTCCACGCACCACATACACCAGCCGGGCGTGGCGCGTCTCAGGCGCTGGGGCTTGCTGGACAAGATTCGCGCCTCGAACGTTCCCCCTACGACCGAGATAAGATTTGACGTAGGCCCGTTTGCGATTACCGGCACGCCGCCCCCTGCCGAAGGCGACGTGGCGGAAGCCTACGCCCCGCGTCGAACGGTGCTGGACAAGATTTTAGTAGAGGCGGCAGTCGCGGCCGGAGCAGAGCTTCGCGAAGGCTTCTCTGTCGAAGAGCTTGTGAGCAGCGAAGGAAAGATAACGGGCGTGCGTGGCCGCGACAAGAAGGGCTCAGCTGTGACTGAACATGCACGCATAGTCATAGGCGCTGACGGCGTGCGCTCATTCGTCGCGCGCAGCGTAGAGGCTCCCGTCTACTTCGATAAAGGAATGCTGACCAGTAACTACTACTCATACTGGAGCGGCGTGCAGCTTCAGGGCGTAGAGCTTTACACGCGCGAGGGGCACTTGATGGTCGCCGATAAGACCAACGACGGTCTATCTATGGTCACAGCCGTCTGGCCGAAGGAAGAGTTCAATCGCGTCAGGTCGAACATAGAGGCCGAGTTCATGCGGACTCTGGCCCAGCACGCGCCCGCCCTCGCGGAGCGTGTCAGAGCAGGCCGCCGCGAAGAACCCTTCAGAGGGTCAGGCTTTCTGCCTAACCACTTTCGCAAGCCGTATGGCGAGGGCTGGGCGCTCGTGGGCGACGCGGGCTACGTCAAAGACCCCATCACGGCGCAGGGCATCACGAACAGCTTCAGTCACGCGGAGCTGCTTGCGGAAGCTTTAGACGACGGCTTCTCCGGCAGGCGCGTGATGATTGATGCTCTGGCCAATTATGAGCGAAAGCGTAATGAGGAAGTGACGGCGATGTTCGAGCACACGACTCAGCTTGCCAGACTCGCCTCGCCGCCGCCCGAAATGATAAGGCTCTTTGAAGCACTTCAGGGCAACGAGGTAGAGACGGGCCGCTTCCTCGGCACGGTGACCGGCACGGTGCAGATTCCGGCATTCTTCTCGCCTGAGAATATGAGCCGCATCGTCAAGGCGTCGGCCCTCAGGCCCGCAGCATAATTGAGCGCTTCCCGCGTGAGGCAAACGAAGCGCTCATTTTCCTGCACGACGCGCAAGCACTTTCCAGTAGGAGACGGGCAGGACGCGCGCCACCAGCGATATGAATTTTGCGTCCGAGCCTATCAGCACTCGCTCCTGTCGGCGCTCTATGCCGCGCACGATTGTCTCGCCCGCGACCTCCGGCGGAAGCCGCAATAACTTTCGGAAACGCTTCTTGCGCCGCTCTATCTCCTCTTCGGTCGCGCCAGCAGGAACGCGCGCATTCTCGGCTATGGAAGTTGCCACGCCGCCCGGATGTACTACGGTGACACCTACGCCCGAGCCTTGAAGCTCGTGACGCAGCGCCTCGGAAAATCCACGCACCGCGAACTTGCTCGCCGCATAAGCCACCTGCTCGGGCGGCGCGACAATACCGAAGACGCTTGAAAGATTCACTATGCGCGCTTCATTGCTCGCGCGAAGCAGCGGCAGGAAGGCGCGCGTCATACGCACCACTCCCCAGAAGTTGATTTCAAACAACCACTCGAAGTCTTCATCCGAGACCTGCTCGAAGGTGCCGCCCACGGCCACGCCAGCGTTGTTGATGAGCAGGTCAACGCCCGCGTGCTCCGCCACGACCTGCGCTGGGAAGTCTGCCACTGCCATGCGGTCTGACACGTCCAGCCGGTGACGAGAGACGCGCACGCCCGACTCTCGCACCAAATCTTCCGTGCCTTCCAGCCCGGCTTCGTTTATGTCGGCCAGCGCGAGGTGGCAGCGGCGGCGCGCAAGCGAGACGGCGATGGCCCTGCCTATGCCGCCGCCCGCGCCCGTGATGACGGCCGTTCTGTCTTCAAGGCGCATTAGCTCAGCCATGCTCTAAAGCCTCCTCCCGCCCGGCCCGCACCGCTTCAGGTGCCGCCTTAAATTCCATAGTGCCGTCCTCCACGCGCCCGTACCTTAGCATGGAGAGGTCTTTCACGTAGTTCTGGTGCAGCCGCCACGGCGTCTTGGAGCCCTGCCTCGGCAGCGTGTCGAGCGCCCTCAGCACGTAGCCCGAGTTGAAGTCGAGTATAGGCACTTCCTCTACGGACGCGTCGTTCGCGCGCGGCGTGCATTGAACGAAGCCGTGCCTGTCCATGTGATTCAAGATGCGGCAGACGTACTCGGCCGTGAGGTCGCACTTCAGAGTCCACGACGCGTTCGTGTAGCCGAAGGCCTGAGCGAGATTGGGAACGTCGCTGTACATCATGCCCTTGTAGGCCATGGTCTTCGATAGCTCCACCGCCTGCCCGTCAACCATCAGCTGCATCCCGCTCATAATCTTCAGCACGAGCCCCGTCGCCGTCACTATGATGTCTGCTTCCAACTGCTCGCCGGACTCAAGCCTCAGGCCCGTCTCCGTGAAGGTCTCTATGTTATCCGTCACTATGCTCGCGCGGCCCGCCCGAATCTCACGGAAGAGGTCTCCGTCCGGGACTAGGCAGAGCCGCTGGTCCCAGGGGTTGTAGCGCGGCGAGAAGTGCCTGAGATCGTAGTCTTCGCCTAGCTGATGCCTGACGCCCTTCGCTATCAGCCTCTTCATCACTTCGGGCCGCCTGCGCGCGAGGTTGTAGAAGAACATTCCCAGCAGCACGTTCTTCCAGCGCGTGACGGCGTATGCTATGCGTGCCGAAAAACGTTTGCGTAGCCAGTTCGCTATCTTGTCTTCTGCGGGACGAGAGACGACGTAAGTGGGCGAGCGTTGAAGCATGGTGACGTGCGCCGCGCGCTCGGCCATCGCAGGGACGAGCGTGACCGCGGTCGCACCGCTCCCGATTACCACCACTCGCTTGCCCTCGTAGTCAAGGTCTTCGGGCCACTTCTGCGGGTGAATGATGCGGCCCCGGAAAAGCTGCACCCCGGGCCACTCGGGCGTGTATCCCTGCTCGTAGTCGTAGTAGCCCGTGCAGAGGTACAGGAAGTTGCAGGTGAAGCGCGCCTCCCTCTTCTCAGGCCCTGTCTCTGCCTCGACCGTCCAGCGCGCATCCTGCGAAGACCACGACGCGCTTCTGACACGATGGTTGAAGCGAATCTCTTTGTCCACGTCGAACTCGCGTGCCGTATCGCGTATGTAGTTAAGTATGGCTGGCCCGTCAGCTATGGCCTTGGGGTCGCGCCACGGGCGGAACCTGTAGCCGAGCGTGTACATGTCAGAGTCAGACCTGATGCCGGGATAGCGGAACAAGTCCCAAGTGCCTCCCATAGAGGCACGCCCCTCAAGGATGACGAAGCTCTTCTGCGGACACCTCTGCCGCAGGTGACAGGCCGCGCCCACGCCTGAGAGTCCCGCGCCCACTATCAAAACGTCGAAATGCTCCATGCTCAGCCCTTCAACACCTGCGTCGATACCTGACGGTAAACGTCTCCCTCCGCGCTGTCAAATACTATCCATTTCACGAGGGAAAAAACGCCACCCTTTCAGCAGGAATCGCACATGCTTCCGCGACGATTTTCACGCTTACTCCTGTTATTCAAACATTACATGTTTTTAAGAAGAGGAGAACACACGTGGGTATCAAAGCTTATGGCTCTTATGCTGCCGACAGGCCTCTGGAAGCTTTAGACATAGAGCGACGCCAACCGGGAGCGCGAGACGTTCAGATAGAGATAGCCTATTGCGGCGTCTGCCATTCAGACCTGCACACCGTCCGCTCCGAATGGGAGGGCACGCTCTTCCCCTGCGTTCCGGGTCACGAGATTGTGGGCCACGTCGCGGCCGTTGGTGATGAGGTGAAGAGGTTCAAGGTCGGCGACACGGTGGGCGTGGGCTGCCTCGTCAATAGCTGCCAGCATTGCCGCGCCTGCGAGGAAGGTTTGGAGCAGTATTGCGAGAACGGCTTCATAGGCACTTATAACACGCCGGTCGAAGAGGCTCCCGGCCACACGCTCGGCGGCTACTCCGAGCGAATAGTGGTGGACGAAAAGTTCGTGCTCAAGATAACTCACCCCGAGGAACAACTCGCTGCTGTCGCGCCGCTCCTTTGCGCGGGCATCACTACCTATTCGCCTCTGCGCCATTGGAAGGTGGGGCCGGGCATGAAGGTCGGCATCGTCGGCATAGGCGGCTTGGGCCACATGGGGTTAAAGCTGGCGCACGCTATGGGTGCGCGCACGGTCGCCTTCACGACTTCCGAGAACAAGCGCGAGGACGCCCTGGCGCTCGGCGCAGACGAGGTGATTGTCTCGCGCAACACCGAAGAGATGGAGGCCCACGCAAACAGCTTCGACCTTATACTGGACACTGTGGCGGCGAGCCATAACCTTGACGCTTATACCAATCTGCTGAAGCGCGACGGGACGCTCGTGCTCGTAGGCGCTCCTGAGCATTCACATCCTTCGCCGGACGTGATGGCGCTCATCTTCAAGCGCCGCGCAATAGCCGGTTCGCTCATAGGCGGCATCCCTGAGACGCAGGAGATGCTAGACTTCTGTGCCGAGAAGGGAATCGTCTCGGACATAGAGATGATTCCAATCCAGAAGATAGACGAAGCCTACGACCGCATGGAGAAGAGCGATGTCAAATACCGCTTCGTCATAGACAACGCCTCTCTGCGCGGGTGAGGCCGTTCGGTAGTGGCTCAGTTTGAAGAAGAAGACAATTAACAGGATAGACAGGATAAGCAGGATAGAAGAAGAAATAGTTTCTCTTTTATCCTGCGCATCCTGTCCATCCCTGTTTGAATCTTCCCAGGCTGAACATTACTTTACAGACGGCGGCTTTGTTGAATTTCCTCAAATTCAACTATAATTTCTCTCATCAATGAATCTCTTCTATGACGTGGCGGAGGACTGCCCGAGCTGAAATCTACCCGGGACAAAATTCTGGTTGTTGATGACGAGCAGATGATTCGGCGACTGCTCTGTGACGCGTTGCGTGGCTGGGGCTACGTGCCCGTAGAGGCAGGGACGGTCAGGGATGCTGTCAGGATTTTTGAAGAAGAGCGGCCCTCGGCCGTGCTTCTGGACATAGACCTGCCGGACGGGTCTGGGCTGGACATCCTGCGCGAGGTCAAGCGCGAGAGGCCCGACGCCGTGGCCATCATGATTACGGGCAACGTGGACGTGGAGAATACCATCTCGGCCCTGCGCGGCGGCGCTTACGATTTTATAGCCAAGCCCGTCAAGCTGCCTGAGCTTGAGGTCACGATTCGTAACGGGCTGGAGGCGCACCAGCTGCGTCAGGAGGTCGGCCGCGTTCGCCAGGAGCGCGCACGCGCCTTCAGCTTCGACCAGATAGTCGGCGAGTCCGAGGCCATAAAAGAGATGATAAAGATTGCGCGTAAGGTCGCCGAGTCAGAGACCTCTGCCGTTCTGCTTCAGGGCGAGTCCGGCACCGGCAAGGACTTAATCGCAAAGGCCATACATTATGCCTCGCGCCGCTCGGAAGCTCCCTTTGTCGTCATCAACTGCGCCGCGATTCCCGCCAATCTTCTTGAGTCGGAGCTGTTCGGCTACGAGAAGGGCGCGTTTACTGACGCCAAGGCGCGCAAGGAAGGTCTCTTCGAGCAGGCCGAAGGCGGCACGCTCTTTCTGGACGAGATAGGCGAGTTGGAGCTGAGCTTACAGGCGAAGCTGCTACGCGTGCTTGAAGAAGGCGCTTTCCGTCGCGTCGGCGGGCTTAAGGACATTCCGCTTGACGTGCGTATCATAGCCGCCTCCAACCGCGACTTGAGGTCTGAAAGCGAGCAGGGACGCTTTCGCCTAGACCTCTACTTCCGTCTCTCGGTTATACAGATTGACATTCCCCCGATACGCGAGCGCGGCCGAGACGTGCTTCTGCTGGCGGAGCACTACATAGCGGACTTTAGTAAGAAGCTGCGTCTGGGCAGAGAGATTCGCGGCATCTCGCCGGAGGTCAGAGAGGCCTTCCTCAGCTACCGCTGGCCCGGCAACGTCAGAGAGCTGAGGAACGTAATCGAGCGGGCGCTGATTCTGGAAGACAATGAGATTATCACCCTCGAATATCTTCCGCGCGATTTGACGGGAAGAGTCACAGGACAAGTGAGCGTCGCGGCCGGAGCGGCTTCGGACGGTGAAGGCAGTTACAGGCTCCCGCCCGAGGGCCTCTCGCTCGAAGAGGTTGAGATGTCGCTGGTCGAGCAGGCCATCAAGCGAAGCAAAGGCAACCAGACACGCGCGGCAGAGCTTCTGGGCATCTCGCGCGACCAGCTTCGCTACCGACTCAAAAAGCTGGATACGATTGAAGGCGCGGGCGTAGATTCGACGCCCTCCAAGTAGAGACACTTATATTAATGAGCGTCGAAGTGAATCAGCTTAATAAGCAGGAAGGCGCGAGCCTGAGCGCGCAGGAGGCGCTCGAACGCTCTCTGAAGGAGCTTGCCGACTTAAAATTCGCGCTTGACGAGTCGGCCATCGTCGCCATCACAGACCAGCGCGGCGTCATCAACTACGTCAACAACAAGTTCTGCGAAATCTCAAAGTACTCGCGCGAAGAGCTTCTGGGCCAGGACCACCGCATCATCAACTCGGGCTATCACTCGAAAGAGTTCATCAGAGATTTGTGGACGACGATTGCCTCTGGCCGTGTCTGGCGAGGCGAGCTTCGCAACCGCGCCAAGGACGGCTCAATCTACTGGGTGGACACGACCATAGTCCCTTTCCTCAATTCTGAAGGGAAGCCTTACCAGTACATAGCCATACGCTACGACATCACGGAACGTAAGCGCGCAGAGGAGAGGATACGCGAGCAGGCCGCGCTGCTGGACAAAGCGCGCGACGCCATCATCGTGCGCGACCTTGAGGGGCGTCTTCGTTACTGGAACAAGGGCGCGGAGCGCATCTACGGCTGGAGCGAGCGGGAAGCCCTCGGCACGAATGTACGCGCGAACCTCTTCGGAGATAATAAGGCTCAGTACGACGAAGCCTCACTGGCGCTCCTGCGCGACGGTGAGTGGGCGGGCGAGCTTTCTCAAGTTACTAAGAGCGGCGATGACATTACGGTCGAGAGCCGCTGGACGCTCGTGCGTGACGCGAAGGGCGAGGCAGAGTCCGTGCTGGTCATCAACACGGACATCACGGAAAGAAAAAAGATGGAGGCGCAATTCCTACGTGCGCAGCGAATGGAGTCAATCGGGACTCTGGCGGGCGGCATTGCTCATGACCTCAACAACATACTGTCTCCGATATTGATGGGCATAGACATGCTACAGATGAGGCTCACGGATGAGACGAGTCGCCAGTATCTAAAAATGCTGCAACAGAGCGCGGAGCGAGGCGCGAGCATGATACGTCAGGTGCTCTCGTTTGCGCGCGGCGTGCAGGGCGAGCGCGTGACCGTCCAGCCCAAGCACCTCGTCAAAGACATCGTTAAGATTCTCGCCGACACGTTGCCGAAATCCATCAGCATCAATTTTTATATCCCCGAAGGACTGTGGGTTGTTTCCGCCGACCCGACACAGGTTCACCAGGTTCTGATGAACTTGTGCGTCAACGCGCGCGACGCTATGCCTGCGGGCGGCGAGCTTACAATTCGGGCCGGAAACGTCACGTTGGATGAAAACTACGCTCGCATGCATCTTGAGGCCAAGGCAGGAAAGTACGTCGCCCTCACCATCGCGGACACTGGGCTCGGCATGCCGCCCGAAGTCGTGGGCAGAATCTTCGAGCCCTTCTTTACGACGAAAGACATAGGCAAAGGCACGGGCCTGGGGCTTTCAACTGCCGTGACCATCGTCAAGAGCCACGGCGGGTTCGTCAACGTCTACAGCGAAGTGGGAAAGGGAAGCCAGTTCACGGTCTACCTTCCGGCGCTCGATGCGGAAGGCGGCGAGCAGGCGGAGAAGCGTGAGGCGGAGCTTCCCTTGGGGCACAACGAGCTGATACTGGTCGTTGACGACGAAGAGTCAATCAGGGAGATTACGCGGGGAACACTTGAGACCTTCGGCTACCGCGTGCTCGTGGCGAGCGACGGGACTGAAGCCGTCGCGCTCTACGCGGAGAACAAAGATGAAATTAAGGCTGTCCTGACGGACATGATGATGCCGTTCATGGACGGGCCAGCAACCATACGCGCTCTGCGTAGGCTTAACCCGCAGGTCAAAATCATCGCCGCCAGCGGCCTCAGCGCGAGCGACAAGGCTACGGAAGCGTCGAGCGTCGGCGCTAAAACTTTCCTCCCGAAACCTTACACTGCTGAAAAGCTCTTAAGGGCGCTGGATGAGCTTCTGCATGAGGACGGCTGAGAACTCCCGCCGCGTTAGACCGCCTGAGACTTAACGTTCGGCGCGGCTGCCTGCGGCTTGAGCCGCTCTTCAAAGAGCCGCGCTGCTATCTCCAGAAAGTCCTGCGCCGTGACGATTCCTACTAAGTGTCCTTTATCCACGACCGGAAGACAGCCCACCCTATGCCTGCGCATAAGCTCTACGGCCTCCATGGTCGGCGTCTCCGGCGCGACCGTCACAGGGTCAGCTTTCATGATGCTGCGTACCGAAACGGGCTCCGTCCTGTCCTCGGCGCGGCTGCGCGCTAATAGTCTCAGCAGCGAGCGGTGTGAAAGCAGCCCGACCAGTTGGCCCGCGCCGTCTTCCACTGGCACGTGCCGTATGTGCCGCCAGTCCATGACGCTCGCCGCCATGTCAATCAAGTCGTCCGGCTGCATGGTGAAGAGGTCTGTGGACATAAACTGTCCCACCGTCTGATAGCTGCAACTCCAATCGTCCATAGGCTCAGTCTCCGTGGCGGGCCATGCGTGTACGGGCTCATTCGTCTGCTGCCGCTTGAGAATAGTTTCGGTCAGCGCGCGTAAGGACAGGTCGCGCGTCCCGGAGTTTCGCGCCGTCCTCAGCGAGCGCAGCATCCATTGCGCTCCGGTCTGCCCGCTTCGTGTTCGCTCCTCTATCACTCCGAGGTAGCGGTCAATGTCCGCCGACTCTATGCCGGATTGCTTAAGGCCCGTGCGCGCAAGGGGCAGAAGGTGTTCGAGTATGAGCGAAGAGGCTTGATAAGTTTTGCCTTTCGTCCACGTCAACTGCGCGCTCAGGCCGAAGCGCGCGGCGGCATAGAAGTTGGACTTCGCGTCGTCAAAGTGCATGAGCCGTCCTATGTCGCCGTACTCGGCAGGCAGTGCGCTCATCAATCCCAGAAAGAAAGCGGCGTTAGCCATCTCGTCCAGCACCGTAGGCCCTGCGGGCAGCACTCTATTCTCCACGCGCAGGTGAGCGCGGCCTTCCGAGATTCCGTAGCAGGCGCGATTCCACGGCCAGATAGTGCCGTTATGCAGCCGTAGAGCCGAAAGAGAAGGAGCCTCGCCGCGACGTATGGCGAGCATAGGGTCTTCGTCCACGTTCGTCAGCATGATGATGCGGAAGCGTGCTATCTGCTCGCGGAACAGCTCAAGCACGGAACTCTTCAGCCACCCTTCGCCGAAGCCTACGCGCGGCGGCTGGCTCCGCACCTGATGCGCTATGGAGCGGTCGTCGGTCGAGTGTTGAAAGAGCGCGAGGCGCGTCTCCTGCCACAGGCGATGGCCGAAAAGCACGGGCGAGTTGACGGCCGCCGCCAGCACCGGGGCCGTGATAGCCTGCGCCATGTTGTAGTAGGGCACGAACTCCGCAGGCGAGACCTGCATGTGAAGCTGAAAGCTCGTGTTGCAGGACTCCATCATGACGTTGTCGTGCGTCAGCTGTAGCTCGTCCAGCCCCTTGATGTGGATGGAGAACTTTTCGCGGCGCAGGCTGCTCAGGGCGCGATTCAGCTCAAGATAGCGCGGGTTCGGCGTCATGTTGTCGAGCGAAAGGTCTGAGACCTGAAGCGTCGGAAGGATTCCCGCCAGTAGCACGTCAGCTTCGCAGGAGCGCGCGGCCCGCCTCGTGATGTCCAGCACTTCTTCAAGCTCGCGCTCCATCTGCCTTAGACAATCGCCCTTCCAGAATCTCGGCGTGAGGTTGGCTTCGAGGTTGAACTTCGCAATCTCTGTAGTAAGCCTTGGGTCGTTGGCGCGCTTTAGCACCTCGCCTCCTAATGGAGCGGGCCGCAGCGCCTTGTCCACCAGAAACATCTCCTGCTCGGCCCCTATGCGCCGCACGCCGCTCTCGAACCAATCATGTTCGAGCATGTATTCGAGCGCCCGCAGGTCGTCAAGCAGGGCCTTCATGTAGACTCTCAGCCTGCCCTCGTCCAACACTTCGTCAACGTTCTGTTCGCCCATGATTATACGGTTTGCTCTTGCGCGCTTCCTCTCAAAATCTCTCTCTCGATTTACGCCTCCCGGGAGGAGGCGATTTGCAGCGAGTGGCTTTCGACCTCTATCAGGTTGCTGACGCTAAGGACTCCGTCAACAAATTGAGCGGCCTCTCCGGCCAGCAGCCTGACCGCATAACTGTCCACCGTGCCCGAGAGCGTCACGACGCCGCCACTGACCCTGACAGAGATACGCATGTCCCACCTGAGCGCCTTCAGCACGTCTTCTTTAATCTGTATATCCCTTCCCGGCATCATGCTCTCTTTCTCCTTGCCTTGCTCATTAAATTGCCGCAGGCGTAAGAGCAATAGATGTGCCGGTAGAAAAAGGCGCGGTTTCATAAACGAGCTGAACTAACACGAGAGAGCGCCTGCGCAAACTTACGCACGTCGTTGCGTGAAAGCCCGCAACCCTCGCCATTAAGAGACCCATAATCTTTCGAAATTAAGCTCGATAATAACAGGCACAAAGCTTGCGGTACAGAAGGCTCCGATTTCTACGAGAGGACTGGACGAAAGAGACTGACTTTGACGATGAAAGGGGAGAAGAGATACTACAGGCGCTCGAAAATCTCGGAGTCGAAATTTCGCTCGCTTGTGGACTGCTTCGCGCAGGACTTATCGGCCGCAGACACAGCCCACCTGACCGGGGTAACGCGTAAAAGCGTCACCACCATCTTTCTCAAAATCCGCCAGCGCCTCGCGGAAGAATGCAGGCGCGGCTCTCCATTCGAAGGCGGCAGACTTAAGCTGACGGAAGCTCATGCCTGTACGCGTTGCGCTTGCGGCAGGCGCGGCTGCGGCACCAATTACGGTAAGCCCGTCTTCAGCCTTCTGGCCTTCGACGCCCAGGTCTACACGGAACTAATCCCTGACTGTAAAAAAGCGCCGCTCAGGGCCGTCATACGCGGCCGACCCGTAGAGGACGCCATCCTTCGCAACAACGGCTGGAGCGGTTATGACGGGCTGGTGGACATAGAATACGAGAAGGCTTTTCTGGTTAAGAAGGATTGGCTCGCGCCCGGCCCTTATTCTCCGAATGAGATTGATAGCTTCTGGAGCTTTGCCAGACGCCGTCTTGAGAAGTTCAACGGCGTCCCCAACCGCACCTTCCCGCTTCATCTGAAGGAGTGCGAGTGGCGTTACAATCACCGCGACGGAAATTTGTTCGCGGAGATTATGGAGCTGCTCGGACAGTATCCGCTTTAACTAATCTTTGAAGACTTCCGGTTAGAATCGTTTGAGCAGCTCGGCGTAGAAGAGCCTTGACGTAGGGTTAGCTCCTCCCGCCGGATAGATTGATGACGCAACGCTTCCGCCACGCACGCCCGCGCCGTAGAAGGTGAGCGTGGTCGTCGTCGTAAGGCTGATGTCGACGCTCAGGTCAAAGAGTGTGCCGAGCGTCTTGCGCCCGCCGCTTGCGCGTCCGGTATAGCCGAAGGTCGCTTCCTGAAAAGCGCCGCCGCCCGAGTACCACAGATCGTTCCTGTTGCTCAGACGAAGGTAGCGAACATCAGCGCGAAGAGCTACGCGCTCTACGGGCCTGAGCCTGACCTGCGCGTATAGGTCTTCGTTGTTCATCATGTTGTAGAAGGGAAAGCGCGCGTACAGGCGCGGAGTCGGCAAGACCTGAAAGAAGGTCGTGTGCTCATCGTCGGCGGCGTCCCCATCGCCAGAGGTGCGCGAGTAGCCGCCGCGAAACCATGCCTTGACGCTCGCCAGCGGGCCCGCCGGTTGGAATCCGCCCTCGAAGACAAACGCGCCCGCGCGGTGACTAAGGCCGCCCCAATTGCCGAACTGCCCTACGCCCCACGCGAGCAGGTCAACCGTCCCTCGCTTGGTCTTCAGCGCGGCGAGGTAATTGCCGCCGATGCTCGTCAGCCGAATGTTCTCCCTGTCCGCAAGGCGCAGGGCCAGAGCGCGATTGTCCGTCTTGAGCGCCCCGCGACCGTCATGGTAATGAAGCAGGAAGATGCGAAACTCATTCGCGGTCAGTTCAGTCTTGAGGGGCTTCGTATAAGCGGCGTACCAGAAATCAACGTCCAGCTCCTTCATGCCGCGAAGCTGAAAGACGCCCTCGGTGGGACGACCGCCAACGAAGGTAAAGTTCCCTGACTTGGTGTTGCGGACGTACTGCACGGCGTCGAAGCTGCGGCCCACGGTCGAGAACCCGAAGTTGCCTATGAGACGGTGCGCTATCTGGTCGCGCTTCAGCGTGGCGAGCGTCGCGTCCGCAGGCATAGTCTCAGTGCCGTCTATGAACTCGAAGCGCCCTACGCGCAGAGAGCTGGCCTTGTCTCCGAAGAGCCCCTTGACGCGTACGAAGGCCTGCTTGAGGATGGCGCTTCCCTTCCGTCGCCCGTTGGCCGCGAAGTAGCTTGCTCCGAGACCCAGTTGTCCCTGCGGCGCTGGCGCAATCGACTGTTCAGGAAGATTGATGAGGAAGGGGAACTCGCCTTCAACGAGCCAGTCGTATTTCTCCTTCTGCTGGCCGAGGCTGAGGCGCAGTGTCGCCTCAGTGAACGTGTAGTTATCCTCGAAGCCCTTTGTCTCGAACCAGCCGTAATTGTTGACTCGCAGACGAAGACTGCCGGAGAAGTCCACGCTGCCTATCTTCAGCTGCTTAGGCGACTGCCTGGCCGGGTCTTTAGCTTTAGCCGGAGGCTTCGCATCGGTCTTAACGTTACTGACCGTTTCGGACTTCTGTTTAGCATCGGCAGTCTCTGTGTCCTTAGGCGCAGTGGTCTGTGCTGCGATGCTGAGGCTCACGAGCATGCTTATAATTACCAGCCCGCATGACCGTATGACGTATCTTAAATAGTTATCCTGTTCGCTCATAATTATGGCCCGGCTGCAATAACCATGCCCGTTAGCTTCTTCTCTGTGTGGCAGAAATTAAGAGTTTCCTTTGGCAGGGGATGGGAAATATTCCGCAAGCGCGCGTGAAGAAGTACGCAGGAACGGTGAGGAGGCAGGGCGGATAGAACCGCCGCTGCCGTAGCTTGCGGGACTCGAAAGTTACGTGCGGTTACGGCTCAACGCCACGCCATGGAAAAGAAGCTATAGCTGATTGACCACGGGCTGGCATGACTCGGCACCACCAGGCTCGCGCTCCTTGCGGGCGAAGATGAAGGATTAGCTGGCGAAGGCGAGGGGCCGGGCCGTTGAGAGGGAGGCGCTGCCCGCCCGTCTCTAAGCGCGACCTGTCCCTGGCGCGAGAAGTTGATTGACTCGCCCAGGATTCGCGCGGCCTCCTGCCCCGCGTGAAAGCCAGTGGAGTTCTCTGCCTCTACGAAGTCCAGATAGAACTGTGCCCGTCGCTGAAAGTCGCGCGCGGCCGCAAGCTCCGCGTCAGACTTGCCTGCCTCCTTAGCCTTCTTGATGTCGTCAATCAACTCTATGAGAGCATCCATGGCAAGGTTTCGCATGCGGAAGGTGCGCTCCTGAATCGTCTCGACCCTCGTCTTCAGCTCTTCTTCCGGCCACTTGTGACAGGTCTGGCAGGCGCGGTTGATATTGAGGAGCGGGCTTCTGACGTGATGGTCTGAGATCTTCATAGCGCCTTCGCGCATGTAGGGCATGTGGCAGTCCGCGCAGGCCACGCCCGAGCGCGCATGTATCCCCTGATTGTACATCTCAAACTCCGGGTGCTGCGCTTTGAGGACTTCCGCGCCGGAGTCTGCGTGAACCCAGTCCTTGTGCTTCTGCTCGTCGTAGTAGGCCATTATCTCTTCAATCTTGATGCCCTTGGCCCAAGGGTAGACCAGCCGCTTCTCGGGGCCACGGAAGTAGTACTCAACATGGCACTGGCCGCAGACGTAGGTGCGCATCTCCTGCCGGGTGGCCTGCGTGTTGACATCGTAGTTCTGTACGCCCTGCGTTGCCTTGAGCGCGCGTATGCCTTCTATGAAGCCGGGCCGCGTGACGCGTAGCTGCATGGTCTGCGGGTCGTGGCAGTCTATGCATGAGATGGGATGCTCCACGAGCTTTCGCGCCTCGCCGAACTTCATCTGGTTCATCAGCTCAAAGCCACGTATGAGGTCGCCGTTGCCGAGCTTCTTGTAGGGCGCGTAGACGGAGCCGTGGCAGTGTATGCAGGTGCCCGGCTGCTGCGTCACCGTCTGCCTCTCTGTGAAGGTCTGGTCAGAGAGCATGTAGGCGTGGCCGCGCTCTTCTCGGAAATCTTTCGAGAAGGCGTAGCCTGCCCACATGCGCACGAGTCGCGGGTCTTCTTCAAGGCGCGACTGGGCCACCACTGAGCGCGGGTCTGCCTGAGTGGGCGTTCTGGGCACGGCCTCGCTGCCGCCGAAGCGCGTGCGCACCTGGTCTACCGTGCGGCGATAACCGTCATACTGTAGCGGGAAGTTTTTGCCCCAGACGGCAGGGTCAGTGGTCTCGTCCGTCAATTCCACCACGCGATAGAAGGGATTGCGCGCCTCCTGCTTGTGCTCGAAGATGTTTATGAGCAGAGCGACTACAGCACCCGTCACGACGGCAGCGACGATGGCCGTCAGCGCTATGAGCTTAATCGTGCGGCGTCGCTCCGGCCTCTTATCCTTTGAAGACGGCTTTTCATCCTGTGCCGTAGATGATGATTTTTTCTCGTCCCCTTCAGCCATTTCCCGAATCTCCCTGTCCGAAACCTTACCTGAGATGGCCCACGGTGCTGTGACAGCGCACGCATGATGTCTCGCCCGTCTGCTGGTGCTGAGTGTCTATGGCCTCGACTACCTCCTGATGGCACTTGCGGCAAGCCTGTTCCGTGATGTCGTGGTTCCGACGCGTAATCCTCAGCGGCTCAGGATAATTGCCCGTGGTGAAGTAGAAGGAGTGCCAGAATCCATTGGAGGCTTTGGTCATGTACTTGCCCACGAAACCCGGCGGAGTGTGGCAGTCGTTGCAGACGGCGACCGAGCGATGGCTGGACTTGAGCCAGCCGTCATAGTAATCCTGCATGACGTGGCAGTTGGCGCAAGCGCCCGGATTGTTCGTCATGTAGGAGTAGCCCTTGGCGTAGATGAAGGTGTAGCCGCCTACACCCAGAACCGCGCCGAGGGCCAGGCCCAGAACTATCCCCTGAATCGTTCGCAACCTCATAATAGTAGAACCTGTTTTGCCCACTCTCTAACACGGCCACCAACCTCTGTCAAAAGCTTTTATCGCGTCACGGCGAAGAATCTTCCCCTAGAGTAGCAAACGCTTCATGAGGCACGGGGCGACGCGTGTGTGCCGTGGACTTTTTCGCACCCGCGTTGGGGATTAGTCCGCAGGCGCTGAGCTTACGCTTGAGATTACGGCTGGTTCTGTTGAGGAACACGTGTTGCAGTGAGAAGAGTTTCGCGGGGCCAGTCTAGACGCGATAAATTGATAAGCTGAGCCAAAGGTATTATGAGCCAAACTTTCAGACCCGGCGCTCGACGCGCACTGTTTCTGTCAACCACGGCCTTCGCCGTCTCCTTCGCCGTCTGGGGACTGATAGCGGCGCTGGCCCCTACGTTTTCGCAGCTCTACGGCCTGTCCGCGAAATCTAAAAGCCTGCTGATAGCCGTGCCCGTCCTGCTGGGCTCTCTGGGACGACTGCCCGCAGGAATGTTGGCCGACCGATTCGGCGGACGCAGGATATTCGCGGCGCTGCTGGTGCTGTCCTCTATTCCGGCGGCGCTCGTGGGTTTTTCAACCAGCTATTCGCAGCTGCTCTGGCTGGGGCTTGCCTTAGGACTCGCGGGCACGACCTTTTCGGTCGGCGTAGGCTTCACTTCGAAGTGGTTCGCGCAGGATAAGCAGGGCACGGCGCTAGGCGTCTACGGGATGGGCAACATAGGCCAGTCCGTAGCCGTCTTCGGTGCGCCGGTGCTGGCGCTCTACCTTGGCTCGTGGCGGCCCGTCTTCTTCGCCTTCGCAGCCATCTCGCTCGTGTGGGGCATAGTCTTCTGTCTGACGGCGCGTGACGCCGCGACGACTGCAAAGCCCAAGACTCTGTCGGAAAATCTGAGCGTCCTCAGGCGCTCGCCTCTGGCGTGGGTGCTGTCTCTCTTTTACTTCATCACCTTCGGCGGCTTTGTGGCTTTCTCCATCTACCTGCCCACGCTCCTGAGAGACATGTTCAAACTGAGCGCGACTGACGCGGGCGCTCGCACGGCGGGTTTCGTGATACTGGCAACGCTGATGCGCCCGCTTGGGGGCTGGCTCGCAGACCGATGGGGCGGCGCGCGTGTGCTCCTTGGCGTCTTCGCGGCGGTCGCGGCTCTGGGTCTACTGATGGGCTGCCCGTTCATGCCTACCTTTACAGTCGGAGCGCTCGGCGCTGCCGCCGCGCTAGGCTTAGGCAACGGCGCGGTCTTCAAGCTGGTGCCGGAACATTTCCCGAAGGAGACGGGAACGGTCACGGGATTGGTAGGAGCTTTCGGTGGCCTGGGCGGCTTCTTCCCTCCGCTCGTACTGGGTGTGATACGCGACGCGACCGGCGGCTATGCGCTCGGCTTTGTACTGCTCTGCGTCTCTGCGCTCGCTTGCCTGCTCGTTAACTACTTCGTCTTCATACGCCGCAACGGCGAGACAAGACAGTCGCCCTCGCGGCTCAACACGCAGCTTGCCCGATAAAAGAGTTCTAAGAAAGAAGAGAGGAAATAACATGACGCTTCAAACAACTAAAACCGTTCGTGAGTTGGCGCTTGAGATACCGGGCGCGACGCGAGTCTTCGAGAGACTCGGAATCGATTATTGCTGCGGCGGCGCAAAGTCCCTGGCCGACGCCTGCGCGACGCGCTCTCTTTCGGCAGAAGAAGTGATAGAGCAATTAAAAGAGGAGGGCGAAACAAGCTTCGGGGCCGTCACGGAGGCGAAAGACTTCACACGGCTCACCATGACGGAGCTAATCTCTTACATCGTCAACAAGCACCACGCTTTCACGAGGCAGGAGCTTCAAAGACTGGACGCGCTCGTGAATAAAGTCTGTTCCGTTCACGGCGAGAGCCACGGCGAGCTGCTCAAGGTTCAGGCGTTATTCCGAGAGCTTGCAGCAGACCTTCAGCCGCACATGCTTAAGGAAGAGATGGTGCTCTTCCCCTACGTCATGCGCCTTGAAGAGGCAGTGCTCAACAACCAGCCCGCGCCTGCGCCTCCGCCCTTTATGACCGTGCGTAATCCCGTGCGTATGATGTCGCTTGAGCACGACACGGCGGGCGACCTTCTGCGCGGCATGCGAGAGGCAAGCTCCGATTACATGGTGCCTGCGGACGCGTGCTTCAGCTATCGCACGCTCTACCGCGCGCTGGAAGAGTTCGAGCAAGACCTGCACCAGCACATACACCTTGAGAACAACATACTGTTCCCGCGCGCCATAGAGCTTGAGGACGCGAGCAATTCATAGTTGATGACCGGGGGCTACTTTAGCTATGCTATTTTTACCGCAGGAGACGAAAAAGCATATACATGGTGAAGCCTCGTAATCATCGCCGCCCGGTGCTGCTCGCACTGGCCGCGTCCGCCCTGTTGACTCTGCTCATTATTGTGGGCTCGCGCAATCTTGAGCATTACGACGCGGCGCTTTTCGGCTACACG
Source organism: Pyrinomonadaceae bacterium (assembly GCA_035276685.1). Lineage (GTDB taxonomy): Bacteria > Acidobacteriota > Blastocatellia > Pyrinomonadales > Pyrinomonadaceae > JACVRN01. The sequence goes on along the minus strand of DATELK010000088.1, from coordinate 34,320 downwards.
GTGGCGTCTGTGGTGGCCTTCGGCGCGCTAGTGTTCCGCTACGCGCTCTGGCTGAACCGCCCGGCGACGCGCCGTTACTGGAAGCGCGGCTGGCAGCTCTTCCGCGACCGGCGCAGGCTGGCCGCAAACACGACGAGCGCCGCCAAAACACTTACGCACAACTTAATCGAGCAGAGATTCATCAGGCGTCGCGGCTTCTCGCGCTGGCTGATGCACTTTCTAATCATGTGGGGCTGCATCATCTCCGCGTTGATTACCTTTCCGCTGGTCTTCGGCTGGGTGCATTTCAAGCTCGAAGGCGAACAAGGGTATCGCCCTTACGTCTTCGGCTTCCCGATGCCGTTGATGCAGGGAAGAGAGCTGCTCGCGTGGATTACGTTTCACGCGCTCGATTTTACGGCCGTCATGGTCATAGCGGGCTGCGCCATTGCGATTCACCGCCGCTTAAGAGACCGTGGCGCAATCGCGCTTCAGCAATACATGCTGGATTTTGTGCCGCACCTCCTGCTCATCTCCATCTCTGTGACGGGGCTGATGCTGACGGTCTCGTCGCTCTGGCTGAACGGCTACATGTACTACTTCATAGCGCTCTCGCATCAGGCGCTGGTTATCATGACGCTCTTCTATCTTCCCTTCGGCAAGCTCTTTCACGTGGTGCAGCGGCCTGCCTCAATCGGCGTCGAGTTGTACCAGCGGCGCTCGCGCGAGATGCCGCAGGCCGCGTGCGCGCGTTGCGGTCAGGAGTTCATAGGCCAGATGTGGATTGATGACCTGAAGAGGGTCGTTGACGAGCTTGGGTTTGATTACCGCATGGCCGACGGCAAGACGCTTCAGGACTACTGCCCGCGCTGCAAGCGCATCATGCGGGGCCTAGCTTACATGGGTTTACCGGACAAAAAGGAAGAGGTCTTTCGCGGCTCAAGGGCCGAGGGTGCTTGAAAAAAACGTTTATGGGTAAAGTTGGAAATCTGGAAGCGATTGTTAAGGAGTTCGGGCCGCACCTGCACGACGCGCCCCACGACGGCTGGCGCTCAGACCGCATCATAGACCGCGTCGTGCCTACGCACTGTCCCTACTGCGCCGTGCAGTGCGGCATGAACCTGCTCGTAGAGAAAGAGCACGTCGTCGGGTTTGAGCCGCGCTACGACTTTCCCGTCAACGAGGGACGCCTCTGCCCCAAAGGCGTGACGGCTTATCTTCAGGTTCATCATCCTGACAGGCTGCTCTACCCGCTCATCAAGCGCAACGGAATGTTCGAGCGCGCGAGCTGGGACGAGGCGCTCGGGTTGGTCGTCTCAAAGCTCAAAGAGCTGCAAGCCGCGCACGGCAAGGACGCGATAGGCGTCTATTCCGGCTCGTCTCTGACGACCGAGAAGACCTACTTGATGGGAAAGTTCGCACGCGCGGGCCTTGGCACGCGTTACGTGGATTACAACGGTCGGCTCTGCATGGTCTCGGCCGCGGCGGGCAACAACAAGGCCTTTGGGATAGACCGCGCCGCCAACCCATGGAGCGACATCCCCGAGGCGGAAGTCCTGCTCATAGCCGGGGCCAACTGCGCCGAGACTTTTCCGGTGCTTAACAAGTTCCTGTGGCAGCAGAGAGACAACGGCGGGCGCTGGATAATTGTCGACCCGAGAGAGACGCCAACGGCGCGGCAGGGAGACCTTCATCTTCAGCTTAAGCCCGGCACGGACGTAGCCCTCGCCAACGGCATCCTTCACGTACTGATTGAAGAAGGTCTGACGGACGAAGCTTTCATAGCCTCGCGCACGAACGGTTGGGAAGAGACGAAGTTGTTGGCGGCGCGCTACAGCCCGTCGGTCGCGTCTGAGATTTCCGGCGTGCCCGCCGAAAAGATTGTGCAGGCGGCGCTTCTTTATGGCCGCGCCAGAACCGGCATGATGATGCACGCGCGCGGCATAGAGCATCACACCAACGGCGTCAACAACGTCCTCTCTTACATCAACATCGTGCTGGCGACCGGAAAGATAGGCAAGGAAGGCTCCGGCTACGGCACCATCACGGGGCAGGGAAACGGTCAGGGCGGGCGCGAGCATGGGCAGAAGGCAGACCAGTTGCCGGGCCAGCGCTCCATGCTCAACCCTGAGCATCGTAAACACGTCTGCGAGGTCTGGGGCCTGCCCGAAAGCGAGCTGCCGCAGGCAGGCGTCTCTGTCGTGGAGATGTTTGAGAAGATGCGAGAGGGAGAGATACGCGGCCTGCTCTCCATCTGCAACAACGTGATGGTCAGCCTGCCGGACACCAACGCCGTGCGCCGCTCGCTCGAAGGGCTGGACTTTTACGTCTGCATAGATTTCTTCATGTCCGAGGGCGCACGCTACGCGGACGTTGTGCTGCCGGGCACCGCTTGGAGCGAGGACGAAGGCGTGACCTGTAACAGCGAGGGGCGCGTCGTCAAAATCAACAAGGCCGCAGACCCGCCCGGAGAGGCTCGCGCCGACTGGTGGATTATTCAGGAGATTGCGCGCCGCATGGGCCGCGAAAAGTATTTCAGCTTCAACAGCCCGCGCGAGATATTCGATGAGCTGAGAGTGGCTTCACGCGGCGGGAACGCAGATTACTACGGCATCAGTTATGAAAAGATAGAACGGCAGAACGGCGTCTTCTGGCCCTGCCCCTCGGAAGAGCATACGGGCACGCCGCGACTCTTCGAAGAGAAGTTTTATCACGCGGACGGGCGCGCGAAATTCCACGCCGTCGAGTACAACCCGCCTGCGGAAACTCCTGACGACGAGTATCCTCTGATTCTCACGACGGGAAGGGTCGTCTACCAGTACCTGTCCGGCAATCAGACCCGGCGCATAGGCTTTCTAGTGCAGCAGTGCCCGGAGCCTTACGTTGAGGTTCATCCAGAGACGGCTTTGAAGCTAGGAATCAATGACGGCGAGCACGTGCGCGTCCGCTCTCGTCGCGGCGAAGGCATCTTCCCTGTGCTAGTCGTACGCACCATCAGGCCGGACACAATCTTTATCCCCTATCACTGGGGCGAGCAGCTGGCCGCCAACCAGTTGACGAATCCCGCTCTTGACCCAACGTCCAAGATACCGGAGTACAAAGCCTGCTCGGCGCGCATAGAGAAGATTCACTCGCGCCAGCTTCCCGTCATGGGAGAGCGTCGCAGGGGCGTGTCACAAAGCGAAGTCAGATGAAAGACAGAATTCAGAATTCAGGACTCAGGAGTCAGAATAAAAGCGTCTCTATTCTGACTCCTGAGTCCTGAGTTCTGAATTCTCGGAGTAATTATGGAAGAGACTATGTTCATAGACCCGCAGCGGTGCATAGGCTGCCGCTCGTGCGTCGCCGCGTGTCGCGAGTGCGCGACGCACAAGGGCTATTCGATGATATTCGTGGACTACCTTGACCGCGCAGAGACGACCGCCACGATGCCAACGGTCTGCATGCACTGCGTTGAGCCGACCTGTGCGCTAGTCTGTCCCGCCGACGCCATCAAGGTCTCAGAGGAAGGCATAGTGATGACGGCGCTTAAGCCGCGCTGCCTGGACTGCCGCAACTGCGTCAACGCCTGCCCGTTCGGCGTGCCGAAGTACAATTCTCAAATGCACCTTCAGATGAAATGCGACATGTGCTACGACCGCTCAAGCGAAGGGTTAAAGCCCATGTGCGCGTCCGTCTGTCCTACGGGCGCAATCTCTTTCGGCAGGTACGAGCAGATAGTTCCCTTGCGGCGCACCAAGCCCGTCAACGTTCACGTCTTCGGCAACCAGCACGTAGAGACGAAGGTCTACCTGATGCTCCCTACGGACGCGGACGAAGTTAAGGTCGACGGGTGCGGAGTCTTCGAGGGACAGCTTTCGCTCGCCACAGAAAGGCGCGAATCATGGATAGACACACAGGTGGAGGAGTCGGACAAGAGCAATGAGTTCTGAGAATTCCAGCTTATCAAATACCATTAGAGAAGTTCTCTCCGAAGGTGAGTCCGACGAGCGGGACGTGCGCGCGGCGACTGCGCCGCACCAGCACGACTTCCCCTACGAGCGCGGAGAGGAAGCGCAGGTGACACGCCGCGAGTTCTGCAACTTCCTCGCCCTGACTTCGACAGCGCTGTTCGTGAGCGCCGCAGGGTTCGCGGGCAAAGCCATGCTGGACAGGGGCCGCGCGCAGCAATACTCGCCCTTAAAGGTCGAAGGCGCGGAGGCGCTTGCTCCCGGCGCGTCCTTAAACTTTCGTTACCCCACGGAAGCGGATACGGCGATACTTGTTAGGGCGTCGGACGGGCAGTATTTCGCCTACGGCCAGAAATGCACGCACCTTGCCTGCCCTGTTTATTTCGAGAAGCGGCGCGGTCGCCTAGAATGTCCCTGCCACGAAGGCGGCTTCGACGTGCGTACCGGCAAAGTATTGTACGGCCCGCCGCCGCGCCCGCTTGACCCCATAGAGCTGGAAGTGCGCGCAAACGGTGAAGTGTGGGCGATTGCCAGAAAGGCTGGAACAGATGAGCACTCGGCCTGAAGGGAATGACAGTTCCGGACGCTTCAATGTTGACCACGCACGCACTCAACGCGGGCAGGCCGCAGTCTGGCAGACGCGCCTCATACTGCTCGTGATGATTAACGTGGCCCAGCTCTGGATTCTCTCCGCGACGGTCGAAGCAGCGCTGGCCCGTCATTACGGCGTGCTGCTTCCCTTAGTGGTCGCGTCAGGCGTCTGCTGGCTTATCACGCTTTCCATCATCTTCTGGTGGCGTCCCATCTCCCGCCGCTTCACCAGCACCGGCTACATACGCAACAAGCCTAAGTGAATCAAAAAGGGTATTGCATTCAGTTCAGAAATTGAGCTTCAGACCGAACTGTATGACGCGCGGGTCGCCTGCGGAAGTTATCGAGCCGAAGCCCGCAGAGCCGAGCACAAGGTTCGGGTTCCCTAGCGGCGGCGTGTTCGTCAGGTTGAAGACCTCCGTGCGGAACTCAAGATTGACGGTCTCTGTGAAGTAGGTGCGCTTGATAAAGGCAAGGTCTGCGTTGCGATAGCCGGGGCCGCGCACGGGATTGCGCGAGCTGTTGCCGAGCGTGAACTGCGGCGCGACCGTGAAGGCTGTGGTGTTGAACCACTGCGTGGTCGTGCGTTGCGAATTTGACAGTTCGGGGTCTGCTACACGATTGGGGCGTTGCGTGCCGAAGCCCGCGAAGGCGTTGAAGTTCGTGACCTGTGTGACGGCCAAGGGCAGTCCCGATTGTAGGATGACCACCCCGGCCACCTCCCAGCCTTCAAGGAGCTTTCCCAGGATGCTGCCTGGATTGAACCGCTTTCCTTTGCCGAAGGGCAGTTCCCACGTGAAGCTCGCGACGAAGACGTTGGGGATGTCGCCGCTTGAAAGGTCGCGCTCAAGGCGGCGGTTGTAGCTGTCGGCGACGGGAAAGTTAGCCACAGGCCCTGTCAGAATAGAAGCGTCGAACACAGAAGACGCTTCGTCAATCAGCTTCGAGCGCGTGTAGCTCACCAGGAAAGAGAGACCACGCGAGAATCGTTGCTCGACTTTAGCCTGAAGCGCGTTGTAGCTGGTGTTGCCTACGTTGTTGCGATAGAAGCTGACGGTAGTAAAACGCGGGAAAGGTTTTAATAGTTGTGCGCGCGGGATGGTCGGGTCGCCCAGAGAAGAGTTGCGCGGAATCTGTCCGAAGAAGGGATTCGGGAGTCTTTCAAGGAGTGTGGGCCCGAGTGCAAGCTGTTCCGCTGTGAGCTGGTTGATATTCGTGTCAGGGATGCCCACGTGCGTTATCTTTGACCCTGCGTAAGCGACTTCCAACACCATGTTCTTCGTAATCTCTCGCTGAACGGCAAAGTTCCACTGCTGCACGTAGCCTGAGCCTAAATCGCGGTCAACGGTGAAGACTCCCTGGCCAAGGCCAGCGTCAGGCGTCAACTGAGTAGCGGCGACCGAAGGCCCTGCCGAGAGTAGGAATGCCGGATTAAGGTTATCCAAAGTGCGCTGTGTGATGGTCTGAACAAAGGGAAACTGCGGGACGGTGAAGGGAGTAGTGATGCCAGCCTGCTCTATCCACGTCAGGCCATAGCCTGCTCGTAAGACCATTCTCTCGCCGACGCGGTAAGCGATTCCAAGTCTTGGGCCGAAGTCCAGCTTGTGAAGGCGGCGTGCCGTTTCGGGAAATCCGTTCTGCCCTAAATAGTCAAGCTGCTGAGTCTGTAGATTGAAGACCGCGCCCTGATTATCAAGTATGGTCGAAGGGAAGTTGAGCGTGTAGCGAAGTCCTGCGTTAATGGTCAGCCGTGATGTGGCTTTCCAGTCGTCCTGCACGAAATATTCCTGTATATGTGCGCGCGGCCTGAGCACGTCCCGCTGCAAATCAATAGTGAAGGTCTGCACCTGGCCGAGCAGGAAGCTTGCGAGCGAGTTGCCTGTGAAGCCGGAGAGTGCGGTGCCCACACCTGGGATGCCCTGCGAATTGGTAAAGAGAGTGCTGAAAGTGAACTGGCCTGTGGGCGATGGCGGTTGAATCACGTCGAGGCGTTCCCAGCGCCAGTCCAGACCGAATTTGATGGAATGCCTGCCTCGTTGTAGGGAGACGGCGTCGAAGATTTGTGTCACGTCGGTGCGAAAGTCGGAAGCCGTGTTGGCGGGAGAGCCCAGTTGTTGGAAGCCAGCGATGGTGAAAGTCGGCAGCGTGTTTTGAAAGGCCGCGTTCGACGGGATGCCGGGTAGATTCAGGGCTTGAGACACAGAGCCGTCGAGCGCTGTCGCCTGACGCTTGATGCTGCGCCTGGTGTAGCCGAATCGAAGCTCATTGATGACTCGCGGGCTGAAGACGCGCACGTAGTTGCCTACGAACGAGGCTGCGCGTGTGTCCGTCAGGCCAATGACTCCGCTCGTCAGATTACCGCTCCCTTCGGGCAGCGGCGTCACGGGATTAGTAATATCTTTGGCGTAAGAGAAGCGCCCGAAGAGTTGATTGCTATCGGAGAAGCGGTGGTCTATGCGTACGTCGAACTGGCCCTGACTCTGGCTCTCATTGCCGACGCGCGAGAAATTGTTCGCCGCGCCCGTTGTCGTAGGCGAAGGGTAACGGCTAAGAAGCGCCGCCGCTACAGGGTCGAACGTTCCAACCGGAATAAGATTGCCCGCATAAGCTCTACGGTCGCCGGGGCGAAATATCTGTCCCGTGCGCGCCTGAATCACACTACCGTTTGTGTCTGTAACTGTGATGGGCGTGTTCCCTGCGGCTGTGGTTGTGACTGTGCCTGAAGGTGTGAGAAAAAGCGGAGCACCGAGGCTCGCTGAAAAGTCTCCGAGTTGCTGCAAGAGCGTAGGGACGGTTGAAGTCAGCACCCGCCCTATCAACTGCCGCGTCCCCTGATAGTCGCCGAAAAAGAAGGTGCTATTCCTGATGATAGGGCCGCCCGCAGCGAATCCGAACTGGTTGCGACGGAAGACAGGCTTCTTTGGATTGGCGGCAGTCTTCGGCGCGAACAGGTTGCGAGCGTTCAACGCCTCGTTGCGGAAGAACTCGAACGCTGTGCCGTGAAAGTCATTGGTGCCTGACCTCGTTGTAAGATTGACCACGCCGCCGTTGAAGCGCCCGAACTCGGCGGGCGGGCTGTTGACTTCTACTTTGAACTCCTGAATCGCTTCCGGGATAGGGAAGAAGGCGACCTGTCCCGGCTCCGGCTGTAAAACAGAGATGCCGTCGAAGAGATATTCGTTCGTGCGAGGACGACCGCCGTTGATGCGCGGAAATGATGGCCCGGCCGTAGTGGGCGGCGGTTGCGCCACGCCGGGCGAGAGAGCTGCCAGCGAGAGGAAGTTACGCCCGTTAAGAGGAATATCAACTATCTTGCGGCTGGTGATGACTTGCCCCAGACTTCCCGTCTCAGTCCGCAGCAGCGACGCATCGCCGTTCACAATCACGCTTTCAGTTACTGTGCCGGGCTCAAGCAACACGTCGACGCGCACCCTCTCTCCCGTGACAAGCCGTATGCCTTCACGCACCGTTCGCTTAAAGCCTGTGGCTTCGACGGCGATGGTGTAAAACCCCGGTTTAAGATTAGTGAACGTATAGACGCCGCTCTCGCCGGTCGTTGAAGTGAAGGTCTTGCCTGTGGCGCTCTGCGTGAGAAGGAGCTGCGCCTGTTCGACAGCGGCTCCCGTCTGGTCATGCACCTCGCCGGTTAAGACGGCTTCCCCGGCCTGTGCGCGGGCCGTGTGGATAGAGCTGTAAGAAAGAGAGATGAGAATCGAACCTAAGAGGGAAGAGACAAATGTCGCTCTGAATAAACGGCCCGTCATGCGTGTTCCTTTTCAATTCTGAGAGGCGTAACGCGTGATAACCTACCTTCGGATAATCATCACCTCCGTCGCCTTTATCAGTGCGTAGACGGAGACTCCCGTTTTCAGCCCGAGAGCATGTGCAGCATCACTGGTGATGATGGACGTGATTTCCTGTCTGCCCACGTCAATCGTGACCTGTACAAGGAACTCCGCGTAACGAACCTCTTTAACTTTTCCTAAGAGCTTGTTCCGCCCGCTGATGGCATCCAGACCTACCGGTTTCTTCTGCCTTGAAGCCTTACTCTTATTGCCGGTCAGCCGCTCAATCTCGCTGCGAGCGATGCGGTGATGGCCACCGGCGGTTTTGGTAGACTTGATTTTGCCTGAGTAAATCCATCGCTTGAGCGTCAGATAACTCACCCCGGCCAGCTTGGCTGCGTCCGTCGGCTTCAGTAGTTCCATCGAATGCTCCTTACATACATATTGAAACAGCGAGAGTCAATAGTTTTACCTCAACTAGATATAGTTTGATATGAGTTTTCAATCGAAAAGAATGAGAATCGTCTGGTACAGAGGCTGGCAAGTAATATTTTGATAGGTGACTGAGCTATCCGGCCCGAACCGCTTCCGAGTAAAATGAGCGAATTTTACCCTTAAGCAGAGAAGGATGAGACGTGTGAAAGTTACTTAAAGATGTTAGAAGCTCTGGCGAGCTTGAATTTACAGTAACGCTGAATTGCTTTGAAGTCATCCCAATTCTCGGTGATGACAGTAGCGTCATAGCGCCGGGCACTGACAGCTATGAGAACATCTAACGCCATGCGCTGCGACGCTCCGGGCTTCTGACGCGGCGCACGACCACCGGCACTTCTGCGGCGAGCTTGTGAGAGTGAGAAGAGCACTTTGCTCGTCGTCAGCCAATCTTCAGCGTCAGGCACAATCAGCGAATTGTCTTTCTGGTATGCGCGATGCACTCGCTCATAAACTTTGCGCTGAGTCTCGTCTTTAGCGCTCGCCATTAGTTCCATAAGCACGACTGACGAAAAAAGAAAGTTGTCAGGCAAATATGACAACTTTCTTGAAATCATAGTCGATGTGTCGCAGGTAAAGAAGGGCATCTACGAAGCTTTGCGACCGTGGTGATTCTCGTAAGCTATTCGCGCAGCTTTGAGCGTCAGAGCTTTGCGCGCAGCTAAGCGTTTAGCGCGCTCTTCCTCGCTCTCAGGATTGATTCGATAGGGCCGTTTGCGACGATGGCCGTTAGAATCGCCTTCGTCAGCTAGCATCAGACCGATGTTGTCAGTGTAGACGATTACCGTGCCGCCCTTGCTACGACGCTTAGCAGCACTGTTCTTCTTAGATTTCTTTGAAGCACTCTTCTTTGACGACACGGCCTTAGACCTCACACAAGAAACTTACATGAGAGTCAGATGCAGTGCAAGCCTTTACCGACCCAATCAAGAGCGAATGCTTAATTGCTGCGGGCCGTGCGAGAAGACCCTGTTCTTAACATAACTAATCTTCTCCGAAACTATTACGACGAATTTTTGATATAACTATTGGAGGACAGGCGAGCCGGAACTATAGATATGGGTTTACGTATGAGTCGTCTTGTCCTTACATTAAAAGAGGTTTTATCCTCCTCTACCAGGTAGTGTTTGTTTACAAAATCTTCTAGGCCCTGACAGTTGAAATCAACGTCTATGAAGTTGCACAAGCCATCTGTTACCAACCATAGAGACTCATGCTCTCCGGGAAGACGGGCGAGGGCATCGTTGACCTGCTGCTCATCCTTGAATACATAAGCCCTGACATCATAAGTATCAAATCTGTTCTCATAAGGAATCGGCACGAGAACATTCATTCCTTTGTAGTAGTGAGCGAAGGTGAGCGCGTTACCCGCATGAAAAATCAGGATTGGTTGATTAGGCTGCTCGGCTTCCATAATGTGGGCGGCTGTACGAGACCAGACGGTGTCTTTGGCGACCGGCGTATGCGCGTAATAGAGGGAAGCTGCGCTGAAAAAAAGGAATACAAGAAGCCACGAGATGCGCGCCCTCCAATCGGCAACTTTTGCCAGTAGCGAGAATGCAAAAAGCAACGAAGGGATGAAGAGAGCGAAGCTATGCCTCTCCTGTAGCATATCTTCTCCCGTTATGCGAATGACCGCGATGTAAAAGAGCGTGGTAGTAATGAATACTGACCAGACCACCACTGTCCCCGTCGTCAGAAAATTTCGTAAGCGACTTGAGATAACGGCTCTTATCAGAGCGACGAGGACAAGGAGATAAACCAGCCTGAAAAGCCAGTGCCTGACTCCTTCCATACGCCCCGACTCATCCCAGGCCGTAATGGGAAGTAAAAAACCTTTGATTTGCCAGCTTATCGTGCGTAGGGCTTCAGTAAGGGGAAGAAGACCCTTGACGCTCTGCGTGTGGGTCGAGACCTGTCCGGGAACGAGCAGCAGCATCGGAATAAAACATAAGCCGACCAGAAGCATGCCCGCTAGATAGATGAAGAGCGAGCGCCACTTGCGAAGGCAGAGCAGGGCAACGGCATTCCCGACCAGAAGAAAACCTAAGTAATACTGCGTGTAGAGGGCTATGACGGCAACCAGTAGATAGGCAAGGCGAGCGTTCCGGCTTCGCTTGTCGCTTAAAAATCCATCATGAAAAAGGAGCAACAGCAGGGATGAAAGCAGTATGCCGAAAGCGTAAAGGCGTATCTGCGTGCTGGCCCAGACGGCATACGGGTGCAGAGCTACCAGAGCGGCGAACCATGCCGGGTTAATCGTCTTGAATAGTCTTTGCGAAAGAAGGGCGGCGATTTTAATGGTCGCGGCGATGCACAGGACGGAAAACAGCCGCGCGAAGAAGATAGAATCGTTGACTGCCCTCCACAGATTCAGGATGACGAAGTAGAGAGGCGCTTGCAGCTCAAAGTAAACTGCCTGCTCGAAGGCGTACCTGATGCCCTTTGACGTGGTGTGAAGGCTGAAGGCTTCGTCTATAAAGAGGTCTATCACCCATGCCAGCGGGACGGCAATCGCCAGATTCAGAAGAATCAAAAGATAGATTGTGCGCGCGGACGCAAGCGCCCTCGCCAGCAACGAGCCGTTCAATCCTAAAGGTCTAAGTGCGGGGCGCTCGTTCCCGTCTTCGAATTCAACATCGCTTGTCGATTGAATCATGTCCCTGTGGATGAAGCCCGCAGGCCTAGCTCACCGACGAGCCCGCGCATCTTTCTAAGCGTGCGCCAGTAAACGTCCTCCATGAAGATGTGCGCGAACTCTCCGTTGCGGCCGACGCTGTACAGATTCTCAACGCCCGTAGAATGTTCAAAGCGCACCCTGTCGGACTCATACTCTTTGAGAAAAACCGGATAGGCGATGGGAGTGCGAAGCACGCGACAGCCCATATAGCGTGTGCGAGCATCCTTGACGATTTCCGAAAGGTGGCCGAGGCAAAGCTCGCCCAGCTCTTCGTCGCTCATGTTCCATACCGAGTCTCCCACAGCGCAGCCTATGTCAACGGTTATCAGGGTCTTGCCTTCCGGCGCGAGCCACGGCATGGAGAGCGTTGCTTCCGTGAGCCTGAAGAAGGGAAACTGTTTTTCCGGCGTCCACGCCACCACGTCAGGCAGCAGGCCGCGCCCGCGAAAGCGCATGTTGACAAAGACCATCGGGCGATAGCGAAAACGCGCCAACGCTTCAAGGGCGTCCGTGCCGCTCGTGAGCTTCGCCAGGATATTGCACGGGGCCGTGCTGACTACGGCAGACACTTCATGCTCTTGACCGTGGACGCGCACCGCCACAGCCCTGCCCGACTCGACTATAATCTTCTCCACCGGAGATTCCAGCAGGATTGCGTCTTCTATGCTCTCCGCCAGCTTGCGGCACAACAGGCTCACGCCGTCGTTGGGATAGACGTGCCAGACGTGCGCGCTCTCAGGCATCTCGCGGCTGTAGCCGCACGCGACCGCCCGGCCCGTCACGCGGCTGGCGAGCTTGAGCATCAGCGTGCGCGCGATGCTTCCCGGTATGCTGTCGCCTACGGAAGGAGCAAGTTCGGAGGCCGAGGCACCCGACCACGCTTCTGTCAAAGGAATCGCCACTTCGTCCGCGAGCGCGCGACCATACCTAGCGCGAAACCAGTCGGCGGCAGACTCTGGCCTCTCTCCTTTAATCAAATTGGCGGCGCGCGTCCTGATGCCGCTAGACGTAAGACGCGGGACTTTCATCAGCCCGAAAGGATAACTGAAGTTGCGCCCGCCGAGCCTCACGGTCTCGCCGTAGTAACGCACGTCACGGCACGCGTGGCCTACGCCTATGGCGGCCGCTAAGCGATTGGTGATGAAGTGCGCGCCGAAGTCGTAAGTGAATCCGTCCGAGTCATGAAAACTCTGCGCGAGCCCCGAAATCTTTTTTCCCGCTTCGTACAACTGTACGGGCACGCCCTGCTGGCGCAGGTAGCGCGCTGCGGTCAGGCCTGCCAAGCCGCCGCCAATAACCGCCACAGGTTTCTTCATCACATCTCGCATAGTCTTCTTTCCTCTCTTTAAGCCGCCGGACGCCTGAGGACTGCGCGTAATAGTGCGCCGCGTCCCGCCAGCTTGTGAAGAGAGTCGAAAAGGGTGGCCGCCGCGAGCGAGGCTGTCGCTTCCAGGCTGAATTGATTGACGAGCCATGCCGGCGCGCGCATGTCCGCGAGCAAGTTGCGAACCGAATAGACCCAGTTCACAGGGCTCACAACGGTTGAAAGGCTCTCGACCTCAAACCCGACTTTACCGGCGAGCGCGCGTAACGAGCGACGGTTGAAAAGATTCCAGTGGCGCGGGAAATGGTAGCCGCCCCAGTGGCGTCCCTTGAAGAGCCTGAAGTCCGGCGAGTCCGTGTTGTCCGTGACGATGACGAGCTTTCCGCCGGGCCTTAAGAGAGAGAGCACGGCACGCAGAACTGCGGGCGGGTCTGCGACATGCTCTATGGTCTGAATCATCAGCGCCAGGTCATAGGACGCAGCGGGCAGGTCAAGACGCTCAACGCTTCCCACGTGAGCCGTCAGGCCCGCGCGACTCGCGGCCTCAACCGCACGAGCGTCCGAGTCAACTCCCTCGGCACGCCAACTACTGTGGCCGAAGTCACGCAGCAGACCCAGATGAAAGCCGTCGCCGCAGCCTATGTCTATGATGCGCCCGCCCTCCTTAAGCCCGCGACACCACTGTAGTGCGCGACGCGCTTCTAGCCTGCGGCGCACTTTGTAAACAAAGCCATAACGCTCGGGCGAAAAATCGAAGGCGTGGTAGTTCGAGGGGTAGATGCGCGAAAACTCATCGACCGACGGGCGAGGGTTTAGATAAACGAGGCCGCATCCTTCGCACTGCATGGCGACAAACGTGTCGCGGCTCGTGCGGTACTCGAAGTCTTCGCCGACTCCGACCGGCAGCGCTTCGTCAGAGTCGCACACGCAACAGCCTACGGACTCAAGCGACAGAGAATCGCAGGCGGGTGCTGTATCGTCGCCTGTCGCGGCTACCGCAAGAGGTTGAGCAGCAACATCGCGCACAAACTGCTGCTCTATAATCTTATCGGTGACTAGCATTGCTTGCTTCTCCCGCTCTATGTTCTACCTTGGGCGCGGTTTGGCTTGCGTCGCCGAGGCTCGTGTGCGCTCTGGCAGGAAGCTTTGAGTCTTGTGCCGCTTGCTGCGCGTGCTGCGCCAGAGTACGGACGTTGAAACGCCGCGTGTAAGATTCGAGTATGTGGCCGACCGTTTCCAGCTTACGGTCGCGCGGGATATTCATGCCGGGAAAGAAAGAAAGCTCGCCGCTTCCCTTCATGTCCTCGAAGCCCAGAAAATCGAGCGGGTGCAGCAGCAGCGAAGGCGCAGTCCCGGTCAATTCACAAAGGCGCATCGCGAAGTTGAAATAGTGGCGCGCAATTCGTTCGGTCGCTGCGCGCCGCCCGCTCAGGTAAAGCAGGTAGCTAACGTGCACGGGCATCTTAAAGACGGGCATGGTCGTGACCGGAATCTCCGTGAGCGAGCGCTCGTTAACCTGCCAGCGATAAGTTTTGAGCGGGCGCAGGCCGTCGCTCAATTTCCCGAAGAGAGCTTTTCGCTCCTGCCTCTGCTCGCGCTCAAGCCTCGCCGTCATGAAGTAGTAAGCTCTGGCCAGAGGGCCCAGGAATGTAGGAAAGGTGGAGGCGTCGTATTTGTAGTCGCGCTCGGCCAGAACGCTCAGCACGTCCGGCGAGAGACTGTAGCCGGGGCCGCGAAAGCCCCGCGTGCGGCGCGAGGTGACGCGCTCTATGGCCTCTTCCGCTTTAATGATTTCGTCCCTAATCTCCGCCCGCGTGTACAGGTGCAGCCAGGGCTCGTGGTTGAAGGAGTGGTTTCCAATCTCGTGCCTGCCGCCCGCCGCTACAGAGAGTTGCGCCAGTGCTTCCCGGTTTTTATCGAGCGCCGCGTCCTGACCTACTATGAAGAAGGTGATGGCCAGGTCGTTGCGCTCCTTCAGGAAGTTGAGGACGCGCGGCACGACCACGTCGAGATAAGAGGGAAACGACTGCCACCCGGCGTCGCCGTGCGTCTTCATGTAAGACCACTGGTTATCAAGGTCTAGTGAAAGGCTCGCTATAGGCTTATGTTCGCGCACTTGTTCTCTCCCACCCGCCCGCGCGTCTTTCGTTAATAGCCGCTGTGGCGCTCGATGCGACGGGCTCCGCGTCAACCGACTCGTTGCATAGCAGGGAAGCGGCGGCTCGCTCCGCCAGCTTAAGAGTTTCGTTAACGTTCAGCGTGCCGTTAGTGATGTGAGCGGAGTTGATTATGTGCAGGCCCGCGACCGAAGTCTGCATCGGCGGCATACGCCCGGAGTAGTTGAGAACAGGCAGGGGAAAAACGTTTCGCACGCGAGAGACCTGAAAGCAGAGCACGTCTCGTTCCGCATCGAAGGCCGGATACATGCGCGCGAGAGCCTGTAAGAACTGCGCTCTTAATTCTTCGTCGGAGAGCGAAAAGGCCGCGTCGTCCGAAGCTACGTACTTCGGCAGGTAGACCAGCGCATTGCCGCCGAAAGCTTCGCGGTCAACGAGCGCGGACATCTCTATGACGGCGGTGAAGGGCACATCCCCGTCCGTGATGTTCGTCACGTAAAAGTTCGAGAGCGGTTTTTTTATGAGCAGCGAGGCGCAGATGATTCCCTGATAACGAACGCCCGCGAGCCGCTCCCGCTCGTCACCGGAGAGACAGTTCGAGACGCGGGCCGCGACAGGCGCGGGCAGCGTCAAAACCACTTCGTCGAACTTGTAGCAATTGCCGTCCGCGAACTCAAGACGCAGGCCTGAATCCTCTTGCGAGACTTTCGCGCACGCATCAATCGCTTCGACGCTCTTCACAGCCTGCCCGCAGCGAATCTCTACGCCCTTAGCGCGAAGTGTCTCTGCGAACCTCTCAAGAATGCGCGCGTAGCCGCCTCTGACGTAGCCGAACATCTCCCGCTTTAGCCCTGTGCGGCGTGCCGCGTACATGCGCGCAATCGTCGCCCAGATAAAGGCAGCCGAAACGTCCCTGTAGCTTTCGCCGAGCTTGGAGCGCAGGAGCGGCAGCCATATCTTTTCAAAAGTCCTCTTGCCAGACCACCTGCTTAGCCAACGGCTCACGGGCACACGCTCAAGACGCTGCCAGCGTTTGATTCTGGATGCGTAAAAAATAGTCGCCCCGAGCCGCAGCTTCTCCAAGAGATTGAGCGGCGGGAAGCGCAGAAACTCAACCGTGTTCGACATTGAAAGGAGCTGGCCGTCTGTATAGAAGCCCGTGCGCGTATTGACCCAATCGAACTCCGCCCCGAGCCCAAGCTCGTCTGCGAGCCCGCGCGTGTAGGTGTCTGACAGGAGAGTAACGTGGTAATGACGATCCCACACGATGTCTCCCAGACTCCACGCGCTCGCCAGTCCGCCAAGCTCGCTCGCGCTCTCGAAAAGCGTGACGCTCTTTCCGGCTTCGGCAAGGCGCAGCGCGAGCGTCATGCCGAGCATCCCGCCGCCTACGACGGCCCATCGACGGGAGCCGAAAGAGCGCGCCGCGTCGTCCTTCGCCCTTAAGCTTCTCGCGGGCTCAGGCCGGAGGGTTGAGTTCTGTAACAGTTCCTTCGTCAACCTTGTACCTCAAGTCGCAGGCCGGACACTTTATCTCTTTCGACGTTTGCGAGGTCTCGCCGTCAAAGCGCATGACGAGTTGCCCGCAGCGGCAGACGCAGCCCACGGAACGCGCAGGGTGCCCGACGGCCAGATGAAAGTCTGGCACGGACTTCGTCACTAAAGAGCCCATGCCTATCATGGCCCAGCGGCCTATGACCAGATCGTTGCCGATGGTGCATGAAGCGCCAAGGGTCGCTCCCTCGCGAACGAGCGTGGGCCGCGTGTGCTCGTCCGGCTCGGACGGGCGAAGCTCGCGCAAGTCCGGCGTAGTCGCGCGCGGAAAGCGGTCGTTGGTAAAGATGCTGCCCGCGCTTATCATCACGCCGTCTTCAATCGTCACGGCGTTGCAGATGTAGACGAAGGCGTTAATCTTAACGCGGTTTCCGATTCGCACGTCGTAAGCAATATAGGTCTTCTCGCCGACGATGCACTCTTCGCCGATGGATGCTCCGTGCCGTATGTGCACGTTGTCCCAGACGGAAGTGCCGTCGCCGATTCTCACTCCGTCTTCGACAATCGCGGTCGGATGGATGCGTGTCGTCATGCGATGGTGTCGGCCTCCGTCACGAACTCAACCGTGCGGCCCGCAATCACGGCGGCGGGAGAAGGCTCGACCTTCGTCCATCGACAGTTGCAGAGTCCCGCATAAGCCGCCTCTATCACCTGAACCGACGCCATAGCGTCTTCGGGCGTAGTCAGAGGCTCTCCGGTGCCGAGTATGACCTCGGCGAAATTATTAATCTGGCTGCGGAACGACTGCACCTTGTCGTAGCCGCCGCCGAAGACAATCCAGTCGCGGCCGGAAGTCAGACGGTACCTGGACTCTTTCCAGCCGACGGAGATAATGCCCTCCGTGCCGTAGATGTTCAGAAAGCCTGAGAGCTGCTTATCAATGCTCCACGAGAGGTCTATGTTGCCTAGTACGCCCTCGTCGTTTCGCACGCACAGGCGCACGGTCTCCTCCACGTCAAGGCCCTGGCTGCGCCTGCCCTCTACGACGTGAACTTCCGAGAGCGCGCCGAGGAAGTAGCGCATCAGGTCTACGGAATGCGTGCCGTTGTCTATGAGCACCCCGCCGCCCGAAATCTCCGGGACAGAGTTCCAGCGCGAGCCCATGTCCACGCGCGAGGTGAAGGCGTTGTCCAGAAGCACGACCTCTCCTATCGTGCCGGAGGCGACCAGGCTGCGTGCGCGAATAACATCTTCGGCGTAGCGAAACTTGGACGCCATCATGAGTGTCACGCCGTAGCGGCGAGCGGTCTCAATCATCAGGCTCGCGTTGGCCGAATTAAGGCTCAGCGGCTTTTCACAGAGCACGTGAATGCCGCGCTCGAAAAGCTCAAGGCAGATGTCCCTGTGAGTCACAGGCGGCGTGCAGACGACTACCGCGTCCAAAGATAGCTCTTGAGCCATAGCCGTGTGCGAAGAGTAGGCGCGGCAATGTAATCTCTCCGCCAGTGCCTGCGCCGCTTCATGGTTTACGTCCGATACGGCCACGACCCGCGCCGCCTCTAGTCCTTCGAACGCCTCCGCGTAGGCTTGCGCGATTCTTCCCGCGCCGACGATGCCGAATTTGAGTTGGTTGCTCATCGCTCCGTTACCCTCTAATTTCGCAAACTCTCAACCGCGCCGCTGATAGAGTCGGCGATGTAATCCACGTGCTCGTCGGTGTAGTTTTCGTTCCAAGGCAGAACGAGCACGTCACGAAGGGCCTCGAAAGTGCCGGGGAAAAGCTGCGGGTTGTAGTCGAGCGCTTCCTGCCGGGCCAGCGTGAAGGGATAGCGGCTTGAGCCGAAGGTGCGCTGCTTCTGGAAGACCTCACACATGAAGGCAGGCTTCTGTATGTAGCGCGGGGCAGAGGCTATGCCGCGTTCTTTCAGTAGACGGGCCAGAGCAGGCGAGCCTCCTAGAACCGCTGCCTCGTCAACGCGCAGGCAGTATTTCCAATAGACGTGCACGTTGTCCTTTGAAACCTGCGGCGTCTCTATTCCGCGCACCGGGCGCAGGCGCTTTGTCAGTTTCCCGGCCGCTGCGATGCGCGCGGCCACTACGTTCTCAAGCTTCTCTAATTGAGCGGCGGCGACTGCGCCCTGCAACTCGCTCATGCGATAGTTGAGCGCCAGAAAGTAGTGGTCTGGATTCTCGTCGCCGTAGCCCCAAGCCTTGTTGATGAAGAGGAACATGCGGCGCGCCAACTGCTCATTGTTGGTGGTAACGATTCCGCCTTCGCCCGTGGTGATGTGCTTGCCCTGTTGCAGGCTGAAGCAGCCTATGTCGCCTATGCCTCCCGTCACCTGCCCGCCGCTCTCAGCCAGAAAGCTTTGCGCGCAATCTTCTATGACAGGGATATTCCGAGAGCGCGCAAGCTCCATAATAGGCTCCATGTCGCAGGGGTTGCCGAACAGATGCGTGACGATGATGGCGCGCGTGCGCTCGCTCAATCTGGGCTCTATGGTCGAGGCCGTGACGTTATAGGTGCGCGGGTCAACGTCCGCGAAGACCGGGATTGCGCCCTGATAGAGAATCGGCGCGAGCGCGCCCATGTCCGTGATACCCGTGGTGACAATCTCGTCGCCCGGTTCGGGGTCAATCGCGGCGATAGCCGTGTGAACCGCAGCCGACCCGGAGGCGCAGGCGTAAGCGCGACGGACACCCAGCAGCTCGGCGAAGCGCTCTTCGAAGGCGCGCACAAATCTGCCTTTGGTGCTCGTCAGCGTGCCGCTTTGAAGTACCTCCGCGACGAGCGCGAGCTCCGCTTCGTCAAAGGTGCGCCCCGAAGCATCCTGATCCGAGGGGATGTCCAGCAAAACTTCTTCAGAAATCATCTGACCTTTTAAGTCCTTTCATGAGACGTGGAATTGGTGATGCGCCCGGCGGAGGAGTCATTCAGGTTTTGAGCCGTCAGCGGGCCCAGGGCTGAGCGCTCCGCCCCTTTTTTCGAGTCACGACCGGCGCGCACCATCAACATGCTCGCCAGCAGCTCAAGATGCCCGGTAATGGTCTTCGCCACCTTCATCTTTGAGTAGCCGAAGAGGCGAACTTCGAGAGTCGCCGGATGCTCTACGATTTTGGAGCCTTGCAGGTGCAGTCTTGCTAGCATCTCCGCGACGCCCAGAAAGCCGTCGTTCTTTACCTCAAGGCTGACAATCGCGCGACGACGATAAACCCGGAAACAACTGGTGTAGGTATGAAGTTGACTGCGCAGCGTCAATCGGTAGAGACGCGATGCGCCGCGCGATAAGGCGAGCCGCCAATGTGGCACATTCTGCACCCGGCCCTCCGGGTGATAGGGAGAGGCAGTGACCATGTCCACGCCCTCCATGAGCAGCGGAATCATGTGGCGCAGCTCGTGCGGGTCGTAGGTACAGTCGCAATCAATCGAACAGACTATCTCCGTCCGCGCGCTCTTGATTCCGGTAAGAAGCGCGGCGGCGATGCCTCGGTTCCGCTCATGCTCCTGAAGCTCACAGTTCGGCCAATCGCCGAAGATGCGGCGTAAGGCGTCGCGCGTCCCGTCAGTGCTGCCGTCGTCGACAAAGATGAAACGCACCTCATATTCATTCAGCGTCTGCTCTATACTTCGCAGAGTGTTGGCTAAATAGGGCAGCGTCGTCTCTTCATTAAAACAAGGCACGACGATGGTGACGGGAGTGAGAAGTCTTGCGGGATGCGCGCTGGGCTTCGACGCGAATACGTGTTCGGAAGCTTCAACCCGCGCGGCCTTCGCAGGGCCATCTCCGACAGACGACGAGATAGTAGCTGTCTCTGAATAGATGACGGGCGTTAAGGTGTCTGAACGAGTCGTTACGGTCGGCACGGCTTCCGCCCCCAGATAATCCGCTACGGAAGTGAAGTGGTAGCGGCTGAAATAGTCTTCCAGCACCCAGGAGATTTTATCCAGCTTGCGATACTGCCTGACTCGTTCTATGCGGGACGTGCTGCTGAGACGCGGCAGCTCCGGGTCAAGTTCCCACACGTGGAAGTAGAGCATGAACGGAGCGTCATGTGTGCGATGCCAGTGCTCTACGGCGTGCTTGAGCAGGGTGTGCGGCAGCTGGCGCATGTAGTTTCCACCGCTCACAGGCAGGAGCCAGCGGCCAAGGCTGAAAGTCGAGACCGGAAACTCCCACACCTTGCGGCCTCCCGTCTCTTGTTGATAAGCGAAGCGCCGCGCGTCGTGCTCGCCTACGGTATTGCCTGAGGTCGGCAGAAAGCTGCAATCGTAGAGGTAGCCTTCCTCCGCCAGAATGTCCAGCAGTTTAAGGTAGGCGGGGTCAGCGCAATGTCGCGCGGCCCTGTGCCCGAGCGGCCTCTGCCCGCAGACGCGCTCCAGCGTCTCGCGCGTTTGCCGCAGGTCGTCTCGAAACTCTTCGGGCGCGGGCGGTCGGCCGCGCTGTTGGCGACAGCTGCCGCGACTCGCCACCTCGTGGCCGCGCCGCATCACTTCCCTGATAAGCTCAGGCTGTCTTTCGGCAATCCATCCGAGGACGAAAAAGCTGGCCTTGATGTTGAAGCGGTCAAGCATGTCCAGCGTCCGCAGCGTATTCTGCTCAGACCGTGTCTCGAAGCGATACCACTGCTTGGGCTGAATCAGGCGGTTGAATGCGCCCACGTGGAAATAGTCTTCGAGCATCACACTCAGAAGATGGCTCTTCTGAGTGACGCCCGCCGCCTCTACGGTCAAATGAGCGCGCTCAGTCTTCATCCAACTTTTCTTGAACCGGCCTCCGGCTTGGCCTTAAACAGCCGCTCGATGATACGAGTGATGCGTTCGCCGCTGTCTCCCTTGCCGAAAGGGTTTTTAACCTTCTTCACCCTGTCCACCCAGCTTTCGGGCGCGTGCGCCTCGTCAAGCATGGCCGCGAGCCGTCGCGGGCAGCCGCCGACAAGGCGCGCAATTCCGGACTCTAATACCTCCGGCCGCTCCGTATTTTCGCGCAGGATAAGCAAGGGCTTACCGAGTGACGGAGCCTCTTCCTGAATGCCTCCCGAATCGGAGACGATGAGCCATGCGTTCGACAGCAGCTTGATGAAGTCCGCGTAGCCGAGCGGCTTAATAAGACGAATCCGCGTCTGGCCGCGAAAGACCTGCTGGGCCGTGCGAACTACGGCGGGGTTTGGATGAACCGGAAAAATCAGGGCCACATCCTTATGTTCCGCAACGAAGCGCCGCAGGACTTCAAAGTTCTCCAGCATCTCACGCCCGAAGCTCTCGCGCCGGTGCGCGGTCAACACTATGCGCTGCAATCCTTCGGTCTCGGCCAGTAGCTCCTGAACGCGAGGAGTGCTCGTAGAATTCTCAAGGATGGCGTTGAGGGAATCGACCACGGTATTGCCTGTGACGAATATGTTTCTCCAATCAATCCCTTCGGCAAGTAACGTTTCACGATTTCTGGGGGTCGGGGCGAAGTGGTATGTCGCGAGGCGAGTCACGAGCCGCCGGTTGGTTTCCTCCGGGAACGGACTGCCGGGATTACCAGACCTGAGTCCTGCTTCCACGTGGCCCACGGGTATGCCTCTGTGAAAAGCTGCGAGCGCGCCAGCGAAGGCCGTTGTCGTGTCGCCCTGAACCAGAACCAGGTCGGGCCGCTCCCGGTCTATGGCTGCGTCCAGCGAAGCCAGTATACGCGCCGTCGTCCCGTTCAGAGTCTGATTCGGTTCCATGACCTGCAAGTTGTAATCAACGCGAATCCTGAGCAGTTCCAGAAAGGGGTAGAGCAGGTCTGTGTGTTGGGCCGACGTGATGTTGAGCGTTTGTATGTCGTCGCAGGATTCAAGCCTGCGAATTATTGGAGCTAGCTTAACCGCTTCAGGGCGCGTGCCAAATAGTGTGAGAACTTTCTTAGCCCTGTCTTTGTCTGACCAGGATGGATTCGTCTCTCCAAAATGGGTTCTGCGGTAGGTGACGAGATTGATTGCGGACATGTGATTAAACCGTGGAACGGAATTTCAGATAAGATATTAGAAGGAAATGCAATATCTTTAGGAAGGTAGTACGCGGACTATGTTTGTCCGCAACAAAAATATACCATCTAATCCTCTGCCCTTCAAGGGTTTAATTTTTGCCACGCCGCAAGCGACGGCACTACAAAAGACGTGAGGAACGGAAAGGGAGAAAAAGAAAAAGGGCAGCTATCGTAGCTGCCCCAAATCATTGTAATTATTAACTCCGCAGGTAGGACACGAGCGTCTGAATTTTCTCATGTTTTTAGGCGGAAAATCGCAGGTTTTGAAGTTTGGAATCAAATTCCTCCTCTATTCCTCCACTAATTATGGCCTTGTGGCCTAATACATTTAGTAACCTGATTCTATTTAGGAAAGTTTGCGATCTAAGTTGTCCGAATACTAAATAAAGGGTCTTTCTGCTATTTAAAAAGAAGGGTAAAATAGAAGGTGAGGTACTCTATGACCACTGTTACGATTGAAGTTCCAGATGAACTTTCAGAGATTCCGCGCTTTGGCCCGTAAAACTTCTTCTGAAGGAGAAGCCTTACCTGATACCACGCATTGCGGCTTTGAGGAGAAGTGAAGTCCCTGTCAAGCGATTTGGCCATCGAATCGCCGCTACCTTCATCAATAACTAATGTTAGGTAGGTCGTGCAGGAGGTGGTTGCCACGTAGAATTATGTCCCCGCTGGACGTTAACTCACTACTGGTCGGAGCGTGATGAGCTAATGAAGCGGAGGCGCTTAATTGCAGCCTTATCCCTCGATTTAAACAGATGCTTTACGTCTCATACGATGAGCCTTCTATAGGCTCTTCTGTTTTGAAATGGCGAGTAGTCTACATCATTGCTATTCTAACCCCCATGACTTCGGCGCGAATCGAGTCTTCTCTAGCAGCGCGGTAGTCTACTATCGCGAATGTTGTCGTCTCTTTGTTAGATATTTTTCATCTCAGCTTGAGAGCAGAAGCCACGGAATCCGCTCATTAATAGAGCGCTGGCTAGCGTCTGAAGCAGTTTTTGATGATGTCTGGAGCTTACCCTTTGGGTCGGTTGAAGCACTCCTTGATGGGTCAAAGTCTAGTAGACGCTTACTAGTGACGGCGGCACAGCTTGCACTACGCCTCTCCGAGAGAGGCACGCCGGGTGATTGGGAAATTTCTCTTGAAGACCAGGCTACGTTCCTCTGGGGCCCTTATGTGGTGTCGGGGGCGGGGCGGCTTAGGGTCTCCTCCGATGGGAAATTTGCCGCCGTGGAAATCGGGGCTGAAGACTGCCGGCGCATCATCACTTTTAATAGCTCAGGCTCAACCTGGTCCGCTGAATCTCTAGACACTCTGCATTACCTGCATCTCAAAAGTGGCTTGGCGCTCATCCTCTCGCCCGAAGCGCTTAATAATGCTAAGGAGCTAACGGAGCGCCTTAGTGACCCATCGCCGGACGAGGCCCTCGCTCGGTGCGAAGCGGCGCTCGACCTGATAGGCCGAAGCTCAGGTGAATATCTGCATTGGTTTAGCAGAGTCGTACGCGGGATATTGCCGGTCGCAGGCTCATCTACAAGGTCGTTTTCAAGCAGCAGCAGGACAATGCCCGGTATAATAGCCGCCTCGACCTCGGTAGACATTCCGACCCTGGCTGAGATTCTGGTTCACGAGGCAAGCCACCAATACTTCTACCTTCTTGAGCAGCAAGGGCCCGTCGATGACGGAACGGACGCAAGGTTATATTTCTCGCCCATCAGAGGCACCGACCGCCCGTTGCGCGCAATTCTACTGGCATACCATGCTTTCGGAAACGTCCTGCTCTTCTACAGGGCGTGCAGGAAATCCGGGGCTGCCGACGCGCAACTATGCGAATCGCGCGAGAGGATTTTGTTGCAGCAGGTTAACGGGCTGAAGCAGGCTCTGGTTACGACTTCCGCCCTGACGAAGTTTGGGAATGCTTTGTGGCTGCCATTGGCTGCGCACATCGCAAAGGTCTAGACGGATGGATAATAGGCGAGTCCGGTTTACTCCAGCAAGGGCGGCATGACGTTGATGATATTACGACGGAGCCTGGCATGTAATGGAGGTGGCAGGCGAATGTCGTGCGCGAGAAGCCCCGACCACGGATGCCACATCTGCGTAGATAGTCTCACACAGGTGAATCATGTCAGCGCAGTAAACCGTTTCCAGAGCAAAGCCCATTTGGCTGAAGCGATGAGGGAGGTATCCCCCTCCGCAAAGATTTTTGTATGCGCAGGTCTGACATTTTGAAGGCAGGGTATCGATTTTGTGCAGCCCCATCTTAATCAAAGGAAGCTCATTAATCTCTGCTCCCCTCACGTCCCGAATGTTAACGCCAGACTTAGTATACCCGTGGCCGCACGCTTTAAGAGTGTCAACCGGCTCTACCTCGCCGGATGTCTCTATGGTGAAGACAGTGATGGGGCCTGTCCCGAGGCTGTCCAGGCTCGGCGTCCTCCCGAAAAGGGCTGCGATAATAACAGCGAACTTACGCACGTAGAAGGAAGGGTTATCGAGTTCCCGCCATGCCTTGTAGGCATTAGCGAGGACGAGACCGTAAGTCGGTAGCGGGCCAGGACGGGGGTAATACTCAGAGCCGTAGAGGTGGTTCTGGTCTGGGAGGAGAAAGTCTACGCCGTCCAATCCCAATTCAACAAAATAGTTCAAGAGTCTCCTGCCATCCATGTCCGGGTGCAGGACGCAGAGAACAGAGGAGAATGCGCTGAGCCCTTTAGGAGACGATTGTATCCACCGAATCTTCTCCTCGACTTTTTCGTGCGTCCCCTCGCCGGCCTTGGTCAGTCGAAATCTATCATGGTATTCGCGCGGGCCGTCGATGCTAAGCCCGAATCGGATATCACGAGAGCAGAACAGATCGAGCCAATCTTCGTCTAACAGGAGGCCGTTGGTCAGGAGTGAGAGGGTAATCTTTTTACCTGTCCTAGATTGCGCTGCGTCGCGTCGTTCGGTAATGAGATTGATGAGCGACTTACCGGCCAGAAGCGGCTCGCCCCCGTGCAGCGAGAAGTGGAAATCCTTCAGGCCCGTCTCGTCAAGGTATCGCTCGACCCAGGAGAAGGCGGCCTCGACCGTGAGCGGTGACATAGTTACGGGCTGCTGCTTGTACGTCTTGTCCGCGAGGTTGTACATATAGCAGTATGTGCAGTTGATGTTACAACGACCTGCTATCTTGAGAATGCCGGAAGTGAGAATTGGTCTCTCTGTCATGGACAGTTGAGCGATCCCTACAGAGGCGGCTATGCTCTGTTGAAATTATCGCGGTCGAAGTTGAGGCGGTCATGTACGTCCTTGTCGTGCGGGTCGCTGTCATGCGGGTCGCTATCGTGAACCGATTCCTTGGAGCCGCCGCTGACGGAAAGGACTCCCTGGCGCATGCCTGAGCCAGCGGGCGCAGGTATGGAGGCACGCTCTTGAGGGTTGAGAAAGCGCATCGCTATGCGGCGTATGATGTTGCTTTCAAGATTCTGCACGTCCTCAACCTCCAGCGGTTCACCGTCAAAGTTGACGCCTGAGTATTTCCCTTGTTCCTGTTCGCTCATGATTGGAACTCTCCTTCCGTTGAGATATGAAAGGTCAGTGAAGAAGCGGCATTGATCGGCACGGGTTGCCGAATTCTTCGCCGCAGGCTAAGTGCCCGACGGTCGCATCTCAGAGCGCGCCTAAAATAGCATCTTCGCCCTTATCTGCCAACATGAATTTCTGGCGAGCGTTTCGGTGAAGTAAAATAATTCCGGTTATCGCCGAATGAGATGGCCGGATGGAGGCACCTGCCAACACGAGCGCAAGAACTGATGCTGCTTGCCTGGCTTTGCTTAGTCACGGGGGAAGTGAACCGCAACTCTAATGTACGAGGAACTGGAAGCCAGACTTAATTTCCTAAGAGCGTGTGGGGCCGGGACGCTTCGGCACAGCGGCGGCACCCTCATAGCGCACTTGCTGGGCACGCGGACTCTCCTGCAAGCGTGGCAGGCACGCCCTGCACTGTATGAGGCCGGGCTTTTCCACTCCGTCTACGGGACGGAGAGCTTTGGCGACGGCGTCGTCGCGCTTGAGCTTAGACCTGCGGTGAGAGAGGTGATTGGCGAGGAAGCAGAGGAGCTGGTCTTCCTCTTCGGTATCAAAAAGAGTAGGGCTTTCTATACAATGGCGAGAGGCGTCATCGCCGGTCTGGAACTCAAGGACGGCAGGCATGCCAGGGCCAGGGAGGCAGCGACCTCCGAACTGCAAATAGAACACCGCTTGACGGGCGAGCGCCTGGCGATTTCAAGGCAGCAGTTGGGCGACCTTATCAACCTGAGCATCGCTAATACGTTAGAGCAGGCATACCGCTCACAGTCCAGCTTAAATATGCAGGAGTGTGAGTTCTTATTCGGTCTCAGCCGGCTTGCGCTACCGGGGGCGACACGGGCACTGCGCTGTGCTTGTCGGCGCGCAGGCTCAAACTAGTCAGGGGTCCTCGTTCGAAATCCGGTTGGAGGAATTCGGCGCGCATGCCGTTTTATCGTGCACTCCTGGAGGCGTTATGATTCTCAAGCTGCCGTTGATTTTCACCTGGCGACGGCGGGATGGACTCGCGAAGGCCATCTACGATCGATATGTGGCGCGCAGGGAAGAAGACGGGAGGATTTGGGTGGAGCGTATGAGCGAGCGCGCTCCACAGCCCTTCGACTCACTTATACGCGAACTGGACAATTTGCCTGCCCAGTCGCGACGTAGATTCTTCACGGCCCCGCAGACCTATCGCCAGATGAATCGCAACGGCTCCGCGGCTTCACAGAGGAAGTTAGCCTTCATCTCCGAGTCCCTACGCGCTGAAAGGCACCTCCTCGACCCGCGAGCACCCAGGAGCGCCCCCGCATGGACGGCATTAGGGGATTATTTCTTTCCCGCAGAAGTTAAAGGCGTGGAGCCAGTGCGGGACTATGCGGCCCCGCGCATAATGGAGCATATAGTGGTCGATGCCTTCAGCCCATACTCCGAGGTGGCCGTGCCCGGTGGAACAACCTTCAAGCCTTCCCATACGCCCGAAGAGCTGAGCTTGATAATAGGGCGGCTTAACGAGGCAGCCAATGGCATAGACGATGTCAGCCCTCTGATTACCGACCTGGTCGCATCGGTGACAAAGGCCATCGCGCTTAAGCGCGATCCTGAGGCCCCTGAGTCCTTCGGCTCCTCCTCATGGTCCAGCGCCATCGGCAAGATGGCCCTGACCAACGCACACGTCGGCAACGTGGGTAGTGCTCAGATAGCCAATGCGCTAGTACACGAATCTATTCACTCGCTCCTCTACATGATCGAGATTGAGAACCCCTTCTATCTTGATGAGGCCAGCGTCTGCGAATTCAAATTGCAGTCACCCTGGACGGGAAGGATGCTGTATATCTCTTCATTCTTACATGCCTGTTTCGTCTGGTTTGGCCTCGCATGCTTCTGGAGGATGGCGGAGGATTCACAAGCCTTTCTGCGGGAAGAGTCGGCAAACTGTCTCGCCCGCGCCTGTGCGGGCTTCCACAAGGGCTCCATACTGAAGATGCTGACGGAGGCGCAGCCGCATCTGAAGACGGAGTTGCTGGAGGCGATTGAGACCATGCAGCGGGCGTTGGGCGGAACCGTCTAGTCTAAGGCTTCGGGAAGGGAAGAGATGAAGCGGAACTACTTTACAGGGTTACTTCATTTTATGCGGCGCTGGGATGGCCTGACCGCTTCTGAAGCGCACGCCGGGCGGGGAAACAGTATTAGCCGGGGCGGTCGCATCAATATTGAGGGCAGTGAGACATGCCGAACTGCCAGAACATATACTCGCCTGGACCCGGAGTTCGCGGAGGCTATTGAGCCCGGCGTGCGACGACTCGTGCTGACACTTGTGGAGAAGTTCGATTGCATCACCTATTCTAGCTGCGAAGGGCACCCTCAGATGCAAGCTGGCGGGGTGCCTTCGCTAAGACATGTCGGCATCATCCCAAGAGACGCAGGCGAGTACGATGAGCTTCTACATTGCTTTCGTCGCGCCGTGGATGCCTGTCGGCGGCTCGCTGCCCGCAGGTCAGCGAACGTGTCCGTCGTCGAGCGCATCCTCTCGTCTGAAAACATCGCGCTCCCCTGTTTTGAAATCCTGTTCGAACGTGAAGGGGCCGGATGGGCGGCCTACTTCAGTCATCTCGAAGGAGTGTACGAGTTGTTCATAGAGCACCTGGTTGAAGAAGCGCATGCGCGGGTCGTCCAAGGCTGAGCGCGGCGCATATAAGCTGGAGGGCCGATTCACCTGGGGTCTCCCGTCAGGACGAACCCCGCCCAGTAATATGGATGGGGATACTGTTTGCGCGTGTCTGATTGTGCTGCTCTTAAAGCTTGACCCTTACTCATCCCGCGTTTCAGATTCGTATAGAAAGATTTCATGAAGAGGCTCGTTGATTTGTCATCAATAAGCCAGAGGCTAGCGACCACGGTTGGCGTTCCGGCATAGATAAATGCGCGATTCAAGGCGACCATGTCGTCCCCTCTACTGTAGGGACCAAGCTGCGTCTCGCACGCGCTCAGGACGACCATGCTTGTCTTGCTTAAATTCAGATCGTAAACCTCTCTGACGGTCAGCATGCCTATGCCTTCTTTATCATCCGGGTCAGGGCCGAGCGCGATGTAAGAGAAGAGCGGGTTGGAAACGTTCAGCTCCGCGTGAGCGGCGATATGGATGATGGTGTAGTTTCCGGCTCGTTTGACGAACTCGGCCTTTGATGCCCTGCCTGTAACAAGGGGTTCGGCGTTGAAAAGACCGGCGACCGTTTTGACCTCCTCGTCCGCATGCTCCAGCACGGACATGCCTTTCGCCTGTGCCTGTGACACGGCAATTATCTCTGTGCCGAGCGGCTTGCTCTTCTGCCGAATGAACTTCATGACGCTCGCGCTCGGCAGAGAGAACAGAACATACTGTTCGCCTAAATAGCTCTTGCCATCGGTCAGTGCCGCCCACGGCAGGTAGTGTAAGACGCCGTGCGGGATGATGCCTACGACGGGTGTTTTCAGGTATTGCTGAAGAGGGGAGATTAACCAAT
Organism: Pyrinomonadaceae bacterium; assembly: GCA_035276685.1. Lineage (GTDB taxonomy): Bacteria > Acidobacteriota > Blastocatellia > Pyrinomonadales > Pyrinomonadaceae > JACVRN01. The sequence goes on along the minus strand of DATELK010000088.1, from coordinate 4,841 downwards.
TGTTAAGCCGCTCCATCTCTTCGGACTTCGAGCGGTCCAAGTCATCGAAACGGCGAAACGACTGTATCGTACGCCACAACTCTGCCTCCTTCACGGGTATCTCCACGACGTGAAAGGAGTCCTTCGTCAAGACGAAGGAGACTGTCTTTTCCGGGGTGACGAAGTAGGAGATGAGCGTGGTGTCTTTATCCAGCCCCCTCTGGATTTCGCGTAGCGTCATGGTATTTACGCTTTGCAGCGCCGCATACTCGGGGTCGCTCGCTTTAATCTCCGTCATCAGCGTCTCTAACTGTTCCTCGCTAGCGCGTATGTCCGCCAGCGTTGACTTAATCAAGCCTTCATCAGGCGGCCCGCTGCTATCGGCGCTCCTGTTCCGTAGCAGCTTGTAAGATGATGTGAGCTTTGATTCCAGCTCCAGTTTTCGCTGAAGAAGTTGAGGGGCTTTAGCGAGGCTGACGTTAGGGCGGAGATTCCCCAGTTGGTCTAGAAACGTTCGCGCGCGTGCGCGCTCCGTGACATCGAAAGCATCCTCATACCTCCCCATGCTCGTAAGCAGCAGTATCGTTAGTTCATAGCTGATTGCTGCCTGATCCGCCAGGCCAACTTTAATCTCTTCCACAGTGGCCTTAGACCTGATTCTCTCGAAGGCATCGAGGGCCTGCCTGTACCATTCCAGTGCCTTTTGCTTCTCGCCCTGCCCGTCATAGACTACGCCGATATTACTGAGCGTGACGGCTTCGCCATATCGGTAATTGGCTGCGTGAGCCAGCAGCAAAGCTTGATTGTAATAATCCAGAGCCTTCCGGTAGTCTTTCTGCGCGGCGTAAACCCTGCCGATGTTGTTGAGCGTGGCCGCCTCTCCGGCGCGGTCTCCAAAGTCGTGCGAAATCGCTAGCGCCTGCTTGTAGTAGTCAAGAGCCCTGGTCTTGTCACCCTGATCGTGGTAAATGCCCCCGATGTTATTGAGCGTCGTGGCCTCATTAAGGCGGTCGCCAATCTGTTGGTAAAGCGGCAGGGCGAGCATAAAGCTGTCCAGGGCCAGTTGTCTCTTGCCCTGTTCGTCATAAATCCTGCCGACGTTGTTGAGCGTCGTGGCCTCGCCGTCTCGCTCGTCAATCTCGTGGTAGATTTGCCGGGCCTGGTTAAAGTAGTCGAGGGCACGCTCGTTCTGACCTAAGTCGCCGTAGACGGCGCCAGTGTTATTCAGTGTGGTTGCCTCACTGCTGCGGTCGCGGACGGCGCGTGCCATCTCCACGGCTTGGAAGAAGTAGGTGAGCGCTTGCTGCTTCTCGCCAAAGTCATCATAGACCCTGCCAATGTTATTGAGCGTTACAACCCCGCCCCGGCGGTCGCCTATGGCGCGACGTAGCGTCAGGGACCGGAAGTAGTATTCGAGGGCTTTCTGCTTTTCGCCGCGCGAGCTGTAGACTATGCCGATATTGCTGAGTGTGGTCGCTTCGCCGCTACGCGATTCGACTTCCCGATAAATCCTTAGGGCTTCAGCGAAGGTCTCCAGGGCTTGCTGCTTGCTGCCGAGGTCGTCGTAGACGCGGGCCATGTTGTTGAGCACCGTGGCTTCTCCGCTCTTATCTCTGATGGCACGCCTGAGCGACAAAGCCTGCGCGTAGAATTCAAGCGCTTTTCGAGTATCGCCGCTCGAACTGTAAATGATACCGATGCTGTTCAGCGTGGCCGCCTCGCTGCTCTTGTCCTGGGCGGCCCGCGCCAGCGGCAGAGCCAGCGCGAACTGTTCGAGCGCCTTTCGCTTGTCGCCCTGTCGGCTGTAAATTCCGCCGATGTTGTTCAGCGCCATTGCTTCGCCTTTGCGATCATTTATCTTGCGATAGAGCTGCAATGACTGGGTGAAGCTATCGAGAGCCTTCTGCGTTTCCCCCTGATTGTTATAAGCCGTGCCTATATTGTTGAGCGTTGACGCCACGCCGTTAAGAAGTTGGGCTGCGCGCGCCAGCGGCAGGGCCTTCAAGTAATATTCAAGCGCTGTCTGCGTCTCGCCTCTATCGCCGTAGAGGGCTCCGATGTTGTTTAGTGTCGTGGCCTCTCCGGCGATGTCCTTGGCCGCGCGATGGAGTGGCAGGGCTTTCATGTAATACTCAAGGGCCTTCTGCTTTTCGCCAATGTCATCGTAAACCCTGCCGAGGCTGCTGAGGACAGTGCCCTCGCCGCGCCGGTCTTCGACTGCTTGAAAAAGGCGCAGCGCCTGCTCGAAACTTTCAATCGCCTTCTGCCTTTCGCCCAACGCGTTGTAGGTGACGCCGAGCTGGTTGAGAGCCATCGCTTCGCCACTCCGATTCCCGGTGGCGTGATAGAGCGATTGAGAGCGGGCGAATGTTTCCAAAGCCTGCTGCATCTCGCCGCGCTGCCTGTAAATTTTGCCGATGTTTTCCAGCGTCACGGCTTCGCCGCCCTGGTCTCCGGCGGTTCGCCTGAGCGGCAGAGCCTTCAAGTAGTATTCGAGCGCAAGCTGCCGGTCGCCCTGATCGTCGTAGACGACGCCGATGTTGTTTAGTGTGGCCGCCTCTCCGGCGATGTCCTGGGCCTGGCGTCTAAGCGGTAGAGCTTTAGAGTAGTATTCAAGCGCCCGCTGCGCTTCGCCCCTATCGGAATAGATCCTGCCAATGTCGTTCAGTGCTGTGGCTTCGCCGCCCGGATCGCGCAATGCCTGGTAAGCGGGCAGCGCCTGCATGAGCATTTCCAGCGCCTTGTCGGTCTCGCCGCGCGCGTTATAGATGACACCCATGTTGCTGAGCGTTACCGCTTCGCCCGCCTTCTCATTCACCACGCGATAAAGGCCCAGAGCCTCAGAGAAACTGTTCAATGCCTCGTCAAGTTTGCCCTGTGATGTGTAGATGGCCCCGATGTTATTAAGCGTCATGGCCTCTCCGGATTTATCACTGGCCTGCCGCCTAAGCGGAAGGGCTCTCATGTAGTATTCGAGCGCCCTCTGTTTCTCGCCGCGCGAACTGTAAACTTTACCGATGTTGTTCAGCACTGTCGCCTGACCGCCGGCGTCCGTGCTCGCGCTATAGATAGACAGGGCTTTAGTGTAAAAGTCCAGCGCATTTTGATTATCGCCCAGAGTGTCATAAGCCACGCCGATAATGTTGAGCGTCTTCGCTTCAGCCGGACCCTCTCCGGCAGCGCCGTAATGCCTTAACGCCTCCTCATACTTTCCGATTGACGTACGAATGGCTTCAGCCGTCCCGCTGGCCCGCAGCAGCTCTGCTTCCATAAAAGCCAGCTCCGCCGCCACACGGCTCTTATCGCGCTCGGTCGCCGTGCGTTGCTCCACGAGCCTCACTTCGTAACGACCCGTCGGGGCATCCTTCTCCAGCGATTGCACCTCCAGACGATAAGTCCCGGAGATTGCTGCTATAGCCCAGACCTCTTCCGGCCCGTGGTCGCCATTCGGACTGTCTACTTTAACCACCTGCTCGCCATTAGGTGCGAAGAGCGTTGCCACTATGTCTATGCCGCGCTGGTCTACAATGACGTGCACCATCTGTCCGGCGAGCAGCTTGAGGGGATACGTGTGAGTCTCGCCAGCCTTCAGGTTGCGTTCGACCGCACGCCCGGGCGACGACAAATCGTCGCGCTGCCCGCCTTGCTGAGCCATCGTTGACTGTTGACCGGCGCGTACGGACTCGCGCGAGTAGTTTGCGTGAGCAGCAGCCACCAACCAGATAGCGACTACCTGTAGGAGAGAGTAAGCGAAACGCCGTAGGGAGAGCCATCGAGTCATAAATCACCTCACGTCTATGACGACTAGAGCCCATTCACCTGTTAAGGGCCGGGCGGTCTGGAGACTCTGATGCGGATGGGCATGACGGGCCGGGTGCGCCCGTTAACACGAAAGCCGCCCAGTAGTAAGGATGCGGGCGCTTGGCGCGCATCTCCCTTTGTGCGGCCTGCAATGCCGCCCCCTTGCTCATCCCGCTCTTCAAGTGCGTGTAGAATGAGAGCATCAGTTGGCTAGTTGTCTCATCCTCAATCGTCCAGAGACTGGCGATAATGCTGGGCGTCCCGGCGTAGATGAAGGCGCGACTTAAGCCGACGATGTCATCGCCCTTGCTCTTAGCTCCCAGCTGCGTATCACAGGCGCTCAGCACTACCAGATTAGCCTTGCTCAGGTTCATTTCGTAGACCTCACTGACGTTTAGCTGTCCGTCATCATCTCTATCCGGTTTCTCCGGGGCTAGAAAGATGTGCGAAAAGAGCGGGCTGTTCGGGTCTAGTTGGCCGTGTGCTGCAAGATGCAGTATGTCGTAGTCCGCAGCCTGTTCGCGGAATTTCGACTTGGTGGCTGATGGCGTCAACAGCGGCTTTGTTCCGTAGAGTTGTGCGATTGACAGCGCCTCGCCGTCCGCATACTCCAATAGCGGCAGTCCTTCCGCCTCCCTCTGGCTGAGAGCCAACAGGCGGTCGCCTCCGCGCTTTTCTTCATTGATAAAGGGTATAACGCTGGCGCTGGGCAGGGTGTAGAGCTCGACCCTGTCGCCAAGATACCTGCTCCCGTTCGTCAACGCGCTGAAGGGGAGGTAATGCAGAACGCCATGCGGAACGATGCCGACCTTACAGGTCGTCAAATATTTCTCCAGCGGTTTGATGAGCCAGGCATAGAGTTGCGTCAGGCTTGCAGGCGACGCCTCGGATAGGTCGTCGAAGCTTCGGAACCAGGTGATGTAGTTTTTCAGCTCGCTGTTTTTAACGCTCAGGGTCTCAAGGTCAAATGAATTTTGCGTAATAATGAAGGCCAGAGTTTTTTCCGGGGTGACGAAGTAGGAGATGAGCGTAGTGTCTTTATCCAACCGCCGCTGCACCTC
>DATELK010000087.1:0-30105 GCA_035276685.1 Pyrinomonadaceae bacterium | reverse complement strand
GCCTGCCACTTCTCGTCCGTCAGACGGTCACTGATAGGATGCTTGAACTCGTAGTAGCTCAGGGCCGCGCCGCGCGTCAGCACGAGCCTTCCTTCCACGGGCGCTATGACCAGAATCTGGTATGCGCGGCCCACGCCCTCTTCCAGCACCTCCGCGCCGCCCGTGTGAACGTCCGCTATGACGGCCATGTCCTTGTCCGTCTCGTTGACCATCTCCCACGTGTCGGGGTTGCCGGTCATGACGGAGAGCGTCATGTATTCGAGCGTCCCGCCTATGTGGCGAATCGTTTCATATTCGTCTTCCGAGAGCTTCTCGCCTCGCAGCTCTTTGACAGAGATGCGTTGGAGCGTCACGAGCAGCTCCTCGAACTGCTCGAACCTGTCCTTCAAGGTGTCCGAGAGAAGATTGCGGCTTGAGAGTCCTTCGCGCGACTGTCGCGTCAGGTTCAAGAGGCGCGTCCAGAAGAGCACGTTAGGCTCGACGTAACCTTTATAAGGCGCGGGCTCGCCGCCGTCGCCCTGCTCCGCCCCGCTCTGCTTGCCGTAAAGAATCGTGTCGTGACGAAGCTCTGCCCACGAGCCGAGCGCCGTGTGCAGAGACTTGTCCATCCAGGCGGTGTTTCGCATAAAAGACGGATAGCCCTGCGGCGCAGGCTCCAGCAATGCCTTGAGCGCGTAGAGCCAGCTCCAGTAAAGATTCGACGTCCACGTCTTCTCCGTCACTTTCGAGAACTCTTCCACGAGCCGCGCTCGCTCGGGCTGATAGCCGCCCCAGTTCTTGGGGTTGTAGATGGCCGGATAGCTGTCAAGAATCTCCTTTGCACGCGCGCTCCCCAGCACAGCCATCACGTCCAGCCCCGAAGGGAAGACGCGCTCAATCGGCATCGAAAGCCTCTGCATGATTTCGCTGTCGGGGATGTATCGCTGTCCCATAAACCGCAACTGAATCGAAGGGTCTGGGACGTTCGGCTGGTTGGGCCTTATCAGCGTTCGCGTCTGTATGCGCGCGGGCCTTAGTTTCCCGGCAGCGTCAACGAAGCTTGCGAACTTCTCCGGGTCTGTAAACGCGCTCGTAGCCGCGTCCTTGCCGAAGACCCTGTCCATCGTGGCCTTCCATTCGGCGGGAGTGATGTCGTCGGACGCTCCAACGTAGAAAGATGTGGGCTCGTAGATGACGGCCCACTCGTCCGCGAGGCTCGCTCTATAAAGCGAGTGAGCTAGAAGAAGGCTTTGCCTGATGGTCTCTTCCGAGAGCCCCGCTTCCGTTCTGAGCGCAAACGGCGTGAGCCCGTACCACATCATCGCGCCGAAGTAGCGCTGCAAAGTTTCGCTTCGGGTGTAGTGGCCGCGAGGCACGAACTGAGAATAATCAACCACGTAAGGAAAGATTGCGCCGCGCTTGAAACCCTCGTGCGCCTTGATTAAATCAAGCTCTACCTGCGCCAGGTCTCCCGCCTCGGCGGGAATCTGTGCCTGCGAGTCAAGGAGGCGAAGCGCCACGGCGAAGTATGCCACGTTCTTCAGGGCCGCGCTCTTGAGCTGCGCGTCCTGTTGCTCGCGCCAAGTCCTGACGGACTCATTCAGCATCCCTTCCGTCAGTTGCCTGAGCACGGGCGTCAGCGCCTGCTCCTCGACCGAGCGCAGCGTGAAGTCATAGAAGATGTGGTAAAGGTGCAGCACCGCGTCTGTCGTGACGAACGAGGGGAGGTCTTTGTAGTCGTTCTCTTCGTAGATGTGAAAAAGCTGTCGCGCGTTTGTGGGCGAGACCGCGAAGAGGTTCCGCGCGAGCATCTGTCGCTCCGCAGGGGTGAGCGGCACGGACTTCTGAAAGGCGCGAAGGTTCACGACTTCACGAAGCGTAGGCGAGACCGTGTAAGGCCTGACGCGCGCAACTTCGGTTTGAGCCTGTGCCATCGGGCCGAAGATAAAAGTCGTGAGCAACACCAGCGCAAGCCCCGCGCTCGTATGGCAAAGAGCCTTGTTCCTCTTCATCAGTTGTTCCTCGAATCGTTGCCTGTCAAAGTCAGCCGTTGGCCGTCGGCCTCAACCGTGATTCCTTCTCGGGCGGCATGAAGAAGCCGCGCGCGTTGCCAATCTCCGCGCTGCCAGTCGAGCGTGAAGCCGAAGCCGTTCCATGAATAGACGGCTAGGCACAACCGCCCGTCGCGCTTCATCTCTATCGCCGCAAGCTCTTCCTCACGATCTCCGTCTAAGTCCGCGAAGGCGAAGTCAAGAAACGGGCGGCTCAGGGACGAGCCGAGCCATTTCTTGCCGGCCGTGCGCCCGTCCCACGAATAGATGAAGAGACAGTTGTGCGGCTTTGGAAAGAAGCGCGTCGATTTGTAGACGCCTACGGCCATCTCTCTTTGGCCGTCGCCGTCCACGTCCGCCACCATTAGCTTCCAGGGCTTCCAGCGCGCAGGCACACCTCTCCACAGCACTCTGCCGTCATGGCTGACGCTCAGGCTCGGGTCGCTCTCTTTATTTAGAACTATGCTTTCCCTACGCCCGTCGCCGTCAAGGTCTGTCTCAAGAGAGACTGTGCCTGAAGCGCTATCGGGCGCGTGGCCTGACAGGAATGCTGACAGCAGCAGGATTAAAACAGCCTGGGCCGCAGGGTTCATCACCCCATCACTGTAATTGATTTACAGCCGGAAGAGCAAAAAGAATGTCAGCCGGGAAGACTGTGGCTACTTGATGCGGACTTTGAAGCTGACGCTGCCGGAGTTGTTGGGCGAGGTCTGGCTGAGATTGCCTGTGAACTGGAAGCGTATGTGCGTGACGGTTGCGTCGAAGCCTGCGGGCGCGCCGCCTGCGCCGCTCACCGGCGTGTAGGTATAGGAAGCGCCGTTGTTGTTCGAGTAAGTGGCGGAGAGCGTCAGGCCCGTTGAGCCGAGCGCGCTTGTGACAGAGCCTACCTTAAAATAGGTGCTCGTGCTGAGGCGAAGAGTGGTGCCCGGGTCAGGGTCTGTGATTACCAGACTGCGCGCGGTGTTGCCGCCCGTGTTGCTGAAAGCAATCGTGTAGGTTAATTCCGTGCCGGGAAGCTGTGTCCCTGTAGGCGAGACGCTTTTAACCAGTCCGACGTATGGAGAGCAGGAGGCTCCGCCGCGTGCGCCGGGAATCTGGCTGGCCGTGGTGCTGATGGTCTGTCCGCTTCCGCCGCTCGTCGCGCCGTAATTGTCAAAGACAGTCGTGGTCGTGCCGCGAGTGCCGCCAGTGACAGAGACGCTCGCGGTGCCAGAGGTGACTACTACGCCGCCAGCGCCGCCACCGCCTGGGCCGTGCCGGTTTCCGGGCGTGCCGCTCGGAGCCTGAGTCACCCATGCGTCGCCGCCTCGGCCGCCCTGAGCGCGCACCGTCAGTGAGCCAAGGCCGCCGTTGGCCGCCACGACCAGCACGCTGCCGCCCGCGCCGCCGCCGCCGCCGCCGTCGTTGTCGGCGTCGCTTCCGTCCGAGCCGTTGGCAGTAATCGTGCCTGAGCCGGAGATGCTTCCGGCGCGTATCATGACTATGCCGCCGCCCGCGCCGCCGCTCGATTGAGTGCCCGCGGAGTTGTTGCGCGAGCCTGCGCCTCCGCCTCCGCCCATAATCAGTCGATTGGCAGCAGCCGCGAAATCGTCGCCGCCGAAGCCGCCGCGCCCAAGGTTAGAGCTCCACGTGTTGCCGCCCATGCCGCCTACGCCGCCGTTGCCGCCGCCGCCGCCGCCAGAGTTCTGGTCGTTGACGGAAGGGTTGCCGTCGGTTCCGCCTCCGCCAGCATTGCCCGGAGCGCCGCGCGCTGTGGCTCCGCTCGGATAGCCTTCGACGCCCGTGTCGATAACCGACAACGTCGAAGGGTCGTAGACGTAGCGCGGCGTGCCCGCTATGCCTTCTCCCTTGATGCCGTGGCAGGTGTTAGACGTGGTGTTGCGATAGTCTGTGTTTGCGCCGCCGTTATCGCCCGTTACCTGGCGAGCGCCGCCGCCGCGAAATCCCATCCCGTCAACGTTCACGGTTGCGCTGCCAAGATTAAGCGCGCCCGAAACGTCTATCGCCAGAATGCCGCCCGCGCGACCGTTCCAAGGCAGGGCCGTCAGCCCCGAAGTCAAAGTCGCGGACAGGTACTGCGGCACACGCACTACCTGAAAGCGGCGCTGGCCGCGCGAGTTGGTGGCGGTGGCGTTGAAGTAAGCATTGACGAGGCCGTTGTTCGTTCCCACGCCGCGAACACCTACGGTCGTGCCAGCGTTTGTAGTCGCCACCACGTACTCGTAAAGCCCGGACTGGCTGATGGCCGTCGAGCCCGCGCCGGGGTCGCCCGTCACACCGTCGCCGTAAGAGCTGGTGTTGTTGTCGTTAATCTGCGCGTCCTGCATCTGTATGACGAGCAGCAGGTCGCCCGTGGTAATCGTCGTGGCCGAGCCAACGGGTGCGCCCAGCGTGATAGAGGTCGCGCCCGCCGCGGCGTTCGCGTTGCCGGGATAGTAGGTGTTGATGACGCCTGAAAGAGAGCCGCCCGCGCCGTCTTTGCCCGGCGTGGCGCAGGTCTGCGCGCTCGCCTCCATCGCGGCGAAGGCGACTAAGCAGAGAACAATCGAGATGACGAGCGCCGTCTTTCTCGCGCCTCTCGCGAGTGATGAATTAAGTGTGAAAGGCGTCTCCCTCTTCATCACTGACGTTCACCTCCATCACCGTCCAGCGGCTTTGAGTCGGCCGGAGCTTGCAGCCCGTTGTTGGAGGTGCCAAAGAGGTCGAAGAGGTTGGAGAGCTTGGAGGAGATGGTGAAGTAGAAGCCGCGACGCGCGTTGTTGAAAGACTGATTGCCGGGGCCGTTGAAGGAGGAAGAGAAGTTGTAGCCGCCGCCGAGTCTAAGGTCGGGCGTGGCCCAGAAGCCAATCTCCGCGCCCGTGGAGTTCGAGCGTGTCATGCTCGCCGGCTGAATCATGTAGCGCGTCTCCGCCGCTAAGTCGAAGTAACGGCCGAGGCGATACTGCGCGCGGCCCTGCGCCATGTAGGTCATGGTGGAGACGTAGATGAGCTGCGCGTCGCCGTCCGCGCTTACCTTGAGCGCGAAGCGGCCGTAAAGCTCAAGGTTCTTCATCAACTGGTAATAGCCGTCCGTCGAGAGCACGTCCGCGCGCTGTCGCGTGGGCGCTGCGCCCTCAAGGCCTTCCTGCGTCAGGCTGCGGTGCCGGTAGCTGAAGAGCAGCCCGTAGCGGTCTGACTCGGTCGGCCTGTAGGCTACGGCCACGGTTCCGTCCATCAACTCGTTCTCGCGGTTGGCAAAGAGCGAGCGCGAGAATTGAACGCGCGCGAGTGTCGTGAACCCGTCGCCGAGGCGTCCGGCCGCGCCGACTGCTAAGAGCTGGCCCAGTCCAGCGCGGTCGCGCAATTCATAACGCACGCTTGAGCGGAAGCTGTCGGTCGGGAGCCAAGACGCTCCGAGCGTCACGCTGTTGAAGCTCTCGCCGTTGCCCGCTATCAAAAATCCTCGCTCGTAGCCAAGCTCAACCGATAGCTCCTTCGTTATGGGCAGACGGTTCTGCAATCCTATGACGGCGAAGCTGTCCGTGCCGTTGATGCCGTTCTCCAACTGGTAGCGACCGCCGAGGGTCGTGTAGCGCCCCAGCTTAGACTGAATGCCAATGGCCGTCTCGCGTCGCGCGTTCGAAGCGGCGAAACCCGTCAGGGTCGTGTCGCTAATCGGCGTGATGGGCTCAGACGCAATGCGCTGCGTCAGGAAAAGCTTCGCCCAGGGCTTGACCTGATAGCTGGCGGAAAAGGTCGTCTGCGTAGGATAGCTAGGGTCTGCTTCGCCAAGATTCTGCTCGCGCTTAACCGATAGCTCCAGCTTATCCGTAGGCCTCCACTCTGCGCCCGCCGTCACAAGCTGCGAGTTTACGTCGCGCTCTCCGGCCTCGTCGCGGAAGCGGCGGTAGTCGTAAGAGAAGGTAAAGCGCAGGCGGTCGCTGACAATCTGCGTCCAGCCTATGCTGGCGGTCGTGCGGCTGTTGTCCACGTTCTCCGTGCGGTTGCTCTCCTCTGAGAAGCCTAGGGTGAGCACACCATTGCGGCGCGGCTTCATCTCCATTTTGACGGAGGCGCGCGTGTTGCCCGGCGTGGCGCTCGCGCCGAAGGGATTGAAGAAGCCGGGGCTCGTGCGCTGGTACTCTGCCAGTAGACGCGCTTCGTAGAAGGGAAGCGGCTGCTCAAGCGAAGCGCGGAAAGCGTTGCCGTTATGCTCGCTGTCTCCATCGCCGAGGCCGAATGCGCCGCCCACCGCCATCTCGCCACGGCTAGTGGCCCACTCGAACTGCAAGCGGCCGCTTCCGGGCGTCTGCCACTCGCCGTCAATCCCGCCAATCATGAAAGGCGCGGAGCCTGCCTGACGCTGGTTGATGAAGGAGAGGCCGAGGCGCAGGCCAATTGAGTCGAAACGCTTCTGCGCGCGGCCCGTGTAGACGGACGACTCAAGCCCGTTGGCTCGATGCTCGTACGTGACGACTATCTGAACAAGGTTGAGCTGGTAGTCGAAGGCGGAGATGGGACGAAGGAAGAGAATCGAGCCAAGGTTCGCGTCCAGATTGTAGTCAATCGAGCGAACCAGCGCGTCGCGCGAGAGAATGATTTCAGGGTTGCGGCGGTCGCGCACCTCAACTATGACGGTCTCTGAACCGGGCAGTATGTCCGTGTGCGACAACTGCACGAGCGAGAGCGTGCCGCCGGGGAACAGGTCGCGCGCGAAAGAAGTGTCTGGACGCGCGCCCGTCACGGTCACAAAGTCGCCGCCCGCGTTCTCAACGTGGAACTTGACGCCAGTCAGCTTTCGGCTGTAGGAGGCAAAGCCCGCCTGCTCCATGTCCGCTTCCATGTCTCCGAACATCATGTAGGAGCGCCCACGGTCTACTCTCATGTAGAGCTTGGAGTTCGAGGCGGCGTCTTCAAAGCGCGTGGACGAGTCGCCAAAAAGTGGATAGGCGCGGGCCAGAGGGTCTAGCTGGAAGAGGCGGTCTGTTCCGTTCGCGCGGTTCAAAGCCTGCTGACTGTCGTAAGCGAAGGTCAGGAGGTTGTTGCCGAAGAAGCGGCCGCGATAAAAGAGATTGATGTGAGCGCGCACGTTCTCCGATGTTCCGCGTGCCGTCATCTCGGGCGCAGCCTTGCCGAAGGAGACTTCCGCGAGGCTCACCATAATCGGGTCGCGAACTTCGGGCGTGAAGCGCACGCGCCCCTCGGCCTTAACGTTTCCGAGCGTGGCTTGCAGCTTCGTCTCTCCGGCAGTGTTGTCGGCTATCAACTGCACGACGGCCTCGCCGCCCACGAGCGAGATGACCTGCTGCTGAGAGTTGGTGTTGACCTGCTCGGAGACGGCGTTGTTCGCAGCCGTGACGTTCGCGCCCGTCAGGGCCAGAGCAGGCGTGCTTCCATCTTCGGTCGGAGCGAGACGGCCCGCGCTCGTTTCTATAGCCACCTGAGAGTCGGCCGCAGGATGTCCCCACTCGTCCAGCGCGCGTATGCGAACCTGCATGGAGTCGCGGCCCGAAGCCTGTAGCTCCTTCTTCTCAGGCACTATCTCAAGCCGCTTGGCAGGCCCGCGACCGTACACTATCAGCTCAACAGTTTCACCGCGCTCTTTGTTAGGCCCGACAGGCGTGACTTTAACTTTATTCGGGCCGGGGCGCAGGTTGATGCCGACGTAGCCGTAGGTCGTGACGGAGTTCTTATGGTCAACGCGTGTGGTGCCTATGCTGGAATCGCTGACGCGCTCGCCGTTGACTTCGAGCATGACGGCCCAGGTCTCTTTCACGCGCGCTTCTACGGAGAGAGCGGGCGTGACTATGACCTCGTCCTTGACGGGCGAGAGGATGACTACTTCGCCCGGCGCAACCGGGGGAATCGTTTCGTTTGATTCGACTTCGAAAGTGCCGGGCGTGGTCGGCACAGGCGACGTTGAAGGCGCAGGCAAAGAGGCTTGAGCGGTCGGCGCATCACTCTTAGTCGAAGGAGCCTTTGACAGCTCGTCCTTGCGGTCTACGGCGCGGAGCGCGAAGTTCTGTCGAAGCAGCGCGCCGCCTCCGAGCGGAGTGCGCAGAAGCCTCGTCCAGCTCTGGCCCGAACGAGTGCCGTCGTCCTGAAGCTTAAATCCCGGCGGCAGCGTGACGGGGTCAAGCGAGATGACGAGCGCGCCTTCCGCCACGGCCGGGAAGTTGTACATGCCCTGAGAGTCCGTGACGACAGACTGCCCGTTCGCCAAGTAGATGCGAGCGCCCGCGACGGGTTTCTCGTCCTTATCGAACTGGCCGTTGTTGTTCGCGTCCTCGAAGACGCGGCCCATGATTATCTGGCGTGTGGAGAAGACGCCGCGCCCTACGCGCACAGTCGCTTTGGCCGGAGCGGTCGTCAGGGTCTCGCCCGAAGCGAAGCGGCCCGAGGCGATGGCCGTGTTGGTCTTGTCGCCCTCGCCCGCGTTGACTCCGACGCGCACGCGGTAGCTAAGGTTGGCGCGCTCGCCCGGCTGCAACTGTCCGAGCTGGAACGTGAGTGCGTCGCCTTCAATCACAGGAGCGATGGGCGCGCTCTGGCCAGAGCCTTTCTGCAAGGTGGCTGTGCCGACAGCATACTGAAAAGAAGCGGGCAGCACGTCGCGTACGACTGCATCCTGTATGACTGCGGCTGTGGCGTTATGAACTTCTACGCGATAGGTCAGCGCGTCGCCTATCTCTGCCTGTGCGCGGTCAACCGTCTTGGAGATTTCCATGGTGGAGTTCTCGAACAAGGGGATGTTGAGCGCGATGTTGGCGATGTCGCTAATCTCTACGTTCTCGGTCGTCAATTCAAAGCCGCCCGCGACCGCTAATGGAAGACCATCGAGCGACCGCACGGTCATGGCAAAGAGCCCGCTCTGCGCGGGGCGAAGCGAGATGCCCAGGAGGCGCGAGCGATAACCGCTCGCCGTAACGTTTATGAAGTAGTTCGAAGGCTGTTGAAGCGTGCCCAACTGCTGAGGCGTCAAAGCGAAGCTGAAGCGTCCCTCACCGTTAGACGTGTAAGGGTTCGCGTTCGGCTCGTTCGGCACAAAGCCTCGCTCCGGCACAAGCTCAAGCAGCGCGCCCGTAGTGTTGTCCGTCAGCATGGCGACACGCGCGCCTGCCACGGGCGCTCCTGCTCCGCCGCGCGCGGCGTAGACTGTGCCGAACGGGTCGATCACCACGACTGTTTCCGAAGTCGAGACGGCGGGCACGTTCGCCGCCTGCACGACCGCAGTGTTGACGACGCCAGCGCCGCCCATGACTCCGCCCGCCACCATGGCCTGAAAGCTAATCTTGACGGCCTCGCCCGGCGCGAGCGGTTGTCGAAGCCTGACCTCCAGCCGGCGGCCGCTGACGCGCCCTTCGTCGGCGTCGTCCGCGTCCGAAAGCTGCCGGTCTCCGAAACGCATGGAGCCGGGGACGTAATTGAGCGCCGAAGGAAGCTCGTCCACGACCGTCACGTTCTGAGCGGGCACGTCGCCGTTGTTGCGGAAGTTGATGGTGTAGTTAAGCGGCTGGCCCGCGTGCGCGACCATGCGCTCGTGGTTATCAACCAGCTTGAGCGGCTGAAGCTGCGCGTCGGAAGGATGCGTCAGGCGCGCTCCCTGGCCCACGGCGTTGATGATAGTGCCTTCGTCCGTCGCGGCCTGGTTCGCGCTCATGTGCAGGTTGGAGCGCGAAGTGATGTTGAGAACAAGCTGAGAGCCGGGCGTGACATTGTGCGTCTGAACCTCTACGACGACGCCTATGCAGGCGCGCGACGGAAGTCTGGGGCTCAGGTTGCTCTCCACTGTGATGGGAGCGTCCGTGTCTGAAAGAGCGTTGTCGCCGTCCAGGTCGTAGTGGAGCGAGAGGATTTCCGAGGGCGCGCTGACGGCTGCGCGAGTGACGGTGTACTGGTCGGGAGTGTTGCCGGGATTGCAGATGCGAAAGATTCTGGTGACGCGCTCGTTAGGCGAGACGGCCGCAGAGCTTTCGGTCTCGTCAGGCGTGACTACGATGGCGGAGACGGCGAGCACCGTGAGGCTCACGGTCTCGGATATAACGTCGAAGCGCTGGCCTTCTTCGTCTGCGTAAGAGGCGGAAGCACGATTGCTGATAACGGTCGAGGCGGGGGTGGCTTCGCCATCAGGGAAATTGGATGCGCTTGTGCGAGCCGCGCTTCCCAGAAAGAGGAAGGGGATTAGGAGGAGGGCTGCGAGTTTTAAGAGTCTAAGGGGCAGCATCGTTTCTTTGGGCGCTTGGGTCTAAACGAATACGATTGCCGAAATAGTTGAAAGTAAGCGGCGCTTGGATTTCATAAAGAGAGTGGGCAATACTCTCGTTAACCTAACGCCGCTTACTTTCCGGAATGACGCCGTTACTTAATCTGGCGCTTGAAGGTGAAGATGCCAGTTTGTCCTGCGGGGAGCGTCGCAATGGTGTCGGTCAGCACAGTCGAGGTCGCGACCGAATCACCTGTAATCGTCCCGCCCTTATTGTCCGTAGCCTGATTAATAACGTGGGTCGTGTAAGTGGCCCAGTTATTCGTGGCGGTGTTGCCGTTCTCCGTGATGACCAGGTTGTTGGCCGTCAGCGTGACGCTGTTAGTGCCGCCCGTGGAGGCTACGTTCGAGTAAGTGATTGTGTAGGTAATCACCGCGCCGGGGACAGGGTCGTTGGCTCCGCCCACACCAGTCGAGTTGGTGATGGTGTAGGTCTTGTCCAGACGTATGAAGCCCGTGTAGTAGCGGTCAATCGTCCGGTTCGTGTTCGCGGGAGTGATGCCCGAAGCGGCCTGTATAACCACGTCGTAGCCGGTCAGCACGGTCTTGCCTGCCGCCGTCGTCTTCACGCGAACAAGTATCTGAGCCGACGAGTTGTAGGCTATGGCTAGATTGACGCTGCCGCCGCCGCTCACGGTCGTGTAGTTCGAGCCGTTGTCGGTCGAAATCTCGACTGTGAAGCCTGCGGGCACCGTCGGTGCCGTCAGCGCAAAGGTATCGTTGGCGTTACCTCTATTCTGGACGGTGTTGGTGAAGACCACGCCGTTGACGTTGTCTGCGGCGGTGGTGATTCCGCCCGGAGCAACGCCGGAGATGCCTACGCCGGTGCTGCGATTGGTGTAGTCGTCGTTGGTCGTGTTGGTCGGCCCGGTAGCTGCGGGCTGTCCGTTCGGGCCAATCAGCACGTCGCCCAACTGCTGAAGGAGCGTCTGCTGCTGAATACCCTGATTCGCCGTAGGCGTCCCGGCCGGAAGCGGCTCGTCGAAGTTGGCGTTCAAGTCGCCGCGATTGGAAGCCGCGTCACCCGACTGGTCTGTTATCAGGGTGCCTATGGTGTTGTTGGCAAAGGTGTCAACTATCTCGTAAATCGGGGTGGTGGCGTTAGTCGTGGTAATCGTTACCTGCATGGTCACGCTTGAGCTGCAAGCAGCGGCGGCGATTGAGCCGCCCACGTTGAAGGCCACGCGAGTCACGCTTGAGAGCGTGCCCGGCGCTGTGTTCGTCCACGTCGCCGCGCTCGGTGCTGTCGTGAGCGGCGAGACCGTGTAGAGCGTTCCGGCCGGGAAGGTCTGACCCGAAGTCAGAGCCGTGCCGACAGGAATCGGAGCCACGATGAAGACGCCGTTCGTGCCGCCGAGCGTCATGGACGAAGCCGTGCGCTGGCCCACGTTGCAGGTCTGCATCTGGTAGCTGATGTTGGAGCCGAGAGCAACCGGGCCTGCCGGTGCCGTCAGCGTCACCTGAAGCTGAGCGTTGTTCTCAACAGTCGCCTTGGCATCACCGCGCGCCTCGCGCTGCCCGTTGACCGAAGTGCCAGAGACAGTGCGTACTTCATTCGCAGAAGCTGCGCCGCTCACGGCAACGTTGTCGTAGGTGGTATCGCCAACGCCGTTCACAGGTGCGTCGCCGAGGATGACCTGAACGGTGCTTCCGGCCGACGCGTTCGAGTTGATGTTGACGCGCACGCGAACGTCTATAAAGCCGTTCTGCGCTATCGCAGCCGAGTCAACGTCCGAGCCGTTGGTGAAAATGTTCGTGTTCGGGCCGAGTATCACAGCCGACTGAATGGTGCCGGGGCCGACTACGCGAATGCTTCCGCCGTTGGCAAGGAAGCGAACCTGGTCGGAGAAGTTACCCGTGTTGGTGATGCGGAAGACAAAATCAACGTTCTGCTCTCCTGCCACCACGGTCGAGTTCGTTCCGTCGTCCGGCGTGATGGTCAGGCCGGAGACGTTTGCCACCGTCACCGTCACGGTGTTTGAGACCGTGTCGAAGTTGTTGCCGTTGCCGTCCGTGTAGGTGGCGCTGGCCTGGTTATTAATCTGTGTTCCGCCCGCGGTCTGCTGCGCCTGTGCCTGGGTAAAGAGGGCACATGTGATTGCCAGAACGGCAATCAGGCGCGGGAAGACGTGTGCGCCAAGGCGGGTCTTATATCTGCTCATCATCTTTCGTCCTTAAAGGGCACTGCGGAGGGTTCGGCCGCAGGAAGGTTTGGGAATAGGAAGGGGTACTGGGCGGGAAATACTATTTCACGCGTACCTGATAGGAGGCTGTCAGCTTGCCGCCTGCGGCCAGCGGGTCCGCCCACTCGTAGCGCACTTGCGTGTACATGGAGACGGGCGCGGGCACCTGTTTCATGGTGCCGTCCGGCTGCTTTTCAGCAATCATGGGCTTGGCCGTGAAGGTCTTGCCTCCGTCAATGCTGTAGGTGACGGCAGCCGCGCCGTCGGCCTTCGCCGAGCCTTCTACGAACGAGGTGCCTTTGGGAATCTGTCCGACTGTACGGTAGTCAAGCGCTGAGGCGTTGCCCGCGTTCTGCGAAACGATGCTCCAACTCACGACCTCGCCGGAGCCGACCGCCTGAGCCTTCTCAAGCGACAACTCCTCCTGGCCGCGATGCACGGAGCCTGACAGCGCGACTTTGATTTCCGGTCGGCTGATGAACATACGCGCCGCACCCGTTTTAGCAAACACAGCTGCGCCGCCTACGATTAACAGGGCGCAGGTGACGATAAACGCGGTGACGCGGTTCTTCGAAGATTTCTTCATGTTGAGCTTTTCTCCTTAAGGATTAAACACTAAGCGGCTCGAAAGTTACTGTGGGGGGATTTGGGATTTCAGCCTCCCTCGGGAGGCTCCAGAGCCGCACCTAAAAGCGCTGTTCCCGGCTGTTCAATATGCCGCCTTGAGCGCCATAGAGATAATTCCCGCTTGCGTCTGCTGACCTCAGCCTGAATATGGGTAAACCGCTGAGAGATAAAGGTTTAATATAACCCTTAGGTGGCTGACGAGGGTCGGAGGAATTGAAAGTCGGGCAATTCCAGCTAATCGGTGCCCGTGGATGAGGGACCGAACGAAAAGGTTTTACCATTGTTGTGACAGTTTTGTCAACATATTTGTTTGGTTAAACATTCCGGGCGAATCGCCAGCCTTCAGAGCCTTCGACATCAGTCCGGCCAGAAGGACTGATGTGTTAGGAAGCATCAAACAGCTCTTGATGGTGGAGAAGCGTGGGGATTGTGACTTTAAATCCTAAGAACGAAGATGAATATCTCTTCCCCCACGGCGCATCGCGTTGCGCTCTGTCTAGTGCTGTATCTTGCCCTCTACACGACTGCCGCAGGCCTTGCTGCGACGGAATCGGGCGAGACTGAAAGCCTGCGCGTGGAAGCCTATCGCGCCAATCTACTGACAACGTATGAGGAGCGAATCGTAGGGCAGCGGCTGGCTTACCTGTATGAGCAGCGACATGTGCCCTTACGCGAGGCGGCCATAGAGGCGCGGCTGGATAAGGTAAAGGCGCGGCTGCGGGCAGGCGGGGATTCTGCGCTGCCGGAGCTTGAGATTAAAGTCATACGAGGCAGCCAGCCCGGAGCCGTGAGCTTCCCGCCGGGATACGTCTACATCACGTCCGCGCTTCTGAAGCTGGCCGCGACGGATGATGAACTGGCCGCTGTCATCGCTCACGAGGCCGCGCATATTACCAATCGAGACATGTCCCGCATGATTGCAATGTCGCTGGCTCTGCCAACAGCCGAGCAGGGAAGCTTTCCCACGCGAAGAATGATTGTCACAGGCCAGGCCATTCAATTCGCTTTTCCCCAGGGGCTTGACGAAGCTCGCCTGCGCTGCGAGATGGAGGCGGATAAAATGGCCGTAGGCTGGATGGAGCGCGCCGGATACAGCCCGCATGCGCTGGCCCAATTGTTAGAAGCGGTCAGGGCGCGGCTCCCGCTCCAGGCACAGCCGGAGAGGGTCGCTCTGAAGGAGCGCGTTATCCTGCTCAGAGAGGAATCGTTTCTGGCACTCAAGTAGAGGCTAAGGCCGAATAAAAAATGGGCTCTAAAGCCGAGTAAGCTTCAGAGCCCTTTTTTATTGATTGGCTGCCGGACTAGGACTCGAACCTAGAAAACCTGATCCAGAGTCAGGTGTGATGCCGATTTCACCATCCGGCAATAACTTAAAAATGAATTTACGTAATCTGGTGGATGATTGTCAACTCGGCTGGCCGTCCCCGGAGGTGCCGTTTTTGTCGTTGGCTTCGCTGTGGCGTTTGAGCATGCGTTGAAGGGTCTTTCGGTCAACGCCTAGGACGCGTGCGGCGGCCTGCTTGTTGCCGCTGGTGTGCGCGAGCACACGCGCAACGTAACGGCCTTCCAGCTCAGAGAGCGAAGGCCAGTCCTCTTCAGTTCTTGCGCGCGTCTCTCTATGGTCGTCAGGCGGGAGATGCTGAAAGTTTCGTATGCGTTCGGGCAGGTCGTCGGGCGTAACCACCTGGTCGCAAAGCGCAGCCGCGCGAACGACAGCGTTCTCAAGCTCGCGTATGTTGCCGGGCCAGTTGTATGACTCAAGTATCTGCATGGCTTCGGGCGTAAATCTGACGGGCGGGTCGTCCGCCCTGTGAACGCGCTCGGCGAAGCGGTTGGCAAGCGCTCTGATGTCTTCGCGCCGCTCACGCAGCGCCGGGAGATGCAGCGTCACGGCGTTGAGGCGATAGAGAAGGTCTTGACGAAAGCGACCTTCGTGCACCTCTTCGTCCGTGTCGCGGTTGGTGGCGGCTATGACGCGCACGTCAACCTGCAAGAGGCGGTTCGAGCCGACGCGCCTTATCTCTCCCTCTTGCAGCGCGCGCAGCAGCTTCACCTGAAAGGCCGGAGTCGTCTCGGTGATTTCGTCCAGAAAGACAGTGCCGCCGTCCGCCTCTTCCCACAGTCCACGGCGGTCGAAGGTTGCGCCTGTGAAAGAGCCGCGAACGTGGCCGAACAGCTCTGACTCGATAAGCTCCGAAGGAATAGCGCCGCAGTTGACGGCTACAAACGGCATGTCGCGGCGCGGGCTGCGGCGATGAATGGCGCGAGCCACTACCTCTTTGCCCGTGCCGCTCTCGCCCGTGATGAGAACCGGAAGGTTCGTCACGGCGACGCGCCCCACCAGCTTCATCACTTCCACGAACGCCTGGCTGTGGCCCACCAGGTCTATGTCGGAAGTGTAGACGGGGCGAAGCTCGCCCGTCGTTCCCTTTCGCGTGCGGCTTCTGATGCGCTCGCGCACAGAGCGTGAAAGCGAGAGAACGTCATTGACCGTGAAGGGCTTTAAGAGGTAGTCGTAAGCGCCTAGCGAGACGGCGTCCAGTGCTCCCACGGCGGAGCCATGTCCGGTCATGAGCACAATCTGCGCTTCTCTCTGCTCTTCCGTGAAGCGCTTGAGGACTGCGAAGCCGTCCGCGCCGCCTAGCATGACGTCGCAGAAGACCAGCGACCATTCTTCAGTGTGAAGCATCTCGAAGGCGCGCTCAGCCGTCTCTGCCTCCTGCACGGCCCAGCCGTCGGCGCGCAGCACTTCGCCGACGAAGTCTCGTATAGCCGCTTCGTCGTCAACCACCAGAGCTTTCATAGTTTCGGCCACGCCGCAGAATATAGCACGCTCACAGCCGCGCTTTGAAATTCCGAAAGCGGCTGCTCTCAGTTAATCCATTTAGCCTTGCCCAGCCGCACGTGTTCAGAGCACAATGTGTAGCTGTCGGATGTAACCGACCTCAGGCTCTTCGAAGAGTTAGCTAAGGATTGTCATCATGGATAAGCCAAAGGCGCAGGACGATGCCGCCGACGATGCCAGCGAGAAGCGCTTGAGAGCACTCGCGGCCGAGCAGGAATCGAAGCTCGTTGAGATAGCAGAGCTTGTGGCCAACGTCAGGCACGAGATAAACAACCCGCTCACGGGCGTCATAGGACAGGCACAGCTTCTGCTGCGCGAAGAGCTGAGCCCCACGGCGCGCCGCCGCGTAGAAACTATAGAGCAACTGGCAGGCCGCATACGCGACACCGTAGCGCGCCTGCGCGAAGTCCAGCGCCCACACCAAACCTACACCCCTGAAAACGAAAGCGAGGCGGACGCGCCGCCTCGCCACTAAATTTTCGTCAGCAAGCAGATTAGAAGGAGGCGCGGCTGTAGAAATCAGAGCGCCTTCTTCATTATAGAAATCTCACTACTCCGCCGCCTTTATCTGAACCTTCTTCTCTTCATCGGAAAAGACTTTAAGCTTCGTCCCAGGTTTAATCTTGGCGTCTTTGCCCCTCTTCAGAAGAAACAGCGGGCTGACAAGTACGCTGAGAGCGATGACCGTCCCGGTTTTGTCGTCGCCCGTTTTGCCCTTCGAAGCGCGCAGGCGGAGCTTCTGGCCATCGGTGGTTGTAGTCGATTCGATGCGAATGCCGAGCTTTCCGCTCTTGCCCATACGACCACTCTTTTCCGCGTTGGAGACAGTACCTTTGACTATAGCGTCCTTGGCGATAACGACCTGGCCGTTGACCTTCACGTCTTCGGCAACCTTGAAGGTTAACGGGTCGCCTTCGGTGGCCGTCTTGCTGCTAATCTCTTCCGTTGTTACGACCTCAAATTCCAAACCATCAGGCAGCGTTATTTCCGACGCTTGGGGCGAGGTGGCTTCAAGTCTGGCTGAATCGGCAAGCGCGGCTGCGGGGGAAACGAATTGCGCCGAGACAGCCACGAGCAGACAACAGGCAATGGCGGACATTATTCGGGGGAATGAACGGGGGTACATAACAGATTCTCCTTAATCTTTCAGGTCTGAGGGAAAAATCTCAGAGTGTTGAAGTTGATACAAGTCCAGGACAGCCTTCATAGGGCTTCCAAAACCTGCTGTGAGTTGATTAAAGCGACAAACTAGACGGGAAAGTCTGAGGCTTCTATTTTGAAGGCCGCCTTTTCATTAAAGCGGCCTCCTTGAGCAAATCAAACGGTAGCTTCTTCTGTCTCTTCTTCGCGCTCTTCAATCAGATAAGGCGTGATGAGTTGGCCGTGCTCGTCTCTGTCTTCTGAGAGAATGGCGTTGACGATGGGCAGGCTTAAAGAGTGACGCGTGTTGGAGAGCGGGACGCTCTTGCCCTTGGCGTAGACAGGGTGGCGGCCATTCTCCGAGTACCACTCCGCCAGGTTGGCGGTCTTGTGCATGTTCTCTATTATCTGCCGCCAGCCGACTCCCGTGTTGTAGGCGCAGAAAGAAATCTCACCTTCCTGCGTGCCGTAGGGAATCACGCACATCTCCGTGCGGCGGAAGTCGTAGTTGAACAAGTCCTGAAACCACATGCCTTCGACGCAGAGCACTCGCCACACGTCCGAGGGGTCGTCCGCGCCCGCTGATTGTGTCTTCATGCGGTCGTTGCGGTCGGAGTTAGAGCTGGTGGAAGACGGCTTGAAGAGATTGACAATCTGCGAGATGGGGAAGCCTTCGGGCGCGCGTCGCGCGTCGAAGTTGCGCATGATGGCCATGCCCAGCTGCGCGTAAGTCAGCTTCTTTCCACGCGCCGTGTCAGTAATCAGCGCCACGTCCTTCATGAACTGCTCGTAGTCGAAGAACTCAAAGAGAGACTTCCACTCGCCAGTCTTTCGATTGACCACCATGAGCGTGAAGATGCCGCAGTTCGGGTGGCAGTTGCAGCTGGACCATCCCCACGGCGCGTCCGCGCCTTGCAGCATGTCCATCACACTTGTGAACGCAGAGTAAGACGAGAGCGGGAACCAGTCGCGCAGGGGCTGAAGCTGACCATCAAGCTGGTCTTTCAGGTCGTGCGTCATGCCGGCGAGCGTGTAGCGCTGCTGTACGCGCACGTCGTCGGGCACGTCTTCGTCGCGGCCCGTGAACGAGACGGGCTGGAACGCTATGGTCTGAACCTTGTCAATGTTCTTGGCCGCGAACTCTACAATCTGGCCTATGCCGTCGTTGTTGATGGTGTTGACGATGGTCGTGACGAGCGTGACCTTGATGCCGACCTTCGCCAGATTCTCAATCGCCTGCAACTTCACGTCGAAGAGATTGCCGACGCCCCTGTGCTTGTTCTTCTCTTCGGACACGCCGTCGAACTGTAGATAGACGCCGTGCTGGCCAGCCTCCTTGGCGGCCTTGCAGAACTCCAAATCCTCAGCGAAGCGTATGCCGTTGGTGGCGGCGAGTATGCGATAGAAGCCTATCTTCTTGGCGTAGGCAACGGCTTCAAGATAATAAGGCGAGAGCGTAGGCTCGCCGCCCGAGAAGAGAATGATTACCTGGCGGCGAGGCTTGAAGGAGACGGCGCGGTCAAGGATTGCTTTCGTGTCTTCAAACGTGGGCTCGTGAACGTAGCCAACCTGATTGGCATCCATGAAGCACGGGTTGCACATCATGTTGCAGCGGTTGGTCAGGTCTACTGTGAGCACGGCTCCGCGCCCGAACTTGATGTTGGAAGTCCCGTGATGATGGACAGCGGCGTCTTCGGCTGCGCGAAAGTCTCGCCCGAAGAAGAGAGACTCTATGCGGCGCAGGAAATCCGGGTCGGTCGCCATCACGTCATCGAACTGGCCGTGGACGGGACAGGTCTTACGCATGATGACGCGGCCGTCTTCTTCCAGAATCTGCGCTTTGATTTCGCCCGGGTGCGTGTGCATCAGGGTGTCAAGCTGCACCGCGCCGGTTATCACAGCGTTACGAACTTCCTTGACGCAGCGCGGGCAGAGCGAGTCTGTCTCGCGCGGGAACCCGAGCGGCGGGCTCGTGCGCTCGTAGGATTTCAGGAGCGGGGCCGGAGCCCACTTTGGATGAATGGCTTCGCCTTCGGGCAGGCGGCTATTGATGGACTGGAAAACTTTCCACGCTACGTCAGAAAGATTGGAAACCAGCGAGCTTGAGCGCACGCCGCTAAAGCGCCCTTTTTCAGATTCGTTTCTGCGAAATTGATCGCTGAACAAGGAATTCAATCTCCTCTGCTGCCGAGCCTTCGCGTCCCTGTAGACGCAAACGGATAAAAATGGAAAATTCTCTATTAAATGCAAAGCACGCCTTCCAGGCACACTAAAACCCGAAAGCATTGCAATGCGACATGATAGTAACATAAGCCTCTAAAGACAAGAAGCCGTTAAACGTCCCAAGACTTTAATATTGACAGGGCGGAAAGCTCAGGCGTATAAGCAGGACTTGGAACCTTTCTTTACAAGGCCGGAGGTATCCGGCCCTCTTTTTGAGCAAACCCGGAAAGATTGAGCCTTCGGCGCACAGAGAGCGAGCGTCCGCCCTTAGCGGCCGGTGCCTCCGGCAGACCGAAGCGCCCAGCCCACGTCCTGCGGTCTTCTTAAGGAGAATTGAAGTCCTATATGTTCAATGAAAAGGCTTTTATAGCGCAGGTTGAGGCCGCCGACACGAAGGAACTGGCGGAGCTGCTGCGCCAGCCCACGCGCGAAGAGGAAGAGGCCCTGAGGACTCATCTGGGGGCCGAGCGCTACCAGCGCATGCACAGCATGGCCCTGCGGCGCAGGGTCTCAAGAAGCATGGCGCACTCTCGCGGCCAGTCGCCCGAAAGGGGAAACGTCGTAGTCATTCACGGCATCATGGGCGGCGAGCTGACGGCCACAGACCGCAAGGGCTCAAGCGACCAAATCTGGGTCAAGGCGCTCAAGATTATGACGGGCTGGCTGGGCAAGCTACGGCTGGGTGAAGACGGGCGAGCGGAATACGACGAGCGCTACGACGTGCGCGCAAGCGGCATCATGAAGCGCTATTACGGAGAGCTGCTCCTGTCGCTTTCAGAGAACTGGCAGGTGCGCGCCTTCTGGTTCGACTGGCGAAAGGACTTGCGCCTCGCCGCCTCTGACCTTGAAGCGCAGATGGACGGCTGGTTCAAGGACGGAGAGCCCGTGCATCTGGTGGCCCACTCTATGGGAGGCCTGGTTGCGCGCACCTTCATCAAGAAGTACCCGGAGCGCTGGAAGGGCATGTGGGACGAGAAGGAGAATGGTCGTCGCGGAGGTCGCCTAATCATGCTCGGCACACCCAACTACGGCTCCTTCGCCATCCCGCAGACCATCACGGGCATAGAGAGCATGGTCAGGAAGCTTTCGCTTCTTGACGTGAGGCACAGCCGCTCGGAGCTGCTGGACATATTGAACTCGTTCGTGGGCTCTTACCAGATGCTTCCGTCGCCATCGGTCATGCCGGAGATGCAGCCGCTCTACAACGCCGGAACCTACACGGGCGCGAACGTCTCGCAGCGGCATCTGGACACTGCTCTCGCGCATCACGAGTACCTGAGCGACGTGGTTGACGAAAGCCGCATGATTTATGTCGCGGGCTACGGCCAGCCGACCTTCAGCAATATTCGTGACTTTAAGAAGATTGGCTCGGTCGATGCTTACGACGTGACTATGGACGGCGACGGTCGTGTGCCGCACGCGCTCGGGCTCTTGCGCCGTAACGGCAGACCTGTAGGCACCACCTACTATATCAGGGATGACCACGGCAACCTCTCTTCGAACGCAAGGATACTGGATGCTTTGACGGAGCTGCTTGAGACGGGAAAGACCTCGCGGCTTGAGACGCAGCCTGCCGCGAGTCGCGGCGCGCAGAAGCGCAGCGCGAAGAGCCTGCGCGAAGAGGCTCTGAGAAGGACTAGCGAGGAGGAGCGGCAGCTTGAAATCTCTCTCAGGCGCATGCGTTTGGGGCGAGCCTCTCTGGCTTCGCGCAGCGGCGATGCGCGCCTCGGGCCGAGCGGCGAGATTGGCGAGGAGGCTTCTATAACACGCGTCAGCCCTGAAGAGCGAAAGGTAGAAGAGACCTTGACGCTAGGGTATCTGAGCCGTGGCTCGGACAGTGCCAACGCGCAGGCGAGCCTGACCTATAGCTCCGACGGCTCCGGCCCGGACGGCGCACAGGCGAAGGGGGCTGCGTGGAGCGACCTCTCTATTGAGAGTACGCGCATAGAGATAGGGCTGGTTCACGGCGGCATAGAGAGCGTAGATTACGATAATATACGCGCGGCGGAAGGCTTCCCCGTGGACGCCATCGCCGTGGGCCATTACATAGGCGTGCAGCCGCAGGCGGCCGAGCTTCAGCTTGACCGCGCCATCAGCGCAGCCCTTCCCGGCAAAGCCTACAGCGGCGAAATCGCCAAAGCAGACCTCATCCTGACGCAGTACACTGAGCGCGGCATCATTCACGGCAAACTGGGCCAGCCCTTCTTCATGCCTGACCCACGCGCGAACTCCACGGGACGACTGATTGCGATAGCTGGCATGGACGAGCCCGGCCGCTTCGGCGTGCCGGAGCTGACGGTGCTGTTCAGAGAGCTGTGCTGGTCTCTGGGGCGACTTGGCAAGCGGCATCTTGCGACCGTAATGATAGGCGCGGGCGTTGGCAACCTGTCGCTGACTGATGCGGTCTCTGCCTTGATTAACGGCGTGCGACGCGCCGTCACCGGCTCGCACGACGACGACCAGAGGCTGCTGCGCCGCATCACGATTGTTGAGTTCGACCCGCGAAAGATTCCGACCATACAGGACGTGATACTGCGCGAGCAGGAACGGCAGCGTAAGCACGGCCTTGAGATAGTCTACGAGCAATTGTCCGCCGCGCAGATGTCTGCCATAGAGCGCGCGGCTATTGAAACTGCGAAGCGCGAGCTTGAGCGACAGCTTAAAAGCTGGCAGTCGAAACAGAGCGAGCTTGAGAACGCAGTGCCCTCGCGCGTCACGCTGAACCTTGACATGATGCGTAAAGCCTACCGCTTCGGCGCTATCACGGAAACGGCATCGGTGCCCGAGCGAGAGATACGCATAGACCCAGTGGTCGTCATGCAGGCCAACGACGAGCTTGCGGGCGAGCAGAACCCCGGCATGCAGCTTGAGCGCGGGCGCTTTCTGGAAGAGCTATTGATGCCGGACGACCTCAGGCGACAGCTCTATAACAACGCGCCCGTAGTCATGATGCTGGACGCCACGACCGCACGCATACACTGGGAGATGGTCGCGCAGCCCGAGCTGATTGCCGCGACGGGCGGCGTGGCGGTCGCGCACGAGGCCGACGAGTTCAAGGCAGACCGCTTCCTGGGCACGAGTCGCGGCTTCACTAGACAGTTGCGGACTACTTTCGCGCCGCCGCCTGAGCCGCCGCCGCCGCCGCGCAGAGTCCTGCGCGTGCTGGTCGTGGCAGACCCCGCGGAGGACGCGCATCTTCCGGGCGCGCAGGAAGAGGGAGAAGCCGTCGCAGACCTTTTCGAGAGCTACAACACCATCTACGACGACCGGCTTGAGAACACGCGCGTGGAGGTGGTGCGTCTGTTCGGGCCCGTGGAGGCGACCAGAACAAACGTGCTGCGCGAGCTGATGGTCAGGCAGTACGACTTGCTGCATTACGCGGGCCACTGCGAGTATGACAAGAAAGACCCTTCAAGCTCGGGCTGGATTTTCAACATGGGACGGAAGGAGCGGCTCTCTGCCAACGAGCTGAACCGCATTGACCGCATCCCGAAGTTCGTCTTCTCGAACGCCTGCGAGTCAGGCATTACGCCCGACCGCTCGCGCGAGCGCTCAGCAGAGCTTGCCCCTAGCTTTGCCGAAGCCTTCTTCATGCGCGGCGTCGCCAACTTCGTCTGCACGGCATGGCCCGTGGACGACCTCGCGGCACGCATCTTCTCCTTAACTCTCTACGGCTGGCTGCTGGGGATAAAAGTTGAAGAGGACGGCAGCTATTCCAGGGGAGAGCCTAAGCCCATGCACTACGCCATGCGAGAGGCGCGCATACAGATAGCCAACATGGAAGAGGGCGTCGCGACCTGGGGCGCTTACCAGCATTACGGCAACCCCTACTTCCAGCTCTTCAACGCGCCGCAGGGTAAGGCGGGCGATGATGGGCAAGAGAAAAAGAGCACGCGAAAGAAGACGGCGCGAGGCTCTAAGAAAGCCGTAGGCAGCAAAGCGCGTAAGCCGTCGGCCAGGAAGAGTCGTAAGTAAGGGATGATAGTGATTCAACGAGAGGAAGGAATTAACAGGGATGGACAGGATGAACAGGATAAGAAAGAATAAATGCTTTCTCTTTCATCCTGACAATCGCTGTCCATCCCTGTTAATTCCCTCTTAAGTCTCAACCGCCTTGAGGGTAATCAATTATGCCGCCGCCTTATGGTGAAATCGCAGACCTGTTGAAGAAGGGGGAAGTCGTGCCTTTTCTGGGCGCGGGCGTTAACTTCGGCGCGCGTCCAGCGCCGAGCGCCAAGTGGGACGAGAAGGAGTCTACCTTTCTGCCGAGCGGCGTGGAGCTGTCGCGCTTTCTGGCGGACATCAGCAACTTTCCGGCCGAGAACGACGACGAGATAACAGACCTCGCGAAGGTCTCGTCCTACTTTGTGGAGACGAGTGCTCGCCGCCGCCTGAGAGAGCGGCTGCACGACATCTTCGACAGGGATTTCGAGCCCGCGAGCATTCACAATTATCTGGCAGAGATTGGACGCAACGCGCCTCTGCTGATTGTCACGACCAACTACGACGACCTGACCGAGCAGGCTTTCAATCGTCTCAACCTCTCTTACGACTTGGTGGTGCATCCGACGGATAGAAAGGACGTGGAGGCTTCCGTGCTCTGGTGGCGACACGGCGCGGCCGAGCCTGAAGCCGTGCCTCCCAACCAGCTCTTCATAGACCTTAAATCCACGACCGTCATCTACAAGATGCACGGCACGGTTGACCGCATCACCTCAAAGTGGGACTCCTACGTCATCACGGAAGACGACTACATAGACTTCCTCTCGCGCATGACGGGACAGACGGCCGTGCCCGCGCAGTTCATGCGCCACTTCCGCACGCGTCACTTTCTCTTCTTAGGCTACGGCCTGAGGGACTGGAACCTGCGCGTCGTTTTGAAGAACCTGCGGACAGTGCTGCCCACGGTTGACGAGGCGAGCCAATCCGCTGACGACGACATGGAAGAAGAGCTGCGCTCGTGGGCCATACAGTTCAGGCCCTCAGACCTTGAGATGGAGCTTTGGAACGCGCGCAAGGTGAAGATTTACGACGTGGACATAAACGAGTTCGTGGAGAAGCTTAGAGCGCGCGGCGTCTGACCCCGACGCCCTTGCAGAAGGAGACACGGTTCGATGAGCCTTTCCAGATACGTCAGCCTGCGCGAGATGAAGGCCCCCATCATCGTGTACTTCGAGCACCTCACGAGCGAGTACAGCACGCTCAAGGCGCTGGTCAAGGAAGCTGAAGACCTGGAAACCGTTCAACGGCTCAACGAGAAGAAGAAAAGGGACGAGCTGTCGTGGAACGACCTCTACACCTTAGAGCTTATCCTGGCCAAGTATCGGCCGCGCGAGCAGCTACGCAGTAAAGTGATTCAGCTTCGCAACGATTACAGGAGCGTGGCGGGTCAGGCTGAGTACGACGAGTACATAGCATCCAAGCCGCAGAACCTGCTTGAGCCTCCGGACCCGAAGAACCCGCCCGACGCGGACGAGGAAGAGCTGGAACGACTGCTGCGCGAAGACATGAAGGACCTGCTCGGCCGCCTCTTCCTGCTATACGAAATCCTGCCCGTGCGTGAGGCTGAGCTGAAGAGGCTGACGTGGCGTGCAGCCCGTATATGCCTGGGCGCGATGGTGGCGCTCTTTATTCTAGTGACCGTGATGTTCCTGTACGACACGGGAATTAATAACTGGCGGGAGTGGAGAATACCTTCGCTCACGATTTTCGTGGTCGTCATCGCGGGAGCCATGGGAGGCTTCGTCAGCGCCCTTCAGCGCTTGCAGAGGCCGCCGAGCGGCGGCGACACTTTTTACAACCTCGCGCGGCTCTACTACGCCTCTTACTCTGTTTTCATAGCGCCCATAACCGGCGGCATCTTTGCCATACTTCTTTACCTGATGTTCACGGCTGGCATCCTGAAGGGCAGCTTCTTCCCGAACATCTACACGCCGTCCGGCGACTATGAGAGCGCAGGCATACCTACGAGCAGCCCTACGCCGTCGCCCCAGCCCACACAGCAAGCGGCAGCAGCGCAGGCGACGCCGACGGCTACGCCGACGACCACGCCGGGCGCGACGCCTTCACAAAGCAGAGCGGTGCGTCAGGCTGGCAGGGTCGGCAACACCGAAACAAACGTCAACACCAATACTGCGAACGCCTCTAACACGGCGACAGGCGCGAACACTTCAAACACTGGCGGCGCGACGGCCAGTCCGTCGCCTACGAGCACGGCAGCTAGCGCGGGCGCGAGCACAAACGTCAATCAAGCGGGCTCCAATGCAAATGCTAATGCGGACGCGGCGGCGCGCTCTTCGCCTTCTCCTTCACCTTCGCCAACGCCTTCACCAACGCCCGCGCCAACGCCCGTGCCAGTGGCCAAGCGCAGTCTCGGGGTCAAGGATTTTCTGGCGCAGTCCGGGCCGGCCGGAGGAGTGGATTACGCCATGCTCATACTCTGGTGTTTCATAGCTGGCTTCGCGGAGCGCTTCGTGCCGGACGCGCTCGATAGACTGATTTCTCAAAAGGACTCGTCAGGCGGTAAACCATAAGAGGAGCTTTTTCGCTTTTTAATATGTC
The DNA here is from genome assembly GCA_035276685.1 of Pyrinomonadaceae bacterium. GTDB lineage: Bacteria > Acidobacteriota > Blastocatellia > Pyrinomonadales > Pyrinomonadaceae > JACVRN01. The sequence goes on along the minus strand of DATELK010000087.1, from coordinate 4,254 downwards.
CAACGGCTTGTCAAAGGATTTCTGCCCGTACAAGGGGCTTCAACCATACACTGAGGCAGACCGCGCCTTCTTCTTCGGGCGCGAGCGCGACGCCGAGATAATAGCGTCGAACCTCTACGCAGCGCCGCTGACGGTTCTTTATGGAGAGAGCGGCGTGGGGAAAAGCTCCGTGCTGCTCGCAGGCGTGGTGCCGCTTCTCAGGCAGACGCCCAACGTCGCGGTGGTGGTCTTTCGCCAGTGGCAGGACGCGCGCTTTGCTCAGATGCTGAAGTCGGAAATCGTGAAGGCCGTCGCGGAAGCTTCGGGTAAAGAGGCGAGCGTTGATGCGAGTCTCCCGCTCGACGAGTTTCTCATAGCCTGCAACCGCGTCCTCCGAGGGCCAATCTTTTTTCTCTTCGACCAGTTCGAAGAGTTCTTTCTCTATCACGCTGCTGCTGGCGGCGCGGAAGGCTTCGACGCCGAGTGGGCGCGCTCCGTCAACCGGCAGGAGGTTGACGCAAATTTTCTTATCTCGCTCAGGGAAGACAGCCTCAGCCGACTTGACCGCTTTCGCGGCCGCATGCCGCAGCTGATGGGCAACATGCTGCGGCTTAAACATCTGGACGAAGCGGCGGGCCGCACGGCCATTCGCAAGCCGCTTGAGAAATATAACGAGCTGCTCTCCGATGGAGAGCCTTCTATGGAGATAGAAGACGCGCTTGTCGAGACTCTGCTCAGAGAGATACAGGCGGGGCGCGTTACATTGGGAGCCGGGGGCGGGCAGGCGACGAGCACTGAAAAGGGCGGAGCCGAGAAGGGCGCGGAGCGCATAGAGACGCCTTTCCTACAGATGGTTCTGACGCGACTCTGGGACGAAGAGAGAAGCGCGGGCTCTCACGTCTTGAGACTTGAGACGCTGAACCGTCTGGGCGGCGCAGAGCGCATCATACGCACACATCTGGACAAGGTGATGGAGAAGCTCTCCGCGTCGGAGCGCGACGTGGCCGCGCAGCTCTTTCGCTTCCTCGTCACGCCTTCCGGCAGCAAGATAGCGCACACGACAAACGACCTCATCTCTTACGCCGAGATGCCTTCGGAGAATGTGGAGCCCGTCCTTAAGCTGCTCGGCTCGCCGGAGGTTCGCATACTGCGTCCCATAGCTCCGCCGCCGGGACATCAGGACGGCGCGCGTTACGAGATTTTTCATGACGTGCTGGCCCAGGCCGTGCTCGACTGGCGCACGCGCTATGCTCAGGAGCAGCGAAGACTCGCGGCCGAAAGGGAGCTGGCCGAAGAGAGACGCCGCGCGGAGAGTAAGCTTCGCGAGGCCCAGCAGCGTGCGCGTAGCCTCAGGTGGGGAGCGACGGGCTTAACCGTCATACTGCTTTTGACGGCGCTTCTGCTGGCGCTCGTGCTCAGGCAAAGGGGCGCTATCCTGCGTGCGCAGGTTGACAGCCACTCGCGCGAGCTTGCCGCCTACAGCAAGGACAACTCGGACTACGACCCGGACTTGAGTTTGCTGTTGGCTATAGAGTCTGCGCGGGTCAGCATGACTACGGAAGCCATCGCCTCTTTGAAGAGGTCGCTCGTCGCGCAGCAGACGCGCTTTGTGCTGCGCGGCCACACGGCCGCCGTGCGCGCAGCCGTCTTCAGCCCTGACGGTAAATTCGTCGCCACCTCGGGCTGGGACAAGACCGCGCGCGTCTGGGAAACAGCGACGGGCAAGCCTGTGTCAGTCCTTTCGGGTCACGCCGGGCCGGTGCCTTACGTCGCCTTCAGCCACGACGGGCAGTTCATAGTCACAGCAGGCAGAGACGCGAAAGCGCTGGTGTGGACGGATTGGCAGACGAGCGCGCCGCGCGTAGTGGCTACAATCACAGAGAGCGCTCCGCTCTGGAGCGCCGCTTTCAGTCCTGACGGTCGCTACATAGTCACGGGAGGCGATAAGCTCCTGCGCGTCTGGGAGTGGCGGCCCCCTAATGGAGGCCCTCAGAAGCGGCGCGAGCTTCCCATGAAGTGGGATGTCTACAACGCGGTCTTCAGCACCGACGGCAGTCCTATAGCCGCGAGCGGCCAGCAGGGCGCGCTCATCTGGCAATGGCAGACTGGCGCGTCTTCAAGCGCGCCGGATTTATCGCCTAAATACGCCGCCTACAGGATGGCCTTCAGCCACGATGAAAGGTACATCGGCGCGCGTTGCGGCGACAGCACAGCCTGCATCTGGGAATGGAAGAACGCAGAGAGTCTGGCCGAGCCCGTGGAATTGTCAAAATCAATGCTCGGGATTCGCGGCGTGACCTTCAGTCCGGACGACCGGCTGGTCGCCACGGGGCAGGAGGACGGAACGGTTCTCGTGTGGAACTGGCAAGCCGAAAGAATGGAAGACCGCGCGAAGCCGCAGCTCCTGCTGGGCCACGTCGGAGACAACTCCATGATTCACGCGCTGGACTTCAGCCCGGACGGCCAGCTACTTGTCTCCGCCAGCGAAGACAAGACGGCTCGTATATGGACTCTGCGCCCTCTCGACCCTAACCAGCTGGATCGACTGCCCCCCGCAGAACTGCTCAAATTTGCCGAGAGCCGAGCCTTGCGCCCCTTCACCCCGCAGGAGCGCGAAAGATACCTGCACGATACACACTAGGTAGAGGTTAAGATTCAAACAGGGATGGACAGGATAGACAGGATAAAGAATAAATGCTTTCTCTTTTATCCTGCCTATCCTGTCTATCCCTGTTAATTTCTTTCTTTTACTCGCTTGCTGTCCTTGTGCGGGCGCGTGTACTATCGCAGGCCGAAAGTGTTCAGCCTGCAATCATGAGTATTCATCCGACAGCCGTCATCAGCACACATTCAGAGATAGCAGGTGATGTTCGCATAGGCCCTTACGTCGTCGTCGAAGATGACGTGAAGATTGGCGCGGGCTGCGAGATTGGCGCGCACTCTGTCGTCAAGAGCCACACGACGCTCGGCCGTGGGAACCGCGTCGCGGAGCACGCAGTCCTTGGCGGCCTGCCGCAGGACGTGAAGTTCAAGGGCGAGAAGACACTTCTCCGTATAGGCGACGATAATTTGATACGAGAGTTCGTGACCATACACCGCGCGGCTGGCGAAGGCGAGGCGACCATCGTCGGCTCTCGCAACTTCCTGATGATAGGCGTTCACATCGCGCACAACTGCGTCATAGGCGACGATAACATCTTTGCCAACGAGGTCGCCCTGGCGGGCCACATCACGGTCGAAGACCACGTCTTTCTCTCGAACAACGTGGGCGCGCACCAGTTCATACGCATGGGCCGCTTTGCCATGGTCGGGGGAAAGTCGAAGATAGTGCAGGACGTGCTGCCGTTTTTTACGACGGACGGAAATCCTGCGCGCGTGCGGGGACTAAACAGCGTCGGGCTCAGGCGCGCGGGCTTCTCAAGCGATGCGCGACGCGCTCTCAAGGAGGCTTACCAGCTTCTCTTTCGTCGCGGCCTGCCTCTTCAGGAAGCGCTTCAGGAGATGGAATGCGTGAACGAAGAGAACGTGCAGCACCTCCTGAGCTTCATACGCGGCTCCGCGCGCGGCTTTACGCGAGAAAGCAGAAGGGGAGAGTAAAGAAGGTTTCTTTTCCGCGTTGATTCTATGAGCGAAAAGGGAAGAACAGTCGAGGAGCTTGCGGCGCGCGTCGGCGGGCGTGTGCTGGGCGACGGCGCTGTGCGCGTCAAGAGGGTCGCGGCTCTGTCGGACGCGGCTGAAGGCGACGTAGCTTTCGTTGATGATGCGCGCCTCATTGAGAGCGTAAAACTAACACGCGCTTCCTGCATCATCGTGCCCGAGGGCGCTCAAGTCGATGCGCCGTGCGTGATAGAGGCAGCGCGTCCCAAGCTCTCCTTCGCGCTCATAGCGGAGCTACTTCACCCGCAGAAGAAGCTCGCGCCTTCTCGTCACCCGACGGCCATCATCTCGGAGAGCGCCGAAGTGGACGAGAGCGTCTACGTAGGCCCATACGTCACCATAGGCGAGCGCACGCGCGTCGGAAGCGGCACGATGATTCATGCCGGGGCGTCGCTCGGAGACGATGTCACGGTAGGAAGCGACTCTGTGCTTCATCCGAAGGTCGTGCTCTACGACAACGTGACGATTGGGAGCCGCGTCGTGCTTCACGCCTCGGTGATAATCGGCGCTGACGGCTTCGGCTACGTGCCGGACGAAGAGAATCGTCGGCACAAGTTCCCTCAAATCGGGACGGTGCTGATAGAAGACGACGTGGAGATTGGCGCGGGCACTTGCGTT
>DATELK010000086.1:0-105475 GCA_035276685.1 Pyrinomonadaceae bacterium | reverse complement strand
GGGCGGGTGGCCCAGATTATCCGGGTCGGCCAGCGGCGAAGTAGAAGAGAAGAAGGAGGCCGCGCCGCCTTCCTGCATGAGGCGGGCTATGCGCTTGTAGTCGCCCGCGACCACCCACTGCACCTTCTCTGCCTCCCAGCGCGCGTCCTGCCATGACAACAGCCGCACGCCTAAGGCCGTGAAAAAGATGCACAGTGCGGCAATAACAAGCCGCCACTTCGCAATCGCACGCACTCCCTCTGACGCCCTAAACATTCCGGGCCAGTGTAGCAGAAAAGGAAATTAACAAGGCAATGCAGAAGGCAGAATGATGAATGCTGAATGAAAAGAAAGATTCAAGTTGAATAGTTCTTTAATTCATCATTCTGCCTTCTGCCTTCTGCATTGCCTTCTCATTCCTGTTTGAATCCTCCTTTTTATATTACTCTCTATTCATGTGCGGAATCGCAGGTCTGATAGGCGTTAATCCGGCGGCGAGCATGAAACGGATGCTGGCGAGGATTGAGCATCGCGGGCGCGATGACGAAGGAGTGTGGACTTCCGACGCGATAGATGCTGAAGGTCGTCGCGCTTCTCTGGGCCACAGGCGGCTGGCGATTATTGACCCGACGCCTGCCGGCCACCAGCCGATGCTCTACGAAGACGGGCGCTTTGCGCTGACCTTCAACGGCGAAATCTACAACTACCGGGAACTACGGCAAGAGCTTCAATCAAAGGGGCGCAGGTTCCGCACGGACACGGACACGGAAGTCCTGCTCGCGGCATTCGCGGAGTGGGGAGCCGCAAAGTGCCTCTCGCGCTTAAACGGCATGTTCGCCTTCGCCATCTGGGATAACGAAGAGAGGACGCTCACGCTGGCGCGCGACCGGCTGGGGATTAAGCCGCTCTATTACGCGCAGGCTCCGGGTGAACATGGCGCGAGCAGCTCTTTCATCTTCGCTTCAGAGATAAAGGCCATCCTCGCGAGCGGGCTTGTCGCGCCGGAGATGGACGCGGAGGCGCTTAACCAGTACCTGACCTTTCTATGGACGCCTGACCCTCACACGCTCTTCCGAGGCATACAGACTCTGCCTCCGGCGCACCTGCTCACCCTTCGCGGCGACGACGTGAGCGTGCGCGAGTGGTGGGATGTCTCCTTTGACGAGATAGAGGAAGGCCGTAGCGAAGAGTGGTGGCAGGAGCGCGTGCTTGAGACTCTCTCGCGCGTAGTTGGTATGGAGATGGTGGCGGACGTGCCGCTCGGCTCTTTTCTCTCAGGCGGCGTTGATTCCTCCTCAATCGTGGCGCTTATGAAAGAGCACGCCGCGCCGCGCCGCGTCTCGACCTACACGGTCGGGATTGAGTCGAAAGACCTGCGCTACGACATCATCCCAGACGACGTGGAGTGGGCCAGGCGCGTCAACGAGCTTCTGGACACTGACTACCACGAAGAGATGCTTCAGCCTGACGTGATAGAGCTTCTGCCGAAGCTCGTCTATCACATGGACGTGCCCCCGATTGACATGGCGATTCCAAGCTATCTGGTCTCGCGCGCCGCGCGCTCCACTCTCAAGGTGATGTTGTCGGGGATGGGAGGCGACGAGGTGTTTGCGGGCTACCCGCGCCAACTGGCTATGAAAATCGCGGGAGCGTTTGACCCCGTGCCGCGTCTCCTGAGACGGCCCCTGATGCGGGCGGTCGAGACGGCGCTGCCGGGCGGGCTTCCCGGTCGATTGACCGCGCCGCTGCGGAACATGAAGAAGTTTGCCAGAAGCGCCGCGCTAGATTTCGAGAACCGCTACCTTGGCTACGGCACCTATTTCACGGACAGCGCCAAGGCGGAGCTTTACACGCCGGAGATGGAGGAGCGCGTCGCGGGGCTGGATGCATACTATCTTCACCGCCGCTACTTTGAGAGAGTGGAGCACGCCGCGCCTCTCAACCGGCTGCTCTACGTTGACATGAAGACCTTTCTGCCCTGCCTGAATCTGGACACCACGGACAAGACCTCCATGGCCGCGAACCTTGAGGTGCGGGTGCCATTTCTCAATTACGAGCTGGTGGAGCTTGCGGCGCGTATGCCGCCCAATCTCAAGCTCCGTGGCTTTAAGCGCAAGTACATCCTGAAGCGCGCGGCCGAGCGTCTTTTGCCGCGCGAGGTAGTGTGGCGCAAAAAAGCGGGCTTCGGAGCCCCCTTGCGCTCATGGCTGCGCGGCCCCTTGAGAGAAATGACGGCCGACCTGCTCTCGGAAGAGAGAATTCGTAGGCGCGGGCTGTTTCGCCCCGAAGCCGTCCAGAGGATAGTCAGCGAGAACCTATCGGGCCGCGAGGACTACAATTTACAGGTCTTTCAGCTTCTGACGCTGGAATTGTGGCAGCAAATCTTCATGGACGGCACACTTCCGGGGGATTGAGGATTTCAACGCTGCCGAATCTTTTCCGGCCCACTCCGACTAATAATCGTTGACAAAGCCGGGGCGCGTTTGTAAGTTATGCAGCCTGAGCGCGAAAAGGATTGCGGGCTGTACAGGAGCCCGAAGTCGCCACGCCTTACCGGCGCGGATAGCCGTGGAGGCCGCCACAAGGATTTACCACCCACACTCGCGCGCCGGACGTAGCAAACAAGCAAGGCTGAAAATTTACTTCTAACTGGAAGAGGAGACACTAGAATGTCACAAAACTGGTCGGCACCGCCGCCTGCTGCTGCGGGCGCGGGAGGCAACGTCCCAAACAACATGGTCATAGCGATAATCGCTACGGTCGTTTCCATTATATTCTGCTGCCTTCCGCACGGGCTCATTTCCCTCATCTACGCTATGCAAGTAAATAAGAAGGCGGCGGCGGGCGACATGGCCGGCGCGGCGGCTGCCGCCGGAAGCGCCAAGACGTGGGGCATGATATCCATAGTCGTGGCCGTCATCTGGTTCATACTGGCGATAATCCTTAATCTCTTAGGCGCTCTGAGCTTCAGCGTGCCCCGCTAAAGAGGCGGGCCTCTGTCCTGGCCCCAGGAGCGCTTCGGTTCTCGCATAAGTTAGTTTCGATGACTCACGCGCGCTGCAAAGAGGAGGGAGGCCTCCCTTGGCCTCTCTTCTGCCACGGCGCGCGTGGGTCATTCAAGAGCGCCTCAACATTTCCAAAGCTTAATTCAACATAGGAGTAAAATCCCCAATGGCTATTTATTGTCCCAGATGTAACGCGCAGAACGCTGACACGGCTCAGGTCTGCTACGCCTGCCAGTCGCCCCTGTCGAGCGCCGGTGGCGGCGCAGGTTACCAGCCCGTGCAGCAGGGCTACGGCAGCACGCCCGCCACCACGCAGATACCGGGCGCGGAGAAGAAGGTCATGGCCGGAATCCTAGGCATAGTTGCCGGAGGCTTCGGCGTTCACAAGTTCATACTGGGCTACACGACGGAAGGGCTCATTCAAATCGCCCTTACCTTTATCACCTGCGGCCTGGGCGCTATCGTAGGCACCATAGAAGGAATCATCTACCTGACCAAATCCGACGAAGATTTCGTCAGAACCTACATACAGAACAAGAAGGGATGGTTCTGAGAAAACGCAGAATGCAGAAGGCAAAGTGCAGAAGTGAAGAGAGAGCATTCAAGTTTGAATCAGCACTTCATTCATCATTCTGCACTCTGACTTCTGCCTTGCCTTTATGCGTGTTTGTGCTGGTGGCCGCGCTCCTGTTCGCGTCGCATCCTGTGCGAGCGGGAGCGCAGGAAGGCACGCGCACGAGCGAGCCGAACACAAGTGAGCCCAAGGTGCTGCTTCGTCCCGTTCATACCTTTTCGATTGTGGCTAGAGACCCTGCTACGGGCGAGTTGGGCGTGGCCGTTCAGTCGCACTGGTTCTCGGTCGGAGCAATCGTGCCCTGGGCCGAGGCGGGCGTAGGGGCCGTCGCCACTCAGTCCTTCGTAGACCCTTCATACGGAAAGCTCGGTCTGGACCTGATGCGTGCCGGAAGGAGCGCGCCCGAAGCGCTGAAGGCTCTGCTGGCAGGAGATGCCGGGCGCGACGTTCGGCAGGTGGCTATGATTGACGCTGCGGGTCGCGTGGACGCGTGGACTGGCTCGAAGGACATCCCGGCGGCCGGTCATGTAGTCGGCGAAAACTTCTCCGTGCAGGCCAACCTGATGGCGAACGAGAGGATTTGGCCCGCCATGGCCGAAGCCTTTCGTAAGACCAAGGGCGACCTTGCCGAGCGCATGATGGCCGCGCTCGAAGCCGCTCAGGCCGCGGGCGGCGACATACGCGGGCGTCAATCCGCCGCGCTGATAGTAGTCACGGGCAAGCCCACTGGCCGTCCCTGGGCCGACCGCATCTTCGACCTGCGGGTTGACGACAACCCCGAGCCTTTGAAGGAGCTGCGTCGCCTCGTCACCTTGCAGCGCGCCTACAACCACATGAACGCGGGCGACCTCGCTGTGGAGCGCAAGGACAACGAAGGCGCTCTCAGAGAGTACTCTGCCGCAGAGCGCCTCATGCCCGACAACGCCGAGATGATTTACTGGCACGCCGTAGCTCTAGTCAACATGAACCGCGTAGACGAGTCCCTCCCGCTCTTCCGCCGCGTCTTCCAGATAGACAAAAACTGGATGGAGCTGACCCCACGCCTCTCAAAAGTAGGCCTCCTGCCCGACGACCCCAAGCTCATAGAGCGCATAGTCTCGGTCGGCCCTAAGCCTTAAGAGTTCAGTCTACTTCTTCGCGGTGATGATGACGTTCCAGCCCGCTGTTTGACGGAGGCGGCGGAAGAGGCTTTCGGGGATGTGCTTGAGGAAGCGAAGCTCTGGCCGGGTAAGCTGCTCCACCGCCGTCTCGACGTGGCTGAACGCACGGAAGAGCGATTGAGCCTCGCGGCGGCTGTAGACTTTAACGAGGGGCCTCGCATCGGCAGTTGAAATCTCTACCCATCGGCTCATCACGTCGCTCATGGAGCGCCCGCGCAGGAGCTCTCCGCCCAGGAGCCCGCGACGCAAGAAAAGCTCTCCCCAGTAGGCCAGCGAGTTGCGATGATAGAGCATGACTTTGGCCGTGCCGCCGCGCTTGAGCACTCTATGAGCTTCCGCGATGGCCGCGTCCGTTCCGGGCGTGTGATGAAGCACGCCGTTCGAGTAGACCACGTCGAAGGATTCATCGCGGAAGGGCAGGCGCTCGCCGTCCGTGATGACGAACTCTCCCGCCATCCCGTAAAGGCCGAAACGTTTTTTGGAAATCTCGACCGAGCGCGGCGTGAGGTCTGCGCCCGTGACACGCGCGCCGCCACGCGCAAACTGTAGCAGGTCTGTGCCCATGCCGCAGCCAATCTCAAGCAGCCGCGCTCCCTTAAAATCGTTGAAGCCCATCACCTCAGGCATCCACGGCGCGTACTCTTCGTAGCGATGTCGCTCCACTCGGTCAAAGAACTCTCGCGTGCCGAACTCGTACTCGCGCCCGTAGATTTCGCCGCAGGGGTCTTGACCCCACTGCTCGCGCGCACGCTGCTTCTCCTCTTTTAAGGCAACGTCAGTTTGCTTCACACTTCGCCTCCGCCGCCGTCGCGCTCGCACCAGACGGCCAGACACTCGCGCGCCTCTTTCAGCAAGATGAACGCCATGAACTGAAAGGGACGGCGCACCATCATCTTCAGGTTCGGGAAGCTCCCGGGCGTGTAGTTGTAGAAGTCTTCCGCGACGACGCGCAGGCCGCTCAGGCGCGCAAGCTCTCTCAGCTCCGGCATGGTGAACTCGTGATGATGGCCTATGAAGGGAACGTCAGAGCGGTAGACATCAGAGATGTGCGCGAGCGGCGTACGACCCTTCAAAAGCTCTATGCGCTTGGGCCAGTAGGCAAGGTTCGGCACCTCCAAGTAGAGCCTGCCCAACGGCTTCATCAATGTCGAGACGTTCCTCATCAGCGTCCGGTGCGAGTGCGGGTAATGCTCAAGCACGGCCATCAGCGTCACCACGTCGAACTGGCGGTCGAGCCGCGCGTCTTCCTCAAACGGGTCGTAATCGAAAATCTCCACGCCGCGCCCCCTTATGAAATCAAAGAGGGCGTCGAAGGAGCCATTATAGTATTTGAGCGATTCCGTCATGGCCACACGGTAGCCAAGCTCCTTCAGCGTCAAAGGCAGCACGCCCCAGAAGCCGCCCACGTCGCAGACCGAATAGCTCTCGTCGGCCGCGCTCATGCGGCTATAGGCCCTGTAGAAGCGAATCGAAGAAGCCTCCAGATAGCTTTTGAAGTCGAATAGCTCGGGGCTCCAACTGTAACAGTGCTGCGCTATCTGTCGCTGCATCTCGGGCGTCCAGTGCCGGAAGACACGGCCTACCGCAAGCTGATAGACTTTATCAAATTCCTGAAACGAAATCGGCGTCATGATTCCCTGAGCTGCGGTTTAACCAGAGGAAGATTCAAACAGGATGGACAGGATATGCAGGATAAAAGAAGAGCTATTGTTTTATCTTTATCCTGTGCATCCTGTCTATCCCTGTTAATTTCCTTCCTCAACATATAAGCGATAGGCGTCCAGCACTCTTCGCGCGTTGTGCGTCCAGGTGTGATGCTCTACGGCCCGCGCGCGTGCGGCGCGGCCCATGCGCTCTCGCAGCTCCGGCGAGCGTGCGAGCCTCAGAAGCGCCTCCGACAGTTGACTCACGTCGCCGGGCTCGACCAGCAGTGCCGTCTCTTCATCCTTGAGCACGTCGCCAATCTGTCCCAAACGGCTCGCCACGATTCCCTTGCCCATGGCCATGTACTCGAAGAGCTTGGTGGGCGAGCCGAAGAACTCGCTCCCGTCCTGAAGCGGGACGTGAGGCGAGACCAGCACGTCGCATGCGTCCAGATAAGCTGGAACGCGCTCGTGCTCCACGACGCCAGCGAAGTGCACGCGCTCATTCACGCCAGCCTCGCGCACCACCCGCTCCACCTCTTCGCGCAATTTACCAGCGCCTATTAGAAGAAACTTGAGACGCGCGTCTTCGGGGATGAGCGCCGCCGCGCGTGCAAGCTCCATCACGCCGTGCCAGGGGCCGAAGGTTCCCACAAACCCCGCGAGCGTCTCGTCATCACGTATCCCAAGCTCTTTGCGAACGTGCTCGCCTCCGACGTGGGGGCGAAATTTTTCCGCGTCGACTCCGTTCGGATTAACGACAATCTTTTCGTCCGAGACGCCTGCGCTCAGCAGGTTCCTGCGCTCGACTTCGGAGACGACGAAGATACGCGCAGCCGCCTTCAAGTTCAAACGCTCCACTCGCTCAAGAAGCGTGAACATCCCGGCCGCGTCCCAGTGCCGCCCGACCCAGACCTCCGAGCCGTTGTATTCCAGAAAGAGCGGCCTGCCCGTGTGCAGTGCGGCCTCTATGCCCGCCCATGTGAAGCGGCTGTAGCGTTGATATATGAAGTCGGGCGGGCTTGCGCTTATCTCGCTGACCGCGCCGCGCGTGAAGACCAGATTGTTGTAGAGGTCGAAGGCCGCACGCGTCGTCCCCACAGGCTCAGGCTCTATCACAGTCAGCGCGGCGCGCTCTTCATCCAGTCCCGCTATACGGTCGTTGCTGATGAGGCTCACTCGCGCGCCCTCTTTTATAGCGGCGTTGATAAAGCCGTTGATGTGGCTGGACGCTCCGCCGAACTGCGTGCCCGCGCCGGGCGTCGCGCGAAGATATGCGATAGAGAGCGAACGACCCGCTTCATCATCTTTCGCTCTTGCATATGACTGCGACACTTCACCTCTTTGTACATCCCGCTCAAGCTGTCTGAGCCGCCGCCACGAGCGCGCAATGACACGGGCGCTCAGCGCCGCCTCCTGCGCCATCCTGAATGGAGCATGAGTGAGCACGTCCGAGCGAGAGTGAGTCTTTATCCCGTTGTGCGAATCGAAGAGCAGGACTTCTTTCGCCCCGGCGAGCGCGCCGAAGAGCGCGAGGGCATTCTGTCCGCGCTGCCACTGAAGGCGCTCTGTAAAGATTGCCAGCACGTCCGGCTTGAGAGCGCGTAGGCGTTCGAGCCTCCGTTTAAAGCCCGCGCCTTCAACCTCCGCGCGCCGGAGCTCCACCAGCTCGTCTTCCGGGTAGAGCCCGCGCAGCCGCACGCGCGCCACGTCCAGGTCGCCGCTCAAGCTCAGCAGAACCACTCTCATAGTCGAGCGGCCTCCGCTTCGTCGCTCTTCGTAGTCTTACGTCGCAGCGCAAAGTACCAGCCGCTTGCAAGCACGAGCGGCAAACGGTCTGTCACGCGCGCGTTCCACTCTATAAAGCTCTCGAAGCGCGCGAGCGCGTGTCCTGCAATCGGCCCGGCAAGAAAGCTCGCCCCGCCCTGACGAAAGGGCGCTAGGCCGCACGCGTCGAAGAGCCTGTGCAGCCTGCGGCGCGTGAAGAACTGTATGTGCCCGCTCTCCGTGTTGTCGGTCGAGCCGAGCACGTCGCGGCTGCTATTAGCAAAGGCGTCCACCACTCTTTGCAGCCTCAATTTACGAAAGACCCACGAATCAATCTCGAACTCTCCGTAACCGTTCGGCACGGTGACAATCATGATGCCGCCCGCCGCCATTCGCCTCGCGCTCTCAGAGAGAAGCTTTTCCGGCTCTGCCAGATGCTCTAACACTTCGGAGAGAATCACTACTTCATAAAGCTCTGACAGGGGTAGCTCTTCCACACGCGCGCAGGCGAGTTCCAGATTCGTCATCCCTTCCGCGAGGCGACGGGCGTGCTCAATAGAGCGCGCGTCCGTGTCCACGCCCTTCAAGTGAAAGCCGCCGCGCGCCAAGGGCAGGGCCAGCTGCGAGCCGTTGCCGCAGCCCACGTCCAGCACGCGCATCTCCTTCGGCGCTCTTGCGGGAAACGCTTCCCTGACAGACTCGCGCACAAAGCTCAGCCGCTTTCTATAACCCCACAGGTCTTCTCGCTCTTCCGCTTGCGGCCCCGTCATGCGCTCTGCACCTCGGAGCTTCTTCTGATGAGAGAGAACAGCTCGCGCAGCTCGCCGCGCCCCATGATGAAAGTCTGAGAGAAGCGGTTGCCGGTCTTCGCGCTGAAGTAGAAGGTGACGAGCAGGAAGATAAGAGCGTAGCTCGCGGTCGAAGAGAGAGCCGCCGCACGCGCGCCGTAGGCCGGGACGAACAGGAGGTTCAGCAGTACGTTCAGCATTAGAGTCGCAAGCCAGAAGAGAGGAATCGCTGCGGGCAGCCCCGTCCCGCTGAAATACTGCACGAGGACGGATTCCACGCCAACCAGATAAACTCCCGGCAGCAGAATCAGCAACTGAACCGGCACGTCCGCGAACTCTGCGCCGTATAGAAGTGGAAGCAGGAAGGCCATGGGCGCAGCCGCCAGACAAACCAGCAGCATGACAAAGCTCGTGTAGCGCGTGGCGCGCATAATCAGTCGGCCCTCCACGTCCCCTGCGGCCGTGACGCGCGGGAAGATGAGCGTGGCTATGACGCCCGGCAGCATCATCAGCAGCATGGCCATCTGCGACGCCACGGCGTAGCTGCCCGCCTCGGCCTCTCCGCGAAAGTGATTGACGATGAGCAGGTCTGCGCGAAATATCAGAAGCGATGCCACGACCGCCACGTGAAACTTCATGCCGTAGCGTGCCATGCGCCTCAGAAGCTCCGCATCCAACTGAAACGCCCTGCGCTCGCGTACTCTACTAATCGCGCGGCCTATCACAACTACGACCGCCGCGCACATTAGCGCACTGACTATTGTATTGAGCGCGACCAGCGCCCTGAGCCCCGCGCCCAGAACCACGAGCGCCGCGACCGTGTTGACGAGCACGAAGGCTTGCGCGAGCGCGTCCATAAGGTTGAACTGGCCGACGCGGTCTATGCCCAGAAGGACGTTGAGGCCGAGTAAGGTCACAAGCTGAAACGGGATTGAGACGGCTGCGATGAGAAGCAGCTGTAAGGGAACGTTGCCCAGTAGAGTCGGGCGCAGGTAGGCGAGGCACGAAACTCCTGCGGCCAGAAGTGTGCCCGCCACGAGTCCGAAGAGCAGCGCGTTGGCCCAGACGGGCGCAAGCTCCCTGCGGTCACGAGAGATGAAGTAGGTGTTGGCCGAAGGAAGACCCGCGCACCCGAGTTGCAGGACGAGCGCGACCGTCACGTTAATGACCGTGAGCGTGCCTAAGCCCTCCGCGCCAAGCACACGCGCCACTATGATGCCCGCCGCAAGGCTGCCCGCCAGAATCAGCAGCCTCGCCGTCAAAGTCCACGCGACGTGCGTCGAGAAGCGGCGGCGCGGCGCTTCGCTCGTGCTTGTTTTCGTCTTCTCTGTCGGCGTCACTTCCAATAATCCGCCTTAGACGGAGCGCTCTATCCAGCGGTCGTACCAGAGGCTCAGGTTGAGTATGCCCCAGAGATGAAAGCTCCAATCGTAGGCGTGGCGGCGATGCTCGTCCAGCATGCGCGTGATGAACTTGTAATCGAAGAAGTCACGCCGCCGCATGCTTGAGCCTAGCAGGTGCTCGTCGAACCAGCCGCCGAGGTCGTCGCGGAACCAGCCGTTAATGGGCGCGCCGAAGCCTCGCTTCGGGCTGTAGAGCAGGTCGTGCGGCAGCAGGTCTTCGAGCGCGCGTTTCAGGATGTGCTTGCCCGTGGTGCCTTCGACTTTCAGCGAGCGCGGCACGCCCAGCGCATACTCTACCAGCTTGTGGTCAAGAAAGGGGACGCGCGCCTCGACCGATGTCGCCATGGTTATCTTGTCCACGCGCATCAGTAGAAGCTCAGGCAGGCGGAGCTTCAATTCAAGGTAAATCATGCGCGCGAGGAAATCCGATTCCGGGCGCTCCGCTTCGATTCTCTCAAGGTAAGGCTTGATGGCTTCCAGAGAAGAGCGAGCCGTCCACTTCTCTCGCATCCACGGCGAGAGCACGCGCGGCTTGGAGGTCTCGTCGTAGACGACTGCGCCGCCCCAGAACATGGGCTCGCCCTCTCCCATACGCCTCAGCAGCTCGACGGTCGCCTTCATCTTTCCGGTGGCCGAGAGCGCGGGGCGCGCGACGGCGCTCGCCGCACGCCGCGCCGCAAGCGGCAGTCGCTCGACGTGCTGCCAGAAGCGCTCATAGACCCTGAGGTTCTTTACGTACTTGTCATAGCCGCTGAAGATTTCGTCGGAGCCTTCGCCGACCTGCACGACGATGGTGCCAGTCTCGCGCGCCAGCTTCGAGACGTAGTAGAGCGGCACGCAGACGGGGTCTGCAATCGGCTCGTCCTGATGAAACACGAGGTCTGGAAGAAAGCTCTTCATCTCGGATTCGCCTATGATGACCTCGTGATGCTCCGTCTGGAAGAGCTGTGCGACGCGGCGCGCAGACTCAAGCTCGTTCAGCTCTTCGTGGTCTCGGAAGCCCACGGTGAAGGTTCTCACGGGGCGCGACATCAACTCCGACATCAGCGCCACGTTGGCCGAAGAGTCCACGCCGCCCGACAGGAAGACTCCAAACGGCACGTCCGCCATCATTCGCTTTTCGATGGAGGCGCGCAGCAGGCGAAGAATCTCCGCTCGGTGCTCAGCTTCACTTTTATCCGTGTCAATCTTCTCGGGCGGCAGAGCGTCCCAGTACTGAGTGATGGTGAGAGAGCCCGTGCGGTCTATGGTGAGCATGTGGCCCGCTGGCAGCTTCCTCACGTCGCGGAAGAGCGTCATGGGGGCGGGCGTCGTCATAAAGGTGAGGTAATGATAGAGAGCCTCTTCGTCAACTTCGGGCGTAACCGTTGGGTGCTGGAGGATGGCTTTTATCTCAGAGGCGAAGATGAAGCGCCCGCCCTTGTGATAGAAGTAGAGCGGCTTGACTCCTATGCGGTCGCGCACGAGCACGAGTCGCTCGCGCTCTTCGTCCCAGATGGCGATGCCGAAGTCGCCCTCTATCTCCTGAACGAAGTCCAGCCCGCGCTCTTCGTAAAGGTGCACGATGGTCTCGGTGTCCGTCTGCGACGCGTAGCGGTGGCCTCGCTTCTCAAGTCCTTCTCTCAAAGAAGCGTGGTTGTAAATCTCGCCGTTGAAGGTAGTCCAGACCCTTCGCGTGCAGCCGCGCATGGGCTGGTGGCCCGCCTCCGATAAGTCAACAATAGAGAGCCTGCGATGGCCGAAGCCTCCGCGCCCACGGTCAAAAATGAGCGCGCCCGCATCGTCCGGCCCGCGATGCGGCATCACGTCGCGCATGCGCTCTACGAGCGAAAGCGAAACAGGCTGGCCCGCCGCGCCGTACTCCCAAACTCCGCAAATACCACACATGAAATCTATATCGCTTCAGAAGAAGATAGTCCGAAACTTCAAATAATGACCTGTCCGCCGCGACAAGTCAAAGCAAGAAGAAATGAGACTTAAGTATTAAACGCTCTTGAAGACCGAGCAATCCCGGAAGAAAACTAAAAGTAGAAACAAAAACTGCCCGTAAGCCATTAAGACCTACGAGCAGTTTTTGTTTGTGATTGATACCTATGGTCTTGACACTAGGATTACGTCCCAGGCCCAGCGTCCTAACTGTTCGCCCTTAGCATCTTTGACTTTAGCTCGGTATCTGAACTGGTTGCCAAACTGGTCAGTCTTCTTAGACTCCTTAAAATCTAATTCTAACTTAGCCACGCCCACTTCCGACAAGGTGTGAAGTTCGCTAGCCTCTGAAATGCCATTGTGATTCACATCCTGCCATAATCTTAATTGGGAGAAGATAGAGTCTCTATTATCTATTACTCCATCATTATTACCCCCATTAGCTGGCTTATCGAACTCTGCCAGGGCAAGGAACCCGTTAGGGGAATCCGAGGGCGACTGAGGAGTGCGATTGCCAAACAACTCACCACCATTATCTACCTGCCCATTACCATTACGGTCAAGTGCAAGCCACGCTTCATCTGAATTTAAAGCAGTCCATGATAGGCGCTCGGCGGTGCCGTCCCTGTTTAGGTCAAAGTTAACGCCATTCTCTGCATCTGTGAGGTCGAAACCGTCCCGTTCTACATCTATGAGTATAGGAGTCTCAAGATTGCAAAGGGCTCCAAACTCGCATTCGCATGTGCAGGTAGCATCGCTCCACCTCCACCTTGTGATGCTGGCCTGGATTTGCAATCCTGTTTCTCCACAGGGTCACAACCCGTACCAAAGCAAATGTCATCAGGATTATAATCGCTATCATTACAATCCAAGAATCCACATACTCCATCAAAATCATTGTCTATACATTGATTGCCATACCCCGCTGTCTCCCTAACAATATTATTATCACATGTCGTTGGGCCTTGAATGCCTGGATAGGGGCCGAAAGTCCCATTTACACCTAAGGCATTACATGTCTGGAAGTTTGGAGACCCTTGGCAAGTTCTGCTTGCCATTATTGAGCCACCAGAACTGCAATCAGGATAATCACAATTACCTAAACCAAATGTGTGACCGATTTCGTGCGCCATAATTCCTGCGAGTTCGTTTGGGTCAGTAACATTAGGATGAATGTTGGTAATGGTGTCGTTCACATAACTACCGGAAGTGCTGATATTCGTATAGGCTCCAGTTGTTGCCGTAGTGTTTCTTTGGATAGACATAGCCCCGGTGGGCCTAGGTGAAGGTAATGCACTAACAAACGTGACATTGAATGATACGCCAGATCCGTTGCCAATTGTGCCGCCTGACGATTGCCAATTATTAAATGCCCTATTTATAGCATCCCTTTCTGTTTGTGAGGGGAAATCGCTTGCTTGAACATAAACATTTATCGTTTGATTGGGAGGCCAAGCTTTTCCACCAGTAGAAGTTTCGATTGGTGGATTTTGACAGGTAAGGGACTGAGAATTAACGTTTATGCCAACTATTATTAAGATGGTGCTGATTAAACACAATTCGAGTATAAGTGCAAGGTATTTCATTTTGTTTAGCATCCTTTCGTGAGGTTATGCTATTGAGTTTGTAAGGAGCCTTTTACTTCATTGATAAAAGGGTCTTCATCAACATTTTGATAGATACTGAATTGTTTCGGCTCGTCTAGCGGAAATACTTTTCCTGCTCTTAGCTCGTAGCCTGTTAACAAATTAAAAACTCCTGCCTCATCAGTGCATTTGAGGAAAAGTACATACCGCCTTCCCACACGTGGCATACGTTCTTTTGCGGCAAAGAACACCTGTGTGTGACCAGATGGAAATTTAACTTGACCACCTTCACGGATGGCCATCAAAGAGTTACCGGATGATAGTGAAGCTTTGTCTGTTTTGAGGATCTCTTCAATACGAATATTGAATTCAGAATACACACCGGTTTTATCATCAGAGAGATAAGCGTTTGCTTTATCTACTGTTCCTATGATGACGACACTACTTTGAACGGTGGGGAGCGCGGGTAATAACTCGACATCACTGTGAGTTCTGACTGTTAAATCATTCCTGCTGGCAGGGTAAATTTCCCAAGCTGATTTGTCATATTTTTTACTCCTTGCGCGTCTTCGGGCGCGCTCCCCGTTATCACTAGGTTCTGGTGCTACATAATCTGCTATGGGAAATTGAGTTTTATCAATTTGAGGTCGGAGCTTTCTGGGCTGGGTACGAGCCGCTTGAGTATGGAAGGCTACTAATGCTGTAATCCCTAGAATTATTAGCGTTACAAGAGAAAAAGCAGTTTTCTTATAAGCATTCATATTTAGCTCTCCAATTACCAGCTAACCGAAGCTGAAATATTTAGAATTGTAGTGAGTTACAGATAGGCAAAAGCAGGACTCTGTGAGGAGTTAGCTCAAACCTAATAATATCCTCAGCCCGGTCAATCTACTTTATGTTAATAACATTGTCAACGAAAACTTATTACGGGCATTTGCAACGAACAGTTATAGGTAAACAAAAAGAAGCGCGGCTTTACAGTATGCTGAATACAAATTATTCAGCATACACTTAGCCCTGCTATCTCGTGCTAAAGCAGGGTGGTGTTTCAGTTTGAAGAAGGAATTAACAGGGATAGACAGGATAAAAGAGAAGGCTATTTATTCTGTATCCTGTTCATCCTGTCCATCCCTGTTAAATTATTCTTCCGCGCGCAGGGCTTTAATCAATTCCAGCCGCTTCTCTAATTCTTCGCCGGGGCAGACGGGCACGAGCGCCCACTTCACTTTTAGCGGAGCAACGGCGCGCAGTGTCCAGCAGGCTGAGAGGCTGGGGCTCTTCTGGCCGTAGTCCGTGGAGGCGAATAGCTCATCGAGCGAGGGCTCCGAACTTATGTTGAGCGGCGCAATGAGGAGCCTCGCCCCGGTCTTCTCGTCAAGAGCCTCTATCGTCTCGCCTAGAGAGCGCGACTGAAGCCCCGGCGCGAGGTGAAAGCGGAAGCGGAAGTCATGGCGGCCCGTGCCGCTCATTTCATCCTCGACCAGCCAGAGCCTCTTGCGCTTCTCAAACCTGACGCTGCGCGCATGAGTGACGGGGTCACGGAGGCGAGCGTAACCCTTATGCTCCGCCTTGATGAAATCAACGTCGAGCGCCGTCTCCCATTCCAGCACTTGCGGCTCGGCCTCGTTGCCCAGCACGAAGGGCAGGCGAGCGTCCGTAGTGTTCTGCTCTTCCTCGTCCACCTGCACAGTCGAGTGATAGCGCGTCGAGCGAAAAAGATTTCTCTCTTCAAGGTTGGCCGTGTAGACGTAGGTGCCGGGGTCTATGATGAAGCTCGTATGGCAGGCGCTCACCTCTAGGCTGAGCGCGTCGTTGTGGCCGTGGCTCCCGCGACCGCGCGCCCCTACGCCGCTCGCGTTGAAGAGAAGGTAAAGGTCGCCCTCGCGCATGACGTAAGTGCCCGCGCGCGGAAAGCCGCGAGAGCCGTCCGTGCCTTCTGCCCGCTCCAGAGCTTCAAAGGCGCGCACTCCGTCGTCGCCTAAAATCCGGTAAAGCTCTTCGGCCGCCTCTCCCTTCATCTTAAAGCGCGGCTCGTTAAAGACGGCAGCGCCTACCTGTAACAGAAAGGCGTGGTCGTTCGCGGCGCGGTGGCGAAGTGGCAGAGCCCTGCCGCTGTCCGTGTCGCCTATGAGCGGCGCGATGCCTTCAGGCTTAAGGTAGGCGCGCAGGTAATCAAACATCCGGCGGAGCTTCAGCCAGTAGCGCTCTTCAATCTCCACATTATTTTCGCGGCAGAGCAGGAAAGAGTAGAGGAACAGCTCAAGCACCAGTCGGTGGTAGCCCGTGGAGGATTCAAAGTCAGCGCCGTCGGGCAAGACCTGCTTCTCCATCTCTCGCAGCATCTCTCTCAAGCCGAACTTTCGCCACGCTCGCGCCTCTCTGAGCTCCGGCAGCATCACTCCCAGCCACAGCAGGCCCACTACATCCGAAAGGTAATGGTTGCTCGTGGCGACGTGCGAGAACTCAAGGTTGCGGCGTATGTGCGCGCCGTGCTGGGCCAGTACGTTGAGCAGCACGCCGAGACGCGCGGGCGTCATCTCCGGCGAGCGGCGGAAAATCTCGAATGCCGCCAGCAGGTTCATGGCGCGCAGGGCCACCTCCATAGCGCAAGACCAGTTGGCCCCAAGGCCCACGGGATTCTGCACGCGCCACGTCTCCAACTGATGGAAGAACTCTCGCGTGAAATCTTCGTCCCGCGTCACACGGTAAGCGAGCGCGAGCGTCACCAGTTGATTGAGACGGTTCAACTCCCACAGCACTCGCACGTCCGAGCCATCATTGCGTGAGTAGACAATGTCTGCGTGATAAACAAGCGGCCACTCGTAGCCTGAGAGCGGGTCGCGCCGCCACTCCACCTCGTCGCCAAAACGCTTTTCGCCAAAGCCCAGAAGCGGCCACGTGTGCTCATCTGCTATGCGCGCGGCATCCCTGATTAAACGCTTCGTCTCTTCATGAAAGAGATGCTTCGATTCACCAGCGGCTTTTTCTGTGATAAAGCGAAAGCCCGGCAGGAAGCGCGGCTCTGTGCGATGACGGAAATGCTCCATGAGCTTTTCCTCGC
This sequence comes from Pyrinomonadaceae bacterium, assembly GCA_035276685.1. Classification (GTDB taxonomy): domain Bacteria; phylum Acidobacteriota; class Blastocatellia; order Pyrinomonadales; family Pyrinomonadaceae; genus JACVRN01. The sequence continues at coordinate 88,583 of DATELK010000086.1, read as the reverse complement.
TCAGGTTGCGGAAGGCGGGCGAAAGACGCGCAGGGGTTTTATCCAGCAGGTCGAGCCGTGCGCGCTCGCGGTCTCTCTGCACGGCGGCGCGGCTTCTGCGCACTGCCTCGCGCGCTAAGGTCAGTGCGTCCACGTCTCCGCGCAGGGCGCGGCGTATGCGAGGGATAAGGAAGGAAGGACGAAGGACTAGAGACAGGCCCTTCTTTTCTTCGCTCATTCGTCAAGCCTTTTCCAGAAGAGCTTCGACGATGCGCGGCGCGGCGCGGCCGTCCCACAGAGGAGGCAGCCGCTTATGCTCAGCCGCCGCCTCACGCGGCTCAGCGAGCGCAAGCGCAGCGGCGCTGACGATTCTCCCGGTGTCCGTTCCGACAATACGGTTGGTTCCAAGCTCCACCGTCACGGGCCGCTCCGTGTTCTCGCGCAGCGTCAGACACGGAATCCCGAGCGCCGTCGTCTCCTCCTGTATCCCGCCCGAATCCGTCAGCACGAGCCGCGCGCCGCTATAGAGCCTGAGGAAATCAAGATAGCCGAGCGGGTCTATCAGCCGGAGCGAACGGTTGCGAGCGACTCTTTCATCAAGGCCGAACTCAGTGAGGCGTGCGCGCGTGCGCGGGTGCACGGGAAAGATTATGGGCAGCCGGGTGCTTATCTCTTCCAGCGCATCCAGTATGCGAGTGAAGGTCTCGCGCTCGTCCACGTTGGACGGTCTATGAAGCGTCAGCACAGCGTAATCCGAGCCCGCGACTTCAAGCTCTTCGCGCACGCGCGACGATTCAGCACGCTTGAGGTGCGCGAACAGCGAGTCAATCATGACGTTGCCTACGAAGCGTATGCGCTCCTGTGGGATGCCTTCGGCCAGCAGGTTGCGGTCTCCGTCCTCGGAGGGCGTGAGCAGCAGGTCTGCTATCTGGTCTGTCAAGATGCGGTTTATCTCTTCGGGCATGGAGCGGTCGCGGCTGCGAAGGCCCGCCTCTACGTGAGCCACGCGCACGCCGAGCTTAACGGCCACGAGCGCGCAGGCCAGAGTAGAGTTAACGTCGCCGACGACCACCAGCCAGTCTGGCCGCTCCTGCACCAGCACGGGCTCGAAGCTCGCCATGACGGAGGCAGTCTGCTGCGCGTGCGTGCCCGACCCCACGCCCAGATAAACGTCCGGCTCCGGCAGCGCCAAATCCTGAAAGAAGGCTTCCGACATCCCACGGTCGTAATGCTGGCCCGTATGAACCAGAAGCGGCGCAAACTCACCTGAGCGCCGCTTCATCTCTTCCACCACGGGCGCTGCCTTCATAAAATTCGGGCGCGCTCCGACAACGTTTATGACTTTCAACATGAAGAGTAATCAACTACCGGCCCACTCCGGGGCCGACTATTTACAGGCGAATGATTCTGGCGCGGGACTTTCGCCGCAGGTCGCTGGAGAGAGCGTTGCGCGTGTCCACTATGAGCTTACACTGCGACGTGACGCGCTCGTAATCAATAGAGCTGTGGTCTGTCACGATGATGACGCAATCGGCGCGAGTTAATTCTTCGTCCTTCAATTCCACGGACTGTAGGGGAGCGCCGCTTCCTTCCGTGTGCGCGTCGTCAAAGCGCACCTCCGAGACAAACGGGTCGTGATAAGAGACCTCTGCGCCCTTGGCGCGCAAGCGGTCTATGATGGAGAGCGCGGGGCTCTCTCTCACGTCGTTGACATCCTTCTTGTAGGCTACGCCCAACAGCATCACGCGAGCGCCGTTCAGCGCCTTGTGGTCGTCGTTGAGCCCGTCCGAGACGAGAGTGATGACGTGGTCGGGCATGCGCGAGTTGACCTCTTCGGCCAGTCCTATGAAGCGCGAATCAAACCCGTGCTGCCGCGCCTTCCACGAAAGATAGTGCGGGTCGAGCGGTATGCAGTGGCCGCCAATGCCCGGCCCCGGATAAAAGGGCATGAAGCCGAAGGGCTTGGTGGCGGCGGCGCGAATCACTTCCCAGGTGTCTATGCCGAGCGCATAGCAGAGCCGCGCCATCTCGTTCGCCATCCCTATGTTGACGGCGCGGAAGGTGTTCTCAAGAAGCTTGGCGGCTTCGGCCACGCGCGCCGAAGTGACGGAGTGAACGTGCGAGACTATCTGCGAGTATAGGTAGGCCGCCGCTTCCGTAGAATCGTCCGTGCAGCCGCCCACGACCTTAGGGATGTTGTGCGTCTGGAACTGCGGGTTGCCGGGGTCGACGCGCTCGGGCGAGAAGGCCAGAAGAAAATCTTCGTCCAGCTTGAGGCCTGTCTCTTCGAACATCGGCAGCAGCACCTCGTCCGTGGTACCGGGGTAGGTGGTCGATTCCAGTATGACCAGTTGGCCGCGCCTGAGGTTCTTCTTTATCTCTTCGGCGGCGGCAAGTATGTAGGTAATGTCCGGCTCCTTCGTCTTCCTCAGGGGCGTGGGCACGCAGATGATGATGGCGTCGCACTTGTTCAGGTGAGAGAAGTCTGTGGTCGCGTCTAGGCGGCCCGCGCCCGTCATCTCTTTTATCGCAGAGGATGAAACGTCGCCTATGTAAGAGCGGCCTTGATTGATTGAATCGGCTTTTGAAGAGTCCACTTCAAAGCCGGTGGTCGTGTAGCCCTGTTGCGCGAACTCCACGGCCAGCGGCAGGCCAACGTAGCCCAGTCCTATGACGCCAATGCGCGCACGCTTGTCTCTAATCAGGTTTATTATCTCGTCTTTAATCATTCTTGCTTCCCGGTCTATTCAGGCGGTATCTCTCTATTCAGGCGGGCATCCCCGGCTTGTTCAAACAGATAAGACTAGGGGAGCTAGAAGCAGCCTGTCAAGCTGAGAGGGATAAGGCAAAAGTCTTGAAAAAAGGGAGTCCGCTCCTATTGCAGAGCAGTTTTGCTTTTTTAAATTCTCCTTGACAGGTGTCTGAAGAAAAGCGAATATCCACGCTGCTCATGCCAGATTCATACGTGTTCTTCAGGCCATAAAGCTAAGGCTCAAAGGGGCCCGTCAAGCGGGCGGCAGAAAAACCGGGCGTTTTACCGTCCGGGGTTCATAGGCCTCAGGACGCGCCGTTGCCATTAAAGAAAAACTTGAAAGGAATCCATCATGACAGACAAAAGAGGTAAGGTTAACGCGGTGCTGGCGCTCCTCGTGCTGGCGGCTGTGTCCCTCGCCTGCGCTTCATTAAAAAATCTTGGAAAGAATCCCACCGAAGAAGCCAACAAGCTGGTGAACCAGGCCAAGGACGACCTGGAAGAGATTGACCGCATTGACGAGGAGGCTTCCAAGAAACAGTCCGACCTCAACAAGGCCATGAACGACAAGAACGTTGACGAGACGAAACGTATTCTTGGCGAGCTGGTCAACGACATAGACAAGGGACTGGAGAAGGGCAAGAACGCCGCCGACAAGGTAGAGCAGGCCTCCAAGCTCGACGTAGACTCGACCTACAAAGAGTACCTCTCAATCAAGGCGCAGGCCTTCCGCAAAGAGATAGAGGCTTGGACAGCCATGCGCGAAGCCGCCATCATAGCCCGCGACAACTACACCGCGTCGGGACTCCCCACGGACAAGCGCACCGAGTACGTCAACAAGGTGAACGAGTTCAAGAAGCTGAGGCAGGACGCCAAAGACTTGCACAAGAAGGCTTCCGACATAGCCCGCGCCAATCCCAACATTGGCAAGAAGTAGAACAGGTGCCGTGTGCAGGGCGTCGGGTGACGGGAAAAGAAAGAAAGCTTGATTTTCTTTTCCCGTCACCCGGCCACTGATACCCGGCACCTTTTTCTTTTCCCATGAGCGAGAAGAAGAGCGAGCGCGATTCCCAGAGCCTCGTCAGGGGCCTCGGCCTTCTGGACGCGACGATGATAGTCGTCGGCTCTATGATTGGCTCGGGGATTTTCCTCACCTCTGCCGCTTCGGCTCGACTCGTAGGCTCGCCCGGCTGGCTGCTCGCCGCGTGGGCCGTGGCGGGACTTCTGACCATCACGGGCGCGCTCTGCTGTGCAGAGCTTGCCACGATGATGCCGCGCGCGGGCGGCCAGTACGTCTTCCTGCGCGAAGCCTACAGCCCCGCGATAGGCTTTCTCTTCGGCTGGTCGCTCTTTCTGGTCATACAGACGGGCACGATTGCGGCGGTCGCCATAGGGTTTGCAAAGTTCATGGGCGTGCTCGCGCCTCAAATCTCCTCGACCAGCTACATCATAGAGCCCGTGCGCGTCGGCGGCGGCTACGCCGTCAGTCTCTCCACGCAGCAGTTCGTAGCCATCGTCGTCATACTCTTTCTGACCATTAGCAACACCTTCGGCCTGCGGGCCGGAAAGGCCATACAGAACACCTTCACTTTCACGAAGACGGCTGCGCTCATAGGTCTCATACTTGTTGGCCTGACTCTGGGATGGGCGGCAGGCTCAAGGACAGGCGCTGCGGCTTTCACGTCCGACTGGTGGAACCCTGTTGCCAACGGCTGGACGCCTCAGGCGGCGCTCACGGACTTTAAGATGACGGGCGCTCTGGCGCTTCTTATGCTGCTCGGGCAAGCTATGGTCGGGCCGCTCTTCGCGCAGTCGGCGTGGAACAACGTCACCTTCACGGGAAGCGAAGTGCGCGAGCCCGGTCGGAATCTTCCCCGCGCGCTGCTCATAGGCTGCGGGCTCGTAGTGGGGCTTTATCTACTGGCTAACCTCGCTTACGTGGTGACGCTGCCGCTCGCGGAGATTCAGAGAGCGCCGCAGGACAGGGTCGCCACAGTCACGATGCAGGCCATACTCGGCGCGCCCGGCACTATCCTGATGGCCGTGCTGATAATGGTCTCGACCTTCGGATGCAACAACGGGCTGATACTGGCAGGAGCGCGCGTCTATTACGCTATGGCGCGCGACAGGCTCTTCTTCAAAGCCGTCGGGCGAGTCAACTCTTATCACGTCCCTGCGGTCGCGCTCTTGGCGCAGGGCGTCTGGGCCAGCTTGCTTACCCTGCCGCGCACAGTTAGACCAAACGCGGCTCCCGGCGAAGACCCCTATGGCGATGTCTACACTCAGCTGCTGGCCTACATCATCTCGGCCGACCTTGTCTTCTACGTGCTGATGGTCGCGGCCGTCATAGTCATGCGCCGCAAAGCGCCGGAAGCCCCCAGACCCTACAGGACATGGGGCTATCCCTTCGTCCCCGCGCTCTACATAGTGATAGCGCTCCTGCTCGTACTGGATTTAGCTTACCTTTCGCCTCAGACGGCGGGCATAGGCTACCTGATAGTCTTCACAGGTCTTCCCGTCTACCTCGTCTGGCGCAAGCGCGCCGCCCTCAGCCCCGCATTAGAAACAGCCGCGACCGAAATTGTAGATTGAGACGGTAATGCGTTAAATACACCTCTATCCGCCCCTGCCCTTAACTCTTCATTCCATATATAAAGTTAGCGTGGGACGAGAATGGATGTTATCGAGCCAATCGGATGAAACGGGGGCATAACGCCTACGATGCTATCATCCTTCATAGTAAAGTGGGCGGCTCCGGGAATGAAATGTTCCGGCAGGGGGTGAACAGCGTTCGGATTATGGTAAACGGACAGGCCCTCTACCCAGGATTCGGAGTAGCCGGGAACGCTTACCTCCTGTCTGAATTCCTCCGGCACATCCGACTCACGAAAACATAGCCCCCTCCGTGTGATTTCGATATTCTTATCACCAAACCCGGCTATGAATCCCATTCGGTCGAACTTTGCAACAGTTCCCCCTGGATTAGCTATCACAGCGCTAACGTGTTCGGTATCAGGTTGCCGGAAGAAGCCTGCGGGAATCTTCTTTCCCTTCCACTCGTAGGTATCTATCCGCTCAATTATCTCTTCAGTAGAGCCGTCATCTTTAATATTCAAAGTCTGACGTATACCATAAAGGTATTGGACAAGGGCCGATGCGCTCCAAGTCATTGACAAAGGTTGATGAAAATCCTGTACAGCGAAAACCAGAGGGAGCCCCTCTACGTGTGGGAGTTCCCAATACTTTTTCTGGAGCTTCGAGAAGAGAGCGCTGCCGAACTTGATCGGCACATAATTTTCCGAGTAACCCTTTTGCGTTAACTCATCCTCAGTCGGCGGGACGGCTGAAGGATTTACCGTCGTTGCTTCGACAAAGAACTTTCCTGGAAGCCCCTCACACAGGAAATCGGGGGCGGCGTAATCGCGGTTGAATGTGTAACCGAGCTCATTGAAAAGTGCATACAGATATAGTTCCCAGAGTCTTGCGTCAAAGCCCGTGGACTGGAACTGCTGAACAAAATTCCCGTCAACGTCTTCATACCAGTTCATCATCTCAGCCAAGAGTCCTCTGGCGGGGCGCTCCTCGTTAGAGAATACACGCTTGAACGATTCAGACATCTTCTCTTCTTTGACAACAGGTGTAAAAAAGTCGAGGGGCTCACCCTTTTCGTCACCTTGGTGGAACTTTTCGTTCTTCCATTTGGCACACTTGACAAGAGACCTGCGAAGCTCACGACGGGCTTCGGCCACTGTGGCAAATGAAGAACCAGTCTTTACTGCACGAAACCGTTTTTTACGGTCACGCCCAAGAAGGCAATAACCATAGTCTTGGTCATGTATGTCTAAGAGTAGTACGCCTAGAACTTTCTCATTTCCCTCTTCATACCAATCTAACTCGCTGACTATGAGACGTGCGGTGGGAATCCGGACATATCCGGCTAGGGCATCGAAACGAAGCTTTGATATTGCTTTCATGAGGGAAAGACTGCCTTCCGTCGAGACTTCCCAAAATTAATCGGGTAAATGTTTACTTAACCCATTCATTACAAACTACCGATTCAACCTTGACAGGTACTTTCTTTAAGTACTCCTCACCCGCCCTACACATAGCATCTTCAACCACCTTCGCAACACCCGCCGCCTCATTCGCATCCGCTTCAGCAACACCTTCGTCATGAACTGCGTTGACAACTAAGGCGGTAGTACCTCTTAGACGGTCATGAAGGAGGCGTAAGGCGCGCTTGATAATATCGGCGCTGCTACCCTGAATGGGTGAGTTGCGACCATTACGTTGGGCGAGAGAGGCAGCTTGTCTGTCTTCGGGGTCGAAGTTAAAGCGAAAGAGACGGCCTGCAAGGGTACGAGGCGCGGTATGTTCCCGCAGAGCCTTGTTAGATGCCTCACGCAGCCATGCATCAAGCGCACGATAGGTGGCAAAGTACCGCCGAAGAAGGTCTTCAGCTTGTGTCTCCGATAATCCTGTCAGCAATGCGAAGCGGCGCGCACCTATGCCGTAGACGACGCCGAAATTTAGACGCTTGGCAAAGTCACGCTGCTCTTTACTGACCGTATCGAGCGGGACGCTGAAGACTTGGGCGGCAGTCACGCGGTGAAGGTCTGCGCCTGATTGGAACGCGTCAATGAATCCGATATCGCCTGTGAATTCTGCGAGGATGCGCAATTCTATCTGCGAATAATCTGCCACCACTAGTCTTCGCCCGTCGGGCGCGCGGAAGCATCTGCGCATATCAAAGGCATGGGGGATTTGTTGGATATTCGGATCAGTCGAAGACATTCTGCCGGTCGGCGCTCCGATTTGATGGAAGTGCGAATGAATACGACTAGAGTCCTCCCTAAGGGAATTAAGCAGTGTCTCACCGAACTTAAGCGTTTTTTGCAGGGTGCGGTATTCAAGAATGCGGCCGATGACGGGATATTCGCCAGCAAGTGGCTCAAGTTTCCAGTTGCGCGTAGAATCAGGTACAGGAATCTTGAGGCGCGTCAAGGCGCGCGTCAACTGAATGTGCGAGTCCAAATTGATATCGTTACGCGTTGGGCCAAAGAAGGACTGCTGTGCAGACTCTTCGGCAAGCTCATCCTGCAACTGCTCGTACAGCTCGTCGCGCTGTCGCTCTATCTCCTTGAGCTTAATACTCCAACACTGTCGGTCCAGATAAATGCCCGCCAGTTCAAGCGCGGCAAGTGGAACGACGCATTCAAATTCAAGTTGAGCGACGCGGCCGAGGCTGTCGGCCTTGATGCGCTCCACGAGCTTTTCGCGCAAGGGGAGAAGGATGGCCGCGTCGCGTGCGGCGTATTCGAGCTGCGTTTCCGATAGCTCGCCGCTCCAGTCGGAAAGCTGGGACGACTTGTCCATAGTCTCGTCCAGATAACGCTCTACGACGAGCTGCAAGCTGTGTCGGTCTTCGGTATCTCCGGCGGAGACAATCTGGCTGGCAAGCAACGTGTCGAAGAGGCCGCCGCGCTCCACCTCTATCTTGTCACAAGTCCACGAGTCGTACTCGCCGCCAAGCTCCGCGCCCATGTAGTGACGAATCCACTTGGCATCGAACTTGGCGTTGTGAGCTATCTTGACGGGCTTTTGTGCGGCGAGCAGTTTCCGCAAAGGCTCAAGCGATTCCGTCTTTCGCATGTCATCGGAGGCGAAGCGGTCAAGGTCTATGACGTAGGTGAAGCCTTCGGGCGTGCTTAACTGCACGAGGCGCACGCGGCCCTGATAAGGGTCAAGGGCCGTAGTCTCTGTGTCGAACCCTAAGACGGGATATTTGCCAAGCTCTGTGACGGCCCGTTGCAGCTCGTCTGTCGTGGTGACTATTTTGTAGGGAGTTTCCATTATCGTCTTGCGCCTATGAGATACCTGACCGGCTCCGTGCCGGGAACGAATGCGGCGTGAACTGTGTCTGCCGGAAGAAAGTCTCTGTCGCCCGCGCTCAGGGTGTAGGTTCGGCCCTGCACGCGCAACTCAAGCTGGCCGCTGATAATCCAGTGCGACTGGTCTTCCCTGTGACGGTGCGCGGCATAGCTTGTTCCGGGCGCGTCGCTCCACTCGAAAACGTGGTAGCCTTCGGCCTCAAGCGCGCGACGAAGCTCAGGCGCGCTAGGCTCTTCCCCTTTGTTCCAACGCTCTATTCTCATAATAGCGATTTAATCAGAAGCGGATTCAAACAGGATGGACAGGATATGCAGGATAAAAGAGAAAGCATTTATTCTTTATCCTGTGCATCCTGTCCATCCCTGTTAATTTCTTTCTTCCTAACCATTGTTGTTCGCGGGCTTCACCTGTACGAAGTTCAGAAGCAGCAGGGCGGAGATTGCGCCCAGGACTGCGCTGACGATGAAGGCCGTCTGCGCGCCGCGCAAGCTCCAGAGCCCGCCCATCAGGAGCGACGCCGGAAAGACCGTAATGCCGAATGCCAGATTATACAACCCGTAGGCCGTGCCGCGCTGCTCCGGGCGCACGAGGTCTGCAACCAATGCCTTCTCCGCCCCTTCCGCGAGCCCGAAGTATATGCCGTAGATTAGAAAGAGCACCCACGCCATGCCTACGGAAGTGACGAACCCGAAGCCCATGTAGACGGCCGCGTAGAGGAGCCAGCCCGACGCAATCAGCCGCTTTCTTCCCAGACGGTCGGAGAGGTCGCCGCCGAAGAGCGAGCTTAAGACCTTGCTGGCGTGAAGCGCGGCCCAGAGAAGCGGAATCGTGGCGACCGACACACCTGCCTCGCGAGCACGAAGCAGTAGAAAGGCGTCCGAAGAGTTAGAGAGCGTGAAGAGCGCAAGGATTACCAGAAAGCGCTTGAAGTTCGAGTCGAAGCCGCGCAGAGAGAGCTTCACCGGCGCGCTCGCGCCGTTACTGTTAGCTCCCTTCGCGCCGTAGGTCTCGCGCACGAAGAGCGCAGCCACGGTGACTGCCAGAGTCGCCGGAACAGAGGCTATGAGAAAGACCAGCGAGTATTCGTTAGCCGTCGGAGCGTTCCTCTCTTCAGCGAAGCCTAGCAGCAACAAGTAGCCGAGCAGAGGCCCGATGACTGCGCCCGCGTGATCCATCGCGCGGTGAAAGCCGAAGGCAAGCCCGCGCTCTTCTACCCGAACCGCGTCGGCAATCATGGCGTCGCGCGGGGCGCTCCTGATTCCCTTGCCGACTCTATCGGTCAGGCGAATCACCAGCACCTGAAACCAGTTGGTGGCAAAGGCCAGAAGAGGCCGCACCAGATTCGCCAGCCCGTAGCCGAAGACGACCAATCCTTTTCGACGACCGCGCTTGTCGCTGAAATATCCCGCGAAGAGCTTCAGCAGGCTTGAGACGGATTCGGCAGCGCCTTCTATGACGCCTATGGCTGCGGGCGATGCACCGAGGGTCGCCGCGAGAAAGAGCGGCAGAAGCGGGTAGATAATCTCGCTTGAGGCGTCGTTCAGAAGGCTGACGAGGCTGATGGCGAAGACGTTTCTGGGAAGGCGGCGGTAACGACGCCAGAGCCCCGGCGTGCCTTCGTCCAGCTTCTCGCGGCTGATGCTTGCGTTGAATTGGTCGGCGGCGTCTGTGTCTGTCTCCCCCATTTTTCGTTCCAGGCCGCCAGAGATTACCGAGCGTTAGAGGTGCGACGATTCGCGGGAGCAGCTGTGCGGTTCCGGTTGCGCTCGGAGAAAGTATCAGCGCCCGACCACCACCAGAAAAGTCCGCCCGCAACTAAGATAAGTACAAGAATAGATGCAAGCGCTAGACGAACGGCCAGGCGCAGAAGCCTGCGCGCCAGTATGAACATAACGAAGAGCGCCGCGATACCGAAGACAGCAACAGTGATGGCGATTTCCATGATAATCAGAAAACTGTTTACTGCTTCTTCCTGTAGCTTGCCTTGACGACAGTTTTGATGTTGCCGCGCACGTTGAAGTCGCCTTCAAGCTCTACGCTCAGGGGGTCGCAGGCGGCTACGAAATCTTCCAGTATGATGTTGATGACGTGCTCGTGGAAGACCTTCACGGTGCGGAAGGAGTTGATGTAGAGCTTCAGGCTCTTCAGTTCTATGCAGCGCTCGTTGGGGACGTAGTCGAGCCTGATGACGGCGAAGTCCGGGAAATCCGAGAACGGACAGACGCAGGTGAATTCCGGTATCTCAAACTGTATGTGAATCTCTCTGCCCGCATACTCGTAGGGGAAGGTGTCCAGCCCGTAGAGGCTCATCTCCTCGCGCGGCGTAGAGCGTATGTCGAGCCCCTGCTGGTTAACGGGCGGCAACTCTTGATTGATAGTAGACATGAAACAGCTCCTTACAAATCAGACAGAAATCTTACCTGAGCCGCAACTGATTAGGCAAAGGGGCGTAAATCTTAAAGGAAGAGAAGCGCTTCTCTTCCTTTAAGATTTACGCCCCTTCGCGTCTTTCTAATTCCAGACGAGCCTTTTTAAATCCCCGGGCGTGAGTCGGCGGCCGCGCGCGGGCCGCGTCCTATGTCGAAAATCTTTATCAGCAGAAGCCCCGCGATGAAGCCTCCTATGTGCGCGGCGTAGGCCACGCCGCCCTGCTGCGAGCCGCCGCCCAGCATCCCCAGCCCGCTGATTAGCTGAAACACGAACCAGATGCCCACGGCTACCCAAGCCGGGACGGTCGTCAGCACGCTGAACATGAAAGCATGCACGCGCCTGTGCGGGTGCAGCAGTATGTAGCCGCCTAGCACGCCGGAGATAGCGCCCGACGCGCCGAGGCTTGGTATCAGAAGCTCTGCCCTGTCGCTGCTCAGCAAGACTGTAGAGAAGACGTGCGCCAGTGACGCCAGCACGCCGCAGACAAGATAAAAGAGCAGATACCTCGCATGGCCCAGCCTGTCCTCAAGGTTGTCTCCGAAAATCCACAGGAAGAGCATGTTGCCGAAGATGTGCGCCAAGCCCCCGTGCATGAACATGGAAGTAATGAGCGTGATGTAGACGGAGATGGGCGTGCGTTGAAGTCCCGGCACTTCCACCGCCTGCTTCGTCATGGGATGCTCGACGACCCTGTCCGGCGTAACCACGTCAGTTCCCGTCACTATCTCGTAAGGCACCGTCGAAAAGGCGTAGGTGAAGCGGTCGTTCGAGCCGAAGCCCTGAAGGAAGACGAAGACCAGAATGTTTATGAGAATCAGCGCGTAGTTGACTACCGGAACGACTGTGCGGTCGCTGTTATCGTCTGCGATAGGAAAAATCATAACCTCTTACTCCTATTCTATTCCGCGCCTCGCTCCGCGAGCGGGTGGGCCACGCCCGCGTGAACAATCGCCGGCTCCTGCGGCTTCAATAGCTGATAGCCTTCCGAGCGCGCCACGTAAGTCGCCGCAGTTATGTCGCCCGCCACGTTCAGCGTAGTCCGGCACATGTCAAGGATTCTGTCCACGCCTATGATGATGGCTATGAGCGGCGGCAGGTCGGGCCTGAGCATGGCCAGCACGCCTATGATGAAGGGGATGGAACCCGAGGGAACGCCTGCGGTTCCTATGCCGCCGAGTATGGCAAGGTAGACGACCATCAACTGCTGGCCCAGGCTCAAATCAAGCCCCGCGAGCTGGCACAGAAACAGCACCGTCACGCCTTCATAGAGCGCCGTGCCGTTCTGGTTGGCGGTCGCGCCGACGGTCAGGACGAAGCTGTTTATCTCCTGCGGCACGCCGAGGTTCTCTTCCGAGACTCTCAGGGCGGTCGGCAGCGTGGCGTTCGAGGACGAAGTCGAGAAGGCCGTCAGTATTACGGTCTTGATGCGGCGGAAGAACTCCAAGGGGCTGATGCGCGAAAGAAAGTAGACCGAGAGCGAGTAGACGCCGAACATCTGAAGCGAAAGACCAAGGAGCACAGTTGCCACGAACCATGCGAGCGCCTGTAAAAGGTCTAAGCCGAAGCGCGCCGTGTTATTGAATAAGAGGCAGGCCACGGCATAAGGCGCGAACTTCATCACCATGTCTATAATCTTGGCCGTGATTTCGTAGAGCGCTTCGAGGCCGCGCAGAAGCGGCGCGGTCACCTGAACGGGGATGAGAGTGATGCTGACGCCGACTATGAGCGCAAAGAACATGAGGTGGAGCATGTTGGGCGACTCTCCTGCCAGAGATGCCACAGGGTTGGACGGCACTATGGTCGTCACGACCTGCATGAGCGGAGACTCTTTTTTGGCGCTCTTTTTCTGCTCGTCCTCTACCGTTTTGGAAGCTTCTGCGCCGAACCGCGTCCTGAGAGCTTCCGAAGTCGCCGGGTCAACACGCGTGCCCGGACGAATCGTGTTGGCCAGCGTGAGCCCTATGACGACAGAGATGGCGGAGACTACCAGACAGTAGCCGAAGCTCTTGAGGCCGACTCGACCGAGCTTGCGTATGTCGCCTATGCCCGCCACGCCCACGACGAGGGATGAGAAGACGAGCGGCACGACTATCATCAGCAGGAGCCGCAGGAAGAGCGTGCCCACGGGCTGAGTGATGTTGTCAATCACCCATGCCACGCGCGGATTGTTGCCGCCGACGAGAGCGTTGACCGCAACCCCTGCGACGACGCCCACCGTGAGGCCAATCAGGATGCGCGTGTGAAGCGCCATCCCCTTTGGCTTGTCCGGCGTCTCGTCGTCGAGGTCGGTCGTCAGTTCGCGCTCAAAAGCATCGGGAGCAATCTCCGGCTTCTGCAATCCCTTCTCGTCGCGTTCGTCAGCCATAATCAGTGCAATGCAGAAGTCAGAGTGCAGAATGCAGAAGTTAATTCATCACTTTGCATTCTGCCTTCTGCATTTCCTTTCATCTTCCCCAGCGCAGCTTGTCGCGCAGCACGTCGAAGTAGTTGCGGTTCATAGGCTGAACCAGATTGAAAGCCGTGCGGCTCTTCTTTATCACCACTCGGTCTTCCACTTCGAGGGGAACGCCAACCTGTCCGTCCAGCGTGAGCGCGACCTCTTCGTTGGGGGTCTTCAAACAAAGCTCTATCACGGCGTCGTCTGGCACGACTATGGGGCGGTTCGAGAGCGTGAAGGGGCAGATGGGCGTAATCACCACGCCGTTCATAGAAGGGTAAATGACGGGCCCGCCCGCCGAAAGATTGTAGGCCGTGGAGCCCGTGGGCGTTGAGACAATCAGCCCGTCCGCGCGAAAGGAGTTGACGAACTGGCCGTTCAAACTGGTCTCTATCTCTATGATGCGGGCCAGCGCGCTCTTATTGATGACCACGTCGTTGAGGACGCGCGAGCGCATCACCTGTCGGCCCGAGCGAAACAGCTCTGCCGACAGCATGACGCGCGAGTCAATCTTGTATCTCCCCTCAAGGATGGTCTCAAGGGCCGGGAACATCTCCTCCATGCGGAACTCCGCCAGGTAGCCCAGGCTCCCGTAGTTGATGCCCAGCACGGGCACTTCCGTGTCGCCCACCATGCGGGCCGTCGCAATCATCGTCCCGTCTCCGCCGAGCACTATGATTAAATCAACCTCTGCGGCCAGCTCTTCTTCCGAGACCGTTCCCACGGCGCAGCCCGTCTCGTGCTCCACGCGCTCTTTATCAAGGTCGGGCGTGCCCACGAGCGTGATTGAATGGTCGTGTAGCCATTCGACGAGGCTACAGACAGTCTTGAGCGCATCCGGTTGATGCGGCTTGACGACAACACCTACGCGCCTTATGACAGACTCCGCCATCAATTCACTTAAGGGTCAAAGCAAGGGGGTTCCGGGAATTTCTTAGACGGCTCGGATGATAACCGTCCGCGCTTTTGGGTGTCAACGAATGATGAAAAACGCAGAAAGAGACCCGCCCGCTACCGCAGGCGGTACTGACCTGTTTTTACATGGCAGACCATTGACCCTGCGGAATGAAGCTGGCCCAGAAAAAGGGATGGTTCCAGTTGTCGCTCCTGAGCATTTCGAGCTGCACCTGCCTGAGAGCTTCGGCCCTGCCTTCTCCCGCCTGTAGGCGTTTGTAGTAAGAGACCATCAGGCTCTGTGTCGCGCGGTCTGAGACCTGCCAGAGGCTAATCAACTGGCTCTCGGCCCCGGCCAGCACGAGCGCTCGTCGCAGCCCGTACACGCCGTCGCCGTTTTTAACTTCGCCCAGTCCCGTCTCGCAGGCAGAGAGCACGACCAGCCTCGTTCCCCATAGATTGAGCCCGGCGGCTTCGAGCGCGGTCAGTATGCCGTCGTTTGAAGAGCCGCCGCGCCGCTGGTTGACGCCCGCCAGCGCGAGCCCCGAACGCAGCAGAGGGTTCTCGCCCGAGACCGCCTCGGGCTTTAATGATTCCGTGATGCCCAGGCCCAGGCCGCGACGGTTATTAGTAGCCTTGCGCGTACCCTCTTTCGCGTCGGGCAGAAAGAAGCCGTGCGTGGCGACGTGCAGGATTTTGGGCGCACGCGCCTGTTTGATGGCCTCTTCGGTCGCGCGCGTGCCTGTTAAGATTTGCGCGTCCGGCATTATGTTGCTTAGAGCTTGCGCCTCGCTCGCCGTCCCCGGCAAGGGCTTGAACGTTACCTGCTTCAAGTCGAAGGCGCGGCTATTGTCTGCACTGCTTGCAGTATTCGCGCCGTTTGCTTCACCCGGCTGGTCAAACGAAGGATTGGCTACGACTAAAGGGGCAGACCCGTTGCTGCCGCTCTCAGGACGCACCTGCATCCTGACGAGGTCGCGCCCGCTCGTCAGGTAAGTGATGCTGTACGTCTCTATCAGGTAACGATTCTGTTCATCCACGAGAGCGTCGAACGGGACAAGGTTGAGCGCCCCGTCCGGCGAGATAAGCAGGAGCGTCTTATCTCCAAGGAGGCTGCGAACGGGCCGCATCACCTTCTCATAAAGAGCGCGCCCGGCTCCTTTAACATTAAGACTCTTGCGGTCGGCAAGCGACGAGCGAAAGCGTGCTATGTCGGCATCAATCGAGGCCGCGTCGCCAAGGTCGACCCAGCCGAACTGCCCGTCGCGCCTCAGCACGTATGCAGCGTATCGCGGCGCGCCCCACTTCTCCTGAGCATCACGCGCGCGGTTATTGAAGGGCCTGTAGAGAGCTATCTCCACGAGCGCGCCGTTCTCAGGAATAGCATTCTGCACGCGCTCGACCGTGACGGTCTGTGATTGCGCCCTGAACTCGCTGCTGCGTGCGCCGACCTCGGCTTCCAGCCGCTCGACCTCCGCCTGAAGCCTCGCCGCCTTACCCTTATACTCAGCCGACTGTGCGCCGCCCGCGCCTTCAAGTACAAGCGAGGCCAGCTCCGCACGCGCCCTGTCCAGCTCGTCCAGCAGCGCTCTGTCCGAAGGGCTCATGCGACGACGCAGCGCGCCCACCTGCTCACTCATGGCGTCGAGCGCGCGTCCCTTTCGGCGCAGCACGGTCAAAAGGGCAAGCCGCGCGGCCTCGCGGTCTTCACGCTTCTGCATGTTGAACCAGACGGCGTAATCCGTATCGGTCGCAAGAGTGGCCAGATAGAGCTGCTTCTGCTTCTCGGAACCCGTCGTGAGGACGAGCGAAAGATTATGCTCGTTTATCTCGGCGCTTCGTACCAGAAGCGACAAAGCCTTCGCCCTCTCGCCCTGCTCTTCGTAGAGCGTGACAAGATTCTGTAGCAGCGCCGCCGTCCTGGGATTCTGCGCGCCAAGCGTTTTCTCCGTCACCGCAAGCGAGCGCAGGTATAGAGACTCGGCCTCTTTGGCGTCGCCCCTGAGGTCGTAGAGGGCGGCAAGGTTGTTCAGGGCGAGCGCCGTGTCCGGATGCTCCGCGCCGTATGCTTTCTCCGTGATTGAGAGCGCGCGACGCAGAAGCGGCTCGGCCTGCGCGTAATCGCCTCGCTGCCAGTAGAGCACGGCCACGTTATTCAGCACCGCCGCGACAAGGGGATGCTCCGCGCCAAAGGCTTTCTCGCGCAGGCTCAGGGCGCGACGCAGTAGCTGCTCCGCTCGCGTGTAATCCTTCTTCTCCTGATAAAGAGATGCGAGGTTTATGAGCGGCGCAGTAAGCTCCGGATGCGACGGCCCCAACACCTTCTCCTTAATGGCCAGAGAGCGAGTCAACAACTGCTCTGCCCGCGCGTAATCTCCCTTCAGGGTGTAGAGAACGGCCAGCGTGTTGAGCGAGATGGTAACGTCCGGATGCTCAGGGCCGCGCCGCTTCTCGCGTATCATCAGGGCGCGCTGAAGCAAAGCTTCCGCCTGAACGTAATCGCCAAGCTCGCGATAGAGAGTTCCGAAGTTATCGAGCGTCGTGGCAAGGTCAGGATGCTCCGGCCCGAGCAGCTTTTCCTGTATGCTCACGGCGCGACGATACAGGGCTTCGGCGCGCGTGTAGTCGCCCCTGTTCTGATAAAAGTAGGCGAGGTTATTAAGAGCCGTCGCGACTTCACGATGCTCCGGCCCATACGCTTTCTCTTTGAGAGCAAGCGAGCGCACGTAAAGCGGCTCGGCGCGCGTGTAATAGCCTCTGGCCCTGTAAAGGTTGGCCAGATTGCCAAGCGTGCTCGCGACATCCGGATGCTCCGCGCCCTGCAACTTTTCACGCAAGGCGAGCGCTCGCAGGTACAGAGGCTCTGCGCGTGCCAAATCTCCCTGCGCTTCATAAAGCGCCGCGAGGTCGCCGAGCGTCCTGGCTACGAACAGGCTCTCCGCGCCTGCGGTCTTCTGCCGTATTTCGAGAGCGCGTGTAAGCAGAGGCTCCGCACGCGCATAATCTCCCATCTCCTTGTAAACGAGCGCTAGACTGTTGAGCGACGAGGCAACGTCCGCGTGCTCTGGCCCAAGGCTCTTCTCTCTAATCGCGAGAGCGCGCTCGTAGATTGAGAGCGCACGCGCGTAGTCGCCCTTCTCTTCATAAACTCTCGCCAGATTATTAAGAGAGGCGACGACGTTCGGATTCTCCGCGCCGAAACTCTTCTCGCGTATTTTCAGCGAGCGCTCGTAAAGCGCTTCGGCTTGCGCGAAGTCTCGCTTAAGCACGTAAAGCTCGGCGAAAGCGTCCAGCATCATGCTGAAGTTAAAGTCGTCCGCGCCGCCCGCCTTCTCTTCAAGCGACAGCGCGCGGCGGTACAAGTTTTCCGCGCGCTCGTACTCGCCCTTGGCCTTGTAAACGTTGGCCAGCCCCAGAAGCGGCGCGACGTTATAGCGGTTGTCTTCGCCGCCGACCTTGACGTACATGGCCAGCATGCGAGTGTATAGCTGCTCCGCGCCGTTATAGTCGCCCGTCACGTAGCGCAGGAGCGCGAGTTTGCTGAGCGAGCCGAGTACGGCGAAATGCTCCGCTCCATAAGCCTTCTCGTCTATGGCCAGAGCACGCTCTAAGACAGGCACGCCGCGCGCCGCCTCCTGCTTCATGAAGTAAAGCTGCCCGAGCGCGTTGAGAATCCTTGAGAGGTCTTTATGCTCCGGCCCCTGCTCCTTCTCTACGACCGACAGAGCGCGCTGGTAAAGCGACTCCGCCCCTGCGTAATCCTTCCTGCTTTGATAAAGGCTCGCGAGGTTATAGAGGATGTTTGTCGTAAGCGGATGCTGTGAGCCCTTAGACTTTTCGCTGATGGTGAGGGCGCGTTTAAGCAGCGGCTCGGCCTCGTCAAGCGCGGAGCGGTTAAGCTGCATCTCTGCCCACGCGTTTAATAGCACTGCGACCTGCGTGTCTTCTGCGCCCTGAATCTTTTCCACCAGCCGCAGGGCTCGACCATACATCTCACCCGCTCGCGCGTAATCTTCTTTGGCTTCGTAGAGGTAGGCCAGATAAACGAGCGTCTCCGCGACCTTCTCGTGCTCTGGCCCTAAATCCTTTTCCGCCACGGAGAGCGCCGTCGTCAGCAGCCCTTGCGCCTGGTCAAACTCGCGCTTCTCCATCAGGGCTCTAGCCTGCTCCTGAAGCCTTGCCACCTCTTTCTCCGCGCTCTTCTGCGCGTCCTGTGCGCCCTGACCGAAAGCATTGGAGGCAAGTACCGGCGAGAGCCATAGCATCATAAACGCTGCGGCTATGAGAAGTAGCTGTCCAGACCTGCGCATAACTTTCGGCCCCCCTTCTGTACGCGGCTCAATCCAAGATAGCGCTCCGCCCTTGATGTTACCAGCCCTTAACAGAGCCTTTGATTAAAAGACAAGGAGGCGCGGGAGAATTTGCAGGAGAGGCTTGCGGGACGAGGATTCGCAAGATAAATAGAATGAAGCGGAACAGGGCCGGGCTTCTATCTATAACGAGCCGTCTTGAACGAGCAGGATGAAATTGAGCCGTAGGCTGGCGCGCGCATGCCGTCTCTCTTCACGGCCCTTTCAATCTTCCCATCAGGCGCAAGTTGCTGCTTCTGGCAATCATGTTGGGCGTGGTGTAATCCTTACGCCTGTCGTCGGTCGAGAAAATTCCCGCGTCGGACAGCTTCGGCCAATACGTCATTTGCAGCTCAAGCCCCACGTCCCTATAAACCCAGGCCACCAGCTCCGAGCAAATCATCTTCCGCCTGCCTCCGGCCAGAGCGTCTACCACAATCGCCAGAGTCCTCAGTGTTATCCCCAGAGTTAAAGGTTTTACTGCCATCGTAAGCAAACCAATCTCTTCATAGGCATAGGGCACAGGAGAGCCGGAGGTAAAGAACGCGGGGTTGTTCGAGCGAATGTAGCGATAAGGCTCGCCGAACATATTGCTCCCTTTGCTTGCTATCTCTTCCCTCTTGCCGTCTGTGATATCCGGCCAGCGAAAGACATCTACAATAATTGCCCCGCTGATGCTGACGCTCAGCGGCGTAATCCAGTAGCCGCTGCTCCACATCTCCGCCACCATCTTGATGCCGTTTATCTCGCCCAGGTAAAGGCTGGCGTGAGAATAGGGGGCGCTGCCGCCGAGCTGACTGGATTCAAAAGCCATTATGGCCGGGCTGACGATTGGGGTTCCGCCTTTTACCAGGAACGCATCCCCCGGTTTTAGGTCTGCCTCCCTGATGGTCGATACCTGAGCCACGACAGCAGCCTTCGCACGCGCGAAGGCACGCGCCTCCGCAGCCCTCTGCTGCGCCTCTACGGCTGATTCGCGCGCATCCGCCACGCGCGCTTCCGCACTCTCGGCTATAGCCTCTACGGCCTTCTGGCGCTCCATCACTCTACCTACGGCCGCGTCCTTGCCCGCTGCCTTCTCAGGCATTCGCTGCAAGGTTACTTCTGCTTCGGTAACGCGTGATTTTGCGGTCTGGGTTTCCTCCTGCGCTCTGGCGACTAACGTGGTGACGCGGGTGGCGGCTTCCTGCGCTTCAGCCTCTCTGGCCGTGGCCTGCGCTTCGGCCTCGCGTAATTCCGCTTCGGCCAGCGTTTGCGCAGGCATGGACATACCCACCACGTACACGGAGGCGGGCTCAAAGTTGTTAGCGCTGGCAGTAAATTCCGCCAGACCGGTTCGCTTAACTCGTATTTTCCACCTGGCATAGCCCTCGGCGTCCGTCACTACATTGGCGGCCTGCGACGCGGCCACGTCCGCGACCGAAGGGTCGCTGCTCTGTATACGCACGGGGACGGAAACAGCCTGCGGCGTGGTGCTGTTCTTGACGAAGAGCTTCGGAGAACTGATTTTTACTCGAATCTCTATCTCTGCGCCCGGCGCGCTACGTTTGAGCCCTTCTTCGACCAGCAGTTGAGGGACTACAGCCAGCTTCATAGACTGACCCGGCTGATTTTGAGAAGGAGATTCGTACCAGGCCTCGTAATTTCCCTTATCAAGCTGCGGCACCACGAATCCTACGCCTTTGCTTGAGGCGGCGCTTGGCGAGGCAGCTTTATTGTCCTGGGCGACAGGGCCGAGCATCACTTCCTGCGGCTCCACTACCCAAATAGTATTGTTAGCCGGGGGGTCTTGCCTGATAAATATCTTATCTACGGGGAGTCTGCCGTCCGCCAGTGGCGCTACCGGGTTGGGAAAAGCGGCGACGGCTCCCGTGGGGAAAGAGGGCACAATCTGCTCCTGCTGCTGAGGGCCCTGCTGCCGGGAAGGCAATACACGTGTCCCGGTTGCGAGGACTGTGAACAGGATGAAGGAAGCGCCTATTATGCGGATTGAGCGGGGATAGAAGTTGGCTGACATTGCTGACCTCCAGTGGGTTGGAGCTAACGGAAATCGGTTATCAAGGGATACGCGGGAAAACTGAGAACACCTGTGAGAAAACTGGAACGGCCTCGACTAAAGCTCGGTTCACGCAGTGTGCCTGCTCTATGAAGCCTGCGCGTGCAATGCTGGAAGAATCCTCCCTGCTTATACTCAAAGGAGCATCCTATAGTCAACAGAATTTATATTCGTGATGGAGAGAAGCGAAGGAAGAGACAGAAACGAAATTGCGCTGCTCTCGGGCCGAAGCCAAAAAGCAGCGCAATCTCTAATTCCATCCGAGTCGCCCGAAGGCATCCCGGGGGAACTGGCAACGGGCGCATGTACACGCGGCCTGCTGCCTGATTTATATACCGGATTCGAGAAGACTGGCGGTCAGTTCCAATCCGGTCAGCACCCGATTCAAGCCTTGCGGTCAAGAACCGTTGCGCCTCGTAAGCGCAGTGCCCTTAGGTTTTTGTTGGGGTGGCTTTCCTCCACCGCCGGTTACGAACTCCGGCAACGAGGCTTAAGAAACCCGAAAGCTCCTTAAGCGACTTTCCAGCACTCTCTTCGGCGGTTCCTTTCCGAAGGAGCGCCGCCTGTTTTTATCCAGACGGCTCAAGGGAAAATTTTTCAACCCTCCCCCAGCTGAAGCCTTTCGGCTTCGACGCGAGGCGTTAATAGAAGCGACTATTTCCGCCTGTCACCTCTCTCCTACGGCGCGTCGCCACGCCGTAAGCCTCTCCTCGCATCGGTCGCAAGGCCCGTGAGCACCTGCAACGTGCGGAGGGTTATACGCGCCCCTTTCGATTGAGTCAAGCAGAAAATACTTTAACTACGACCCGTTTTTTCCACAACGCCTGTGGAAAAAGTTGTGGAAAAGTCTCTAACTTAAGACAGGCAAGCTTCTAACTTTTTTGTCTCGTCGTGGAAAATTTTTTCTTCGCGCATGATGATTCGAGTTGCTTTCCTGTTTGACGCGACGCGTGCTCCAATCATGTATCAGGCTCTGTAGCTCAAGGCCGTCTGAGCGCGGGTCTAAGAGCACCAACCAGAGCGGCAGAGGCAGCCAGTTCCACCCTGCGCCGTAGACTTCCCTGTTCAACTCTTCCACTCGATGCTCCACGCGCGCCTGCAAAGAGTCCGGCGGCAAGTCTTCCCAGTTAGAGTAGCAGGCGTGCTGTATACATGGCGCGGGCTTCGCGCGGCGATGCACCAGGCAACCCGTGCGCGGCACGTAAAGCGGGCAGGCGAAGGTCTGCGCGAAGGTCTCGCCCGAAGCGCGCAAAGAGTAACGCCTGACTGCCTGACGAGCCCTGTGATAGACCTCTCGCTTTTCTTCTTCCGAGAGACGCGGCGTGCGCTCTATGGTCTCGCGTATGGCTACGGCTTCGAGTCGCGTGACGTGAACGTTTACGAAGTGTGCGTCGAGACAGCATGCGCCGGGAGTGGAACAGGCGCGGCAATCCTCCGCGGCGCGCTCGTAAGTGCGCCGTATGCTCGTTTGATAAGAGGTCTTCAGCCGCTGCAACTTCGTGAGCGCAGCCTGTTCCGAGAGACGATGCATCAGCTTTTTTCGTAGAGCGCGAGGAACTCCACGTTCCCGTCCGCTCCGGTTATAGGCGAAGTGATAACGCCGCACGCTCGCAGCCCCTCGGCTTCAGCCGCTCGCCTTACTTCCTCTATGACTCGCGCGTGCTTCTCGGGGTCAGAGACGATGCCGCCCTTTCCTACTTCTCCCTTCCCCACCTCGAACTGCGGTTTGATGAGCGTAATGAATCGCCCGCGCTCGGTCAACAGTGGAACGATTGCCGGAATGACTTTGGCGGCCGAGATGAACGAGACATCCATCACCGCCAGGTCGAACCTTTCTGAAAAATCTTCCGGCTTCAGGTAACGCGCGTTGACGCCTTCTCTGGCTTCGACCCGCTCGTCCTGCCTGATGCGCCAGTCCAGTTGGTTGTGGCCTACGTCAACGGCCACGACGCGACGCGCGCCGTGCTGCAAGAGGCAGTCTGTGAAGCCGCCCGTAGAGGCCCCCACGTCCAGACACAATAGTCCCTGAACGTCCACGCCGAACTCTTTAAGCGCCGCTTCCAGTTTCAGCCCGCCGCGCCCCACGTAGCGCGAGGCGGCGTCACCCGCGCCCTTGACGCGAAGAGACACGTCGGGCGGAAAGCTCTCCGAAGACTTCTCCACGCGCTGCTCGTTGGCCAGCACGACTCCGGCCATGACGAGCGCCTGCGCCTTCGTGCGCGACTCCGCCAGCCCGCGCTCCACCAGAAGTTTGTCTACACGCTCGCGCTTCATCTTTATAGCAGAACAGGTCAGTACCGCCTGCGGTAGCGGGCGGGTATTGGTCAGAGTAGAGTCATGCTTAAGTATAACCTGCCCGCTACCGCAGACGATACTGACCTGTGTTGCAGAAAAAAGAGAGACCGGGAAACTCGTCTGGTTTACCCGGTCTCTTTGCGGAACGCTTTCTCTTTCGGCTTTATGGCCGCTGCGGCCTGCCCTCGAAGATTTCGCGTATGCGATTTATCTGCTCGCTGGCGCGCTCTATGCGACGTGGGATGTCAGCCTCATCATTACGGTCTCGCACGCGACGATCACGCCTCTGTGAGCGGGGCGTGTCCTGTGTCTCGTCCGCATCGTCGCCCGCGCGCCTCTTCTCGCGCCTGGTATCAGGCTGAGTCGTCCGGGCGTTATCTTCGCCGTCGTCACTCTTTCTGTCAGCAGCGTCATCCTCAGACTTTTTAGAAGCGCCGGGCGTAACGGTCTGCGCCTCATCCTCCTTAGAGGTATCGTCAATGGTCTTCTCTTCAATCTTCACTTCCGGCAGAGCGGGTGCCTGTGCCTGCTCATCGCCCTTAGGAGTTTGCGTAGCGGCGGCTGTGGTGGTGCGCGTGTCGCTCGCCGCAGGAGCCTGTGCCGGTTGAGCCACAACAGTAGAAGCGCCCGGCTGCACGTAGCGGTATCGCGCTATGCCTAAGCCAGCGGCGAGGCCAATGCTCACGGCGGCTATGACTACGAGCGGCAGAAACATAGAGCGCCTGTGGAAGGGCGTGCGGGCGGAAGGCTCCGGGCCATTGAAGACCGCTTGCGGCGGCGGCTCGGCGTGCGTAATCGGCACGACCGGGCGGGCCGAAAGCAGCGTCTCTTCGGCGTCGAAGTGAGGCGTCTCAGGCTGTAAGGGGATAACTATTTTTCTTCTATCTTCCATCTTCTTCTAATTTCTCTTTTCAAAAAGGGGGCGTGAGCGCCCATTATTTCGGTATCTGCTGTAAATTTCGGTTGCAAACCTGAGACCACTCGGCGCGCGACAGAGCCATGAAAACCCGTTTTTCCTGTAAAACCGGGGCTCTCCACCCCGAATTTAGATGCTTGCACGCGCCCTAAAGTCACCCGCCAAAAGGCCCATAACAGAACGTTCTCGTATAGCAAACTTACATTCTCGCGCGCCCCGTAAAGGTGCGCTTTCTATTATTTCCGGATGCTGATTCCATTTTCCTACGCCCGAGCTTCCTGCGTATACTCGCCGTCAGTTCTAAGTCTTTCCCAATCCCCTGATGCCCTGTGAGATTATGATGACAGACGCGCGCCTTTATCTTGCTCCGGGCAAATCCTACAACCGCACGAGGCAGATGGAGCTTTCGCTCGAAGCCTTTCAAAAGAGCGCGCGATTGAAGCCGGATTTGGCGGAAGCCTACTTCGGCATGGGCCACGCCAACGCCATCATGGCCAACAGAAGAGGCAGAGGCCAGTAGCAAAGAGAGCTGAATTTAGTTATATTCTCGAACGACATTTCCATCTTTAAATCTTTCCCAAGCCATGCTTCAAGGAGCTATAGGAATGCACAGGTCTCTCTTACTAGCCGTCCTGGTTCTCTTCTGTTCGATACAGGCCGCAGCCGAGCCCGCGCAAGCGGACGGGCTCACACGCCTTCTGCGCTTTCCGGACATTCGCGGCAACCTTATAACTTTCGTCTACGCGGGAGACATCTGGACGGTGCCTTCCTCTGGCGGCACCGCTCGCCGCCTCACCTCGCATCCGGGGCTTGAGCTTTTCCCGAAGATTTCTCCTGACGGCCGCTGGATAGCCTTCTCGGGCGAGTACGCGGGGACGCGTCAGGTCTACGTCATCTCGACCGAAGGAGGCGAGCCCAGGCAGCTCACCTTCTACAACGACGTAGGCCCCTTGCCGCCGCGCGCAGGCTGGGACAACACGGTCATGGGCTGGACGCCTGACGGCAGAAACATCCTCTTTCGCTCGAACCGCGTGGCGCAGAGCAACCGCTTGAGCCGCCCCTATCTCATCTCCATAGACGGCGGCACGGAGCAGCCGCTGCCGATTACAGAGACGGGCAGCATGAGCTTCGCGCCCGACGGCAACCGTGTGGCCTTCACGCCGATTACGAACGAGTTTCGCGGCTGGAAGCGCTATCGCGGGGGCCAGTCGCCAGATGTTTGGATTTACGACCTTCAGAGCAACACGTCCGAGCAGATTACTACGACGCGCGCACAGGACATGGTGCCGGTCTGGCTGGGCGACACCATCTTTTACCTGTCGGATAGGGACTGGACGATGAACCTGTTCGCCTACAACACGCGCACGAAGAAGACGCGGAAGGTGACGAACCATTCGGACTACGACGCGCTCTGGCCGAGCGGCGGGGGCGACCAGCTTGTTTACGAAGCGGGCGGCTACATCTATCGCCTGAGCGCGGACGGAGGCCGTGAGGAGCGGGTGCCGATTAAAGTCTACGGCGACTTTCCGGACACCGTGCCATACTTCAAGAACGTCAAGCCGAACATAGAGTCTTTCTCAATCTCTCCGGGCGGCGCAAGGGCGCTGTTTGCGGCGCGCGGCGACATCTTCACTGCGCCCGCCAAAGAGGGAGAGGTGCGTAACCTGACGGACTCGCAGGGCGTGCGCGAGCTCTATCCCTCATGGTCGCCCGACGGCCGCTGGGTAGCCTACCTGAGCGACCGTTCCGGCGAGTATGAAATCTACGTCAGGCCCAGCGACGGAAGCGGCCAGGAGCGGCGCGTCACCACGGACGGCGACATCTGGCGCTTTCCCATTCAGTGGTCGCCCGACAGCAACATGATTGCCTACGGCGACAAGAAGCAGCGCCTGCGCTACGTGAACGTCGCCACGGGCGCGACCACGGACGTTGACCACTCCACGCGAAACGACATCACCAGCTATACGTGGGCACCTGACAGCCGCTGGATAGCCTACGTGAAGACGGGAGAGAATCAGTTCTCGGAGATTTGGGTCTACTCGGTTGAGGGCCGCCGCGCGCAGAGACTGACGGGCGGGATGACCAGCGACACCGAGCCCGTCTTTGACCCTAAAGGACGCTATCTATACTTTCTCTCGAACCGGGATTTCAACCTGACCTTCAGCGGCTTCGAGTTCAACTACATCTACACGAACCCCACGCGCATCTACGTGGGCCTTCTGGCAGCGGACGGCCCGGCGCTCTTTCTGCCGACGAGCGACGAGGAGCGCTTCAAGACAGGCGAGCGGCCCCTGACGCCTCCGCCCAATCCGGCGCAGGCTCCGCCGCCACAGGGAGCAAGAGCACAGCAGCCGGGAGCGCAGCCTAGCCCGCAGGCTTCGGCCACGCCTCAGCCTGACTCTCCAGCGGGCGCAAAGCCGGAAGAGAGACGCGCGGGCTCTTTCGTCAAGATTGATTTCGACGGCTTCGAGAATCGAGTGCGCGCCATCCCGGGCCAGCCTGCTAACTACCGAAGGCTCGCGGCCACCCCGGACGGAGTGCTCTATCTTTCGGGGCTGGGAAAGCTCTCGCTCTACAACTTAAACGCCAAGGCAGAGCAGACCATCATAGACGGCATAAGGAACTACGACCTCGCTGACGATGGCAAGCAGATAATCTTTCAGGCCGGTGAGAACTTCGGCATCGCGCCGGTCACGCCCGGACAAAAACCGGACGCCGGAATTCTCAAGCTCGAAGGGATGGACATGAAGATTGAGCCGAGCGCGGAGTGGCGGCAGATGTACGTGGACTCGTGGCGCATCATGCGCGACTGGTTCTACGACCCGAACATGCACGGCGTCAACTGGACGGCCATACGCGCCAAGTACGAGCAGCTCGTGCCTTATGTAGCCAACCGCGAAGACCTGAATTTCCTGATGACGGAGATGGGAAGCGAGCTGATGGCAGGTCACATCTACGTAGAGCGAGGCTCAGACCGGCCGCGAGTCGAGCGAAACGACGGCGGGCTGCTCGGCGCGGAGATTGTGCCGGACGCTTCAGGCTACTACAGAATCACCAAAATCTTTCCCGGCGAGAACTGGCACGACAGCTTCCGCTCGCCGCTCACAGAGCCGGGAGTGAGGGCAAAGACGGGCGACTTCATCCTAGCGGTTGACGGGCGCTCCACGCAGGGCGTGAAGAACTTCTACCAGCTTCTGGAAGGCAAGGCAGACCGCGTCGTGACGCTCACCGTCAACACCAGGCCGGACACTGCGGGCGCGCGTGACGAGCGCGTCAGGCCGATTAAGAGCGAGACCAACGTGCGCTATCTCGACTGGGTGCAGGCGCGCCAAGCTATCGTGGATAGACTGTCGGGCGGGCGCATAGGCTACATACACGTCCCGAATACAGCGGTCGAAGGCAACCGCGAGCTTTTCAAGAACTTCTACCGGCAGACACGCAAGGAGGCGCTGATTATAGACGACCGCTATAACGGCGGCGGCTTCATTCCAGACCGCATGATAGAGCTGCTGGAGCGCAAGCCTTTGAGCTACTGGGCCAGACGCGGGACGGGCGCGACCTCCACGCCCGCGTTCGCTCACCTTGGGCCAAAGGCCATGCTGATTAACGGCTACGCGGGCTCGGGCGGCGACGCGCTTCCCTACTACTTCCGCGAGATGGGTTTGGGGAGAATCTTCGGCACTACTACCTGGGGCGGACTCATTGGTCTTTCCGGCAACCCGCCTCTGGCCGACGGCGGAAGCCTGACGCCTCCCACCTTCCGCTTCATGGACACGGAAGGTCGCTGGGCCGTGGAAGGCGTAGGCGTTGACCCTGACGTGGAAGTCGTGGACACGCCCGAAGCGCTCGCTCGCGGCGAAGACCCCACGCTCGAAGCGGCCGTCAAATACCTGATGGACGAGCTAAGACGCAACCCGCCCAGACGCGTCAACGTCCCATCGCCGCCCGTCCTGCTAAGACAGTAAAGTGCTATTCAAACAGGGATAGACAGGATACACAGGATAAAGAAGAAGTCATCTCTTCTCTTTTATCCTGTGTATCCTGTCTATCCCTGTTAATTTCTTCTTCTAACTTCTCAGCTTGCTTAGCGAATCAGCTTCTGACCTTCTGCCTTTTGGCTCGGCGGTCGTCGAGCACCTCTATGCTCTCTTTGACTCGCGTGTAGATGCCGTCGGAGTCCAGGCCGTATTTCGCGAGCAGGAGCTTGGCGTCGCCGTGTGTGACGAGCCTGTCAGGCAGTCCCATGCGAACGACGCGCACGCTGTCGAGCAGTCCGTTCTCTTCCAGAAGCTCCATGACGGCGGAGCCGAAGCCGCCAGCGAGATATGCTTCTTCGACCGTGACGATGAGCCGCTTGGTGCGGGCCAGCGCGAGCAGAAGTCCTGCGTCCAGAGGCTTGACGAAGCGGGCGTTGACGACGGTCGTCTCTATGCCTTCTGCTGCCAGATGCTCTGCCGCCTGCAACGAAGGATAGACCATGGAGCCGTAAGCTACTATGCCAATGTCGCCGCCGTCGCGCAGGATTTCTCCCTTGCCTACTTCAAGCAGCTGCGGAGCGCGGTCAATCGAAACTCCCACGCCGTTACCGCGCGGATAGCGAAGCGCCGCCGGGCCAGTATGCTCTATGGCCGTCAGCATCATGTCGCGCAGCTCAGCCTCGTCCTTCGGTGCCATCAGGATTATGTTCGGCATGGCGCGCAGATAAGCTATGTCCAGCAGGCCGTGATGCGTGGGCCCGTCCGGCCCGGCGATGCCTGCCCTGTCCATAGCAAACGTCACGTTCAGGTTCTGTATGCAGACATCGTGTATGAGCTGGTCGAAGCCGCGCTGTAGGAAGGTGGAGTAGATGGCTGCCACGGGCTTCAAGCCTTCGCAGGCCATTCCTGCCGAGAAGGTGACGGCGTGCTGCTCCGCTATGCCAACGTCGAAGGAGCGCTCTGGAAAACGCTTGAGCGCGCGGTCAATGCCCGTGCCGTCGGGCATGGCGGCGGTGAGCGCCACAATCTTCTCGTCCTTCTCCATCAGCTCGCAGAGCGTGTCGCCGAAGACGGCCGTGTACTGCGGAGCCTTGGAAGCGGACTTGACCGGCTCGCCCGTGCGTATGTCGAAGGGGCCGGTGGCGTGCCACGCGTAGTAATTCTTCTCGGAAGAGGGAAAGCCTTTGCCCTTGGTTGTGAGCGCGTGAACTATGACGGGGCTGTCCTTTACCTGCTGAGCTTCGCGCAGGGCAGCGACGAGAGCGCGCGGGTTGTGCCCGTCAACGTAGCCTATGTACTTGAAGCCAAGCTCGTTGACCAGCGCGCCCGGAAGCACAGCCGCCGCGAGCGCGTCCTTCATGGTCTTGGCCGCCTGATGCAGCCGCTCGCCCAGGCCCGGAATCGAGAGCAGCGTCTCTTCAACTTCGTCCTTGAAGCGGTGGTAGCCGTGCGCCTCGCGTATGCGGTTGAGATAACCCGTCAACGCTCCGACCGCAGGCGCGATAGACATCTCGTTGTCATTAAGAAGCACGATGAGACGAGTCTTGAGATGCCCCGCCTGATTGATGGCTTCCATGGCCATGCCGCCCGCAAGTGACGCGTCGCCTATGACGGCGCAGACGTGGTGCGACTCTCCACGGCGGTCGCGCGCAATCGCCATCCCCAACGCGGCCGAGATTGAAGTCGAAGCATGGCCCGCGCCGAACACGTCATACTCGGATTCGTCTCGACGAAGAAAGGGCGAGAGTCCGCCGTACTGCTTAATAGTCGGAAGCTGGTCTCGCCTTCCCGTCAGAATCTTATGAGCGTAAGCCTGATGGCCCACGTCCCAGACGACGCGGTCTGCTGGCGTGTCGAAGGCGTAATGAAGCGCGACGGCCAGCTCCACGGCCCCTAGGCTAGCGCCCGTGTGGCCGCCTATGCGCGACATGGTCTCAAGTATGTATTGACGAATCTCGTCTGCGACCGTCTGCAACTGTTCGGGCTTCAGGCGGCGCAGGTCTGCGGGCGAGTTAATCTGATTTAAGAGTTCCATTCTGGCCGGGTATTGTAACGCGACTCCGGGCGATTTGCTAACTCACACGAAAGGTAAATCCCAACGGAAGCGACGATTCCAGCTTACACGCTTTGCCGTTTCCGAAGGATGACAGAGAGGCTTTATTCGGGAACGAAATTGTAGTTAATCACACCGGTTACCTTGACGGGCTTGCCTGACAGCTTAGTGGGAGAAAAGCGCGCCTGGTAGGCAGCCTGAACAGCTGCCTCTCTGAGAAGCGGGTGGCCTGTGACAGCCCTGGCGGACGTGACCTTTCCCGTCTCGTCAACCAAGACCTGAACCGTCACCGTGCCGGAAGCGCCCGCCGCTTTAGCAACCTTCGGGTAAGCGGGCTTGGGCAGGCTCACGGCCCTGGCGTTCAGCACTCCGCCCGAAATCGGCGCGCCCGAGCCTCCGTTAGAATTGCCCGGCTGCGGAGGAGGCGGCACATCGTCCCCCTCCGCCACGTCCGTATTCGACTGATTGGAGTTCTGATTGCCCGGCTGGCTGTTGCCGGACTGGTTGCTGTTCTGCTCTCGCTTACCTAAGTCCTTGAGCCTGTCGCCCAGATTACAGAGAGAAAGAGAGAGAGCGAGGATTGCCGCGACGAGAAGATTTTTCATCCGTTAGGTTAACGCCCGCTACAGAATCAGAGAAGCAAGGTCTTCTAAAACAGAATCCGTCCTCAAGTCAACGATTATTCCTCAGCACTGGCTTTTGTCTGCGAACTCATTCAAGTGTTCTCTTATCTCGTCGCGCACGCGGCGAAAGACTGACAGACGTTCGTCCTCGTCGCCCGTGGCTGCCGCAGGGTCATCAAAGCTCCAGTGGATTCTTTCCGCTCTGCCGGGAAAGACCGGGCAGTTCTCTTTGGCGCGGTCGCAGACCGTGATGACATAATCAAACTCGCGGCCTGCGTACCCGTCAACGGATTTCGAGCGCTGCGCGGAGATGTCTATCCCTATTTCCAGCATTGCTCGAACGGCTAGAGGGTTGAGGCCAGCAGGCTCCGTCCCCGCGCTAAAGACCTCGAATCTATCTCCGCCGTCACCGCGCAACAATCCTTCGGCCATCTGGCTTCTGGCGGAATTTCCGGTGCAGAGAATCAACACGCGCTCTCTCTTACTCATTGCCTCGTCTCCTTCACGCCATCGTCGTCGTGCGGCACTACTACCTGCTCCGCTTTTTCCGGCAGAGACGGCATGAGCCACTGAAACAACATAGTAGCCGCGCCTGCGCCCGCAAGCTGAGCCAGAATAAAAGCGGGCGCGTCCACCGGTCGAATCCCCGCGAACGTATCGCTCGCCGTACGCGCCAGAGTCACAGCCGGATTAGCGAATGAAGTCGAGGCCGTGAACCAGTAAGCGGACATGATGTACGAGGCTACGGCAAACGGTACGGCCGTAGATGCGGCGCGCGTGCATCCCCAGATGACGGCCAGCAAGCCGAAGGTGGCAATGAACTCGCTCAGGATTTGCCCGCCTCCTGTTCGCTCTCTCTGTGACGCGAAGAAAACGGGAAGACCAAACATCACGTTCGCGGCTGCGACTCCCAGAAACGCACCGCCTATCTGCGCTGCCAAGTAGGCAGGAACATGAGGCCACCTTAAGCCTCCCTCAAAAGCGCTCGCAATCGTCACCGCAGGATTAAAGTGAGCGCCGGAAACAGGGCCGAAGGTCAAAATCAGAGCGGCCAGCGCCGCGCCCGTAGCAATAGTATTGGCAAGCAAAGCTATGGCCGCGTTACCGTTCGCCAGGCGCTCCGCCATAATTCCTGAGCCGACTACAGCCGCCAGAAGCAGCGCCGTTCCCAGAGCTTCTGCCGTTATGCGCCGCGCAAGATTCAACTGCACGCTCTGATTTTCCTTCTTCGACACGCCTTCCTTTCCTAGCGCGTTAAGGCGACCGGCTCGATTGCCGAGGGCGCGCAGCAATTCGACGACGCTTCGGCGCTCGAAGCATCTTCGGTAGAGCACGAGGCAACAGCCGCTTCCTGCCCTACCGCAGCCGCGGAGGTGCAGCAAGCGCCCGTTTCAGCCAGATTGTCTTCCAAGACTACGAAGACCTCCCACTCGTTGCCGTCCGGGTCGTGCACCCAACTCTTGTCCTGCATGGCATAGCAGCAGTTGGTCTGCATCTCGTCGCGCGTCAGAAGCCCGCGCTCGTGCCACCTCTCTCGCACCGCCAGCACGTCCTCCGTAGACCCGACTTGCAGGCCCATGTGAGAGAGCGCGCCGCGCTCCCCAAACGCCGCCTGATTCAGGGTCAGGTTGAGCGGCGGGTTCTCCACGTTGAACTTCGCGTAGCCTGTGCGCACCTTGCTTGGCTCTATGCCCAGCATCTTCCTGTAAAACTCTATGCTCTCGGTCACGTTCCTGACGTTAAGCGCCACGTGCGCCTTCAGCACGCTGACCTGTTTCGTTTGCTCTTTCTCCATCGTCTCACGCTCCTTCACCATTCGTATTTTCACATTCGCTTTGGCGAATATGTCGCAGCATACGCCCGCCCGGACATATCTGTCAAGACAAATGTGTTCTCTCGTGCTAAAATATTTTTCATGAGCAGAAAGAACGGGGCATTCGACATAGAGCTGCTGTTTCGCGCGCTGGCAGACCGTACGCGGCTGAGGCTTCTTAATCTGATGGGAGACGAAGAGATTTGCGTCTGCTTTCTGACGGAAGGCCTGAAGATGAACCAGCCGAAGATTTCGCGCCACCTGGCATACCTGAGGCGGGCGGGCGTGGTTGCGGCGCGTCGCGAAGGCAAGTGGATGCACTACCGCGTGCATGAGCCGCCGGACGAGCACGCGGCGCGAATCTTCAGAGAGGTGCGAGAGTGGCTCAGGCAGGACGCGGAGATGCAGCGCGACCGCGCGCGTCTCATCAAGCTCTGCTGCGCGCCGCAGGTGCCAGTCCAGCTAAAGGGCGCACCTCGGCCCGCGAGCCTCATGCAGCAGGCATGAGTCAAGCTCTTTTGAGCTTCAGGACGGAGATTTCGGGGCGGACGCCGAGGCGCACGGGCAAGCCTATGACGCCCGTGCCCGCAGAGACATAGAGCTGCGTTCCGTTCTTCTCGTAAAGCCCCTGCACGTACTTGAAGTCTCTGCCGTAGCGTATGGGCGGGCCTACTAAGGGAAGGCTCACCTGCCCGCCGTGCGTGTGCCCGCTTAAGATTAGCGAGACGCCTTCCGCTTCCGGCAGGTCTAGCACGACAGGCTGGTGCGAGAGCATGACGCTCGGTCTTCGCTTATCAACGCCGTGCAGGGCTCTGGCCCAGTCGGCGCGTCCCCATGTCCAATCGCCTATCCCTAAAAGCTGAAGCGTGTCGCCGCCGCGTGTGATTGCGGTGTTGGCGTTCTCAAGCACGCTTACGCGGTGGCGCTTGAGGGCGCGCACTGTGAGCAGAGGGTCTGTGTAATGGTCGTGATTGCCTAGCACGGCCCAGACGCCTTCGGGCGCGGAGAGTTCTCCCAAGGCCTCCGCGCATGGCTCTATGTAGCGGCGGTAAGAGGTGGTGTAGTCGCCTGTGAGCGCAATCAGGTCGGGCTTCGTCTTCATGGCCGCTTCGACCACTCTATGAACCTCTGCGATGGGGACAATGCGGCTGTGATGTACGTCCGTTATCTGCGCTATGCGAAAGCCTTCGAAGGCTGCGGGCAGCTCCGGCACGAGGATGTTCGTCTCTATGATGTGGTAGCTGTGCGGCTCTATGAGGCTGGCGTAAAGAGAGGTGGCAGAGACTGCCAGCAGCGGCGCGGCTGCCATCCCGCGCAGGAAATCTCTCCGTGTCAGCTTGAGCTTCGTCACGGCGAGATTCTAACAGGGATAGACAGAATAGACAGGATAAAAGAGAAACTATTGCTTCTTCTTTATCCTGTTCATCCTGTCTATCCCTGTTAATTTTCTTTTCAGGCGACGGAGGTTTGCTTGGATGGGTGGGCGAATTTGTGGCTCGTGAGGAAGGGTCGCTCCGTGAACTCGGCTTCGAGCAGCCGGAAGGCGTCCTCGCTCGACAGCGCCTTTGAGAAGTAGTAGCCCTGGCCCTGGTCGCAGGCCATCTCGCGCAGCTGCTCAAGCTGCGCCTTCGTCTCGATGCCTTCGGCAATCACGCTCATGCCTAGGTTGCGCGCCAGCATGATGATGGTTCTGACTATCTCCGCGTTCTCGCTGTAGTCGTTCATGCGGCTGACGAAGGAGCGGTCAATCTTGAGCGTGCTGCTTGGGAAGCGGTGCAGGTAGCTTAAGGAAGAGTAGCCGGTGCCGAAATCGTCTATGCTGGATTTGACGCCTAGCTCGCTCAGTTGTTTGAGCATCTCCGTGACGGTCTCTATATTTTCCATGACGACCGATTCCGTTATCTCAAGCTTGAGAGATGAGGGCGCGAGTCCCGTCTCTTCCAGCGCATCTTTGACCTGCTTGATGAGGTCGGGCTGCATGAACTGCTTGGCCGAAAGATTGACGCTCACGGAGATGCGCGAGTCCGTGTCGAAGAGCTTCTGCCAGCACTGCATCTGACGGCAAGCTTCGCCCAGCACCCAGCGACCTATGGGGAGAATCATGCCCGTCTCTTCGGCCACGGGGATGAACTCTGCCGGGGAGATGAAGCCGTATTCGGGATGACGCCAGCGAATCAGCGCCTCGAAGCCCGTGATGCGAAGCTCGTCGAGCGACATGATGGGCTGGTAAAAGAGCACGAACTCGTCCCGCTCAAGAGCGCGGCGCAGGTCTGTCTCAAGCTTCAGCAGGTTCATAGCATGCGCGTGCATGGTGCGGTCAAAGACCTCGTGACGCGCTTTGCCCAGAGACTTGGCGCGATACATGGCCGTGTCGGCGTCTCTCAGGATGTCGTCCGGGCGCTCGTAGCCTATGTCGCTCGAAGCTATGCCGATGCTGACGCTGGTGAAGACCTCGTGGCCCGCCAGGTTGAAGGGCGAAGCCAGCTCTCTCTCCACGCGCTCTGCGACCATGATGGCTTCGCAGACATCCTCCACGTCTTCGAGCAGAATGGTGAACTCGTCGCCGCCGAGACGGGCCACGGTGTCGCCGGGGCGCAGGCAGGTTTCCAATCTTCGCGCGATGCCTATCAGTAGCTGGTCTCCGACCATGTGGCCCAGAGAGTCGTTGATGACCTTGAAGCGGTCAAGGTCAAGGAAGAGGACGGCGAACCTGTGCGCGCCTAGCCGCTTGGTGCGGGCGAGCGATTGCCTGAGGCGGTCTATGAAGAGGGCGCGGTTGGCCAGGCCCGTCAGCGTGTCATGAAAGGCGTCGTGCAGAAGCTGGTCTTCGGCGCGCTTGCGGTCTGTGATGTCCTGAATCTGGAAGATGAGCTGCGTCTGCTTCTTGCGCGCGTCGCGTATGCGAGAGACGCTCAACAGAATCCAGACCTCGTGCCCGTCCTTGTGAAAGTACCTGCCTTCGGTTTGATAAGAGCTTATCTTTTCTTCGAGCAGCTCCTTGATGTGCGAGATGATGGTGCCAAGCTCGTCCTCGTGCGAGATTGACTGGAAATCCCTCTCAAGCAGCTCCTGCTCCGTGTAGCCCACGATGCTTGTGAGCGCGCGGTTGACCTGAAGCCATCGGCCTTCGGGCGAGACGAGAGCCATGCCTATCGCGGCGTTGTCGAAGGCCGAGCGAAAGCGCTCCTCGCTCTCCTGAAGCTCTGACACGTGTCGCTCCGCGGCCTCTATGTTTTTCAGGTAGGTGCGGTAGGTGAAATAGACTATGGCGATGATGGGGACGGCCGCCAGCATCGCCTGAAAGCCCACTAGGCCTATGACCTTGCTGATGATTCCGGCGGCGCTCGCTCCGGCAAAGTAAGTGATTGAAGTCCAGAGGTAATGCCTGCGCCAGGTCTGCCAGAGCGACTGGCCTGTTTTAAGAGCGATGCCTGCGGCCACGAGGCTTGAGTTGACGACGTACTGCACGAGCGCGAGCGCGCAGACGGCCACGACAAAACGGGAAGAGTAGCCGCTCTCTGACAGCCTTTCCAGCGGGCCGAACAGGAAGCGCAGAGTCCAGACAGAGACGAACGCGGAGAAGCCTGCCACGGAGACGTTGAGCAGGTAGGTGAGCTTCGTCCTGGCTATGCGAAGGCTTGAGCAGAAGGCGTCGAGCGCGGCCAGCAGGACGGCTGCCTCTCCGCCGCAAATAAGCATCGTGAGGAAGACGAAAGTGTCGGAGACGGAGATGCGCGACGAAAGCTTAGGAATCTGAACCGTGACGTTTGAGCCTATGAGGAGCGTGGCTACGAGCAGAAGCACGAAACGCCCGCTCAGCTGCGCGCTCGTCAGGCGATAGGCTGAGAAGAGAATCGCCGAGATGCCGCACGCTATCAGCAGGCGGAAGTAGATGTCTGTCAGAGGATGTTTTCGTACGGCTTCCATAGAGGAGCAAGTAGGTTTGCTCTCAACCGATGTTCAAGTTGTGAGGTGCTACTATCGGGGGGGCGGGGAGACGGTAGAAGAAGAGGCGCGTCGCCTCTTCTTCTTCTAAGGGTCTATCTTACTCTTCTGCGTCCGGCGACTTGTCGCCTTTGAGCAGCGTGGACTGTGCGCGCATGGTGTAGTCGCCTGTGACATTCTTGTCGGCGAAGAGCACGCCGTCGCTGAACAACACGCCGTCACCGAAGAGGACGCCGTCGCTGAAAAGCACGCCGTCGCCGAAGAGGACGCCTGTGTTGAGAAAGCGCACGCCCTCGCTCATGATGACGCCGTTACTCGTCAAAATGTGGTCGCCTATGAGCACGCCGTCGCTTATCAAAACGCCGTCGCTTATCAGGACTCCGTCGCTTATCAAGACGCCGTCGCCGAAGAGGACGCCCGTGCCGTAGATGCCCTGAAACGTTGTGATGAGCGATGTGCCGGTGGCGTAAGTTCTGTCCACTATGAGGCCCTGCGCCCAAGGGAAGGTAGTCTGCTCGGGGCCGAGAGACGACTGGTAAGAGAGCGTGGTAAAGGGCTGCGGCGGCGCGCTGGTAGAAAGCAGCGGGCTTCCGGGCGTCGCGCCCGAGAGGTCTGTCCTGATTGACTTGGCCAGTCGCACAGCGCCCTCTATGTTGATTTCGCCCGCGCCCTGCTCAAGCATGTTGTATCCGGCAAGCGGCTGCGCCGTGTACATGAGGATGGCTTTAATCATGTTCGGCGTCAGGCGTGGGTTGGCTTGAAGCAAGAGAGCGGCCGCGCCCGCCACGACAGGCGTAGCCATAGAGGTGCCGTTCAGGCGCATCATCTTCTCGTCCGGCTTCTTGCTGTTGCTCGCGTCGAGCGAAGGGTCTTTCGAGACAAGGTAGTTCGAGAAGGACTGAGCGGAGACAATCTTGTTGCCCGGCGCTACCAAATCCGGCTTGATGAGATGGTCGTAATGCTTCACGCCTGTCTCGTCCGTCCAGTAGCTTCTGGTGGGCCCGCGAGAGCTGTAGGTGGTAACGCCGTCGTCGTTGCGGTTGAAGGTGTTGAAAGTGTTGCTTGCGCCGACGGTGATGGCCGAAGGCTCGTTGCCCGGAGCGTGTATCAGCCCGTAAGCCTTGCTGCCTTTTATGTCTTTGCCTTCGTTGCCTGCGGCGGCCACGACCACAAAGCCCGCGTCAACAAGTCGGCGCACGGCCCTGCACAGCGGGTCGTCCCTGTAAGAATCGACTGCGGGCATGCCTAAGCTCATGCTGACGATGCGTATGTAGTGCGAGCCGTAGACCAGTATGTCGTTGAGCGCTGCGAGCACGGACGAGACCTTTCCCGTGCCGCGAGAGTTCAGCACGCGCAGGTTATAGATGGTCGCGCCCGGCGCAATGCCTACGTACTTTCCCTTCTGCACGCCTTCGCCACCT
Source organism: Pyrinomonadaceae bacterium (assembly GCA_035276685.1). Lineage (GTDB taxonomy): Bacteria > Acidobacteriota > Blastocatellia > Pyrinomonadales > Pyrinomonadaceae > JACVRN01. The sequence goes on along the minus strand of DATELK010000086.1, from coordinate 50,751 downwards.
GCGGCTATGCCCATGACGTGCGAGCCGTGTCCGTAGGGGTCGTCCGTGCGATTCTCGCCCGTGTAATCTTTGCTGGCGGCTATGCGGCCCGTGAAAGACCTGTGAGAGCCGTAGATGCCTGAGTCAAGGAAAGCTATACCAATGCCCTTGCCGTCGAGAGTATAGGTGGTGCCAGTGCTCGTCATCTGAGAGCGTACACTCTCAGCGCCCGTGGTGTTGGAGAGATGGCTGGCGAAGGAGACGACCTCTCTGTCATTGGAGATGTAAGAGACCTCAGGGAACGAGGCAAGCTCGTCTATCACGTCTTCGGGCAGCTCCACGGCCATCATGTTGAGGTTGTCGAACTGGCCGTTAACGTGTATGCCGTTGCGGTTCAGGAGCGCGTTCAATCGGCCCGTCGGCTTACCTTCGAGCTGAAGGATGACGTTCAGCTTCTCGGAGCCGCCCTTGCCGCTTTTCCCTTTGCCCTTGAGGTCTGAAGAGATCTTGGCGCGGTGACCGCGCGCTGCCTCGTCATCCTTTTTCCCCTTGGAGCCGGCCGTGACAGGCACGCTCACAAAAGAGGCGCAAACGAGCGCGGCCACTAACATGAGCGAGGCCAGCTTCAGGATTGAGTTGTAAGGTTTAAGGTTTCTCATCTGGATTCCTTTCAACAACCATCAGGGCAATAGAGACGCGTGGACGATGTCTTTACGTTTCCGGCCTACTTCATGCAGGCCGTGTTATCTCCGTTCGCCAGAACGTTCTTACCTGAAAAGGTAGTGCTATTGGCGGCGGTCGTGTGGTCGCCCATCACTACGCCGTCGCTGAACAGAATGCCGTCGCTAAAGAGGATGCCGTCGCTGAACAGTATTCCGTCACTGAACAGAATCCCGGCGCTCATCATCAGGGTGCCGCTTCCCATCATGCCGCCGTCGCCCATGACGACGCCGTCGCTAAAGAGAATGCCGTCGCTGAAGAGATTCGAGTCGCCTATGACGACGCCGTCGCGTAGAAGGATTCCGTCACTGAAGAGAATCCCCGCGCCGTAGACTTTCTGGTACTTGTTAATGAGGCTCGCGCCGGTGGCGTAGCCGTAGTTAAGCACGATGCCCTGCGCCCAGGGAAAGCTGTAACCGGCTATGGTCGTCTGCGGCGTCGGGGCCGTTTTCGTTACCAGAAGAGCCGAGCCGAGAGGCGTGTTGGCTCTCAAGTCCGTGCGAACCATCTGAGCAAGGCGGACAGCGCCTTCTACGTTGAGCTGGCCCGCGCCCTGCTCAAGCACGTTCGCGCCCGCGATGGGCTGCGCCGTGTACATCAGAATCATCTTGACGAGGCCGGGCGTCAGGCTCGGGTTGACCTGAAGCATGAGGGCGGCTGTGCCCGCGACTACGGGCGAGGAAACGGAAGTGCCGCTCATGTACATCATTCGCTTGGTGTCGCCGCCACGGCCCGCGTCCAGAGACGGGTAGCTCGTGACGAGGTAGTTGTTCAAAGCTTCGGCATAGATAATCTTGTTGCCGGGAGCTACTAAATCGGGCTTGATGACGTTGTCGTAGCGCACGACGCCTGAGGCGTCCGTGTAGTAGCTGCGAGTGGGGCCGCGAGAGCTGTAGGTGGCTATCACGTCATCGCCCCTGGCATCCGTGCCGAAGGTGTTGGTAGCGCCTACGGTGATGGCGGAAGGCTCGTTGCCGGGCGAATGTATGCGGCCGTAAATCTTGTTGCCCTTGTCGTCCCTGCCGTCGTTGCCTGCGGCGGCCACGACCACAATGCCTGCGTTAAAGAGGCTGCGGACGGCTTTGCACAGCGGGTCAATCCTGTAGGAGTCAATCGCGGGAGCGCCGAGGCTCAGGTTGACTACGCGAATCTTGTAGCGCGAGCCGCTCTTCATCACCCAGTCGAGCGCTGCGAGCACGGAAGAGACCTGCCCCTTGCCGTTCGAGTCGAGCACGCGCAGGCTGACGAGTGTGGCGTTCGGGGCGAGTCCCGTGTAGATGGCCGTCTGGCCCGTCGTCCTGTCGTTACCGGCTGCGGCGCTGGCTACGTGCGTGCCGTGTCCGTAAGGGTCGTCCGTGCGATTCTCGCCCGTGAAATCTTTTGTAAAGGTGGTGCGCTTGCCGCCCGCCGCGTCCGTGAGCGCAAGGTGGTCTGCGTAGATGCCGGAATCCAGCACGGCTATGCCTATGCCGGAGCCGTCAACGTTGATTGTCCCGTTGCCTTTGAGCGCAGGGAGGGTGCGAACCAGTTCTGCGCCGGTAGTGCTGGTGACGTGCCCCTTGGATTCGACCTGCCTGTCGGGCGTGATTGCTTCGACCTCTTCAAATGAAGCCAGCTCGTCAATCAATCGCAGGGGCAGCTCTGCCACGGTCACGTTAAAGCTGCTGAGACGGCCTTTGATTCGCACGCCTTCTCGACGCAACAGCGCATTGAGCTGGCCGCTCGGCTGAGCATTGAGCTGAAGAATCACCGTCGCAAGCTCGTCGCCGTCGGACTGCTTCACACGCGCGGCCAAATCTGTAGAGACTTTGCTGTTACGCTCCTGAGAGGACTCGGCAGCAGGTGCCGCAGGGGAGCTAGCGCCCGCGCCCGCCGTCAGAAACAGGGATAGGAGCAGAGAAAGTAGAACGATTACTGTCAGTATGCCGGGGGCTCTTCTTTTCACTTTCACCACGAGGGCTCCATCAAGATACGAGGTTCAAAATCGAGTCAGCTAATCCGTCAAAGACACGCGCTGGTCAAAGACAATGCACGCGCCCCCTCATCTACAAGCCCCGTGCCGCTTGCCTCTAACTTACTAAACCCCGATTTTTCTTAGGATTTTCGGCTAAAAGCCTCTGAAGGAGACGTTTCCGACAGCATCAAGCCAGTCAGATTGAACTACCCCCCGAACTCAATCTGACCCCATCGGTCAACAATCTAAGGTTAGATAACCGCCCGCAGATACACCCCCAACAACCGCCCCACACCCCGCCCCTACACACCCGGAGGCCGCATCTGAACACACCAACTCCGCACCTGAACAGCCGAACGCGGCGTCTGTACAGCTAAACGTGGCGTCTGAACAACTGAATTTCTCATCTGCACAGCCGTGGGCGGCGTCTGTGCAGCCGTATTTCTTATCTGAACAACTGAATTTCTCGTCTGTACACATGTATGTGGCGTCTGTGCAACTGTTTTTGGCGTCTGTGCAGGTGTATTTGGAAGCTGTACAACTGTACGTCAAACGTTTTGGTGTAAAAATGGCTCCTTTTGACCCGCACGCGGCAACTTTCACTCATTTCCGGCCTGCTCCGCGCCCGCCCCGAACTCATCCGCCGGGTCAATCTCCACCTCCGGCATAGCCTCAAACTTCGTCTCATCAAACGGCGGCAACTCCGGCACCTCCGCCCCCAACTCCTTCAACAGAGCCCGCGCCTTCTCCAACCCCCAGTGATAAGCAAAAGGCGGCCCATCACACCACGCTAAGTAATATGCCACTATAGCCGCCTTAACTGCGGCCACATCATAGCCATCATCCTGCTCAACCTGTGCCAGCACGTTCCAGGCGTCCGCATGAAAAAGCGGATAAGGCCCACGCTCCGCCTTCTCCCAAACATCGTCCAGCAATTCTCTAGCCCCTTTTAAATCTCTCTGCCGCCGCCGCAAATCAGCTAACGCCACCAGCGTAGGGAGTTCTTCCTGAGCCAGATTCATCGCACGCGCCTGAGCGAGCGCATAGTGCAACCGTTCATCGGCTGCACTAAAATCACTTAAACCAAGTGCCGCTTCACCCTGCACCCGTGCTGCGCGAATAAAATCGCCCTCAAGTTTCTCGATATGGGCTAATTCCCAGGCGCGGTTGGCGAAAGCTATCGCATCATCAAACTTACCAAGCCATAGAGACCTCTGTGCAAGATGGGAGTTCAAATGACCTTCACCCTGCTTATCAAACCGTGCTGTAAACGTTCGCAATGACCTTTGTAAGGCAAGCTCTGATTTATCAGTAATACCTCGCGCCACCAGCGTTGTCCCAATCCAACAAAGACTGACAGCTTCCTGAAGGTTATTGTGCTGCTTTCGCGCGATGAGCAAGACTCGATGTGCCTTGCTCTCCGATTCGTATAACGCGCCCGCTAATTGCAGCGCATATGACAGATTACATAAGCCAGTCATAACATTATTGTGGCCCAAGCTTAATTTAATATAACGGCGAAACAGAGGGACTGCGCGCCCCGGCTGCCCGCCGAGTTGATAGCCTTGTGCCAGTGCATTGAATGTATAGGCTTCATCACTTGCATTACTCAAACGAGGCGGGTGGGCTAAGCCATCAGGGAAAAGCATTTCCAATAGCTCGATTCGTTGGCGACTGACGCTTAAACGGTAAAGCGTGGCTTTTTCCAATATATGGTAAAAGAACCTCATGGCATCATCATAAAGTCCTAATCCAATCATTGAGTTGTATAATTCAATGGCGGGCGTGAGGTCTTCGATACTCTTAACTTCGAGATAATTATTTATCATCGGCAGTGCTTCAAAGTGCGCGTGCAGGTTCGTATAAACACCGCGCCTTGCGTCGTTTCCGAGGCCGCTCCAAGCAACCCCGCGCACAATCGGATGCAGGTCGTAGCGGTTGGCCCGCCTGTCCCAACCAAGCAGCCCACGGTCTTCCAGCTCTGTCAGCACTTTATCCAGTTCACCTTGCTCAGCGCATACCTTCTCTTTGCCGATTAGTAACGCCGCCAAATTATCGTAGCGGGCCGGCATTCTGAACGCGGCAATGACCTGCAACGCTCGGAGCGCTTCATCTTCGAGCCCCCGCAGAGCGTATTCCAATACGTGTCCCATTGCGTCCTTCAAACGTGGAAATTTTGTAGGCTCGAATCGCGGATTGTCTTTGAGCCACTTTTCAAAATCGCCAGGTTTTGGACGGTAGAGCTTTACCTCCCTGGCCAACGCTTGAATAAGCAGCGGGTGTTTACCGAATGTGTTAAAGATAGGCAACAGCAAGTCGCGCGAGCCGGAAACATTAAAAGCGCGCCAGAGTTCTATAGCATCTGCGTCAGTGAGACCTGTAATGTCAATTCTATAGCTGGCCGGTATGGAGTCGGCACCTTCCGTCTCAAGTTCGGCAGGGTAAAGGCGAGTGCTTATAAGGATGCGCGAGTTCCTTAACTGCGAGAGTTTCTTTAGGAAGCGTCCGGCTCGTGGGTCTGCGGTCTTGCGTAGATTTTTTTGGTCGCCAACTTGACTGTCATCAAGTCGCACCGCATCCATGCGAGCGTAGGCAATTAGTATCCGCTCTAAGCCATCGAGCACGATAAGATAAGCCTTACGGTCTAGCATAGCGAGCAATTGCATCTCACGCTCAGGGACGGGAATCTGTTGTACTTTGCTAAGGGAACGATGAGATACATAGGCCAGGGCGCGCGTGACGAAGTTCTCGAAGGTAGCGTCGGATTCGTAGAAGCTCCACCACATGCGGCCAGCGAGCGGGTTCATCTCCTGTGGGGCGATGTTGTTGAACCAAGTCCAGGTTAGCGCGCTCTTGCCAAGGCCGCCGATGGCGACGAGGCTCAAAATGCGTGCCTTGTAAACTTCTGAATCAGGTTTAGCTACCCAATCGGTCAATAGTCTAAGTTCCGGCTGACGACCTACGAGGCGGTGTGTTTGCAGTAGCGTGTAGGGATGAGCGATGAAGGCTTCGGGTGGAGCAGGGATGTCGCTGATGTAATGGAATGTGGTAAGGTCGGGCTGATGAAGTTCCCAGAGGCTCTGGATTACGAGCGCAAGCAGTTCGTCTGGGGATTTGAAGACCCCTACGACTTTGTCAGTCTTGAGCCTCTCCTTTAAAGCTTTCAGCTTTTCCGCGCCGCCTCCTGTCTCCACATCGCTGGCGTTGAGCGGATGTTTCTCATCCATCAAAAAGATTAACCGGGGTATGCCGCGCTCTTCCGCGCGGTTATATTCCATCTCTGTGATGGAGATACTGGCTCCCGGCGGAATATAGCCGTAGCGGAATCCGAAGACGCCTAAATAAATGTCCGCTTTCTCTACCATTCTGAGCGAGACTTCAACGGCGTTAGCGTCCGTCGCTGAAAGATGCTCCATCATCTCTGGATGAAACATCCCGAGCCGCAGGCAGGCGTGCTGCACTTTCTCGCGGTGCTCGGGCAGGTCGCGGGCGGTGCTGCTGACCATGACGACGGGATTCGGGTTTGAGTTGTCCGTCACGTGAGGGAATCTCCTATCAACTTGGAATAGGCTAGCGCGTACGGGATTTTACCATCACGGGACGGAAAGGGATTGGCGTATTTCGGGCGGGGAAACCGAAGGGTTGCGCCTTGACAATCTGGGCTAAGGGGATAGAATATTTTCTCGCCTGATGAGGGTATTCAGGCACTGAAGAGTGCGGAGATGTGGCCGAGTGGCTGAAGGCGGCGGTTTGCTAAACCGTTAAGGGTCAAAAGCCCTTCACAGGTTCGAATCCTGTCATCTCCGCCATCAAGATTGCAGCGGCGAGTGGCAAGTGACGAGTGACAAGTTTTAAGGACTTGTACGGGACTCATCACTTGTCACTTTCACTGTTTTAGGGCGACAAGTAAAAAATCTTCTTCTTGCTTGTCCCACGCATCGCTCATCACTAATTTATGATTCGCGTTCGCTTCGCACCGAGCCCCACGGGCTATCTACATATAGGCTCTGCCCGCACGGCGCTCTTCAACTGGCTCTACGCGCGCAACACGGGCGGAACATTCCTGCTGCGCATAGAGGACACAGACCTTCAGCGCTCTACGGAGGCCTCGACGCGCTCCATCATAGAGGGACTGGAATGGCTAGGGCTCAACTATGACGAAGAGATTGTCTTCCAGTCGGACAATGCCGAGAAGCACAGGGAGGCCGCGCGCCGCCTCGTGGAAGAGGGACGCGCTTACCGCGATTTCACGCCGAAGGTAGAGCGCACGGACGCTGGCATCAAGGAAGGCATTGCCGAGAGGGCGCGTGCCCAGGCTGCCGAAGGCGTCAATCATCGCAGCAATCCTTACCGCGACTTGTCCAAGGAAGAGTCTGACAGGCGAGCCGGGGCGGGCGAGCCCTTCGCCATTCGCCTGAAAGTCCCCGAAGAGGGAAAGACCTTTTTCGCAGACGTGGTCTACGGCGAGCAGTCGCGCGATTACTCTGAGATAGAAGACCTGGTGCTGCTGCGCTCGGATGGGCACCCGCTCTATAACCTCGCGGTCGTCATCGACGACATCGCCATGAATGTGACGGATGTCATACGCGGGCAAGACCACCTGACAAATACGCACAAGCAGATTCTCATCTACGAGGCGCTTGAGGTGACGCCGCCGCGCTTCGCGCATCTGCCGCTTATCCTAGCGCCGAACAAGGGAAAGCTCTCCAAGCGAAAGCACGGAGAGGTCGTGTCGCTGACGACTTATCGTGACAGAGGGTTTGTGCCTGCGGCCTTCCGAAACTTTCTGGCGCTCCTCGGCTGGTCGCCCGAAGAGGCAGAGAAGGAATTGATGACGATGGAAGAGCTGGTGACGAGCTTCTCTCTGGAAGGCATACACCGCTCGAACGCCGTCTTCAACTTCAACGAGACAGACCCGCGCCACTGGACGGACGACAAGGCGCTCTGGATGAACGCCGAGTACATCAGGACTATGCCGCTCACCGAGCTTATCCCGCTCGTGAAAGACGAGCTGCGCTCTTCAAAGCTCTGGCGCGAAGAGTATGAGGTGGAAGAGCGCGTGTGGTTCGAGCGAGCGGTTGACCTGATACGCCAGCGCTTCTTCACGCTCAAGGACTTTTCCTCGCAGGGCCGCGCATACTTCTCAGACGATTTCGACTTTGAGCCCGCGGCCGTGAAGAAGAACCTGCTGAAAGACCCTAAGCTCAAAGAGCTTCTGCCCCAGTTGGCAGACCGCCTTGAGATGGTAGAGCCCTGGAATGCCGAGACCAGCGAGCAGGCACTGCGCGCCTTTTCCGACGAGGCGGGCGTCAAAGCCGGTCTTCTGATTAACGGCTCGCGCACCATGCTGACGGGCCAGTCGGTTGGCCCTTCCATGTTCGAGGTCTTCGACATCATAGGCCGCGAGCGCTCCGCTCAGCGACTCAGGAGCGGCGTGCCCTGGTACGATTACGCCAGCGAGCCCGGAGAAGTATGAAAGAGAAATTAACAGGGATGGACAGGATATGCAGGATAAAGAAAGAGCAGGTGTTCTTCTTTTATCCTGTTCATCCTGTCTATCCCTGTTAATTATCTGCTTAAGCCAAGGAGTACTTTATGATTTATAGGTTAGCTTTTATCATTGCCGTGGTCTTAGCGGCTGCGACCCTTTGCGTGGCGCAGAACTCGAACACGTCCGCGCCTCCTGCGTCGCGCCCGCGCACGCAGAGCACTCCTCCACCATCTCCTGCGCAGACGCAACAGGGCAACACGGGCGCGCAGACTACGGATGCGGGTCAGGGGCGCACGGGGCGACGCAGCACAGCGAACGACCTTAGCTCAAAAGGCGTGGTTGACGCCTTCGACTCGCTGATTGCAGGGATAGAGAAGGCGGACGTTTCGCTTGTGACGAACGTTTACTGGAACTCGCAGCAACTCGTACTCTTTAACTACAACGGGACGGTCACGCGCTCTTGGGAGCAGATGCGTAAGAATCGTGAAAGCTCTTACCCGAACCTCAAGGACGTGAAGCTCGCCGTCAGAGACCGTCGCGTGCTGATGCTCGGGCGTGACGCGGCCATGGTCACTTGCCTCTGGACGCAGACGCAGACCTACAAGGGGACTCCCGAAACTGCCTCGGGCCGCATGACGCTGGTCTTCCAGCGCATCAACGGCGCGTGGAAAGCTGTTCACCTTCACACCTCTCCCGATGCGCCAGACCCTTCGCGGCTGCCCGCCTCGGAACAGACGACGACTACTCCGGCCAAGCCGTGAGTCGTTCAGAGCGGAGTAAGTATCAAGATGGAGAATCGTCTGCTGGCCTGCCTGCCGGAAGAAGAGCTCGAACGCCTGAGTCCTCAACTTGAGCGCGTGGAGCTAGACCACGGCCAGCACGTCATAGTGCCGGACGAGCCCATACGTGACATCTACTTTCCGCTGAACTGCCTGCTCTCGCTGGTGACGATTCTTGAGGACGGCTCATCCGTCGAATCCGGCACCATAGGGCGCGAAGGGATGTCCGGCGTGCCGGTACTACTGGACGCGGCGAAGACCACCATGCCGACTTTCGTGCAGGTTCCGGGCGACGCCCTGCGCGTCCGGTCGAGCATCGTCAAAGAGATGTACGACGAAGGCGGCCCGCTCAGTAAGCTCCTGAATCGCTACATACACACGGTCATAGTCACGGGCTCGCAGTCAGCGGCCTGCAACGCGCGCCATAGCGTGGAGCAGAGGCTCTGCCGCTGGCTCCTGATGAGCAGCGACGGCGTGGGCTCGGACGAGGTGAACCTGACGCAGGAGTTTCTGGCGACGATGCTAGGCGTGCGCCGCCCCGGAGTCTCCGTCGCGGCAGGCGTGCTACAGGACGCGGGACTGATTAGCTACAGCCGTGGCACGATACAGATTCACGACCGCGCGGCGCTGGAAAGGTCGGCCTGCGAGTGCTACAGGATGACAAAGGAAGAGTACGATAGACTCTTCGGCAGGTAAGCTCTCTTTCCTCTTCCTATAAAGAGAAAGAGAGACGCCTCGCATTCAAGCAAAGCGTCTCTCTCGCGGTGTAACTGTTGGGATTAGCCTGTGTGCCTTTGTCTCGAATCAGACAACGAACGCGAGCAAACACCCAAACAAAAGAAGTGTTGGCTCGGCCCTTAGGCTTCAGCCACCTCACTGTGATAAGAACTCATATATTTTAGAATCACCTCCTTCCTCAGTGTTGAACATGATAATAAATGAGTATCTATTGTGCGTCAACCGTTATTTTCATCCATTATCTTGTGTATTCGAGGCTGATTCTCGGCTGAAGACCCGCCGCCCTTCTATGAAGACTTCCCGCGCGTGCTCGACGCCGAAGAAGTATGCGACCTCCCTGTAATCCTCTGCGTCGTGTAGACAAAAGTCTGCGCGCTTTCCCTCTTCGATTGAGCCTATTTCGTCGCCGCGCCCGAGGCTGTAGGCGGCGTTGATGGTCGCGGCCGTCAGGCTTTCGGCGGGCGTCATCTTCATGTGCGTGGAGGCCAGAGACAGAACCATAGGCATGGAAGGCGTGGGGCTTGAGCCGGGATTAAAATCCGTTGCGAGGACGACCGCGAGCCCTGCTTCTATCATCTCTCGCGCGGCTGGATAGCGCGACGAGCCGAGGGCGTAGACGGAGCCGGGCAGCAGCACAGGCTGGACTTCCGCAGACTTCAGAGCCCGTATGCCGTGTGAGTCCGTGTGCTCAAGGTGGTCTGCGGTCGCGGCCCCAAGCTCTGCGGCCAGTTGCGCGCCGCCCGAAAGGGTCAACTGGTCTGCATGAAGGCGAAGCTTAAGGCCGTGGCGGCGCGCGGCCTCTAAAATCCTGCGCGACTCGGCGAGAGTAAAGACCTTCTCTTCGCAGAACACGTCGCAGTATTCGGCCAGCCGCTCTTCCCTGACGCGCGGGAGCATCTCTTCCGTGACCAGCTCTATGTAGTCCTCTCGGCGCGAGCGGTACTCGTTCGGAACGTCGTGCGCGCCAAGGAAGGTCGGCACGTACCGAAGCGGCGTCTCTTCGTTCAAGCGCTGAACTGCGCGCAGAATCTTAAGCTCGTCTTCCGTGGTCAGGCCGTAGCCGGACTTTGCTTCGACCGTCGTAGTACCGCCTCGCAGGAACCACTCGCCGTAACGCCTGCCCGCCGCGACCAATTCATCAAGGCTGGCCTCGCGCGTTCGCCTGACGGTCGAGCGAATGCCTCCGCCGCGCGCGGCTATCTCTTGATAAGTAGCCCCTCGTGCGCGCTCTTCATATTCGTCCGCGCGCGTGCCTGCGAAGACCGGATGAGCGTGCGCGTCAACGAAGCCCGGCAGCAGCACGCGCCCGCCCGCGTCCAAGACCTCGCAGTCCGGGCCTATGAGCGGCTCTATTTCCAGACGCGCGCCGACCTTCTCAAAACGCCCGTCACGCACCGTGAGCGCGCCGTCGGGGATGATGGAAATCTCGCTCATCTCCGGCCCTGTGCGAGGGCGGCGCGCTCCACCGAGCGTCACAACTTGCGAGCAATTAATGACTGCGAGCATAACTCTACAGACTCAGCCGGACTCTTACTTCATGTACTTGTCCAGAAAGTTTGCGACCAGGGGATAGACAATCAGGCGGTTCGAGAGCTTGGCTACGCCGTGGCCTTCGTCGTCAAAGAGCTTGTATTCGACGGGCGCGTTGCGGCGGCGCAGCGCCTCAACCATCTGCTCCGCTTCCGTGTAGGGCACGCGCGGGTCGTTCTTGCCGTGTATGACGAAGAGCGGCGTGCGTATTTTGTCCACCCTGTAGAGCGGCGAGATGGAGCGAAGAAAATCCAGGTCGCGCTCAAGCGAGCCGTACTCTACCTCTCTGAGCTTGCGGCGGTAGCCTGAAGTGTTCTTGAGAAAGCTTTCAAAGTTGGCTATGCCCACGGTGTCCACGGCCGCGGCCCACAGGTCAGGATAGAGGGTGATAGCAGCCAGCGTCATGTAGCCGCCGTAAGAGCCTCCCATGACGGCTATGCGTCGCGGGTCTGCGCCGCCCTGCGTCTTGAGCCATTCGGCGGCGGCCGCCAAATCCTTGACCGAGTCCTCGCGCTTGCGAACGTCGTCCATGTGCGTGAAGGTCTTGCCGTAGCCCGTGGAGCCGCGCACGTTCGTAGCCAGTATGCCGTAGCCGCGAGAGAGGAAGTATTGATAGATGCTGTTGAAGCCGGGGCGCTCCTGGCCTTCCGGGCCGCCGTGAACGCTGACTATGACGGGAAAGCCACGGCCCACGCCTACGCTGACGCTTCCCGTGCCGGCATTGCCCGCAGTGATGTTGATGGTGGCATTGCTGGGGACGGTCACGCCGAGCGCCGTCGTCGCTGCCGTTTGCGGGCGATAGTACCAAGCGGGGATGTCGCGGCCGTCGAAGCTCTTGAAGCGCACAAGCTCGGGCTCTACGAAAGTGGACTGCGGGATGCCTGCGCGAGAGCTGTGCGTGACCTGCTTGAGCGAGTTGCCCTGCAAGTCGTAGAGCCATATGTCCGTGTTGTAGCGCGAGCCGTTAAAGGTGAATGCCAGTCGGCGGTTGTCGCGTGAAAAGTCCATCGCGCCGACAATGCCTTTGCCCGGAAGCGTGACGGGCGCTGTCTCTTTTGGGCTCATGTTTCCGTCCGTCGTGACGCGCCGGACGTAAAGCTCGCTGAAGCCGTCCCGGTTCAGGGTGTAAGCAAACATGCTGCCGTCATCCGACATGGCGGTCGCATCCAAATCCCACTCCGCCGTGTCCAGCGTCTCCACCTTCTTACTATCAAGCCTCATGCGAGCCAGCTGGTAGAACTCGCGGTTGTCGTTCGTGCCGAAGATGATTGAGCGGCCGTCCTGTGTGAAGTGAACGTCGCCGAACTGTGCCGAACCCTGATGCTGTGTCAACAGAGTCGCCTGTCGCGTCTGCGTGTCAACCAGAAAGAGGTCGTTATCAAGGCTCAGCTCTTCGTTGTTGTGCGAGACCACCATGTAGCGGCCGTCCTGCGACCAAGCTGCCACGCCGTTCGAGCCGTCCTGCTGGTAGACCATCTCTTCGCGGCCCGTGGCCACGTCCATCACGTATATGTCGAAGAAGTTCGGGTTGCGCTTGTTGGAGGCGTAGCTGATGCGACGCCCGTCGTGCGACCACCCGCCGAAGTTGTGGCGCACCTTCGGGGCATCTGTAAGCTGACGAATGTCCGAGCCGTCGGGCGCTAGCCAGAAGAGCTGCGCGTTCTCGTCACCGCCGCGCGACTTGGCGAAGACCAGCCCTGTGCCGTCCGGCGACCACCTGACGAAATCGACTCTGTCCGTGTAGTAAGTCAACTGCTCGGGCCAGCCGCCGCCAGCACCTACCATCCAGACCTGCGGCGTGCCCGTGATGTTCGTCAAAAACGCCATCCGGTCGCCGTTTGTCGATAGGGTAGGCGAGCCCGCGCTGCGTATATTCAGGTAGCGGTCTATGCCGAAGCGCTCGCGCACCTGAACGGACGCGCCGCCCGTCAGAACCTGCGCGTTGGCCCGGTACGGAAGTGAGAGAAGCTGTAAGAGAGCCAGCACCAATATCATGCCCATCGGTTTTCGCATTAAGAGGAGCCTCCTGATTTTTTTTATGAAGTATGGTCGTGAACGATGCGCCTTGTCATTTGCCCGCCTCAACTGCCGGTGCCGGGCATATCTAAAATTATCGCGCCTGAAAGCGATTTAAGCTAAAATCCCCGCCCGTAAATTATCCTTTGCTCTTCATAACACTGGTTGGCTGGAAACTATGAAAAGCTGTCCCACGTGCGGGCGTACTTTTGATGACACTTTCACTTTTTGCTTAAATGACGGCGCACTTCTTTCCGCCCCGTATGATGCTGAGGCGACTCAGCGTATTCCTGCGCCCCGCGTGACTACTGTCGCGCCGACGGAACTTCCGCCAAAGCAGGCGTCAAAAGGCTCACAATCCAAGATCGACGATATATCTAATAATTCCCGACCGAAGTCTAAAAAGAGTGTGTTTATAGTTGGAGGGCTTATCGCACTTGCTCTGACGGCGATTATCATCACAGTCATAGTTGCCGGAGCGACAATCGCATTAAATATTCCCTACGTTAGTAATAAAGATTATAACCAGCCGAACAAACAAACCGCAACGGAACAGAATACGAATTCTGCGCCGGGCGCTGATGCAGGGCCTCTGAAAGATGCCTTTCCTCAGACGGCGGGAGATTTCACTCTGGAAGGCATCTATGACAGGAACATGTTAGAAGGCGATGACAAGTTTCTGCCCGGCGCGGCTGAAGTAATGGGGGCGGTCTATATTTCGTCCGCTAAAAAAGTGCTGGTCATAGCGGGCTCTTATGCTTCCGAGGGTAACGCTGAAGCGGCGCGCGTCAGGAGAGTCCCTTCTTCAAAATTCGCGGCCCGCTGGACTAAAGGAACCATACTCTACGTGGCCACGGACGCGGCCCTCAAGGACAAGCTCTAGTTCGAGCCTGTATAACAAGGCGCTTTATTACCCTCACGACGTATGGTCGTGAACGATGCGCCAGCCCGCAGCCGTGTGGCGAAAGATGAGAGTGAAGCGCCCTTTGGGCTCATCCTTCTCGCGCTTCAGCTGCCAGCGCCCGGTGACTACGACAGCATCTTTCGCAAGCGGCGTCATCTCTATTTCCGAGAAGGTGAGCGTGCCCATCTTCTCGCGCGTGTCATATCCCTTCTTGTAGCGGTTCAAGACCGTCCGCCAGCCGCGCGTCACAGTGTCGCCCGAGATAAAGATAGTGTCGTCCGACTCATTGTAGCCGCGCATGAAGCCTTCTATGTCGCCGCGATTCCACGCGGCCACCTGAGCATCCAGAACGGCGCGCACGTCCGTCATCACCTGCCGCTCGCGCTTACTGAGCTTTGCATCGCCGCCTTGCTGCGCGCCGACGCTCGCGGCAGAGACTGCGACAGAGAGGATGAAGAGAATTATAGCTTTCATAAGATTTTCCCGAAGGACGAGCCTTACTCTTAAAAGTAACGGTAGTGTCCCGTGACGCGCCAGTTGAAGAGCACGTCTTCCAGACGAACGCCGCCGCCTATGTTATGGGCTATCAGGTAATTCTCAGTCTTCTCCGACCAGAGGTTCGAGACGACGCCTATGTGCGCCGTGCCTCCGCCCAAATCCCAGGTGACTATGTCTCCGGGCAGGTAATCGGCGCTCGCGCTCGTCACGCCTAGCGCTTTGCCCCTGCGCTCGAAGAAGGTCATCAAATTAGGCACGCGCCTGTGGTCAATGTTCGAGTCGGGCCGCGCGAGCCCCCACTTCTTAGGATAAGCGGCGAAGGCGAGAGTCATGTCTTCGTGAACCTCTTTCTGCAAGTCAACGCCGACCTTGCGAAACGAGCGTATGACCACGTCCGTGCAGACGCCGCGGTCAAGCGGCACGTCTCCGCCCGGATAATCCAGCTTCACGTAAGACGGGTCGTAGCTGCGCGTGTAGCTTGACTGCGCTACGGCGTCTTCTACGACACGTCTTGCCTGCTGAGAGACGTTGGCCGGAAAGAAAGGCCGCAGTCGCGATTCGGCCCCGCTCCGCTCATCGGTTCGACTGCACGAGGCAGCGACACAGAGCAGGCACAGAAGCAGAAGACAGTAAAGCGCCCTTTTCATCATCCCGGATTATACGCTCTAACGCGCGCGAGCCCGCAGCCATTCCCTCACGTCTTCGCGCATGGCGGGCACAATCTCGTGCGCGGCGTCGTCGTAAGACCGAACCTCTACGTCGTGCGCTCTACGGCGCAGTCGCTCGCCGTAATCGCTGACGCGCTCGGGCGTGTAGAACTCGTCCCGCGCGCCTGAAAGATAAAGCACTGAGGCCTTCGTCTCCCTGTAAAGCTCGCTCGTCTCCCAGTCGCCGGGCAAGCCGCCGCAGATGCCTACGACCCCGCGCAGGCGCTCCGTGTAGGTGAAAGCGTAGCGGAAATTGAGCGCGCACGTCTGCGAGAACCCGAGCAGAAAGACTCGCCCCGCGTCACACGTTCCCTCTTCTATAAGAGCATCCAGCACGTGATTAATAGCACCGTGATGAAGCGCGTGCGCCTCTTCAGGGTGAAAGTTCGTCACCCAGCCGAAGCCGAAGCGCAGGGGGCCGCCAGCATCTCTCGGGTCGCGTATGTGCTGATGAAAACCCTGAATCGAAGCGATGGCGAAATCATCCGGGGCTATGGCCCTGGCCTCGCGCATCATCTGCCGCTTGCTCGCGCCGTATCCATGAAGCGCCACGAGCAGCGGCCTCTTCCCTGCTGCCTGCGGCACGTAAACGTCGTAGTAGATTTTAATCTCTGCCCGCAGGCTTCGCTCTTCCATATTTTCCGTTCGTGGCTGCATAAGCGGATTCAAACAGGATAGACAGGATGAGCAGGATAAAATAAGCGCTATTGTTTTATTCTTATCCTGTCTATCCTGTCCATCCCTGTTAATTTCTCCCCTTCTCAGTTCAGGTACTTCTGCGTCTCGTCTTCCGCTTGAAGCGGGATGCTCTCTTCTTCCAGCGTCCAGATGTCGTAAAGCTCCGGCGGAACTTCCGTGACAAAGCGCGAGGGCTTCTGCAAGACCGTCTGCCGATTGTAGTCCGTGACCATCAGGGGATAGGTGATGTAAAGCTGCTCTGCCGCGCGCGTCAATGCCACGTACCAGAGCCGTCGCTCTTCCTCTTCTCCCTCTGCGTCGCGCAACGAGCGCGGGCTGGGGAACTTTCCGTCCGCAGCCCAGATGAGAAAGACCGCTCGCCACTCTAAGCCCTTAGCCTGATGCACGCTCGTCAACGTGAGAAGCTCGTCCTCTTCGCTGCCCATCACCACGTCTTCGCCCGTCACGGGCTGCGGCGAGCCGTACCGCTCCGTGGCCAGAAGCGCAAGCTCTCCCAAAAACTCTTCCGTCGAAGCGAAGCGCGTAGAATATCGCGCAAGCTGTCTTATGTCTTCCAGCCGCGCCTCCGCGTTCTCATAAGTGTTCGCTAAGTATGAGTCATAGCCGCGCGCTAGAATCAGCTCTATCTGCCGCGCAGGCTGCTGGCGATTCTCGTCCGAGACCAGCGCTTCCACCAGAGAGAGAAACTCCGTCCAGCCAGGGCCGCGTGTGCGAGGCGCGGCCTGAAAATCTTCGCGGCGCACGAGGGCCAAAGGGTCTGGGGCGTAGGCCAGTTGCTCCCAGATTCTGTTGGCCGTGGCGGGGCCTACCTGCGGAATCAGCCGCAGGATGCGCTTCCACGCAAGCTCGTCGCGCGGGTTGGTGATGACGCGAAGATAAGCGACCACGTCCTTGATGTGCGCCTGCTCGAAGAAGCGCACGCCGCTTCTGATGCGGTAAGGGATGCCGCGACGCGTCAGCTCAAGTTGCAGCTCAAGCGAGTGATAATGCGAGCGATAAAGCACGGCTATCTCTTCGAGCGGAACGCCTTCGTCTCTCAGCTCAAGTATGCGCGCGGCAATGAAGGCTGCCTGCTGATCTACGTCGCGGCAGGGCAGAAGCGCTGGCATCATGCCCTTTGACTCGCGCGCGGCGCGAAGCGTTTTGGGAAACTGCTTGCGGTTCGACGCAATCGAGACGTTTGCCAAGCCTAAGATTTCAGGGCTGGAGCGATAGTTGGTCTCAAGACGGAAAACTTGCGCCTCCGGGTAGCGCTTGGGGAACTCGTAGATGTTCGTGAATTCCGCGCCGCGCCACGCGAAGATGCTCTGCGCGTCGTCGCCCACGACCATGACGTTGCGGTGGCGCACCGCCAGCAGGTCGATTATCTCCGCCTGCAACTTGTTCGTGTCCTGATACTCGTCAACCAGTATGTGCTCGAACTGCTCCGCGTAGAGGTTGGCTATCGCGGACTTTTCCATCAGGAGCCGCTTCCAGTTGAGAAGCAGGTCGTCGTAGTCCATCACGTTCGTCTCGCGCTTGCGCTCCATGTAGACGGAGTCGACGCGCTTGACGGCGTCGGTCAGCGGCTCAAAGTGCGGGTACCTCTGGGCTATGACATCTTCTATGGGCCTGTCCGTGTTGTTGGCAAAGCTGATGATGTCTTGCAGGACTTCAGGCTTCGGAAAGCGGCGAGCGCGAGTGTCCACGCCAGCGAGGTCTATGCAGGCCGAGACGAAATCCTTGGCGTCTTCAGAATCGAGTATGGTGTAGTTGGCAGTGTAGCCTATGGACTCGGCGTGACGGCGCAGTATCAGATTAGCTATGCGGTGAAAGGTTCCGCCCCAGACGCGATTCGTTCTGCCTCCGCCCGTCAAAAGCTCCACGCGTCGGAGCATCTCCCTCGCGGCACGGTTGGTAAAAGTGGCCAGCATGATGCGCGCGGGTGCGACTCCCTGCTCAATGAGATAAGCCACTCGGTAAGTTATCACGCGCGTCTTGCCTGAGCCCGCGCCCGCCACGACGAGCGCCGCGCCCGGCGGAGCGAGCGCCACGCGGTACTGCTCCTCGTTCAAGTCCGCGCGGTATCGCGCCAGCTTATCGGGCTCGGCGGCGCTCGCAGGTCTCTTGATAACATAGCGCGTCATAACACTTACGGCTTATAGCACGCAAAGCCTCGTCAAGTGAAATAAACTATGTGCCTGCAATTGACTCCATTTGCATTCATTCTTAATGAACGCTAGGATGTTCGGGAAAGCGAAACTCTCTCTACTTTTAAGAAATTTTGCGAGGTGTCCGAAGATGAAATTTCCCGGTGGGATGAACATACAGCAGATGATGAAGCAGGCGCAGCAGATGCAGGAGAAGATGGCCAAGGAGATGGAAGAGATGCGCGTCGAAGCTTCTGCCGGAGGCGGCGTCGTCACGGTTCAGATGAAGGGCACGCACGAAGTCGAAGCTCTGAGGATTGACCCGGAGGCAGTCAAAGAAGGCGACGTTGAGATGCTTCAGGACATGATTGTCGCCGCCGTCAACGAGGCCAACCGGAAGATTGAAGAAGCCATGAAGGGCAAGCTCGGCAACATGCTCCCGCCCGGACTACTCTGATTTTAGATTTTAGATTTCGGATTTTGGATTGGAGTGACAGCTCATCTTGAGTAGCTTCAATCCCGTTCGTGAATCCAAAATCTAAAATCCAAAATCCAAAATCGAACGATGCTGGAATACGCAGAGCCGGTCACAAAGTTAATAGACGAGTTCAAGCGCCTGCCGGGCGTGGGCAACAAGAGCGCCCAGAGGCTTGCCTTTCACGTCCTGAGGATGCCCGAGGCGGACGTGGAGCGCTTCATAGAAGCCTTGCAGGAGGTGAAGCGCAAGATAATCTTCTGCTCAATCTGCAACAACCTGACGGACGTTGACCCGTGCCGCTTCTGCTCGTCCACGAACCGCGACCGCTCTATGATTTGTATAGTGGAAGAGCCCTACAATCTGGTGGCGATTGAGAAGACGCGCAGCTACCGTGGGCTCTATCACGTTCTGCACGGAAGCCTCTCGCCCATACGCGGGCTAGGGCCTGACGACCTTCACCTGGCAAACCTTCTGCCGCGCTTTCGGCCTGAGAATAACGACGGGGTGGAAGTGCGTGAGGTAATCCTTGCGACGAACCCGAACACGGAAGGCGAAGCCACCGCCAACTACATCAGCCGCCTGATTAAGCCGCTAGGCATTCGCGTCACGCGCATAGCCATGGGCATGCCGGTCGGAAGCGACCTCGAATACGTTGACGAAGTGACCATGGACAAGGCGCTCGCCAACCGCCACGAAATCTGAAAAGCAGTTACAAGTGATGCGTGACGAGTGACAAGCCGGAAGAAGCTTGTCTTTGCTCGTCACTCGTCACTTATCACTTCTTTTAGAATCTCACCTTCTCTACGGGCGATTTCTCCTTGCAGTCGTCGCAGTCTTCTTCGGTGTCGTAGATTTTGGCGTCGAACTCCACCAGTGATTTAATCTGCACATCACCGATTGAAGAGGGAGCGGAATTGAAGCGCACGATTGCGCCGCAGCCTATGACGCTTCCGCCCAGAGACTGTACAAGCTCTGCTGTCTCTTCTATGGCTTTGCCCGAGCGTATGATGTCGTCGACGATGATGCAGGGATTAATCTCGCCCTGATTGACGTACTGGCGGAACATGCGCTTGCCCTCTTCCTGCTCGGCCCAGTAAATCTGCTCGGCGGAGAGCGCTTCGCGCACGCCGAAGGCGACGGGGATGCCGCCCGCGCCGGGGCTGATGATGGCCACCTTTGGAAGCTGCGAAGAGATGTCCCGGTCGAGACGAAACTTGCGGCTCAAGGCGACGGCCAGCACGCGCGCCGTGTCGTAGTAGCGAAAGGCCAGCGGCATCTGAAAATAGTGCGGCGAGTGCTTGCCCGACGGATAGACGAAGTGGCCTTCGCGGTAAGCGCCCGTGCGCTTCAGGATTTGCATCACCGCCTCAGAGGACGGAATCAGTTGTACCATTCTCTACTCTCCTAAGAAGACTGATTGTGATGAGCGACGTGTGACAAGATAAATCAGATTGTCTTCTCTTGTCACTCGTCGCTCATGACTCTGCTGATTATCCACTGCTGGTCGCGGGTCAAATCCTCGGGCAGTTGGGAGGGCGCGAACCACTCCGCGCTCTTTATCTCGTAGCCTCTGGCCGCGACCTCTCCGCGAGCGCGGCAGCGATAGATAATCTCCACGCGCGCAGGCTTTCGATGAGTGCGTATGAAGACTAGCTCCACGCTCTCAAGCTCAAGGCCTGTCTCTTCCAGCAGCTCGCGCCGTATAGCATCCTCAGGCTGCTCGCCCTTCTCAAGGAATCCGCCGGGCACGCCCCAGCCGCTCCCGGGACGAAAGACGTGCTTCAAGAGAAGCACGCGCCCCTCTTCGTTAGTGACGACAGCGCCCGCCGTTACCTGAAAGCGCGGCTGCGTAAAGCGCACGCCCCAGCGCCTCGCGGCCTTCGGCGCTTTGCGCCACAGAAACCCCAGCACCTTTTTCAACATGTGCCGCACACTATAAAGGCAAAGACGGTAAATAGTGAATAGAAGAACTGCTTTTATCTATTTACTATTCACCGTCTTTCTTTATAAGATTGTGCCGCTCTCCACTTTGTCGTCCAGAGGAAAAACCGAATGTCAGCCGACATAACAGACAGCGCTCCCGTAGCCAAAGAGGCCCCGACCGAGCAGCAGCAGTCACAGGCGGGCGTGCCTAAGAAGATTACCAACGCGCAGACCGTCTGCAACGAGAAGAACCAGAAGGGCAAGCTCTGCAACGGCCACCTGAAGCAGATGAAGACGGGCGGCGAGGAAGCGGAAAAACATTTGAGGGGCGACGACGTGCTCTTTCAATGCCAGACCTGCGGCACGCTCTACATGGGGCCGCCTCTGGGCCATGTGCGCGACCCCGAAAAGCAGTCGCGCTTTGTGGAAAAGGAGCTGATGGGAATCCTGCGCGCGGCAGGCGGCACGCTTCCGGCATTCAAGAAGTCCGAGCGCGGAACACTGGTGCCCATGGAAGAGGACGCGAGCCATCACGCGCCCGCTCCCGCAGCAGCAAAGCCAGCGGCACCAGCAGCCGCCAAACCTGCGACGCCTGCCGCGCCCGCAGCAGCAGCGAAGCCTGCTTCCCCTGCTCCCGCGAACGAGACGCCCGAGGAGCGCAAGGCGCGACTCATAGCCGAAGCGCAGGCGCGCAAGGCCGCCGCGCAGGCTACTAAAGCGCCCGCCGCTTCCACCTCCGGCACAGACTCGTCCGCCGACGCTGACAGACATCGTCCTGCGGCGGAAGCGCAGGCCGCTACCGGACAGGCTTCAGCCGCTCCCTTAAGCTCGGCGGCGTCCACTGCCTCGCCCGCAGCAGGCGCGGAAACCGTCTCAGACCTCGCGCCCGAAGCCTCCACGGAACTCACACCCGGCGCACCAAAGGACGAGCGCAAGGAAGAGGCCGACAAAGAATCATAGAGGCTTAAATTGAAAGGGCAGGCACAAGACCTGCCCTTTCAAGCTTGGTTTCTCGTCTTTCGCTTTCTCAGCTTACTCTTATCGTCAGGCCTTCGCGCGCCATCTTCCAGGGCAGGACTTCTGCGCCCTCTTCGGCTGCGAGCGCTCGTTCGACATCTTCGCGTCGCCCTTCCTCGCAGAAGAAGGCAATGCAGCCGCCGCCGCCCGCCCCGCAAACCTTCACGGCGAGCGCGCCGTTCTGAAGCGCCTTCTCAATCAGCATGTCCATCTGCGGCGTGGTGATGTTGGGCGCAAGCCGCTTGCGGTTCGGGTGAGCTTCGCGCATGGTCTCTACGACTTCCTGCCAGTCGCCACAGAGTAGCGCCTCTCTCATGCGCAGGGAGGAATCGCGTATGCCGTCGAAAAGCTCAAAGAGCACAGGGTCGCCGTCGATGTGATTCTTGGTTATCTCCCAGTTGTTCGTCCCGGAAAGGCGCGGCTCGCCCGTGTAACAGATGACTACGCGCTGTTCAAGCGTCCCTTCGTCAACCGCGAGAGCCTCTCGCCTTATGCCGTCCGGGCGAAAGTGTATGCAGCTTGTGCCGCCGTACTGCGCCGCGTAGTAGTCCTGAAAGCCTGCCGGAACCCTTATCACAGTCGTCTCTACGTTAGCCGCTATGGTGATGAACTTTCGCGGGTCGTAGCGGTTGCCCACGAGCTGGTTGAGCGCGCCGATGCAGGCTATGGTCAGGGCGCTTGAGCCTGCGAGGCCCGCGCCTGCGGGAGCTTCGCTGTGCGCTATCAGATGAAAGCCGGTCGTGGGCTTGAAGAAGTGTACGAGCTTTGAAATCAGTTCAAGGCGCTCTTCGCGTATGAGGTCTTCTATGGCGGCAAGCTCCGTCTCGAAGGCCACCTTTCGGTCGCGCGATTCGAGGATGATGCGGCCGTCGTCGCGCGTCTCTATACGGCAGCGCGCGTGCATGGAGATGGCGAAGTTGACCGTCGCCGCGCCCGGATGAAAAAGATATAGGGGCCAGATGTCAATGGTGCCGCCCGCAAGGTCTACACGGGTCGGCGCGCTCGATTCAATAATCACTTGATGAAATAAGTCCTTTTCAATCCGAAATCCGAAATCTAAAATCCAAAATATTCTCAGTCGCCCTCTGCGCCCGTGTGCGTGGAGCCTTTCTGTGATGAAGAGTCCTTGCGACGCTGTATGTGCATGCGCTCCTGTAGCTCTTCCTTAATCTCGCTGAACTTCTCTTCCGCCGCCCGCTCAAGATTCTGTAGCGGCGCGGGGTCTGCCTCCTCCACCTTCTTCGACAGCCAGTAGCGCTCCAGCAGGTAGAAGCCCGCGATGCCACAGACTACGATTACCAGCAGCACTTTGCCAAGCGTGTGAAAGTCGCCTATGACGTTCGTGATGGCCCCGCTGAAGAAGTAGCCAGCGCCCGCGAGGATGAAGACCCATGTGAAGCAGCTCGCCAGCGTGTAGGGCAGGAAGCGCGCGAGCGGCATGCGGCCGACGCCGTAGAAGACGCAGCAGGCCGTCCGCAGCCCGTAAATGTATTTCGATAGAAAGATGGAGAGCCAGCCGAACTTGCAGGTCAGTCGCTCGATTCTGGGCTGAGCGGCGCGATAAAAGCGGAAGTCGCGCACGCTCTTGCCGAAGCCGCGCCCCGTGGCGTAAGCCAGATTGTCGCCCGCGACCGCGCCCGCCGTGGCCGTCACGAGAACCAGCAGAAAACTATACTCGCCGAAGAAACCGCTATGAGCCAGCACCCCCGCCAAAAGGAGCGTGATGTCCCCCTCTATCATCACCAGGAAGAAGACGGCAATCAGCCCATACGTCCCTATGATCTCGTATAAATGGTTATCCATTAAAAATAATGCAGAAGGCCGCAGTGCAGAATGATGAATGAAAAGAAAGAGCTTCTTTACTTCTGCATTCTGCACTCAGCCTTCATCATTTTCCTGCGGTGGTTTGACGACCAGCACGGGGCAGGGGGCGTGGCGCACCACGGATTCGGCCGTCGAGCCGAAGAGCAGTCTTCCCAAACCCGTGCGCCCGTGCGTCGAAATCACTATCAAATCCACGCTGCGCTCGCCCGCGACGCGCACTATCTCAGAGGCGGCGTCGCCGTGCGTTATCACCTCTTCGACCTCTATGCCCTCGCATTCTTCACACTCGGAGATTTTCGGCAGCTCCCTCTCGGCCGAGTCCTCCAACTGCTCGCTGATGTCCGCAATCGGCAGCGGCTCTGTCATCCCTGTGTAGCCCACGGTCGGGACAATCGGCTCTATAACGTGAACGCAGATAATCCTGGCTCCTGCCTGACGAGCGAACGAAGCCGCGAACGAGAGAGCGTAATTGGCGCACTCGCTGAAATCCGTCGGCAGCAGTATTGAGCGAATCAACATGGCGATTTATTAATCTTTTCGGCCACCTCTCATTCTACACGAGAGAAGCCGTTGTTTGACAGTCCCTTAAGCCCTTTATTACAATCCGGCCATGCTTCCCGCCCGTAATGTTTTGTTCTAACTGTTTCAGGAAGCCTTAGGACTACGAAGAATGACAACCCCGGCCCAACAATCGCCCGATTATATAGGCGTTGACCTTTCCGGCGCGACGCTCCGCTGTGCGCTCGTGGGCGCAGAGGGCGCTGTCAGGGAAAGGCGCGAGGCGGCTCTTGACCGCGACAACCTGGCCGAGCAGATAGCCGGGCTAGTGGCGGAGCTGCGCGACACCTCTCCCAACATAGGCGGCATAGGCGTAGGCATTCCCGGCCTGGTCAACCCCCAGACAGACCGCGTGCTGGTCTCCCCAGACCTGCCTTCGGCCGTCAGAGGCGACATACACACGGAGCTGACCCGCCTGACGGGCATGCGCGTGGAGCTTGAGAACGACGCCAACGCCGCTGCCTACGGGGAATTTAAAGCCGGGGCTGGACGCGGTGCGCGCGACATGTTCTATGTCACCATAGGCGCGGGCATAGGCGGCGCTATCATCTTGGACGGGCGGCTCTGGCTTGGCGCGACGGGTTTCGCCGGAGAGTTCGGCCACATCACGATTGACGCGGAGAACGGCGTGGAGTGCGTCTGCGGCAACATAGGCTGTCTTGAGACGGTCGCCTCCGCTCCCAACATCGTGCGCCGCGCCAACGAGCGGCTCTACCGCGACAACACCTCTTCGCTCTCAAGGCTTGCCATGTCGAAGGACTTCACGGCAGCAGACATTGCCCGCGAGGCTAAGAACGGCGACGACTTCTCGCTCCTGATGATAGAGCGCACGGGCAAGTACATAGGCGCGGCCGTGGCCTCAGTCATCAACCTCCTGAACATAGAGCGCATAGTCCTGGGCGGCGGCGTCATGGAGGCGGGCGAGCTGATACTGAATCCCATCATACGCGAGGCAGGACGCCGCGCCTTCCAGCCCTGCTTCGAAGCCACTCAGATAGTCGCAGCAGCGCTCGGCACAGACGCCGTCTCCATCGGCGCGGCCCTTCTCGCGCGCGACGCTTAAGATATAGAGATTAAAGTCAGAGGCCGTAGGTTAGTCGTCGTCTCTCTTTCGACTCAATCTACGGCCTCTGTTCTTTTATTCTTTGATATGAATTTTTCTGCCTATCGTTTGTAGCCCGGCTTATATCTTCGTTCATCGCTGATTAGAAAGAGCTAAAAATCTCTCCGAAAACCCTTGGCCTCTCGTTTTGTCTCATCCCGGCTTCAACCAATCTTCATTAACTTCGCTACATTTTCGTAGCAAGTTGAGTTGACAGTGTTTACGGAATTGGTAGAATCGCTTTACTGCACTGACAGCATGAACCCAACGAGATGACCGCGAGCCGTAGGAGTAGACTCTCCTAGCGGCCTGAGGAAGCCCAACGTAGGCTCTCAAGCAGAGAAGCGGACAGCAGTTCACGTATGGGTCTAATTAGGTGGCCGCGAGCGACCCTGAGACTTGCAGTGCTGTGTCTTGACGAGTCGCGAACCGGCAGCAGTGGTCGGGATACCTTGAGGGGGCAAGTGAAAGATTTCCCCCGGCCCGACAATCCTTGATACGGAGACTGTCCGCGCCGTGCCCCAAATATTTCATCAGAGCACTAATACCATCGCCAAGGTGAGCATCTTCGGTGCCGTCTTTATAGGGGCCGCGTTGCTCTTCCTGATTGCCGGAATCAATCGTTCCGACTGGAACACGCAGGGCTGGGTCGAGCGAGAGCAGCCCGTACAGTTCAGCCACAAGCATCACGTCGGCGACGACGGCATAGACTGCCGGTATTGTCACACGTCTGTCGAAACCTCCGCTTCCGCAGGGATGCCTTCGACCAAGACGTGCATGAACTGTCACTCGCAAATCTGGGCCAACAGCCCGTACCTTGAGCCCGTGCGCGCAAGCTTCCGCGACGACCAGCCGATTGAATGGGTGCGCGTACACGACCTGCCGGACTTCGTCTATTTCAATCACAGCATACACGTCAACAAGGGCGTAGGCTGCTCCACCTGCCACGGCCCCGTAGACAACATGCCGCTCATGTGGCAGAACGCGTCGCTCCACATGGAGTGGTGCCTGCAATGCCACCGTAACCCTGAAGGCGTGCTCAGACCTAAAGATAAGATTTTCGACATGCAGTGGCAGGCTCCGCCTAATCAGGCTGAAGTGGGAGCGCAGCTTGCAAAGACCTACAACCTACGCAGCACAGCCGTCTTGACCAGCTGCTCTACGTGCCACAGATAGAATCGGGAAAACTTTGATGTCCATTGAAGAGAGGCAAAAAAATTTCGCTTTGCTGCGCGAGCGCCTGCTAGAGACGCGAGGCAAAGAGTACTGGCGGAACCTGGAAGAGCTGGCCGACTCAAGTGAGTTCGAGGAACTGGTCAAGCGAGAGTATCCGCACGCGGCAGAAGAGTGGGACGATTCCGTCAGCCGCCGCTCCTTCATCAAGCTGATGGGCGCGTCAATGGCGCTCGCGGGACTTTCCGCCTGCGCCTACCAGCCGACGGAAACGATTGTCCCCTTCGTGCGCGACCCCGAAGGCTACACGCCCGGCAAGCCCTCGTTTTATGCCACGGCTATGTCGCTGGGCGGAGCGGCCACGGGTCTTCTCGTCAGGAGCAACGAAGGACGCCCGACCAAGGTCGAAGGCAACGAGCTTCACCCGGCGAGTTTGGGCGCAAGCGACATATACTCGCAGGCTTCCGTGCTGGGCCTCTACGACCCAGACCGCTCGCAGGTCTTGAGCTTTCGCGGAGAGATTCGCACGTGGTCAACCTTCCTTGGCGCGGTCAGCCAGGCGCTCGATAACCAGCGGCCCAAGCAGGGAGCGGGCATCAGGTTCCTGACCGAGACAATCACTTCTCCGACATTGGCCGCGCAGATAACGGACATCCTCAGAGAGTTTCCGGGTGCGCGCTGGTATCAGTACGAGCCTGTGGGGCGCGGGCAGGCAGGGACGGGCGCGTTTCAGGCCTTCGGCCAGTCCGTCAACGTCGTCTACGACTTCACGCGCGCAGACCGAATACTCGGGCTCGACGCCGATTTTCTGGCCTGCGGCCCGGCGAGTCTTCGCTACGCGCGACAGTTCGCCTCTCGCCGCCGCGTAGAAGGCGAAGGCGGCGCAGACCGCATGAACCGCTTCTACTGCGTGGAGTCTACGCCCACCAACACGGGCGCGAGCGCAGACCATCGCTGGCCTCTTCGCCCGTCCGAGATTGAAGGCTTCGCACGAGCCATCGCATCAAGGCTCGGAGTGACTATGGCCGGGAATGCTCCGGCTCCTGCTTCGATTCCGGCGAACGTGCTTGACATCATAGCGCGCGACCTGCAAGCCGCAGGACGCGGCGCGGTCGTGGTTCCCGGCGACGAGCAGCCCGCAATCATTCACGCGCTCGCGCACGCCATGAATCAGAAGCTTGGCAGCGTTGGCAACGCGGTTAATTACACAGAGCCTATAGAGTTTCGCCCGCCGGGACAGGAGAACACCGCGCTCGATTCCATAGCAGAGCTTCGCACGCTAGTTCAGGAGATGAACTCGGGCGCTGTGGACATGCTGGTGATGGTGGGCGGCAATCCCATCTACAACGCCCCGGCAGACCTTCAGTTCCGTCAGAGCATGGAGAAGGTGGGGCTTCGCATTCACCTGAGCCTCTACGATGATGAGACGAGCGCTCTCTGCCACTGGCACGTGCCGGAGTCTCACTTCCTTGAGTCTTGGGGAGACGCGCGTGCCTTCGACGGCACGGTCTCCATCATTCAGCCTCTGATAGCTCCGCTTTATCGCGGCACGAAATCGCCCATAGAGTTTCTGGCCGCCTTCACGCAGCAGCCGGAGCGCACGGGCTACGAGATTGTGCGCGCCTTCTGGCAGGACAAGATTGGCTCGGGCGGCGCGGGGCTTCGTGCGGCGACGGCGCAGGGCACGGGCCAGCGCGCGGCTTCCGCTCAACAGCCCGCCTCCGTTCAGAACGCAAACACCGCTACGGCCAACGGTAACCAGAGCGCGAACAATCGCAACGCGAATAATCAGGCGACAGGCAATCAAGCCAACGGTAACCGCTCCGCGAACAGTCAGGCGAACGCCAACACTCAGACGAGCAATCAGACTGCGAACGCCGCTTCGACGAACGCGAACAACGCGCAGGCGGGAGTGACGCCGCCGACTTCTACGGCTCAAACCACTGCGGCACCGGCCGGAGATTTCGAGAGCCAGTGGCGCAGGGCGCTGCACGACGGAGTGATTCCGAACACGGCGCTTCCTGTTAGAACTGTCTCGCTCGCTGGCAACTGGGACACGGCCCAGCCGCAGGCTCCCTCGAATCCGAACGAGCTTGAGCTGGTCTTTCGCGCAGACCCGAGCATCTATGACGGGCGCTTTGCAAACAACGGCTGGCTTCAGGAACTGCCGAAGCCGCACTCGAAAATCACCTGGGACACCGCTGCCGTGATAAGCCCCGCGACCGCTAGAAGGCTCGGCCTTGAGAACGAGCTTGGCTGGAAGGGCGGCGAGTGGAAGCAGACGGTCGTCAATCTTACTTTCCAGAATCGCACGGTTCCCTTCCCCGTCTGGGTGCAGCCGGGCCAGCCCGACAACACCGTCACGGTCTATCTGGGTTACGGCCGCTGGCGCGCGGGCCGCGCAGGCACAACGAGTGAAAGAAGCACCACGCCGAACTTCCAGAACGCCTACGCGCTTCGCACCTCTAACGCTCTGTGGTCTGGCACGGGCCTGCGGCTTGAGAAGACGGCAGAGATTTATCAGATTGCTACGACTCAGCTTCATCACCTGATGGAGAACCGCGATTTAGTCCGCGCGGGCACGCTCGAAGACTACAAGCAGAACCCGCACTTCGCGCCCGAGGGCAAGCACGAGCCCAAGCGCGAAGACACCATGTACGAGAACTATGACTACTCTAAGGGCTACGCGTGGGGGATGGCGATTGACGTTTCCACCTGCATAGGCTGCAACGCCTGCGTCGTGGCCTGCCAGTCGGAGAACAACATCCCCGTCGTAGGCAAGGAGCAGGTTCTCAGAAGCCGCGAGATGCACTGGCTCAGAGTAGACAGCTATTACAAGGGAGAGGAAGCGAACCCGCAGACCTTCTTCCAGCCCGTGCCCTGCATGCACTGCGAGAACGCGCCGTGCGAGCCCGTCTGCCCTGTGGCCGCGACAGTCCACTCGGCCGAAGGCACGAACGACATGGTCTATAACCGCTGCGTGGGCACTCGCTACTGCTCCAACAACTGCCCCTACAAGGTGCGCCGTTTCAACTTCCTTCTGTTTCAGGATTTCGAGACGCCTACTTACAAGCTGATGCGTAACCCTGAAGTCTCTGTGCGCTCGCGCGGAGTGATGGAGAAATGCACCTACTGCATTCAGCGCATTCAGTACGCCAAGATTGAGTCCGAGAAGGAAGAGCGCCCCGTGCGCGACGGCGAGATAGTCACGGCCTGCCAGGCGGCCTGTCCTGCCGACGCGATAGTCTTCGGCAACCAGAACGACCCGAACAGCCGCGTCGCGAAGCTCAAGGCGCAGGAGCGCAACTACGGGCTGCTGTCGGATTTGAACACGCGCCCGCGCACCACTTACCTTGCGGCCATACGCAACATAAATCCTGAGATTGGGCCGAAGAGCTTGATGGGCAACATGAACCCTGAACAGGGTAAGCAGGGAGACCACTGAAACTATGTCTCAGATAGACGAACCGCATGACGATATGCGCATGCACATCACGGCTCCCGTGATTGAGCCGGGCCACGACTTCGGCACGGTCACGGACAAGATAAGCGCCATTGTGCTGAAGCGAAGAACGCCTCCGGCCTGGTTCTTCGGCTTCTCCATATCGTTCATCATCGCGACGATACTGATGGTCACGATTGCCCACCTGGTCTTAACGGGCATAGGCATCTGGGGAAACAACCAGCCCGTCGGCTGGTCTTTCGACATCATCAACTTTGTCTGGTGGATTGGCATAGGCCACGCGGGAACCCTTATCTCGGCCATCCTGCTCCTGCTTCGTCAAACGTGGCGCACCTCTATTAACCGCTTCGCAGAAGCCATGACGCTCTTTGCCGTTGCCTGCGCGGGACTCTATCCGCTGCTTCATACAGGGAGACCGTGGCTAGCTTACTGGCTCTTCCCTTACCCGAACACTATGGGGATTCAGCCGCAGTTCAGAAGCCCGTTGATGTGGGACGTGTTCGCGGTCTCGACTTACGGCACGGTCTCGGCGCTCTTCTGGTACACGGGCCTGATTCCTGACTTCGCAACTCTGAGAGACCGCGCCAAGAGCCGCGTCTTTCAGATGGTCTACGGCATGCTCTCTCTCGGTTGGCGCGGGAGCGCGCGACACTGGTACAGGTACGAGACCGCTTACCTGCTGCTGGCAGGACTCTCTACGCCGCTCGTGCTCTCGGTTCACACCATAGTCAGCTTTGACTTCGCAGTCTCTGTGTTGCCCGGCTGGCACGCGACGATTTTCCCGCCCTACTTCGTGGCGGGCGCAATCTACGCGGGCTTCGCCATGGTGCTGCTGCTGACCATTCCTATCAGAAAGTTCTACGGCCTTGAGGATTTCATCACGGGCAGGCACCTTCGCAACATGGCGAAGATTATGCTGGCGACCGGGTTGATAGTCGCCTACGGCTACATGATGGAGACCTTCATCGCGTGGTACAGCGGCAACGCTTACGACCAGTACATGATATTCAACCGCTTCAAGGGGCCGTACATGGTCTATTACTGGGCGCTAATCTTCTGTAACGTGGTTGCGCCGCAGCTTCTCTGGTTAAGAAGCATTCGCCACAACAACCTAGCCATCTGGATTATCTCTTTCATCGTCAGCATAGGCATGTGGCTGGAGCGCTTCATCATCATTCCGGTCAGCTTGCACCGAGACTTTCTGCCTTCGAGCTGGGGCATGTACGCGCCGACCTTCTGGGATTGGTCGATGTTCATAGGAACGATTGGACTCTTCTTCACTCTGCTGCTGCTCTTCATACGGTTCCTGCCGATGATTTCCATCTTCGAGATGCGAACCATCCTGCCGCAGGCCGAGCTGAGAGAGGAAGAAGGATAAAAAAGTGATGAGTGATGAGTACTGAGTGATGAGATAAAAGCTCTTCTCGCTCAGTACTCAGTACTTTTTTGATTATGAAGAGACCACAGATACCGCAGCTATATGGCTTGATGGCCGAGTTTGTAGACCCGAACGACGCGGTGGCGGCGGCCCGGCGTACCTACGAGGAAGGCTACAGGAAAGTCAACGCTTACTCGCCCTACCCGATTGAGGAGCTGTCCGAGGCCATAGGCTTTCACAAGACTATACTGCCCGTGATTGTGCTGATAGGCGGCATCATAGGCGGCCTCGCCGGCTACCTGTTGCAGTACTACGTGCACGTCATAGACTACCCGCTCAACATAGGCGGCAAGCCGCTGCATAGCTGGCCCGCCTTCATCCCGATTACTTTCGAGTGCACGATTTTGGCGGCGGCCTTCTCGGCGGTCTTCGGCATGCTGGCCCTGAACAAGCTGCCGCAGCCGTATCATCCGGTCTTCAACAATCCGCGCTTTGCTCTGGCCACGCGCGACCGCTTCTTCCTTGTCATAGAGGCGAGCGACCCCAAGTTCAATCATGACGAGACGACGCGCTTCCTACAGAGCCTGAATCCATACGAGGTGACCGATGTTGAAAAATAGAGGGGGAGAAGTAGAAAGAAAGGAAAAAGCGGAGACCGCGCCCGAGGCTTTGAATCTCTCGTTCGATTCACGCCTCAAGGTGCGCGCCCGCCTGGCCTTCTGTCTTCTGCCTTTCGCCTTTCTACTTTTCTCGGGCTGCCGGCAGGACATGCAGGATCAGCCGCGCAGCGAGCCTTACGAGCGCAGCGCGTTCTTCGACAATCGCATGGCGACGCGCCCGCCCGTCGAAGGCACCGTTGCGCGCGGTAGTCTTCGCGAGAACACGGCGCTTTATACGGGAAAGACCGGCACGGGGCCGCAGGCACAGCTTGTCAACACAATGCCCGTAGAGGTCAACGAGCAACTGCTTCGTCGCGGGCAGGATCGCTTCAACGCCTACTGCTCTGCCTGTCACGGCATGACGGGCAAGGGCGACGGGATGGTCGTGCGTAGAGGGTTCCGTGCGCCGCCGCCTCTGACGAATGACCGACTGATGGAGGCTCCCGTGGGCCACTTCTTCGACGTGATAACGAACGGCTTCGGCGCTATGCCGGACTACGCGGCGCAGGTGAAGCCGGAAGACCGCTGGGCGATTGTCGCCTACATACGAGCGCTGCAACTGAGCCAGCGTGCGCCGCTCGCGCAGTTGCCCGAGGCGGAGCGCAAGAAACTCGAAGCCGGAGGACAAAAGTAAAAGTCATGGATGCTTCGTACACGACTCCGGTAGAGACGGGCAGGCTGCAACGCCTGGCGCTGATTGCGGGCATCGTCGCGCTCGCTGTCTGCGCCATAGGCGCGCTGCTCTCGCCCGGCGGCAAGACGCAGTTCTTTCACGCCTACCTGATGGCTTACGTCTTCTGGACGGGAGTTTCCATAGGAAGCCTCGCCATCATGATGCTGCACCATCTTTCGGGCGGAGGCTGGGGACTCGTCATTCGCCGCATCATGGAAGCGGCCACGCGCGTCATCCCGCTCATGTTCATACTCTTTCTCCCGCTCATCCTGGGGATTGGGACGCTTTATGAGTGGGCGCACCCGCTCTCGGAGATTGCGCCCGGACACCGCGAGCTGATTCAGCACAAGCAGCCCTACCTGAACATTCCCTTCTTCATAGGGCGCTTCGTCTTCTACTTCGCGGTCTGGGGGCTTTTGACGTATCTCCTGAACAAGCTCTCGCTTGAGCAGGACAGGACGGCCAACCCCGAGTTGAGAAAGAGAATGCAGGGCATCAGCGGCCCCGGCATAGTCTTCTTCGGATTGACCGTGACGTTCGCGGCGACCGACTGGATTATGTCGCTTGAGCCGGAATGGTTCTCTACCATCTTCGGCCTGCTGATTATGGTCGGCTGGGGACTGAGCGCGCTGGCCTTCATCATCATAGCCGCGTCTCGCTTAGTCACGCGCCCGCCCCTCGAAGGCGTCATGGTGCCGCTACATTTTCACGACCTTGGAAAGCTGCTGCTCGCCTTCGTCATGCTCTGGGCCTACTTCGGATTTTCGCAGTTCCTGCTCATCTGGTACGGCAACCTGCCGGAGGAGATTCCGTGGTACTTGCGGAGGATGAGAAGCGGCTGGGCTTACGTGGGGCTGGTGCTCGTGCTCTTTCACTTCGCAGTCCCCTTCTTCCTGCTGCTCTCAAGGAATTTGAAGCGTCACGCGCGCACGCTCTCCATCATCGCGGCCCTGTTGATAGTGATGCGCTTCGTAGACCTCTTCTGGATGATTGCGCCCGTGGCGGAAGTCCACGGAGGCGGCGCTCTTTCGGTCATTCTTAATTACTGGATGTACCTGCTCACCCCGATTGGCATCGGCGGGCTGTGGCTCGCCTACTTCGCTTACCAGCTACGCCAGCGAGCGCTTCTGCCCGTCAACGACAAGGGGATGGAGAATCTTTTGGAGCAGGCCGCGGCAGCCGCGCACCATCATTGAGAGCCGAAGGTTTTTAAGAGCGGCGCGTAAAAGTTTTTTGGAGGTACTTCTGTTTTGGCTAGAGGACACGACCCTCGTATACACGAAACGCCGGACGCTTCCGACATCAGGAACCCTGACATCACGCACGAGGTCAGCGATGTCAACACGCGCGGCATACTCTGGTTCGTGCTGTTTCTGGCAGGGCTCATAGTGGTGGCGCTCCTGCTGCTCAGAGGAATGTATAACGTCTTCGAGGCAATGGCGCGCACGGCAGAGGGCGAGCGTCCCGTGATGGCGCGCACGACGGAAGAGCGTTATCCGCCCGAGCCAAGATTGCAGGCCGCGCCCGGCTACAAGGTAGAGGGCGAGAATCTTGAGCTTAAAGAGCCGCAGGCAGAGTTGAAGGTGGTGCGCCGCAAGTGGCAGACCGAGCTTGAAAGCTACGGCATAGTCGACCCCGACCAGAAGATTGCACGCATCCCTATTGAAGAAGCTATAAAACAGGTCGCGCGCGAAGGCATCAAGCCCGTGAGCGCGACGCAGAGCGGAGGCCAGCAGCAACAACAGCAGCAGGGCCAGACGCAGACAAAGCAGACGCCCGCTCCCGCCCAGCCTTCCGACTCAAGCTCGGGGCGGCAGAGCGAGCGCAGACAACCATGAAAGTCGTAGCAGTACCCATTATGAATAGACCCGAAAGCAGAAGAGCGCAGGTAAGCGTGCGCGGGCTAAGTCACGCCCGCCGCCTGCTCCTCGCCATCCTCTGCTTATCAGTTTTCTCTACGCTGGCTCTGGCGCAGGGAGGCGCGACCGCGCCTGACCCGCTCCCCAAAATGCGCGAGCCGAAGATAGTCCAGCCCTCGGATGCTCCGAAAGAGAACCTGCCCGCGCCGCTCAGGCAGGTGGGAATTGACCAGAGGCTCAACAATCAGGTGCCGCTCGATTTGGTCTTCACGGACGAGAGCGGCCAGGAGGTGCGCCTAGGCCAGTACTTCGGCAAGAAGCCTGTGGTGCTGTCGCTGGTTTATTACGACTGCCCGATGCTCTGCACGCAGGTGCTGAACGGATTGACCGGAAGCCTCAAGGCTTTGAAGTTCGACGTGGGCCGCGACTTCGAGGTCGTGACCGTCAGCTTCGACCCGCGCGAAAAGGCAGACCTGGCAAAGCAGAAGAAGGACGCTTACCTTGCTCGCTACGGGCGAGAGGGCGCGGGCGCAGGCTGGCACTTCCTGACCGGCTCCGAATCCTCGATTCAGGCTTTAACCGACTCGGTAGGGTTTCACTTCGCATGGGACGAAGAGACCAAGCAGTTCGCGCACGCTTCGGGCATCATGATTCTGACGCCTGAAGGAAAAGTTTCGCGCTACTTCTACGGCATAGAGTACGCGCCCAGAGACATGCAACTGGGGCTGGTCGAAGCTTCTAATAACAAGATTGGCTCGCCCGTAGACCAGATTCTTCTCTACTGTTTTCACTACGACCCGCAGACCGGAAAGTACGGCTTCGCCATCATGAATGCTATTCGGATTCTGGGCTTCGCCACCTTCTTCGGGCTGGCGCTGCTGATATTCGTTTTGAAGCGGCGCGAGGCAGGGCGTCAGAGAGCATTGAGGGAGGCATAAGTTTTCACAGTGAACTCTTTATCACTCATACGCAATTTTCCGCTCTTCCCTGACCAGGCGTCTACGGTCGCAGACAAGGTTGACGGGCTCTTCTTCTTTATCACGGCCGTCAGCGTCTTCTTCTCCGTGCTGGTGGTGGCCTTCATCTTCTACTTCTTCATAAAGTACCGCCGCCGCTCGCCGGACGAAGTGCCCCGCCCGATTGAAGGCTCCAACAAGCTGGAGATTACCTGGACGGTGATTCCCTTCGGCATAGCCATGCTGATGTTCGTCGGCGGAGCCTACGTCTATTTCACTATGGCGCGGCCGCCGCGAGACACGATGGACATCTACGTCGTGGGCAAGCAGTGGATGTGGAAGATTCAGCACCCGGAAGGAAACCGCGAGATTAACGAGCTGCACGTGCCCGTCAACACCAGCATACGGCTCACGATGACGACCGAAGACGTGCTGCACAGCTTCTACATACCGGACTTTCGCATCAAGCAGGACGTGGTGCCGGGCCGCTACACGACCATGTGGTTCAAGGCCACCAAGCCGGGCAAGTATCACATCTTCTGCGCCGAGTATTGCGGCACGAACCACTCGGGCATGATTGGCACCGTTTACGTGATGGAGCCTTCGGAGTACGAGGCGTGGCTTTCGGGAGGCGCGGCCGAAGGCTCTCTGGCCTCTCAGGGACAGAAGGTCTTTCAGGATTTGGCCTGCAACACCTGCCACCGCTCGGACGCGCAGGGCCGTGGGCCTGTGCTCGACGGCATCTTCGGAAAGAGCGTTCAGCTACAGAACGGGCAGACGCTTGTGGCCGACGAATCATACCTGCGGGAATCAATCCTGAACCCGAACGCTAAAACAGTCGCGGGCTTTCAGCCCATCATGCCGACCTTCCAGGGACAGGTCTCGGAAGAACAGCTTCTACAATTAATAGCTTATATCAAGTCGCTCGGGGCGCAAGGCGGGCAACAACAGCAGGGCTCAATCAACACGCCCGCGCAGTCTAACGCTCGCCCGACCAGCGTGCCTACTACGGCTTCGCAGGCGAATCGTGGCGGCGCTCCGAACTCTAACACGACGAGCACGGGTGCTGGCGCTAATCAGACAGGGACACCGGCCAGACAAGGAAATAGACAGCAATGATAGACGCAGCGAGAATAGATGACGGAGTGGCGGTCGTACCGCCGAAAGACAACTACATCAACCGCGCTTACTCCATTAAGTCCTGGCTTCTGACCAAAGACCACAAGCGCATAGCCATCCTGTACCTGATAACCATCACCTTCTTCTTCTTTCTGGGCGGTGCGTTCGCGGTCATGATTAGGCTTGAGCTTCTGACGCCGCACTCGGATTTGGTTCAGCCGGAAACTTACAACAAGTTCTTCACCATGCACGGCGTGGTGATGGTCTTCCTGTTCCTGATTCCCAGTGTGCCCGCCACGCTCGGAAACTTCCTTGTCCCGATTATGATAGGGGCGAAGGATTTGGCGTTTCCGAAAATCAATCTTTTAAGCTGGTACATACTGGTCGTCGGCGCGGCCTTTATCCTTTACGCCGTGGTCGCAGGGGGCGTTGACACGGGCTGGACTTTCTACACGCCCTATAGCTCCACCTACTCGAACTCGTACGTCATGGCGGCCGCCATAGGCGTCTTCATCACCGGCTTCTCTTCGATTCTGACGGGCCTGAATTTCATCGTCACGATTCACACTATGAGAGCGCCGGGGATGACCTGGTATCGCCTGCCGCTCTTTATCTGGTCACACTACGCGACGAGCCTTATCATGGTCTTGGGCACGCCGGTCATCGCCGTCACCATTCTGCTCGTAGGCCTTGAGCGCGTCTTTCGTGTAGGCATCTTCGACCCGGCCATCGGCGGCGACCCCATACTGTTCCAGCACCTTTTCTGGTTCTACTCGCACCCGGCCGTCTACATCATGCTGCTGCCGGGGATGGGCGTTATCTCCGAGTTGATTGCCGCCTTCTCGCGCAAGAATATATTTGGCTACAAGTTCGTGGCCTTCGCCTCTCTGGGCATAGCCATCTACGGCTTCCTAGTCTGGGGCCATCACATGTTCACTAGCGGGCAGAGCATCTACGGCTCGCTCATCTTCTCGTTCCTCTCTTACTTCGTGGCCATCCCTTCGGCCATCAAGGTCTTTAACTGGACGGCCACGCTCTATCGTGGCTCTATCTCGTACGACACGCCCATGCTCTACGCCCTGGGCTTCATAGGCTTCTTCCTGATAGGCGGCACGACGGGTCTCTTTCTGGCCGCAATCGGCCTGGACATTCACGTCCACGACACCTACTTCGTCGTCGCGCACTTTCATTACGTGATGGTCGGAGGCACCGTGATGGCCTACCTCGGCGGGCTGCACTACTGGTGGCCGAAGCTGACGGGGCGCATGTACCCGGAAGGATGGGCGCGTCTGTCAGCCCTGATTATCTTCGTGGGCTTTAACCTGACCTTCTTCCCGCAGTTCATACTGGGCTACATGGGTATGCCGCGCCGCTATGCCGCGTACCCGGACGACCCCATCTGGCAGATGCTCAACGTCTTCAGCACGGCTGGCGCGAGCATACTCGGCGCTGGTTACTTGCTGCCCATGATTTACCTGCCGTGGTCTATGCGCTACGGCAAGTACGCGCCGGCTAATCCGTGGGGGGCGACCGGCCTTGAGTGGCAGACCAGCAGCCCTCCGCCGACAGAGAACTTTGAAGAGACACCTATCGTCACCTGGGAGCCATACGAGTATCGCCCCAGGGAAGAGAAGGTAGTCGTGAACAAGATTTTACCTACGGACTAATAAGGAATGATGAACGCAGAGTGCAGAATGCAAAATTAATTCATCATTCTGCATTCTGACTTCTGCATTGCCTTTTCACGGGAGAACGGAAAATTGGCTGAAGCAGTGCATACGACCACAGGGCACCCGGCGTCGGCTCACGCGGCGTTGCAGCACCATTTCGAGAACATGGAGCAGCAGCGGGAGGCGGGCACTCTGGGCATGTGGATATTCCTCGTCACCGAAATAATGTTCTTCGGCGGGATGTTCATGGCCTACATACTCTACCGCGCCTACAACGCGGACGCCTTTGCCGCCGCCAGCAACGCGCTCAACGTCAAGATGGGGTTCGCCAACACGATTGTGCTGATTTGCAGCAGTCTGACGATGGCGCTCGCCGTCTACTACTCGCAGGTCGGAAAGCGCATGATGATAGTCGTCATGCTCATACTGACGATGATACTCGGCACGGCCTTCCTCGTCGTCAAAGCCTTCGAGTATTACGACAAGTACGAGAAGAACGAGATTCCAGGCAGACTCTTTCCGAGCAGGCCCTTCAAGTGGGGAGAGTCCGGGCACGGCTCGCCCGCTCAGGAGCCCGGAAGAGACGCGACTACGGAGCGGAACCCGCAGGCCGTGCAGACAGGGCAGGAGCAGAAGCCCGACCCGAACTTCGCCAGCCGCGTTGAGATGTTCTTCTTCATCTACTTCGCCATGACGGGCCTGCACGCGCTGCACATGGTCATAGGCTTAGGGATGCTCATTGTCCTGACGATTATGGCGTGGAAGGGTCGCTTCTCGCCCGAGTATCACTCGCCGGTGGAGTTGGGAGGGCTCTACTGGCACTTCGTGGACATCGTCTGGATATTTCTTTTCCCGTTGCTGTACCTGCTGGGCGCGCACGGCGTCGGCGGAGGTCACTGAAGGAATCGAGTCTGAATCATGTCTGAGCACATAGTATCCAAAACAATCTACTTCCTCATCTTCGGCGCGTTGATGGTGCTGACGGTCGTCACGTACTGGGTGGCTCTCTACGACTTCGGGCGCATGAACGTCGTCATAGCGCTCGCCGTGGCAGTCACAAAAGCAGTGCTCGTGGTGCTCTTCTTCATGCACGTGCGATACAGCACCAGGTTGACGAAGATAGTCGTCATCTCTGGCTTCTTCTGGCTGGCCATACTGGTTTCGCTGACGCTCTCGGACTACTTCACGCGGCCCGCGACGAGCGGCGTCGGCGGCGTCCCCGCTTCCAAGAGCACGCGTTAGGCTCAAGCTTATCTCGAAATCAAAAGCCCGGAAGAGGTGAATTACTCTTCCGGGCTTTTCGCATTCAGAGTACTAGAGACGCGCATAGAGCAGGTCAGAACCGCCTGCGATAGCGGGCGGGTCTGTAAGCTACATCTTGACTCTACTCTAGCTAATACCCGCCCGCTACCGCAGGCGGTTCTGACCTGTTTCTCACCTGCGGCTTTCGGGGATTTCGAAGTTGTAGGTCTCGCCGTGGCTCAGGTATCTGACGCGGTCTGCGAAGCCTGCGGCCTCCACAGCCTTTTTGAAATCCTCCAGCGGCGACTTGAAGACCTCGTAGTCGTTGTAGTGAATCGGTATGACTTCGCGCGGGTTGATGATGCGTATGGCTTCCACGCCCTGCTCGGCGTCCATCGTGAGCAGTATTCCCATTATCTCAGTTCCGCCCAGGTGAAAGAGCGCGAGGTCAATCGACGGGTAACGCTTCGGAATCTCGTTCAAGTCGTCGAAGACCAACGTGTCGCCCGTGATGTAGAGACGAAGCGCCGTCCTGCCTTCGGTCGTTTCAAACTCAAGCATGCTGCCCATCACGGGCGGCAGAAACTTCTCGACGATGGGCGGGCCGTGGCGTCCCGGCATTGAGGTGACGCGCACGCGAGCATTTCCTTTCTGCACCGTCATGGAGTCCCACGTGTCCAGAGCGACGGGCTCCGTAAAGCCCTTGTCCTTCAGCTCTCCCGCCGCGTGCTCCGTGGTCAGGATAGGCACGTCCTTCCTCAAACGCTCTTCGGCCACTCGGTCGAAGTGGTCGCCGTGATAATGAGACAGCACTACAAAATCGAGCGGGGGCAACTGCTCTATCTCCATGGCGGGGTTGGTCAGGCGCTGGGCCGTGAGCCCGTAGCCCAAGTGAACGTGGTCGCCCGCATGAAGAAAGTTCGGGTCGGTCAGGATAGTGAAACCGGCATAGCGCAGCACGACCGTTGCCGTGCCGACGAAGAAGATTGAGCCGGTGGAAAAATCTGCGCTCGCATCCGTGGACGCGGGCGACGCGATACGCAGTTCTCTGCTCTCTGGCATGATGAACCCTCCCTTTACTCGTCAAGTAGCCACTTCTATAAAGCCAAAAGGTAAAGGTAAAGCGGCGAAAGTGTGTACAAAGCTTCCGGCTTTGAAGAAATTAACAGGGATGGACAGGATAGACAGGATAAAGAAGAAGCAAGCTCTTCTCTTTTATCCTGTCTATCCTGTCCATCCCTGTTAAATACTTTCGTCTTTTGCCTTCCGCGTGCCTCTGCTGTTAAAGTGTCTGGTTTCGATTAAGCATTAATTCTTTAGCCAGAGGTATCCATGAGTACTAGAGTCGAAACTCGCACGCCTTTCGAGGCGTTTCTGAATCAGCATGACGAGAGCGACTGGGCCGAGACTCTCATCAGCCTGCTGCCCGACATACACGAAGTTGACAGGGCCGCGACCCAAATCTGGTTCGCCTTCTATCCGCTAGGCCTGCACCTTGCGCTTGAGCAATCGGAAGACCGCGAGGCGCTGGCCCGCAAGCTTCTGATGCAAGGCACCTACCGCCTCGCGGAGCAGGTAGACTCGTCGCACACCTTTCTTTACGGCCACCGCTTCTGGACAGAGACCAAGCGAGCCGTAGAGGATTACGCCGCAGGCTTTCAGCCTTCCGAGATTAAGCTGGCTGGCGCGATACGCGAAGCGGCACGTCGCGCCGCGAGTGGCGCAGGCGCGGACGAGTCTCTGCTCGTAGGCATCACGGCTGTTGCTTTCATGACCATAAGGCAGGCAGGGCTTCAGGCTTTCAAGGAAGCTCCGGGACGCCTGCACATAGACGTGAAGCACGCGCGCCTTTCGCCCGAACAGGTCTTGAGCGCGCGCGCCAAAGACGATAGTCAGGGACTCTTCGGCTTCCTCAAGACGGTCGATAAAGAGTGGACTGTGACCTTTGACGAGAACACGGACGGCGCGACTTTCAAGCTCAAGGACGGGCAGGACATGGCCTGGGCCGCAGCCGCAGACAAGCGCGACTACAAGCGCGCGGACGCGCGTCGCATAGAGGGGCCTATCCCTGTTGAGTGCCGCAACGCTTCGTGCGGGACGTGCTGGGTAGGCGTGCTCGGCGGGGCGGAAAAGCTTGCGCCCGTGAGCGCGCGAGAGCGCCGCATGATGCGCGAGTTCGGCTACACGGACACGGACGAAGAGCGCCCGCTGATAAGGCTCTCCTGCATCACGCCCGCGAGCGGAGCGGTCTCCATAGTCATCCCGCCGTGGAACGGCTTCTTCGGCAAACGCCTCAAGGCCAACGGAGTCGCGGGACAGGATGAAGAGACGACCGAGACCGAATCCATCGCTTAAGAAAAAGAGTTGCCCGCTTCCTCTCTGAACAATCCCGTCGCTCAGAAGAGCCGCTCCCACCTGTCCGCGCCTATTCTGCTGGTCGTGGCGGCGGCTCTTCTGTGGAGCACGGGCGGGCTCTTCATCAAGTGGACGCAGCTCTCTGCATACGAGCTGTCGTTCGGGCGCTCGCTTCTGGCGGCGGTGACGGTCGCGCTCTTCACCTACCGCGAGGGCTTTCGCTTAAACGGCATAACCATCGTGACCTCGCTGCTCTACGCGGCGCTGCTTCTGCTCTTCGTAGTCGCCACCAAATTGACGACGGCCGCCAACGCCATCTTCCTGCAATACACCGCGCCGATTTACGTGCTGCTGCTTGAGCCGCTCTTTTATAAAGAGAAGTTCAGGACGAGCGATTTAATCACGGTCGTGGCCTGCATAGCGGGGATGTCGCTCTTCTTCATAGGCAAGCTCAGGCCGCAGGACGTTGAAGGCAACATCGCGGCGCTCGCTTCCGGCGTCTGCTTCGCCCTTTACATACTGCTCCTGCGTCACCCGCAGTCGCAGAGAGTCAACCGCGCTTCGAGCGTCATCTACGGCAACCTGCTGCTGGTTTTAATCACGGCCCCTATGGGACTGGCCGCCATCACAAAGATGTCATGGCACGATGCCGTCAGCGTCGGCTACCTAGGGGTGATTCAGATAGGAGTCGCTTACACCTTCTTTACCCTTGGGATGGCGCGGGGCGTGCGCTCTCTGGATGCGGGAATCGTGGGCTACATAGAGCCCGTGCTGAATCCCGTGTGGGTCTTCATCTTCCTTGGCGAGCGCCCTTCCGGATGGGCAATCGTGGGCGGGGCAATCATCATCACGGCCGTCATCGCGCACACCATTCTGGGCGCGAGGCGTCGTCGCAGTAGCGTCGTCTTAAGTAAAAGCGCCTCAGGCTAAAGTCGCACGCGCACGCTTCTTGTTCTTGTCAGAGCATCCAGTGCGGGCGGCTCTTGTAGTCTGTCAGGTGGCCCTTCGGGTTCTCTTTGCGAAACTCCTTGTAGCGCGCAAGCAGCCGCTCGTACCGCTTGTCCGAAGAGGGCAGAGGCGTGTGCGGCACTTCGCGCAGGTAATTCTCAATCTTCCACATGTTGCGCGGCGAGAATCGCCAGTCGTAGCCGCCTAAGTCATAAAGGCTCGTCAGCGCGTAGCCCAGGATTCGCCCGGTGTAATCAACGTAGGTGTCGAAGTAGCTCCACGCAAGGTCGCGCAGGCTGCGGAAGCGAGGCTTTCGACCGTGAAGCCCAAGGTCGCGCGAGCGTCCGAT
Organism: Pyrinomonadaceae bacterium; assembly: GCA_035276685.1. Classification (GTDB taxonomy): domain Bacteria; phylum Acidobacteriota; class Blastocatellia; order Pyrinomonadales; family Pyrinomonadaceae; genus JACVRN01. Next base: position 7,861 of record DATELK010000086.1, on the reverse strand, counting down.
TGCGCCCCACCGCCCGCGCTCCTTAAAGACGTAGAGGACGTGGTCGAGCAGGTCTTTCGATTCAAAGCTCAGAAGAAGCGGCGGGTAATCGTGCTGCTCAAGTATGACGGCAGCCGCCAGCGCCGCCTCAAGACAGTGAGCGGTGTTGCGCCGCACCACTTCTCTAAACGAGCGCAGCGTGCCGCCCTCGCTCTCCCAGTTGTAGGGAACGGTGCTGAGATACCTTTGCACCTGCCCTGGCGTCCTGTGCGCTTCAATCAGCTTCCACTCCCGGCGGGTAAACATCGAGCTTTCCGGCTTGTGCAACTTTGAATTTGGCATCAACTCTAAGCTTTGGCGGCTTGATAAAGTTCTCTCAATAATGTAAGACTTTAGTTTACACGAGACACACTTTAAGGCACATGCGCTTCGAGGCAGAAGCTTTTGTGGGTTCGGCCTCGCTTTGCTAAATCAAATAATTTCTGGGGTCGGCTCTGGTCTCTTAATATTTCCGGCCCGGATTTCATACTCCTATATAAAGATGAGCACAAGGAACAATTCTTCTTCCGTCAGATTGACGCGCGCCGAGCAGGAGGCGCAAACAAAGGCCGAACGATTGACCGAACAGATTGAGGGGGCGCTGGCCACGCTGGCCGTCCGCACGCGCGAAGACCCGGAAGAGCTTGAAACATGTGCAGACCGTCTTGAGCGCGCCGCACGCGACTTCTCTGTGGCGCTGAGGGAGCTGGCGCGCGAGCGCAGACAGAAGCGCGAAGAGAAAGATTAATATTTTGTGAGGAGAGAGTGATGGAGGATAAAGGACGAAAGCGCACGAGCTATGGGCTGGAAAATTACGGCATCAGGGATGCACGCACGGTCTACTGGAATCTGAACACGCCGGAGCTTTACGAAGAGATAGCGCGACGGGGCGAGGGCATCCTGTCGAATCACGGCGCTCTCATAGTAGACACGGGCGAGCACACGGGCCGCGCCGCCAAAGACAAAGCCATCGTGCGAGAGTCTTCCTCCGAGGACAAGGTCTGGTGGGGAGAGGTCAACAAGGATTTCTCGCAGGAGAAGTTCAACGCGCTCAAGGAGCGCATGATGGCCCACGCCAAAGACCGGGACATCTTCGTGCAGGACACCTATGCCGGTGCAGACCCAAGGTATCAGCTGCCCGTCCGCATCATCAACGAGCTTGCGTGGCACTCGCTGTTTGCGCGCACCATGTTCATACGCGACGTGGAGGACGCGGGCGAGCATAAGCCGGAATTCACCGTCATAAACTTTCCCGGCTTCACTGCCGACCCTGAGCGTGACGGCACGCGCTCAGCCACCTTCATCCTGGTGGATTTCAGCCAGCGCCTTGTCCTGATAGGCGGCACCTCTTACGCGGGCGAGACGAAGAAGAGCATCTTTAGCATACTCAATTACCTGCTGCCGCAGCGCGGCGTGATGAGCATGCACTGCTCCGCCAACGTTGGCGACGCGGGTGACGTTGCCATCTTCTTCGGCCTCTCAGGCACCGGCAAGACCACGCTGAGCGCAGACCCCGAGCGGCAGCTTGTGGGCGACGACGAGCACGGCTGGTCTAATGACGGAGTGTTCAACTTCGAGGGCGGCTGCTACGCCAAGGTCATAAGGCTTTCGCCCACGGCCGAGCCTGACATATACCGCACCACTCAGATGTTCGGCACCATTCTTGAGAACGTCGTCTATGACGAGGAGACGCGCGAGATTGATTTGGACTCGGCCGCGAAGACCGAGAACACGCGCGCCTCTTATCCTCTTGAGAGCATCCCGAACATCATGCCCGAAGGGTTTGCGGGCCACCCGCGCAACATCATCATGCTGACGGCTGACGCCTTCGGCGTGCTGCCGCCGGTCTCGCGCCTTACGCCAGAGCAGGCCATGTATCACTTCATCTCGGGCTACACGGCGAAGGTCGCGGGCACGGAGCGCGGCGTGACGGAACCGCAGGCCACCTTCTCTGCCTGCTTCGGAGCGCCCTTCATGGTTTTGCATCCGGGCGTCTACGCAGACCTGCTGGCCCAGAAGATGAACGAGCACAACGCCAACTGCTGGCTCATCAACACTGGCTGGTCGGGCGGCCCTTACGGCGAAGGCAAGCGCATGGAGATTAAGTACACGCGCGCCATGATTCGCGCCATCCTGAACGGCTCGCTCGCAAACGTCGAGACGCGCCCAGACCCAATCTTCGGCGTAGGCATCCCCGTCTCATGCCCTGACGTTCCCACGGAAGTCCTGACGCCGCGCAACACCTGGAAGGACAAGGACGCCTACGACCAGAAGGCACGACACCTGGCGCGGCTCTTCAACGAGAACTTCAAGAAGTTTTCGGACGGAGTCTCGGAAGGCGTGCGCTCGGTCGCGCCCGTGGCGGACTAAAAGAGCGGCGCTTTTGAAAGTCAAGAGAGAGGCGGTGTTCCTTGCGTGGGACGACCGCCTCTCTTTAGTTTTTAATCTACTACAGACAGTACGTGAGGCGCGGCTTTGCGTTGGCGAGCGGAATCTTTTATCCTCGCGTGCGGTTCTGCTTATCTTCACTTTCAGGGACTTCAAAAAAGGTGTCGCAGCCGGGATTGCCCAGATTCAAATGGCCCAGCACTTGAATGGAGAAGATTGACCGCCTGGGCTGGGCGGCAGGAATTTCCATCAAGTCATACGGCGTGTCTGTAGGGATTCGCACGAACGACGCGAGCCTGCTCGACGCGCTTGTAGAGAGGCTGCCGCCGGAGTGGCGGCCCGCGCGCTCCTCCGTGGTCGAGCGTCTCTATTCGGTCTTCATGGGAGGCCGAGCGGCGCGCTCGAACGTGCGCCGCTTCAACCTGCTCTACGGGGATTTGGAGAGGCTCGTGCGCTCTCAGGACGCAGAGCACGTCTACGACGCGCTTGAGTCCGACTTGCAGTTGTACGTGGCAGAGAGAGCGCAGAGGCGCGTCTTCATACACGCGGGCGTCGTCGGCTGGAAAGGCAGGGCGATACTTATTCCCGGCAAGAGCTTTAGCGGCAAGTCCACTCTCACGAGAGAGCTGATTCGCGCGGGCGCGCTCTTTTACTCAGACGAGTACGCGGTGCTGGACGCGCGCGGTCGCGTTCATCCCTTTCACAGACCGCTACAGCTACGCGACCATGAAACGGCAAGACAGACGAAGCATACGGTGGAGTCTCTGGGCGGCGAGCGCGGGACACGGCCGCTGCCCGTGGGGCTCGTTCTACTGAGCGAGTATAAGCGGGACGCGCGTTGGCGTCCTCAAAGGCTCTCCGCAGGTCAGGGGGCTCTGGCCATGATGTTGCACGCCGTATCGGCGAGGCGTCAGCCGGAAGCCGTGCTTGAGACGCTCAGGCACGTGGTGACGAGCGCCGCTGTCATGAAGGTTAAACGGGGCGAGGCTGCGGAAGCCGTGGACGATATACTGAAGCTTTTAAGCTGGAAAGCTTGACGAGAATGAAAGCCGTGCTGTCCATCTTACGGCAGGCACTTATTGAGCGCGCTGCCGCAGCGATTGGAGCAGCACTGAGCGTCCGAGGCGCAGTCAACGTTCTGGCCCAGACAGGCGCACTGGTTGTTGATGCAGATGCCCGAACAGCAGCGCGCGTTATTCAGACAGGCCGTGCCCACGGGGCCGCACGTTGCTGCGGAGGCCGCTTCGGGCGCGACAATCGACAGGATGACTGGCAGCGATACCGCTCCCGCGAGCCCGAGCCTCTTTACAAGCTCGCGCCTTGAGAGGCCGGACACGTCACGCGGCAGCGCGACCGGCTCCTTCAGAAGCGAGAAGCGCTCAAGCTCACCGAGCGCAAGCCAGACCATCTCTTCCGTGAAAGGCTCGCCAGCACGCTCAAGCGATAGCGCTATCTCCTTCACAGTCCTTCGACCGTTGCAGTGATTCCAGACGAGCGCAGCCTGCGTGTTCAGGCAATGCGCCTTGTCGCTCTCAAGGTCGTAGACCAGCACCTCGCCCAACAGCTTCTTTATCACCAGCCCCTTGCTTCTGGCCCTGGGAGCCCATGCGCGCACAGCTTGTTTCATAGGAATCATTCGCTTACAGAGCGTCCCTCAATCTCTGGAACTTCTCGAACTCCTGCTCAAGCTGGCCGGGGCTTATGTCCAGCGCGGGACTGCTCTCGGCCGAGCTTCTCTTTGCGTGAGCGCGCGGCGTCTGTCCCTCGCTCTGATAGCTGTAGTAGTAGCTGTTGTAATAGTAGTCATAGGGCTGCGGCTTGACGTTGTTGAGCACCGTGCCGCAGATGCGTGCGCCCACGCCCGTCAGCCTGTTAATCAGGTGACGCACGACCGCACGCGACGACTTGCCGCCGTGTACGACTATCACCACCCCGTCGACAAGCGTGGAGATAATCGCGCCGTCGGCGAAAGAGACGGACGGCGGCGAGTCTATGATGACGTGCGCGAAACGCTCTTTGGCGCGGGAGAGAAATGAGAGCATCTCTTCCGAGCCCAATAGCTCCGCCGGGTTGGCCGGAAGATAACCGGAAGTCATAATCTTCAGGCTCGGAAGCTGCGCGTAGTTCCGCAGGGCCGCGTCGAGCTTAACCTCTCCGGCCAGATAATCCGTCAGTCCCGGCTCTATCTCAGCGCCTATGTGCTTCTGCACGCTCGGGCGGCGCAGGTCGCAATCCACCAGGAGCACGCTCGCTCCCGTCTGCGCCAGCGCGATGGCCGTGTTAAAGGCCACGGTCGTCTTGCCTTCTAAAGCCTGTCCCGAAGTGACGAGGATGCTGCGCGGCGCGCTCACGCCGGAAGAAAAAAGAAGAGAGGTTCTCAAGTGCCTGAAGGCTTCGGCCACCGGCGAGCGCGCGTTCTCCAAAAGCTCCGCCGAAGGCAGCTCTTTGCGCCTGCCGAAGGGCGCGAGTCCTTTGCCGCCTACAGTCTTCTGCCCCGTCATAGAAGGTATCAGGGCAAGGTTCGGCAAGTTCGTGTAGGCCACAAGCTCGTCCACGCTCTTGATTGAGTCGTCGAACTGATGCAGCAGTACGGCCAGCGCCGTTCCGGCAAAGAGCGAGAGGAAGAAGGCTATGATGATGCTGCGAGCGCGCTGCGGCGCGACCGGAGCGGTGGGCTTCTCGCTTCGCGTGGAGATGGCGACGTTGCTCTTCCTGTCGCTCTGGTCTATCTGAAGCTCCTGCTGCCGCTGAAAGAGAGCGGTGTAGAGCTGCTTGTTGGTCTCTATCTTCTGGTTCAGACTGCCAAGCTCTATCTCGGCCTGACTCTGTCGATTGGCCGCTCCCAATTCACCGTAATAAGCTTGCCTGAGTCCTATCTCGCGCGCGAGGGCCGTCTCAAACCTTGACTTCAAGGACGCAACGACGCCCCTCGACGTTCTCGCAATCTCGCCCTTGAGCTGGTTTATCTCCTGCTCTATCTCCCTGACCTCGTGCCATTCGGACGTGTACTTCACGGAAAGAGCGGCGCGGCGCTGCTCAAGAGCGCGCAGCCTTCCCTTCATCTCCTGTATGCCCTTGTCCGCCTGCACCTCCGGAATGACTTCTACGTCGAGAGTCCTGATGGCCGAATCGTAAGCGGCCTCCAGAATCTTGCGCTCGTTCTCGGCGGCGAGCAGTTGGCCGCTTAAGGTGTCAAGGCGAACGCCCGTGAGATTCTCTCCCTTCGTCTGGCCGAGCGGCAGGTTGTGATTCTTTATGTAGTTGAGCCGCTCTTCCTCCTGCTGCTTGATTGTCATCTGAAGGTCTGCTATCTGCGAGGCGAGCTGCGACGAGGCGTTATCGAGCCCCTCGTTCGCCCACTTAACATCGTCGAGGATAAAAAGCTCTGCCAGAGTGTCCGTGACCTTCATGGCGATTTCCGGGCTCGCGTGCGTGAAGTGGATTTTCACCAGATTGGTTTCGGCCACAGGCTCAATAGAGAGATTAGCAAGAAAGGTGCTGACGTAAGGCGCAAGCGCCGCTCGCTGCTCGTCCGTTAAGGCTTCGGCGCTTGCCCCGGCCGGGATGTCGGGCTGGTCGCTCTCGGCGGACGCCTGCTGTGTCTTGCGCCGCAGCGACAGGCTCTCAAGCGAAGGCATAAGACTGGTGCGGGCGCGCTGAGAGAGAAAGGACGAGTTGTGATGCAGGTCCAGAGCGAGTATGACTCGGCGCGCAAGCATCGGGTTCTCAAGCAGCCTTAGCTGCGTGCGCCAGTAGGCCGGGTCGTTCGCCGTGTTGATGACTATGTCCTTGGCGCGCAGAAAGCTCTCGCTCTTCTGCTCGATGCGAATCGTCGTCTCCGCCTGGTAGAGCGAGGGCAGGCGATACATGTAGACGGCGACAAGGGTAGTGACAATCAGGACTATGCTGACAATCATCCACTTGCGGCGGTAGATTAAAGCGGCATAGCTGCGCAGGTCTTTCTGCTCGTTGAAAAAGGATTCGTTGGCCGGGAACGTCTGTGATTGTAGATGTTCTAATAAAGCTCTGTTCGAAGCGTCGTGGGTCAACGCTGAAAGACGATTATCGGCAAGCATCAATTATCCTCAAAAGTCTGGGCACAACAGGAAACAGTTCACACTCGCGGGAGCTTTACGGGCATTTCTCCGGCAAGTCTGTTTCTGCTTATTTGAGCTGGCCGCTTACAAGCCTGGTCGGGATGCGCGCAATTGTGGCGTAGTCACTGCGCTTTTGATTCGAGAGCCAAAAGGGTTCTTGTGTCGCGCGAGCGTTCGGCATGAACCTGATTGAAGCGGCCACCCGTCAGGCTCATCCCTACACCATAACCCCTTGGATATTTGATTACCTCGCTCGCACGTCAATTCAGGCCAAGAGTCGGGAGATGCCTGATTGAATGGGCTCGGCGAGCGCCCCCCTTTAGGACTACGGCCGGATTATATTGTAAGGATAAGACTATTGCCATATAAAAATTTGGCTGGAGGCGGTATGTCGGGGCAGCGGGCCGGAAAATATTTCTCAACGCTTTGCCCTCTTGCGGAGTATTAATAAGTGGCAGGAGGCTCTTGGACGAAGCGCTCAAAAGAGAGATGACAAACGGGGTCGCTGAAATCGCTCTCATGACGGAAAAGCTTAACCCGGGCACACGCGCGCCGGAGGGTAAAGAACCGTATCTTGCGCCGCTCATTGAGCGTGCGCGAGAGGGCGACACCTCTGCCTTTGAGCAGATAATGCTCTGCTCTGAAAGGCGAGTAGTGGCGACCGCCTGGCGCATCCTCGGCGACCGAGAGGACGCGCGCGACGCCGCGCAGGAAGTTTTCCTGAGAGCCTACAAGTACCTTGGGACGTTCAGGGAAGACCAGAATTTCTTCGGCTGGCTCTATCGCATCACGGTCAACGTCTGCCGGGACATCTCGCGCAAGCGCTCGCCGGGTGGCCGCGCCTTCATCGCTTACGAGGCCGATTTGGAGGAAGGATTGCTTGAGACTATAGAAGCGCCGGACAACACGGAAGCGCTCGCCATAGAGGCTCAGGAACGCGTCATAGTCGCACGCGCGCTCTCCTCGCTCTCGGAAAAGGAGCGTAGCGCGCTGGTGCTGCGCGACATGGAAGGGTTCTCGACGGAAGAGGTCGCGCGCATTATGGGCACACGAGCGGCCACGGTTCGCTCTCAAATATCGTCCGGGCGCACGAAGATAAAGCGCTACTGCGAGCGTTTTCTCAAAGCAAGGGGAAGATAAGTAGTATGAACTGCACGAAGATTGAAAAGCTTATACCGCTTTACGTCGGCGGCGATTTGTCGGGGCGAGAGAGCGCCGGTGTCGTCGCTCATCTCTCTAGCTGCGGCCACTGCCTCACGCTCTTGGAAGAGTTTGAGGCGAGCCGTGAGAGGCTCCAAGGCTTCGCCGTGCCGGAGTTCGGCGCGGAATTCTACGACGAGCTAAGAAGCGGCGTCATG
>DATELK010000085.1:0-31761 GCA_035276685.1 Pyrinomonadaceae bacterium | reverse complement strand
CAGGCGGTACTGACCTGTAGCTTCGTGTTTCGCCTTTGCAATCCTTTCGCGCAGGGGACGCCACGAGCGAAGCGCCAGCCAGTGCGCGCCGCCTATGAGGATGGCTGCGGCGAGGGCCGTGGTTAAATCAACTGCCGTCCGGGCAGTGGGGCGGAGCCAGCCGGAGCTGATTTCGGCCGCCGCTCCCGCGAGCGCGAAGGCCGCGAAGGGAAGAGACGCCCGCCGCTTTGTCATGAGGCCATAGATGCCAATCGCGGAGAGCAGCGCAAGGACGTAAGCCGAAAACCCTATCAACACGCGCAGCAGCTTTTGCCAGTTGCCGTCCCACGCGAGCCCCGACAGCACGAAGACTAGCAGGAGAGCCAGCAGGCACAGGCTTACCCTCAGGTCACGACGCAACTGAGCGCCTTCGTCAACACTCTTTCTCTCAAGCGTGCCTGCCATACTGTGCCCTCCTGCTCGGGGTTCGGTTTATCCTTAGACGCCTGCTCGCGGGGAATTGTTCCGTCTCTCAAAAATTGGCTATATTGAGACGGGAGAGAATGCTCATGCACGTCAGTCTCAGACTCATCACGTTGCTTCTCATCGTCGCGGGCTGCGCCGCGCCTTTATCCTCTCATGAGCAAGAGTCCTACACGGGCTCTCTCGCGGAGCTGAGAAACAAGCCCAAGGTGTGGCTGGTTGTGCGGCGCGGCGCGTTAGTGGATGCGAGCGGCGCTGACGCGTCCATCATCTCGGAGGTCTACAGGGAGGGAAGCCACCGCACGACCTTCCCGCGCACGTTCAACCTGATTGCCAGAAGGCTCAACAAGTACATGAAAGAGCACGGGAGCATCTCGGGCGCTCGCAGCCTCACGGACGCAGACTTCATACTCTTCTTCAACGTGCTGGAGATACGCAGACCTTTGGGGACGCCCTACGCCTACGGCGAGCTGTTCGTCATACTCAACCAGAAGCCTTCGCCGCGCATCCTCTGGAAGACACGCAGCAGCGGCAAGTTCGCAGACGATGCCGTTGGCGACTTTATCTCGGAATTGAAAGCCGTGCGCGGAGAGAAGTAGAAAGCAATTAACAGGGATGGACAGGATAGACAGGATAAAAGAGAAGAGCTTGCTTCTTCTTTATCCTGCTTATCCTGTCCATCCTGTTTGAATCCGCTTCTAAAAGACGGTGCTAGGTCTTTTTGACGAAGACGCGCTTCATCTGCTGGCTGCCCATGGCAGAGGATATGCTCATGTCTATGGTGAGAGTCTTTCCGTCGGCCGAGAGCATCCACTTGCGCTCTATGTCAACGGCGATGGCACCTTGCGGCGTCTCGTAAGTCACCTCTTCCTTGATGTCCGCGCCGTTGCCGTCCGCCGTCCACTTGGCGGTTCTCTTGCCCTTGCCTTCGGCCCCGCCCGGCCCCTTCTGTGTGAAGTCCGCAGGCTTGCCGTCCAGCGAGTAGATGTCCGTTGAGTGCTGATCGCCCGCTTCCGTCGTCAGCTGGTTATCTATGGTTAGCTTGTCGCCCTCCTGCTTGACGACCAGAACCTGGTCTTTAAGAGCCGCAGGAAGCCCTTCGCTCTTGCTCTTGTCCAGCGTCCAGGTGCCGCTGAAATCCGCCTTGGCAGAGGCCCCTATCAGGCTCAGTGCAAAGACCAGAGCCGCGACGCCCGCCATCACAAAGTTGCGCTTCATAAACAATCTCCTGAAAAATGGGATTTATATCAAGGCGAGCCTCGATTTTGTGAGCTTCTACGGGAAGGAATAGAGGAAAGTTTCAAAAAGCAAGGCAGAAGGCAGAGTGCAGAATGATGAATGAAAAGAAAGAATCTCTTTAATTCATCATTCTGCACTCTGCCTTCTGCATTTTGTTTACGCTCTTTTGAGGTTGCGAACCGGCTGGGCCTTTGGCGCGGCGGCCTGCTTGCTCTGAGCGCTTTCGGTGTCGCCCTGTGCTGCGCGCAGCTTTTCGGCGCGGGCCGTCATGCGGCGGTCAAGGTCTGCTATCTGCTCAGCCGTCAGGTGATGAATGTTCGGCTGGTTGTGATAGACCTTCGCTCCCGTCACAAGGTCTGACTGCTTGAAGCCCAGCTTCTCGGCCTTATTGATTAAGTCCTGAACGGTCATCTGCTGCGTGACGAGCGTCAGAGGCTGCGGCTTCTCTTCAATCGTCTCGGGCACAATCGGCATCTTCTCGGCCTCGCGCTCAACGTCGTGGCCGTGCTCGCGCTTCATGTGGTCAAGGAAGTCTTTGAAGGTGACCTGTCCCGTCATCTCGAAGCCTTGCTCGAAGGCGGGGCTGTTCGATTTGACTACCTGAAAGACGCGCACTATCTCGCCGTCGCGCTCCTGCATGGAAACCTCAACCAGCACGTCCACGAAGTACTCAAGGCCGGAGGTGGTGCTCAAAAGAACCATGCCGACCTCGTTGGCCTCGCGCTCTTCCTTGCCCTTGGCGGGAATCTGGTCTGTGATGACGACACTCTTTCCGCTCTCTATGCAGAGGCGGCGCAGCACTCCCTGCAAGACCATCTGGTCTGCCGCAAGCTCTTCCGCTGTGGGCTGTGCCAGGGGGTCGCCCGTGCGCTCGCGTACGGCGGCAATCATCTCGGCGTGCTTGGCGGAAAAGTACGCGGCCCAGGAATCCAGCGCGAAGCAGCCGTAGTTCTGCTCTCGCCCGTCGCCTGAAAGCGCCCATTCAATAAATTCCGGCAACTCGTCAGGGTGCTCTATCTCAAGGCCGTCGAAGTCAATGCCGACGCCCTTCAGGAGCCTCGTCTTGCGCTCTGTGTCGAAGACGCAAAGACGCCCTAGCCCGGCATCCGCCATGCTTCGCATAAAACTGCTTTTGCCCGCGCCCGCCGCGCCGCGTACAGCCATCACAAGCCGCTGCTGGCGAGGACGACGACTGAGCGGATTGACTTTAGGTCTGCTGGTTTTCTCCATCATCTTTACCTCATCAGTGTAGAGTTCCGGCAGTGGCCGGACATTTACAAAATCAACGACTCATGCTTTAAAGGGGGCGAGCCGCTCTCCTTCTTAAATCGCAGGCACTTTAACACATGAAACGCGGTTGTGCAACAGTTTTTCACGGATGAAACAGAAAAGAATTTGCAGATTTATGGGCTGAAAAGGGATGAAAACTTACAATCTTTGCTTTCTGGGATTCGGTAACGTAGGCAAAGCGCTCGTGCGGCTACTGCTGGAAAAGCGCGAAGAGCTGCGCGAGCGTTACGGCATAGAGTGGCGAATTACCGGCGTCGCCGCGCGCCGCATGGGCTGGCTCGCAAGCCGCAGCGGCTTTGACGTGGAAGCGCTCCTGACGGGCCGGGCCATCCTGAGCAGCTCGCCGCCGCTCAAGGATGCCGTAGAGTGGCTTGAGGCGGCGCGTGCGGACGTGCTGTTTGAAACCACGTCGCTTAATCCTTTCACGGGCCAGCCAGGCATAGAGCACATGCGCGCGGGGCTTCTGCACGGCGCGCACGTCATGACGGCCAACAAGGGGCCGGTGGTTCACGCCTTTGAAGAGCTGGAAGCGCTGGCCGTAAGACAGGGGCGGCGCTTCATGTTCGAGGCGACCGTGGCAGACTGTCTCCCGGTCTTCTCCATGTTCAGAGAGTGCCTGCCCGCTGCGAGCGTCCGAGGGTTTCGCGCCGTGCTCAATTCCACCACCAGCGTCATCATTGAAGAGATGGAGCGCGGCGCTTCGTTTGAAGAGGGCGTCCGTCGCGCTCAGGAACTGGGCATCGCGGAGACAGACCCGGCGTATGACGTGGACGGTTGGGACGCAGCCGTGAAGGTGTGCGCCCTTGCGCGAGTGCTGATGCGCTCGCCGTTAAAGCTTGAACAGATAGAGAGGGAAGGGATACGGAATCTGGATTCAAAGCAGGCGCAGGAAGCACGCGCCTCCGGGCATCCCATTAAGCTCGTCTCTCGCGCCGAAATTTCAAATGGCAATGTGAAAGCGAGCGTGCGTCCTGAACAGCTTTCACCCGGCGACCCGCTCGCGATGGCTGGCGGCACGTCGCTGATGATTCACTTCGAGTTGGACGTGCTGCCCGGCCTGACTATGATGGCCCACAGCCCCAACCTCAAAAGCACAGCCTACGGCCTCCTTGCAGACTTCATCAACGCAACGAAGGGAGGGAATTAACAGGGATGGACAGGATAGACAGGATGAAAGAGAAAGCATTTCTTCTTTATCCTGTACATCCTGTCCATCCCTGTTAATTGCTTTATTGCTCTTTGGCTTCCACGCCCGTGTAGACCTCTTCGCTCTCGGCAATCTGCTCCATCTCCGCGTGCAGCGACTTGCGCTCTATCAACAACCGCAGGTAAAGACCCCTGTGCCTGAGCAGTATAAAGATGGCCTTGAACCAGCCGCGCATGTCGTACATCTCTTCCATTGAGCGCATGGCCACGTAGCCCGCGATGATTGAGAGAGGAAAGGCCAGGAGCGCCGCGCGCCAGCCCCACAGGTAATAACTAGCGCCCGCCGCGACCATCCAGGTCAGAGGCATGAAGAGAATCGCCACCAGAATTTTCACGGTCGAGGCAGAGTCGTCCGCGCCGTGCCGCGTGTAGATGCGCGAGGCCACGTCGCAGACCATGTATGCTGGAAAGTGCAGGACGGCCCCGACCAGAGCGAGCGGGAACAGGAGCGCCAGCAGGATTGTGCGAAGCAGGAAATGCTGGAAGACGTACCAGCCCGAGTGGGCCGCGAGCGAGAGGTTTTCCGGCGTGATGCCTATCCGGCTCAGCTCCTCTTCGTAGCTCAGTATGCGCGTCCTCAATTGCTCTACGCGCGGGGCGAGCGTCGTCCCTTTTGTGCGCCGACGCCATTCGGCCAACTCCCGCAGACGATTGAAGGAGACCGTTAGAGACTGGCGCACGTTGAGGCTCTCGTAGATGGACGAGAAAAGCTGCTCGGCCTTTGTCACCTCTTCGAGCGCCTCTCTCGATTCCACGTTCAGCGTGACTTCGCGCAGGGCATCTTCTATACGCTTCGATAGCTCTTTGACGGCCGCGCGTGGAGGCTGGCCCGTTTCGTCAGGCTCGACCGACTCGACCTCGAAGCTGTCGCCGAAGCGCAGCAGGGCTTCGCTGCGAAAGGTCGTGGGCGAAGTGTAATAGAGACCCACGGGCTGTATGCGAAGAGTGTCGAGAGCGTCCTCTGCGCCTTTGGATGAAAGAGCGCCTAGAGCTATGCGGGCCGCGCCGGTCTTGACGGGCTGAAGCTCTGTCTTGCTGTGCGAGATGCCTTCCGGGAAGAGAGCTATGCAGCGGCCGCGCCTCAATAGCTCGTGGCAGGCTTCGAAGGTGCGAAGGTTCTGCGAAACATCCTCGCCCTTGTCTATGCGGCGGTAGACGGGCAGCGATTCCAGCACCCTCATCAGGTAGCCTAAGATAGGCAATCGAAAGAGCGTTGACTTTGCAAGGAAGGAGACTCTTCGCGGCAGGGCGCAGAAGACCATCGCGGGGTCAATCAACCCGTTCGGATGATTGAGCACGAAGATGAGAGGCCCGGTCATGGGCACACGGTCGGAGTTAGAGGTCTCTATGCGGCGGAAGAAGAGGCGCAGGGCTATGCTGATGATGGCGTGTATGACGCGCCTGACGGGACTGCCCTTCTGGCGCGAAATCATCTCGGGTAAGCGCAGCACCCTGACATCTTCCGTCATCATGATGAAAGCTCCGCGACGCTCTCTTCGGCATGAAAGAAAAGCTACCAGCGATGATAGGCCGGGTGGCCGGGCTTGACGGCTACGAACGTGCCGCGACACGTCGCGCAGACTTTCCCTTTCGTCACCAGCTCGGCTTCGACTATCGCTCTATCATTTGTTGATTCGACGACGCGCGCCTTAAGCTCTATGACATCGTCGGTCGGCGTCGGGCGCAGAAGCCGTATCTGGTAGTCCGCCGTGACGGTGCAGGGCGGAGTGGAAAGATTGTTCTGCTTCATCAGGTGCCAGGCCGCAGCCCAGTTGGAGTGACAGTCGAGCAGCGCGCCTATGATGCCGCCGTTGAGCATGCCCGGAAAAGCCTCGTAGAAGCTTTCGGCACGCCACTCGGCCACGACTTCGTCGCCCTGCGGGAAGCTGCGTATGTGAAGGCCGCGCTCGTTGGCCGGGCCGCAGCCGAAACAAGCGTTGTGCGGCGCGTACCTTTCCTGAAGACTCTGTTCGCTCATAGTCATCAAGTATACTCAGAAGTCGTAAAAAACACAGGCCAGTCGTGTTAACACCAGAGAGTCTTTTATGGTTAAAGGCAGGAAACTTACTCTTGAGTTCTACAGGCGCGGCGACACGTTAACGGTCGCGCGCGAGCTTCTGGGGAAGCGGCTCGTGGTGCCTTCCGGCAGGCAAGGCAAGCGCGTCTCGGGCATCATAGTCGAGACGGAAGCCTACATGGGGCCTGAAGACAAGGGCGCTCATTCCTACAACAACCGCCGCACCGCTCGCACGGAAGTCATGTTCGGCGCGGGCGGCGTGGCCTACGTCTACTTCATCTACGGCATGTATTACCAGCTCAACGTGGTGGCGAACCGTAGGGACGTGCCGCACGCCATACTCATTCGGGCGGCGGAGCCGGAAGAGGGGCTTGAGCTGATGCGCGAGAGAAGGCCGGGCAGAAAGGATACGGAGCTTGCGAGCGGGCCGGGCAAGCTGACCGTGGCGTTTAGTATAGACCGCAGCTACAACGGCGAAGACTTGCGCGGCGAGCGACTCTGGATAGAGGATGCGGGACGCGTGGTGATGGATGACGAAATCGCCTCCGGCCCGCGCATAGGCATTGATTACGCGGAAGAGTTCGTAGACCGTCCCTGGCGATTCTGGATTAAAGGAAACCCGCACGTCAGCCGCAAGCGATAAGGCAAGGCGGATTCAAACAGGGATGGACAGGATAGACAGGATAAAGAAAAGAGAATAGCTCTTCTTTTATCCTGTGAATCCTGTCTATCCCTGTTAATTTGAGCTATTACAGAGACGCAAGAAAATTTGTTCGCGGGCGTTCACTTTATGGCATGATGGAGGCACAACTGTACAGAGTGTCTTCAGCGTGCCGTCTCTCTCAGGTGTGAAATTATATTCTCCCGAAATTATCAGGAGTGGAACCCTAGAATGCTTCGTCTCAAATCTCTTGTAGCTTGTCTGTTGCTCTTCTCTATTCTCACCGGCCCGCTCGCTCGTGCCGAAGGCGTAAGTTTTTCCGCCGCCCAGTCGGACACGGACAAAGGGCCAAAGGGCCTGCGCTTTCGCCTGAGCGAGGGCGTGGAGCAGGTGGAAAAGCCGCAGGCAGCGGCCACGCCCGCGACCACTAAAATCTCCGACTCGGAAGTCCAGAGCATATTGAAGCGGCTGCCTGCCGTGAAGGCCGAAGCCACTGACGAGCAGGACTTCGCCCTACGCGACAAGTCGCTTCCTCCGCCTCGCACGGGCAAGACCATCAACGTCTCTTTTCCGGCTTCGGAAGATAGACCGGGATCAGAGACTTCGACTTCATCAGCGCCCCTGGAAGT
Source organism: Pyrinomonadaceae bacterium (assembly GCA_035276685.1). GTDB lineage: Bacteria > Acidobacteriota > Blastocatellia > Pyrinomonadales > Pyrinomonadaceae > JACVRN01. Next base: position 24,257 of record DATELK010000085.1, on the reverse strand, counting down.
CCTTCGCTTTGCCCCCGAAGGCGAAGTCCCGCTCGCTCCGCAGCTAAGCGTCACCTTCTCGCAGCCTATGGTCGCCGTGACCTCTCAGGACGAGGCCGCGGAAGTCGTGCCCGTGCGCCTCAGTCCGCAGCCGCCGGGACGCTGGCGCTGGGTAGGAACCAAGACGCTGCTCTTCGTGCCGGAAGGCCGCTTTCCAATGGCGACCGAGTACACCGTGACGGTTCCAGCCGGGACTAAGGACGCTATGGGGCTCACGCTCGCGGCCGCGAAGTCTTGGAAGTTCGCGACGCCGCCTCCGCAGATGAAGCGCTCGCATCCGGGCGGGACGAGTGTCACGCGCGACTCGCTGATGTTCGTCGAGTTCGACCAGCGCATAGACCCTGCGGCTGTCTTGAGGACTATAAAGATAATGGCGGGAGGCGCGACGCTCGCCGCGCGCCTTGCCACGCCCGAAGAGATAGAACGGGACGCGACCGTCAGGCAGCTCGTCAAGAGCGCTGAGCAGGGACGCTGGCTCGTCTTCCGCGCAGTTGACGGAAGCGGCGCTGTCGGCAACGCCTTGCCCGGCGACACAGCCATAAACGTGCTCATAGGGCCGGGCACGCCTTCCGCGGAAGGCCCTCGCACGACACCTGGCCAGCAGAGCTTCACATTCCGCACTTACGGAATTTTCCGCGCCGTCAAATCCCAGTGCGGCTACGGGCGCGAGTGCTCGCCCTTTGACCAGTGGAGCATAGAGTTCAGCAATCCCGTGGACGAAGCCTCTTTAGATAGCTCTAAGATTCGCGTAGAGCCGCAGATTGAAGGGATGAAGACTGCTCTGTATGGCAACTACCTGACGATAACAGGCGTGAAGAAGGGGCGCACTCTTTACAGGGTGACGATTGACCGCTCCATCAAGGACAGCTTCGGCCAGCAGCTTCAGGGCAACAACACCTTCACCTTCAACGTGGGCCGCGCGCCGCAGATGCTCTACTCCAGCGGTGACATGTTCGGCGTGCTAGACCCGAACGGGCCGCCGCGCCTCCCCATCTACACGGTCAACTACAGCAGTGTGAGGGTGACGCTCTACAGCGTTAGCCCTGCGGACTGGAACAAGTTTCTGGAGTACATGCGGGGCGTCAATAACTACAACACAGACCCCAAGCGCAAGCCCGCGATGCCGGGCCGTCAGGTCTTCTCGAAGCTCGTCAACATCACGTCAAAGCCTGACGAGCTGACGGAGACGGGCATTGATTTGTCGCCCGCTCTGGACGGAGGCCTGGGCCACGTCATAGCCGTCATAGAGCCGCCCGTGGTTCAGAAGAACCGTGAGCGAGAGGCCATACGCCAGTGGGTGCAGGCCACGAACATCAGCCTTGAAGCTTTCGTTGACAGGACTGACCTGCTTGGCTGGGCCAACTCTCTGAAGGACGGGCGACCGCTTCAGGGCGTGGAGATGACGATTGAGCCCGCCACAGGCTCAAGGGGCGTGACCGATGGCTCCGGCCTTGCTCGCCTGCCTCTGCCCAGCGCCGGGCAGAAGGGCGTCAACGTGCTCGTCGCGCGACAGGGCAAAGACGTTGCCATTCTTCCTGAGAACACCTACTGGTGGTCAAGCGACGGAAGCTGGCAGCGCGGAAGCCTGAGCGACTACCTGAGCTGGTACGTCTTCGACGACCGTAAGATGTATCGCCCGAACGAAGAGGTACACATAAAGGGCTGGCTCAGGCGCGTGGGCGGAGGCGAAGAGGGCGACGTGGGCGCGCTCGGCGACGCCGTGGCGGGCGTCTCATATACAATGGTTGACTCGCGCGGCAACGAGATAACGAAGGGCACCGCGCAGCTAAACGCGCTCGGCGGCTTCGACCTGAAGCTGAAGCTTCCGGCGACGATGAATCTGGGCGACGCGCGTTTGAACTTTGAGGCGACAGGCGGAAAGATGGACGTTGCGGGCCGCTCCTTTACTCACAGCTTTCAGGTGCAGGAGTTTCGCCGCCCCGAGTTTGAGGTCAACGCGAAAGTGAGCGAGGGGCCGCACTTTGTGGGCCAGCACGCGACTACGACCGTGACGGCCTCTTATTACGCGGGCGGCGGCTTGCCGAACGCGGAAGTGCGCTGGCACGTCACCTCTCGTCCAACGCAGTACACGCCGCCCAACAGGAGCGATTTCATCTTCGGCACCTGGATTCCGTGGTGGATTAGCAGGGACGAAGGCGGGGAAGAGACTTCTCAGGACTTCACCTCGCGCACGGACGCAGGCGGCAAGCATAACCTGCGGATTGATTTCGACTCGGTCAACCCGGCCCGCCCGTCAAGCGTGGTGGCGCAGGCCAGCGTGACGGACGTTAACCGTCAGACGTGGTCTTCTTCCGCGACCATGCTGGTGCATCCGGCAGACCTCTACGTGGGCCTGAAATCAGACCGCACCTTCGTGCAGAAGGGCGAGCCGCTCAACGTGCAGTCAATCGTGACAGACCTTGACGGCAAATTGGTCCCGGGCCGCGAGGTTCGCGTGAGCGCCGTGCTTCTGGATTGGGAGTACAAGAACGGCCAGTGGAAGCAGATAGAGAAGAACGGGCAGGAATGCACCGTGCGCTCTGCCACGGAAGCCGTCAAGTGCAACTTCCAGACGAAGGAGGGCGGCACCTATCTCATCAAGGCATCCGTGCGCGACGACCGCGAGCGGCTGAACGAGAGCGAGATGCGCCTGTGGGTCGCCGGAGGCAAGACCATCCCCAACCGGGACGTTGAGCAGGAAGCAGTAGAGCTGATTCCAGACCGCAAGGAGTACAAGCCGGGCGACACGGCAGAGATTCTGGTGCAGTCTCCCTTTACTCCGGCAGAAGGCGTGCTGACGCTACGCCGCTCGGGCGTCCTGCGCACGGAGCGCTTCCGCATGGACACTCCTTCTATGACGCTTCGCATTCCCATCGAAGAGGGATTCACGCCGAACGTATACGCGCAGGTTGACCTTGTAGGCGCGGCCACTCGAACAACCGACTCGGGCGAGCCGCTTGAGAAGCTGCCGAAGCGTCCGGCCTATGCTTCGGGCACGCTTAATCTCTCCATCCCGCCCGTGAACCGCAGGCTCTCTGTAGAGGCCAGCCCGCGCGACCGTGCGCTTGAGCCGGGCGCGCAGACGCTCGTGACAGTGCAGGTGAAGGACGCGCAGGGCAGACCCGTGCAGGGCAGCGAGGTCGCGGTCGTAGTCGTTGACGAATCCGTGCTGGCTTTGACCGGATACAAGCTGGACGACCCCGTCTCTGTCTTCTACGCGCAGCGCGGCACGGACACGCGCGACTATCACCTGCGCGCGAGCCTGAAGCTGAGCAACCCCGACGAGCTGCCGGAGATAGGAACGGCTACTGGAACCGGAGGCGGCGCGCAAACGACAGCGACCGCAGACATGATGGTCTCGTCGGAAGCGCCTGTGCCAGCGGCTCCGCCCGCAGCGAAGCCCGTGGCGAGAAGGATGATGAAGAACGGCGGGCTCAGGGAAGAGCAGGACGAGAGGGCCGCTGACCCTGCCATAAGGCTCAGGGAGAACTTCAACGCGCTGGCAGTCTTCGCGCCGTCTCTTCCCACGGACGCGCAGGGACGAGCGCAGGTAGAAGTGAAAGTCCCTGATAACCTGACGCGTTATCGCGTGATGGCAGTCTCCGTGGCGGGAGGCAAGCAGTTCGGCTCAGGCGAGTCCGCCATCACGGCCAGACTTCCCCTGATGGCAAGGCCTTCAGCGCCTCGCTTCCTGAACTTCGGAGACCGCTTCGAGCTGCCCGTGGTCTTACAGAATCAGACGGACTCGGCCATGACGGTCTCGCTCGCGGTCAGGGCTACGAACGCGGAGCTGACCGACGGCGCGGGACGCCGCGTCACCATCCCCGCTAACGACCGCGTGGAGGTTCGCTTCCCCGTAGCCGCGAACAAAGCAGGCACGGCTCGCTTTCAGGTCGGAGCGGTCTCTGGTAAGTGGGTCGATGCGGCGGAGCTTTCTCTGCCCGTGTGGACGCCCGCTACGACTGAAGCCTTTGCGACCTACGGCGTGATTGATGAAGGCGCGATTGTGCAGCCCGTCAAAGCGCCCGCGAACGTCTTCACGCAGTTCGGCGGCCTTGAAATCTCCACCAGCTCGACGGAGCTTCAGGCGCTGACGGACGCTGTGCTGTACCTGGCATCTTATCCTTACGAATGCTCAGAGCAGTTGTCCTCGCGCATCTTGGCCGTGGCGGCTTTGCGCGACGTGCTGGCGGCTTTCAAGGCCAAGGGACTACCGCCGCCGGAGGATTTGAAGGCGGCCGTGACGCGCGACATAAAGCGGCTTCAGGGGATGCAGAACGACGACGGAGGCTTCGGCTTCTGGAAGCGCGGCGAAAGAAGCTGGCCATACGTCAGCGTTCACGTGGCGCACTCTCTACAGCGCGCCAAGGAGAAGGGCTTTGACGTTCCGAAGGAGATGACGGACAAGTCCAGTCGTTACCTGAAGGATGTTGAAAAGCGCATTCCTTCCTTCTATAGTCCCGAGGCAAGGCGTGCCATCATTTCTTACGCGCTCTACGTTCGCAACCGCATGGGCGACCGCGACGTGGCGCGTGCCAGAAGGCTCATAGCCGAAGCGGGCCTTGAAGGGCTCTCTATGGAATCGGTCGGCTGGCTGCTCTCGGTTCTGACGGGCGACGCGGGCTCTCAAAAAGAGCTTGAGGCCATACGCCGCCACCTGAACAATCGTGCGACCGAAACGGCAGGCACCGCTCACTTCGTTAGCTCTTACAGCGACAACGACGACTATCTCTTGCTCAATTCTAACAGGCGAGCGGACGGAGTCATCCTCGAAGCTCTCATAGCAGACCAGCCGCAGAGCGACCTCATCCCGAAGATTGTCCGAGGTCTCTTGGCCCACCGCACGCAGGGGCGCTGGGAGAACACGCAGGAGAACGTCTTCATTCTGCTTGCGCTCGACCGCTACTTTGCGACCTACGAGAACGTGACGCCGAATTTCGTGGCGCGTGCGTGGCTCGGGGAAAGGTTCGCGGGCGAGCAGGCTTATCGCGGTCGGACTACCGACAGGCAGCAGGTGAACGTGCCCATGCGTTACCTGGCGGAGAGCAAGGGCGCGCAGAACCTGACCATCAGCAAAGAGGGACAGGGGCGGCTCTATTATCGAATAGGGATGCAGTACGCGCCTACTAACCTCAAGCTTGAGGCGGCCGATTACGGCTTCGCGGTCGAGCGTGTTTACGAGGCGGTTGATAACCCTAGCGATGTCAGGCGGGACGCGGACGGCACCTGGCGAATCAAGGCGGGTGCGAGGGTGCGCGTGCGTCTGACTATGGCTGCGCCAGCGCGCCGTTATCACGTGGCGCTCGTTGACCCGATGCCCGCAGGGCTGGAAGCTCTTAATCCGGCGCTCGCCGTGACGGAAGATTTGCCGGAAGACCCGCAGGCACAGGGGCAGAAGAATAGTTACTGGTGGTGGTATCGCCCCTGGTTCGAGCATCAGAACATGCGGGACGAGCGCGTGGAAGCCTTCACCTCTCTGCTGTGGGAAGGCGTCTACAACTACTCTTACGTGGCGCGGGCGACCACGCCCGGCAACTTCGTAGTCCCGCCCACCAAGGCCGAAGAGATGTATCACCCTGAAACCTTCGGGCGCGGCAAGAGTGACCGAGTGATAATTGAATAAGTAACACAGGTCGGTACCGCCCGGCTGATGCAGGCGGTACCGACCTCTGCTTTTATCTTGTCTATCCTGTCCATCCCTGCTAGTTTCTCCTACTAAACATGGCGAACGTACTAATCTTGGGCGGCGGGTTCGGCGGCGTCATCTGCGCCGAGCGTCTTGCTGAGAGCCTCTCGCGCGAGCATCACATAACGCTGGTGGCGCGCGACGACCGCTTTCTCTTTTACCCTGCGCTCGTGCGTCTTGCCTTCGGGCGCGCTCGACTTGAAGACATCTCTTACGATTTAAGAGAGGCGATGCTGGACGCGCGCGTGCGCTTTGTGCAGGCGGAGGTCGCGCGCGTTGACGTTGAGGCGCGTCTCGTCACTCTGGCGCGAGGCGAGGTCGCGGGCGAGATGTCTTACGACTATCTGGTCATAGCTCTGGGGCGCAGACTCGCAACCGAGCGCGTCAGGGGCTTCTACGAATACGCGCATCACATGCTCACGCTGGAAGCCGCGCAGAGATTCGGCCATGCCGTCAAAGACCTTCACAGGGGCCACGCCGTCATAGGCTACTGTTCGGGAGCGAGGCTCGCTGTGCCTGCCTACGAGACCGCGTTCGCGGTGGCGCGGGAGCTTGATGAAAGGGGCGAGCGCGAGCATGCGCGTATCACTCTTGTCAGTCCCGAGCCGCCGGGAGATGCCCTGGGCGGGCCGGAGATGGCCAGTGCTCTAAAGGACGCTCTGGCGGAGCACCGCATAGAGTTTCTGCCCGACTTCGCCATTACTCAAATCAGCCCCGGCGCGGTCGCAACCGAAGCGGGCCGCTATCTCAACTACGACCTCCTGATGCTTGTGCCGCCCTTTCACGGACCCGGCGCTCTGGCATCTACGGGACTGACGGACGAGGAAGGTTACGTGACGGTTGACGAGGCTATGCGCGTGAGGGGCGCGGCGGGCGTCTACGCCGTAGGCGATTGCGTGAGCTTGCCCGGCCCCAAGATGGGTCACATGGCTGTCAATCAGGCTGAGGTCGCCGCACGAAACCTGGCGGCTGAGCTAGAAGGCAAAGCGCCTGACACGGAGTACAGGCACGAGATGATGCTCGTCGTAGACGAAGGCGGACGCGACTCGCTCTACTTTCACAAGGCGCTCTGGGACGAAGAAGCGGAGCCTACCGTGCGGCGCGGGCGCTTCTGGAGCTGGGCCAAGCGCGTGCACGAAAGATACTGGATAAGTAAGTCCAGAGAGTCCTGACTCTATTTAGCTTGTGCGAGCGGGCGCGAATCCGTTATGGTTATCGAGCTTAAAGATAGAAGAGCTTCTTCAGGATTCTGACCCGCGAAACTTATGGCCGAGAGAGCTATGGAAAACCTGCCCGGTGCGGAAGAGAGCGCGCTGCACGCCTGCGAGATTTGCGACCGCCCGAGCCGCCACCTGATTCAAACGATTGGCACGGACAACAAGCCTCACTACGTCTGCTGGTCTTGCCGCAACCGCGAAGAAAAACGCATCAACCTCAAGCCTGACTGGAAACGCAGGGGCCGTAGCCGCTAACCCCGGCTGCCGATTCCGAACACGGCAGTCCCGAAAGTGGGAAAAGTGGGACTGCCCGCCCGCTGGCCCGCGCCCGCTAAATCCGCCTTTCTAAAGCCCGAATCAACCAGAGTCCCTCGTGGCACGGGGATTTCTATACTTATCTGCGCTCTACCGAATACCCTTTGCCACTCTAAGAAGAAGAGTTCCCGTCTTCAAAATTCCATCATGATTCAGACCCGTAACATAGAGAAGTTTTACGAGCACGGCGGGCAGAAGACCTTCGTGCTCAGGCAGGTGACGATTGACGTTAAAGAGGGCGAGTTCGTCTCCATCATGGGGCCTTCGGGCTCCGGCAAGTCCACGCTCTTGCACATACTGGGGATGCACGATAGCCAGTGGACGGGCGAGTACTACTTCATGGAGCAGCCCGTTCACAAACTGGGAAAGAAAGAGCGCGCGGCGCTTCACAATCGTTACATAGGCTTCGTCTTCCAGAGCTATCACTTGCTGGATCACCTGACGGTTTACGAAAATCTGGAAATCCCTCTCTCCTACAAGGACGTGAAGAAGGGCGACAGGCAATCAATCGTCGCCGACACGCTCGACCGCTTTCAGATAGTAGGCAAGAAAGACCTCTACCCGAACCAGCTCTCGGGCGGGCAGCAGCAGCTGGTGGGCGTGGCCCGCGCCGTCATCATGAACCCGAAGCTCATACTGGCGGACGAGCCCACGGGAAATCTTCATTCATCGCAGGGGCGCGAAATCATGGAGCTGTTCAAGCGGCTCAACAGCGAAGGCACGACGATTATTCAGGTCACGCACTCGGAAGAGAACGCTTCCTACGGCAGCCGCATCATCCAGCTCTCGGACGGCTGGGTCGCGAAGGAATAAAGGGGATTCAATTTTGAGATTAACCTTTCCCGAAAGTGGGACGGTTTTTGTGCGAACCGGGGTTCGGGTTGCTTCGTTAATGGCGATGATTCAGCGATTTGAGATTTTTGGGCCCGTTGGCACGCGGCTCGCTCTCGGGGCGGCGGAGTAAAGTATGGACATCCCTCGCCAACCAGCGAAAAAGCGTAAGAAAAATTTTCGGCGCGCAGGCCTCGTCCTGCTCGTCATAGTCGTGCTCGCGCTCGTCACCTACGGCGTCTCTCGCCTGAAGCCCGCCGCGCCGAGCGTTGACCGCGCGACCGTCTGGGTAGACACGGTCAAGCGTGGCCCCATGCTCAGGCAGGTCAGGGGGCCGGGAACGCTCGTGCCTGAAGAGGTGCGCGTCGTCGCCGCGGCAAGCGAGGGGCGCGTCGAGCGCATCAACGTTCAGCCCGGAACGGAAGTCACGGCCGGGACAGTTCTGCTTGAGCTTGTCAACCCGACCATCGCGCAGGAAGCCATCGACGCAGAGTACGCGCAGCGAGCGGGCGAAGCCGATTACAACAACCTCAAGGTCAAGCTCGAAAGCGACCGCATGACGCAGCAGTCCACGGTGGCGAGCGTGCGAGCGGAATACCAGCAGGCCAAGCTTCAGTACGACACGGACGCGCAGCTTGCCAAGGACGGCCTGATTCCCGCCATCAACCTTAAGCTCTCGAAGGTGCGCGCAGACGACCTTGAGAACCGCTACAAGGTGGAGCAGCAGCGCCTCGAAGTCATAGCTCGCTCGGCCAAGGCGCAGTTGGCCGCGCAGGAAGCGCGCATCTCGCAGATGAGAGCGCTCTCGCAATTGCGTCGCAGCCAGGTCAGCACCCTTAAAGTCTTAGCCGGAACAAACGGCGTGCTTCAGCAGATGCAGGTGGAGGTGGGCCAGCAGGTCTCGCCCGGCACTAACCTTGCGCGCGTCGTAGAGCCGCAGCGACTGAAAGCGGAATTGAAGATTGCAGAGACGCAGGCCAAGGACATCACGCTCGGGCAGAAGGCGGAGATTGATACCAGAAACGGCATCATCCCCGGCCACGTCATGCGTATTGACCCGGCCGCGCAGCAGGGAACAGTCACGGTGGACGTGGCGCTTGACGGAGAGCTTCCGCAGGGCGCGCGTCCTGACCTGAGCATTGACGGCACAATCGAGCTTGAGAGACTGGCGGACGTTATCTACATGGGGCGTCCAGCCTTCGGCCAGCCGCAAAGCACCGTCGGCGTTTTCAAGCTCGACCCTTCGGGCAAAGAGGCCGTGCGCGTCAACGTGCGACTGGGCCGCAGCTCCGTCAGCACCATAGAGATTCTTGAAGGCTTACAACCGGGCGATCAGGTGATCCTCTCCGACACGTCGCAGTGGGACTCCTACAATCGCATTCGATTGAACTGAAAATGGGGGAATAAGGGTTAGGGACTCCGTGGATGGAAAGATTTTCTATCCACGGCCCCTGACCCTCTACCCCTAACCCCTATTGGAGAAACCGATGAGTCAATCCGGCCAACCGCTTATACACCTTGAGAGCGTGACGAAGGTCTTCTACACGGACGAGGTAGAGACGCACGCTCTTTCGGGCACGCACCTGGACATCAACCGTGGCGAGTACGTCTCCATCACAGGCCCTTCGGGTTGCGGCAAGTCAACGCTGCTCTCAATCCTGGGCCTGTTGGATTCGCCTACCGACGGCACCTACATACTGAACAACAAGCTCGTCTCAGACCTCTCGCTCTCGGAGCGCGCACGCATCAGAAATCTTGAGGTCGGCTTCATCTTCCAGAGCTTCAACCTCATTGGCGACCTGACCGTCTACGAGAACGTAGAGCTGCCGCTGACCTATCGCGGCATGAGCGCAGGCGACCGCCGCAAGCGAGTCACGGACGCGCTTGAGAAGGTGGGCATGGCGCATCGCGCGAAGCACCTGCCGAGCCAGCTCTCCGGCGGTCAGCAGCAGAGAGTCGCCGTCGCCCGCGCCGTCGCAGGCGAGCCTTCCATACTGCTCGCGGACGAGCCTACGGGAAACCTTGATTCCACCAACGGCGAGGCCGTGATGGAGCTGCTTCGTGAGCTTCATCGCAACGGCGCGACCATCTGCATGGTGACGCACGACCCGCGTTATGCGCGCTACGCAGACCGCGCCATACACCTCTTCGACGGTCGCGTCGTCAAGGAAGAAGAGAGCATGGAAGTCGCTTAAGAAGAGAGATAGACCACTCGCGTCACGCGCGCCAGTCAAGAGTCATACAAACTGCTTTCGCGCCCCTTTAGTGTGAAGCGCGTGGCTCATCTTTCTCTTCCGCTTTGGTTGCTTATTCCTCTTGGAGAAGGTGTGATGGAGACGCTCTGGCAAGACCTGCGCTATAGCTTACGTATGTTGTTGAAGTCGCCCGGCTTCACGCTGGTTGCGATTCTGGCCCTCGCTCTAGGCATTGGAGCCAACACGGCAATCTTCTCTGTCGTCAACGCCGTGCTGCTTCGGCCCCTGCCATATAAAGACCCGGACAGGCTGGTCATCTTCTGGGAGAAGTCCGCCACTCAGGATACGTCCATCTCGTATCTTAACTATCAGGACTGGCGCGACCAGAACCAGAGCTTCGAGCAGATGACGGCCTTTCGCCGCGACAGCTTTAACATGACGGGCGCGGGCGACCCAGAGCGGTTGGCTGGCCGCATGGCTTCCGCCAGCTTCTTCTCCACGCTCGGCGCGAAGCTCTTTCGCGGAAGCGATTTTCCCGCCTCGGAAGACCGCGTCGGCGGTCAGAAGGTGGTTATCCTCGGCCACGGCTTCTGGCAAAGAAGGTTCGGCAGCGACGAAGGAGTCATAGGCCGACAGTTGACGCTCAATAATCAGAGCTACACGGTGATAGGCATCACCGAGCCGGACTTTCGTTTCGGCTCAGACACGGACATCTACACCCTCATAGGCCAGAGCGAAAGCCCCTGCTTCACCTCTCGCGGCTGTCATCCGGGCATCTACGCCATAGGACGCCTGAAGCCGGGCGTTCCTCTTGAGCAGTCACGCGCGGACATGGACGCCGTCATGGCGCGCTTGGGCCAGCAGTATCCACAGACCAACGCAGACCGCCGCACGCACATTGAGTCGCTTTACGACAACACAGTGCAGGACGTGCGCCCCGCGCTCTTTGTTCTCTTGGGCGCGGTCGGCTTTGTGCTTCTCATAGCGTGCGCGAACGTGGCGAACCTGCTGCTTGCGCGCTCGGCCGTGCGCCAGAAAGAGATTGCGATTCGCACGGCTCTGGGCGCGAGCCGCATGCGTATAGTGCGGCAACTCCTGACGGAATCGGTTGCCCTCGGGCTCGTGGGCGGAGTCATTGGTCTGCTGCTTGCGCTCTGGTGGACTGACGCGCTGAAGTCCATCGTGCCCGGTCAAATCCCGCGCCTTGATGATGCGGGGATAGACCTGCGCGTGCTGGCCTTCACTATTCTTACGTCGGTTTTGACGGGAGTCGTCTTCGGGCTCGTGCCCGCGCTGCAAGCCTCCAAGCCCGACCTCAACGAAGCGCTCAAAGAGGGAGACCGTGGCTCTACCGGCGGCCGCCACCGCGTCAGAAGCGCGCTCGTCATCGCGGAGATAGCCATCGCGCTCGTGCTTCTGATAGGCGCGGGGCTCATGGTCAAGAGCCTCTGGCGGCTTCAGTCTGTGAGCGCTGGCTTCGAGACGCGAAACCTTCTGACCATGCAGCTCTCCTACAACGCGGGCAAGGATGAGAGCGTGCGTGCGCGAAACTTCCTCACGCAGCTCGAAGAGAAGATAAAGAGCACTCCCGGCGTCGAGAGCGTCGCTTTATCCAACGGCCTGCCTTTCGTCGGCGCATCCGAGAACAGCATACGCGTCAAGGGCCGTCCTCCCGCCAAGCCCAACGAAGAGATGATGACGGTGGAGTACATAGTGACTCCCGATTACTTCCGCACGCTCGGCATAGAGCTGAAGCGCGGGCGCTTAATCAGCGAGCAGGACAGGGTGGGAACTCCTCTCGTGGCCGTCATAGACGAGTCTTTCGCGCAGAAGTACTTTCCCAACGAAGACCCCATAGGAAAGTTTCTTGAGAACGGTCACGGGCCCTCTCAGATAGAGATTGTGGGCATCGTCGGACACGTCAAGCACTACGGGCTGGACGGAGAAGTCCCCGTTGACCCGCAGTACTACATGGCCTTCAAACAGGTGCCCGATGAAATCCTCCCGCTCGTAGTAGGCCGCATCGGCCTGACTGCCCGCACAAACGGCGACCCCGCACAGCTTATCAACACGATTCGCCAGCAGGTGCTTGCAACCGACAGGAACCAGCCGGTCTTTAACGCACGCACCATGGAGCAGGTGATTGCAGAGTCCATAGCCGCGCGCCGCTTCGCCATGCTGCTCATGACCATCTTCGCCGTCGTCGCGCTGCTGATGGCATCGGTCGGCATCTACGGCGTGATGAGCTATTCGGTCACGCAGCGCACGCACGAGATAGGCATTCGCATGGCCTTAGGCGCGAGCGCACGAGACGTGCTGAAGATGGTTGTCGGGCAGGGAATGATGCTCGTCGTGATTGGCCTGGGCTGCGGGCTCCTTGGAGCTTTCGCCGTGACGCGAGTGATGACGAGCATGCTCTTCGGTGTCAGCACTACAGACCCTTGGACGTTCGCGGGCATCTCGCTGCTGCTGGCGCTGGTGGCGTTTCTGGCATGCTACATCCCTGCGCGGCGTGCGACTCGTGTAGACCCAATGACCGCGCTTCGCTACGAGTAAAAGTAAAGGGGAGAAAAAGGTGATGGGAGCACTCTGGCAGGACATACGTTACGGCTATCGCATGCTGTGGAAGAATCCCGGCTTCACGCTGGTAGCAATCATAGCGCTTGCTCTGGGGATAGGAGCCAACAGCGCCATCTTCAGCGTCGTTAACGCCATACTGCTCAAGCCTCTGCCATATAAAGACCCGCAGCAGCTTGTCATCATCAATCACAACTATCCTAAGCTTAATCTGCGTGCGACCGTCAGCGCTCCCGGTTACGTCTATTACCGCGACCACGCGCAGAGCTTTTCGGACGTGGCTGCGACCGCAGGGTGGAGCGCTAACCTGACAGGCGGCGGCGGAGAGCCTGAGCGCTTGCAGGGAATGCAGGTCACTACGAACCTCTTCCCCATGCTCGGCGCGCAGCCCGCGAGGGGCCGTGCCTTCACGGCGCAGGAGAGCCAGCCGGGCAACCACCGCGTAGTGGTCTTGAGCGACGCGCTCTGGCAGAGACGCTTCGGCTCAGACCCCGCGATAGTTAATCAGACCGTCACGCTCAACGGCGAAAGCTACACGGTCGTAGGCATCATGCCGCCCTCGTTTCAGTACGCGCGCGAGATGGGCCAGATGATTGACCTCTACTCTCCGATTGCTTTCACGCCCGAGCAGCTTTCCAACGACAACGCGGGCCTTGAGTACCTGACCGTGATGGCACGCTTGAAGCCCGGCGTCTCCATCCCTCAGGCGCAGGCCGAGCTGAACACCATCGCAGACCAGCTCCGGCAGGTCTTCGACACGGGCGACAGCAGCGTCTGGGGATTAACTCTCAGGTCTTACAACGAGCTTGTCATAGGCGAGATTCGTCCCGCTCTATTCATTCTTCTGGCCGCAGTCGCTTTCGTGCTGTTGATAGCCTGCGCCAACGTCGCGAACCTCCTGCTCGCCCGCGCCGCCGTCCGTCAGAAAGAGATTGCGATTCGCGCGGCCATGGGCGCGAGCCGCATGCGTATAGTGCGGCAACTCCTGACGGAAAGCACGCTGCTCTCTGTGGCTGGCGGCGTGCTGGGGCTGCTGCTGGCCGTGTGGGGCGTAGACCTGTTGCTGAAGGTCAACGGAAACAAGCTGCCGCGCGCGCACGAGATAGGGCTTGATGTCAACGTGCTTCTCTTTACGCTCGGCGTGTCGCTTCTGACGGGCATCTTTTTCGGGCTCGCGCCAGCTTTTCAGACTTCCAAGACAGACCTGCACGAGACGCTCAAAGAAGGCGGCCGCTCCGGCACAGGCACGGCGCATCGCGGCCTCAGGAATCTTCTGGTCGTCGCGGAGATGGCCTTGACGGTCGTGCTGCTGGTCGGGGCGGGGCTGCTTGTCAGAAGCTTCCTTCGTCTTGAACAGGTCAATCCGGGTTTCCAGCCGCAGAACATTCTGGCGATGCAGTTGTCGCTCCCGGCGAATAAATACCCGGAGGCAAAGCAGAGGGATGCTTTTTATCAACAGATGCTGGCAGAGGTGGGGAGCCTTCCGGGCGTCAAGTCCGTGGGCGGCGTCTCAGTCCTTCCCATGGGCGCTGGCGGCAACAGCCGCACCTTCACCATAGAGGGACGGGAAGCGCCGGAGGGGCAGCAGTCGCCGCACGGCGATAGCTGGGCCGCGACCTCCGACTACTTCAAGACGATGAGCATCCCGCTCGTCAAGGGGCGCTACTTTACGGAGGGCGACACGGCCGCCTCTCCGAACGTGGTGATTATAGACGAAGAGCTGGCCCGAAAATTCTTTCCCAATGAGGAGCCTGTGGGACGACGCATCACTTACGACGACCCGACGAGCCCTGACGCGAAATGGCGAGAGATAGTCGGAGTGGTCGGCCACGTCAAGAGCCGTGGGCTTGAGGGCGAGACGCGCCCGCAGTTCTACTTCCCCTATCATCAGGTTACTCAGGCGGCAATGTATCTGGTCGTGCAGACGCAGGCAGAGCCCGCGAGCATGGCAGGCTCTGTGCGCGGCGCGATTCAGAAGGTTGACAAAGACCTGCCCGTCTTCCGTGTCACGACGATGGAGCGCCTCGTGGCGGAGTCTCTGGCCCAGCGCCGCTTCGCCACGTTTCTGCTGGGCGTCTTTGCCTCGGTCGCGCTCGTGCTCGCGGTCGTAGGACTCTACGGCGTGATGTCATATTCCGTCACACAGCGCACGCGCGAGATAGGCCTCCGCATGGCCTTGGGCGCGAGCGCACGCGACGTGCTGAAGATGGTCGTGGGGCAGGGAATGATGCTCGTCGTGATTGGCCTAGGGATAGGTCTTGTGGCCTCTTTCCTGCTCACAAGAGTCATGTCCAGCATACTCTTCGACATCAGCGCGACAGACCCTCTGACGTTCATTCTTATCTCGCTGCTGCTTGTGACGGTGGCGTTTCTGGCGAGCTATATTCCGGCGCGGCGTGCTATGCGTGTTGACCCCATGACGGCGCTTCGTTACGAGTGAGGAAAAATTGAGATGAAGACTCTCTTGCAGGACTTGAAATACGGGGCGCGCATGATGTGGAAGAGCCCCGGCTTCACAGCCATAGCCGTCATAGCCTTGGCTCTGGGCATAGGCGCGAACACGGCCATCTTCTCCGTAGTCAATACGCTGATACTGCGCCCGCTGCCTTATCGCGACTCTGACCGTCTGGTCACCGTCTGGGAGTTCAATCGCCCGCGCAACCGTCATCAGAACGTCATCAACCCCGGCAACTTCATGGACTGGCGCGACCAGAACTCTGTCTTTGAAGCGATGGCCGCCTTCATAGACACGCGCACCAACCTGACGGGGAAAGACGAGCCCGTGGAGCTGCCCGCGCAGGTCGCCACGACCAACCTCTTTCAGGTGCTCGGCGTTGAGCCCATCAAGGGGCGCGGCTTCACGGAAGAGGACGCGACTTCGGACGCCAATCCCGTCATCATCAGCTATAACCTCTGGCAGACGCGCTTCGGCTCAGACTCCAAGATAATAGGGCAGCGCGTAACCCTGAGCGGCAAAGGCTCTACCATCATAGGCGTCATGCCCGCGGGCTTTCAGTGGTTCATCAAGAAGGGCTCTTTGACTGGCAAAGCCCCTGAGCTTTGGATGCCCGTCAAGTTCACCGAAGCCGAAAGAGGGCGCAAGGGGCGCGCATGGTCTGCCGTCGCGCGACTTAAGCCGAACGTCACCATAGAGCAGGCGCAGACCGAGATGAGCACCATCGGGTCGCGGCTTGAGCAGCAGTACGCGCAGTTCAACACGGGCTGGGGCGTCGAAGTCGTGCCTTTGCGCGAGCAGTTCGTAGGAGAGCTGCGTCCGGCGCTCTGGATACTACTCGGGGCCGTAGGCTTCGTGCTTTTGATAGCGTGCGCGAACGTCGCAAATCTTCTGCTCGCTCGTGCTGCCTCGCGCCACCGCGAGATGGCTATTCGCATAGCCATGGGAGCGAACCGCATGAGGGTCGTGCGACAGCTTCTCACAGAAAGCATACTGCTCTCGGCGCTGGGCGGCGCGCTCGGGCTACTGCTCGCGTGGTGGGGCATAGAGGTGCTGATGGCCTTTAGCCCGCGCGACCTGCTGACGCTCGACAAGATAGGCATCAACGTGACGGTGCTGCTCTTCACGCTCGGAGTCTCTTTCCTGACCGGAGTCATCTTCGGCATAGTGCCCGCCATAGAGGCCACGCGCCTCAACACGAGCGAGATGTTGAAGGAGGGAAGCAAGAGCATAGGCGGCAGCCCTCGCGCAAGACGCCTGACGAGCGCCTTCGTCGTGGCCCAGATAGCGCTCTCTCTAGTGCTGCTAGTAGGCGCGGGCCTCATGCTCAAGAGCCTCATGCGCTTGCAGTCCGTTAACCCCGGCTTCGACTCGGATAACCTGCTGACGATGCGCGTCATACTCCCCGGCAGCAAGTACAAGGAAGACCCGCAGGTCGTGGGCTTCTTCAAGCAGGCTGTCGAGCGCATAGAGGCGCTGCCCGGTGTGAAGTCCGCCGGGGCCGTCAGCTTCCTGCCCTTCACGGGGCTGGCCGCCGCGACGCGTTACAAGATAGAAGGGAAGCCCGAGCCGCCACCGGGCCAGAGCCCCGGCGGAGACGTGCGCGTCGTCGATAATAACTACTTCCGCACCATGGGCATTCCCTTAAGGAGCGGCAGAAACTTCAACGCTCAGGAGCAGGCGGAGGCACGCCACGTCGTCATCATCAACGAGACGCTGGCCAAACAGTACTTCCCCAACGAAGACCCCATAGGCAAGCGCATCACCATTAGCATGATGGAAGAGCCCGTGCCGTCCGAGATAATCGGCGTCGTGGGCGACGTTAAGCACATGAGCCTCGATGGCGAGGTGAAGCCCATGACCTACTGGCCGCATCCCGAGCTTGTCTACAACAGCATGACGATTGTGGTCAAAACCTCCGGCGACCCGCTGCAACTTGCGGCCGCCGTGCAGAGGGAGATTCAGGCGATTGACCCCAACCAGCCCGTCTCGGACGTTCGCACCATGGAGCAGTGGCTGAGCGAATCGGTCGCACGGGCACGCTTCAACACGCTCCTGCTCGGGCTCTTCTCCGCGCTGGCGCTGCTGCTCGCGGCTGTCGGAATCTTCGGCGTCATTAGCTACTCCGTTACGCAGCGCACGCACGAGATAGGCATTCGCATGGCCTTAGGCGCGAGCGCACGCGACGTGTTGAAGATGGTAGTCGGGCAGGGAATGTTGATGGCGCTCGGGGGCGTCGCGCTCGGACTGGGAGCGTCGTTTCTGCTGACGCGAGTGATGTCGAGCCTGCTCTTCGAGGTCAGCGCGACAGACCCTCTGACCTTCATCTTTATCTCGCTGCTGCTGATGGTTGTGACGCTTCTGGCCTGCTACATCCCTGCGCGAAGAGCTACGCGCGTAGACCCCATGACCGCGCTCCGATACGAATGAGGAGGTGATGAGATGGGAATACTTCTGCAAGACCTGCGCTACGGCGCTCGCATGCTGGTTAAAAGCCCCGGCTTTACCGTTGTCGTGGTGCTCGCGCTTGCGCTCGGCATAGGAGCCAACAGCGCCATCTTCAGCGTCGTCAACTCCGTGCTCCTGAGGCCGCTCGCTTTCAACGAGCCGCAGCAGCTGATGATGGTCTGGGGCGCTTCTAGAAATGGAGGCGGGGCAGACCACATAGTTCTCTCCGTCCCGGACATGCAGGACTTGCGCTCGCAGAGCCAGACGCTTGAGTACGTCGTCCCGTACTACAGCGCGGGCACGACCGTTTCAAGCGGCGAGGACTCGGAAAGAGTTTTCGGCGCGCTCTCGTCCGCAGACCTCTTTCCCGCCCTTGGCGTCAAGCCCCTGATGGGTCGCGTCTTCACTCGTGAAGAGGACGTGCCGGGCGGCCCCTCGGTCGTCGTCATCAGCCAGAGCCTGTGGCAGCGAGCCTTCGGCTCCGACCCCTCGATTGTGGGGAAAGAGATTAAGCTCGGCAGTAAAGCTGCTACGGTTGTCGGCGTCATGCCCGCGAGCTTCCGCTTTCCGCTTCAAAGAGAGCGCCCGGATTACTGGCAGCCCATCTCAATCTCGCCCAGCTACATCGCTACCAAAGATAAGCGCGACACGCGAAGCCTCAAGGTATTAGCGCGCGTCAAGCCCGGCGTCACCACGCGCCAGGCCAACGAGGAGATGGCGACAATCTCTCGCCGACTGGAAGAGCAATACCCCGACTCCAACACAGGCCTTTCTTTAAGCGTCACGCCGCTTCACGAAGACCTTGTGGGACAGGTCAGGCCCGCGCTGCTCGTGATACTCGGCGCGGTGGGCTTCGTGCTTTTGATAGCGTGCGCGAACGTCGCAAATCTTCTGCTCGCGCGTGCAGCATCTCGCCAGAAAGAGATTGCGATTCGCACTGCTCTGGGCGCGGGACGCCTTCATATTATTCGACAGCTTTTGACGGAGAGCCTGTTGCTGGCCGTGATGGGAGGCGGGCTGGGACTCTTGCTCGCGACGTGGGGGCTTGACCTTCTCGTCGCGGCAAGCCCGGCCGACCTCCCGCGCGTAGGAGAGATTGGCCTTGACATAAGAGTGCTCCTCTTTACAGGGGCGGTGTCGATTCTCACGGGCATCCTGTTCGGATTAGCTCCGGCGCTTCAGGCATCTAGGCTCGACTTGAATGAATCGCTCAAAGAAGGAAGCCGTGGCTCTACCGAAGGCTCGGCCCGCAACCGCCTTCGCAGCGTCTTGGTCGTAGCCGAAATCGCTCTCTCTCTCGTGCTGCTCATCGGCGCGGGTCTCTTAATCAGGAGCTTCGTCACACTACTCAACACTAGCCCGGGCTTCGACGCCGACTCGATTCTCACGGTTGACCTTCCTCTTTCGCGGGCCAAATATCCGGAGGCCGCGCAGCAGGTCAATGTCGTGCAACAGCTCATAGAGCGAACGAGCCAGGTGCCCGGCGTGGCCTCTGCGGCGGTCGTCAACATTCTTCCCTTGAGCGGCAATGGCCGCCAGTCGAGCTTCACTATAGAGGGACGCCCCGCTCCGCCCAACGGGCAGGAGCCCGACGCACAGGCCAGCACCGTCACTCCGGACTACTTTCGCACGATGGGCATTCCACTGATGCGCGGCCGCGTCTTCAACGAGGGAGATAAAAAGGATGCGCCGCCCGTCGTCATTATCAGCGAAGACCTGGCGCGCAAAAATTTCGCGGGCGAAGACCCTCTGGGCAAGCGGCTCGTAATCAATGACGACATGCCGCCGTTCGAGATAGTGGGCATCGTCGGCGACATACGCCACGAAAAGCTTGAGACGGAGACCGAGCCGGAATACTACAGCTCGTTTTACCAGCTGCCTGAAAGAGCGGTGAATCTGGTCGTGCGCGCCGCTCCGGGCGCAGACCCCGCAAGCCTACAGCTGACTGTCCGAAGCGCCATCAAACAGCTGGACAATGACCAGCTCATCTGGGAGATGAAGACCATGGAGCAGCGTCGCGCGGAGAGCGTCGCGCGCAGGCGCTTCAACATGATGCTCGTGGGCATCTTCGCTTCTCTGGCACTGCTGCTCGCGGCGCTGGGCATCTACGGCGTGATGAGCTACACGGTCACGCAGCGCACGCACGAGATAGGCATTCGCATAGCGCTCGGCGCGCAAACCCGGGACATCATCAGGATGGTGGTCGTGCAGGGAATGACGCTTGCGCTCGTAGGCGTGGGCGCGGGACTCTTAGCCGCCTTCGGCGTGACTCGTGTGATGGCCAGCCTGCTTTACGGCGTGACGGCCACGGACGCTCTGACCTTCGCCGCAGTCACGCTCGGCTTAACGGGGCTTGCGCTCGTGGCCTGCCTGATACCTGCGCTCAGGGCGACGCGCGTAGACCCCATGACGGCGCTTCGTTACGAGTGAGCGAGAGATTAAGAAAGGAGAGCTGCCCCGGTGAAGATACTACGCCAAGACCTTCGCTACACTTTTCGGCTGCTCTGGAAAGACAAGAGCTTTGCGGCCATAGCCATCTTCACTCTGGCGCTCGGCATCGGCGCGAACACCGCCATCTTCTCCGTAGTCGACGCCGCGCTCCTGCGTCCTCTGCCGTACAGGGAGCCTGACCGGCTGGTGCATCTGTGGGAGGCGACTACGCAGAAGCAGTTCGGTGAAAGAGAAGCTTCTTACCCGGACTATCTGGACTGGAAAGAGCAGAATCAGACTCTTGAGGGCGTGGCGGGCTACCAGCGCCGCACCTTTACTCTCACGGGACGCGATGCGCCCGACTTAATACGTGGCGCTGGCGTGACCGACAACTTTTTTCAGGTGCTCGGTGTTGAGCCGCAGCTGGGACGCGCCTTCCAATCTGGTGAAGACAAGCCGGGCGCGGAGCTGCTCGTCATGCTCGGTAACAGTCTATGGAAGCAGCGCTTCAACTCCGACCCTAATATCGTGGGCCAGTCTTTGATGCTCAACGGCGCGAGCTACAGGGTCGTAGGCGTTCTTCCCCAGAGCTTTCAGTTTGCGCCGGGCGCGGAGGCGCAGGTCTGGGTGCCGCTCAATCCCAGCCCGCAGCAGCAGTCGCGCCGCTACATGCACTGGCTGAACATCGTCGCGCGCCTTAAGCCGGGCGTCACGCCGGAGCAGGCCCGCGCTGACCTAGGCAACGTAGCGCGCCGCATAACCGAAGCTCATCCTGATTCGCACACGGGCACGCACATTCGCGTCGTAGGACTTCACGAGCAGATTATAGGGAACGTTAAGCCCATCCTGCTGGTGCTTCTCTGCACGGTCTGCTTTGTGCTTTTGATAGCGTGCGCCAACGTGGCAAACCTTCTGCTGGCGCGCTCCGCCTCGCGACAGAAGGAGATTGCGATTCGCACTGCTCTGGGCGCGAGCCACTGGCGACTGCTGCGGCAGCTTTTGACAGAGAGTAGCGTGCTTGGGCTTATGGGCGGCGCGCTCGGGATGCTGCTCGCGGTGTGGGGCGTAGACCTGCTGGTCTCGCGTCTTCCAGAAGCGCAGCTGAGCGCCATGCCTTACCTGCGCGGCCTCTCCATGAACAGGACTGTGCTCCTGTTTACGCTCGGCGTCTCGCTTCTAACAGGCATGGTCTTCGGTCTAGCCCCGGCGCTTCAGTCTGCGAAGCTCAATCTTCAGGAGACGCTCAAAGAAGGCGGGCGCACATCTTCCGCAAGCTCGCACAGGCGGCTCCGCAATCTGTTCGTCGTCTCGGAGATTGCGCTCGCGCTTCTGCTTCTGGTCGGCGCAGGGTTGATGATGAAAAGCCTCGTGCGCCTGCTTGAAGTGAGCCCCGGCTTTAATCCGGACAACCTGCTAACGATGCGTGTGCCTCTGCCCGCGACCAAGTATCCGGAGGATGCGAACCTCGTAGCTTTCCATAGAGAGCTGCTTGAGCGCGTGGAAACCTTGCCGGGAGTCAAGGGCGTCGCGACCGTCAGCGTCATCCCTTTGACAGGCGGCAACACCTCTCGCTTCATGGCCGAGGACAGGCCCGCGCCGCCTCCCGGCACGGAGCTTGAGGCCAACACACGCGACATCACTCCCAACTACTTCGACGTGATGAACGTGCCGCTCATACGCGGCCGCGCATTCTCCGAGCAGGACAAAGCGGACTCGCCGCCCGTCGCCATCGTCAACCAGACCTTCGCCAATCGTCTTTATCCCGGCGAAGACGCGGTGGGAAAGCGCCTTCTTGTGCCGAGCGTGCAGGCTCCGCCGGTTGAGATTGTCGGCGTGGTCGCGGACGAAAAGGTGACGCGCATGGACGTGGCGACGACTCCCGTCCTCTACAGCCCTTACCTTCAAGACCCGGGCCGCATGCTCAATCTGGTCATACGCACCTCTTCCGACCCGGGACAGCTTACCGCGAGCGTGCGCTCCGAGATTCAGAGGCTGGATGCCGACCTGCCTGTCTTCGACGTTCGCACCATGCAGGAGGTTATAGACCGCTCGCCTTCAACTTTCCTGCGACGCTATCCGGCCTTCCTTATAGGCACG
The DNA here is from genome assembly GCA_035276685.1 of Pyrinomonadaceae bacterium. Classification (GTDB taxonomy): domain Bacteria; phylum Acidobacteriota; class Blastocatellia; order Pyrinomonadales; family Pyrinomonadaceae; genus JACVRN01. Next base: position 1,967 of record DATELK010000085.1, on the reverse strand, counting down.
TTCGCTGCCATCTCTCTCGTGCTGGCCGTGATAGGCATCTACGGCGTCATCAGCTATTCGGTCACGCAGCGCACGCAGGAGATAGGCGTGCGAATGGCGCTCGGCGCGCAGCGCCGCGACATCCTGAAGATGATTATCGGCCAGGGAATGCTGCTGGCACTCTTAGGCGTAAGCCTCGGACTCGTCGCGGCCTTTCTGCTGACGCGCTTTCTTGAGAGCCTGCTCTTTAACGTCAGCGCCCGCGACCCGCTCGTCTACACGGGAGTCTCCCTGTTGTTAATCGTGGTCGCGCTTCTGGCCTGCTACATCCCTGCGCGTCGCGCCACTCGCGTAGACCCGATGACGGCGCTTCGCTACGAGTGAGAGGAGGAAAGGCAAATGGGAACATTCTGGCAGGACTGGCGCTACGGCTCGCGCATGCTTCGCAAGAAACCGGCTCTGACCATTGTCATAGTCCTTACGCTCGGCGTCAGCATAGGCATCAACACCGCCGTCTTCTCGGTCGTCTACGCGGCGCTCATGCGCCCTCTGCCCTTCGCCTCGGCAGACCGCTTGATGGTCGTGCTGGCAGAGAATAAGCGTAGCAGCGGAGGCGGCGCGACAGACATGAGAGGCGCTGCCCCTGCGGACTTCGTAGACTGGCGCAAGGAGAGCCAATCCTTCGACGCTCTGGCCGCTTTCACAGGCGGGAGCCTCGTGCTGAATAACTCGGACGCGCCCGAGATGCTTTCGGGCGTGCGCGTCTCCGACGACTACTTTCGCGTGCTTGGCACCTCCGCGCTGATGGGCCGCACCTTTGCCTCGGAAGAGTTCACGGAAGGCGGAAGCCGCGCCGTAGTCTTAAGCTACAAGGTCTGGCAGACCCGCTTCGGCCGAGACCCGAACGTGCTGGGGATGACTCTGCCTCTGGTGGGCGGCGGAAGCGCCACGGTCGTAGGCGTCATGCCGGAAGATTTCAAATATCCCTCTTACGCGGACATCTGGCTGCCTCTGCCGCGCGAGAGCGGCGAGCTGCAACAGCGCGCCAGTCGTTACTTCACCGTCATAGGCCGCCTCAAGGAAGGCGTTAACCAGACGCAGGCGCAGGAAGAGATGAGCGCGGTCGCGGGACGACTGGCCGAAGTTTATCCGCAATCTAACGCGGACTGGGGCGTGCGCCTCATACCGCTCAGAGAGACGCTGATTGGAAAGGCCAGAAAGCCCCTGCTCATACTCTTCGGCGCTGTCCTTTTCGTGCTCTTGATAGCGTGCGCGAACGTGGCGAACCTGCTGCTGGCGCGGGCCACGGCGCGCTACAGGGAGATAGCCATACGCTCGGCGCTCGGCGCTTCTCGCTGGCGCGTCATACGCCAGTTGCTGGTCGAAAGCCTGCTGCTGTCACTCGTGGGCGGAGGCTTGGGAGTCCTGCTGGCATTCTGGGGCGTTGACCTTGTGCTGACGCTTGTGCCTGAAGACCTGCGCTTTGCTCGTCTCGATGAAGCGCGCGTTGACTGGGCCGTGCTTGGATTTACCCTGTGCGTCTCCGTCATGACGGGCATCGTCACGGGACTCCTGCCGGGCCTTAAGGCTTCGCGGCCGGATTTGACGGAGGCGCTGAAGGAGGCTGGAAGAAGTGCTACTTCGGGCTTCAGGCTTCTACGCCTGCGCGGGCTGCTGGTCGTAGCGGAGGTCGCAGTGACGCTCGTGCTTCTCACGGGCGCGGGGCTGCTCATCAGAAACTTCGTCGGCCTGCAACGCATGGAGCCGGGGTTTGACCCGCAGAACCTGCTGACTATGCAGGTGGCCGCGCCGCGCCGCCTCTACGGTCAGCCGGAACAGCGCGCCGCCTATTACAAGCAGATGCAGGAGCGGCTCTCGGCTTTGCCGGGCGTGCGAGCGGCCGCCGCGACCTCTAACCTTCCCTTGGACTGGGTGCTCAACTTCTCCTTCGAGGTGGAGGGACGCCCGAAGAATCCCAACGACTCGCA
>DATELK010000084.1:0-1038 GCA_035276685.1 Pyrinomonadaceae bacterium | reverse complement strand
AAGCAGATTAGGGATGTCGCGCGCGCGCTCGGGATGGTGCGCGATGAAGACGTGGCTATTCTGGCTCTGAAAAAGCTGCGGCACAAGGTGGACGATTCTCTCGCGGACGGTATCAAAGCTTTTATAGAAGAGCGGCGCGGGCGGAGAGGGACGGCGAGAGAAAATCTTGAGCTGGCTATAAACGACGAGGCAATCGTAGAGCTTCAGCAGAAGTTCAACGCGTGGCTCGACGAAGCCGCGATGGCCAGAGAGCAGAATACCAAGGAAGCCTCTCCCGGCGGGTTGACGTTCAAGCAGGTGGGACGCGAAGTGATTCTGTCCCAGTACAAGGAACTGGATGACCTGAGCCGCAGCCTCTTCAATCCCTTCGACGTTGAGCCTCTGCACGAGATGCGAATCGCCGCCAAGCGGCTGCGCTACTCGCTTGAGCTTTTCTGCCGCTGCTTCGGAGAAGAGTTAAGAGAGCTTGCCAAAGAGATAGCGGGGCTGCAAAGCTCTCTGGGCGAGCTTCACGACTGCGATGTCTGGATTGAAGGCATAGGCGGCAGGCTCAAGGCTAGAGAGAGCGGCGCGGCCGAGAATGCGGCTGAGCATGAGGCGGCGGAAGAGGCTTCAGACCTCTGGCTCCTACAGCATTTCGTCAAAGAGCGAACGAAGCATTACAGTGACGCGCTCTCAAGGTGGGCCGAATGGAAGGCCACGGGCTTTTACTCTAAGCTCAACCAGTACCTTGAGGAACCGCACGCGCAGCCGTCCGAGCCGGAAGCCGTGAAGGAGCGTAAGCCGGAAGAGAGCGCGACGGCCCCGGACAAAGAAGAGATAAGCAGCTAATCCTTTCAGTCCTGCTTCGGCGTGTCGTAGACGCGTCGTGCCTGCACCTGCACCAGCTCATCGCTCTCTATGACGTAGGCCGTCAGTTGATAGCCGTAGACGCAGCCCGTGTCTAATCCCAGAGCGCGCGGGCCGCATCTGGGCTCCGCCGCAGGCCAGTGACCGAACAGGACTCTTTTCTCTCCATCATACATTTCATACCAGGGC
>DATELK010000083.1:0-5575 GCA_035276685.1 Pyrinomonadaceae bacterium | reverse complement strand
AATACCCGCCCGCTACCGCAGGCGGTACTGACCTGTTATCTCCGCGTGGTAAACTTGTAGGCCGTAGACGCCTGACAATTTCCAGGGGGAGAGATTAAAGAGGGATGCCCGCAAAGAACGAGGACTTGCACGGGAATGTGCCGGACACTTCGCCGGTCGCGCTGCTTCTGATTGATGTCATCAACGACATGGAGTTCGACACGGGCGCGAAGCTTCTCAAGCACGCGCTGCCGATGGCGCACCGGCTGGCCGATTTCAAGAGAAGGGCGAAAGAGGCTGGCATAGCCATCATCTACGTCAACGACAATTTCGGCAGATGGCAGTCGGACTTCAACAAGCTGCTCTCGCATTGCCTGAAGGACGAAGTCTGCGGCAGGGAGCTTGCCGAGATTCTGAAGCCGGAAGAGGACGACTACTTCGTCCTGAAGCCCAAGCATTCGGGCTTCTTCTCCACGACGCTGGACACGCTGCTCGAATACCTTCAGGCGAAGACGCTGATACTGACGGGGCTCACGGGCGACATCTGCGTGCTCTTCACTGCGAACGACGCCTACATGCGCGACTTTAACCTGGTCATCCCGTCTGACTGCGTGGCCTCAAGCAACATGGAAGCGAACGAGCACGCGCTGGAATTGATGGCGCGCGTCCTGAAGGCCGACACCACTCCCTCCACGGAGCTTGACCTCAAGAAGCTGAAGCAGGAGGCAACCGCAGAAAAAAGCGCAGAGAACAAGCCCGAGCCGCAGGCCGCACAGTTCGCCAAAAAGAATTAGAAAAAAGCAGAACCCAGAACACAGAATTCAGGAGTCAGAATAAAGATGCTTTTATTCTGACTCCTGAGTCCTGAGTTCTGAATTCTGTTTTTTACCTTTGCGCGCGTGCGCGTGCGGCGGCTGATTGAGCAAGCTCACGGGCTCGCGGCAGAAGCTCAAGCGCTTTTGTGACCTGCGGGTCGTCCGTCACAAGCACCTCGTCCGCAGTCACTTTGCCGTAAGCGGCCGTGATGATGTTGTAGCGTAGCTGCTGTGTGATGAAAGCCTTGTTGCGGTCAAGGAACTGCGCCGTCATCTTCCACGCAGGCTCTTTCATCACGAAATCCTTGAACGCTTTTAGCATCGCGTCCGTCACGGGGAAGTCCGTCGGCTGAAGCTTCCGATTAAACTCTATGGCACGCTGCACCTTGTAAGCATCAAAGCCCGCTATGCGGCCATTGACAAGCTCGCGCGTGAAGAAGAAGGCGGGGTTAATGAGCCGCGCCTGCGAAGCGGTAATCGTCGTCGGCTTGACGTACTCGTCGGGCGCAATGCCGCCTCCGCCGTACACCGTGCGCCCCGTGTCCGTCATGCTAGCGGGGCCCGTGGGCTTCTCTTCCTCGCCGTCCTGTCGTATGGAGCCGCCGCGCGTGATGTAGTTGTAGAAGCCTCCGTTAGAGTAGTCGCGCTGAATCAGCCGGCCCGAAGGCGTGTAGTACTTGGCGGTCGTCAGAGTTAACCCTGCGCCTGACTCCAGCGGGAAAATGCCCTGCACCAACCCTTTGCCGAAGCTGCTCTCGCCTACGATGATGGCGCGGTCGTGATCCTGCATCGCGCCCGCCACGATTTCCGAGGCCGAAGCGGTGTTGCCGTTAACCAGTATGACGAGCGGCGTCATGTCCGGGTGGTCGTTGTCCGATTCGTAGGAGCGGTCAAGACGACGCTCGCGCCCCTTCTGCGAGAGAATCAGCTGCCCGCTCTGAAGGAACTTTTCCGCGACGTGGATAGCCTGGTCAAGGAACCCGCCGGGATTATTCCTCAAGTCCAGCACGAGGTACTGCATGCCCTTCGTGTGCAGGAAATCGAGCGCCGACTGTAGCTCGTCCGTCGTCGTGTAATTAAAGCCGTGCGTCATGTCTATGTAGCCGACGCCGGGCTTGAGAAGGTAAGCATCCGGTATAGAGGGCTGCGACACGGAATCGCGCGTAATCTCGACGGTCTCGGTGCGGCCGGTAGCGGCGCGCTCCAGCGTTATGCTGACCGTAGAGCCGCGCGGGCCGCGAATCTTGTCGCGGACTTCTAGCGAAGTCTTCCCGCGCATGTTGACGCTGTCCACCGCGACTATGCGGTCTCCGAAGCGTAGACCGGCGCGAAAGGCTGGCGAATCTTCAAAGGTCGAGAGGACAAACGTGTCGTTCTGCTCGCCCATGCGCTGGTTGCCTATGCTCGCCCCTATGCCGTAATACTCCGAGCGCTGGTCTGTCCTAAGCTCCTCGTACTCTTTGCGGTCGTAATAGTTCGAGTGCGGGTCAAGGGTGCGTAGCATGCCTATGATGGAAGACTTGAAGACCGTGTTGTAATCAAGCTTGCTCCCGTCAACGTAGTTCTCGCGTATGATGTTGAGCGCTTCGTCAAAGCTGCGCTCGACCGCCACGGCCTCAGGACTGAGCGTGCGCGAGCGCAGGCCCCTTATACGCCCCGAAGAGGACGCGGGCGGAGACGTGCGCTCCGAGCCGCTCGTGCGTCCCTGTGTCTGCTGCTGCGCTGGAACTAAAGCCGTGGAGATGAGTGTAAAGACGAGAAGCGCTACGAGCGCGGACGACAATCGCTGTTTCACTACTATAAAACCCTCTTAAAAACTGAGTGGGATAAACCTGTTACCTGGGGGAATCTGGCCTGCACCCGCGATGCAGCCGGAAGAAGCTCAGCGGCCTTCCTGATTGCATAGTACACGGTTGCGGGCGAGGCAGGCAAGGTTGTCGAAGCAAAGGTCGGCACAGGTTTGCAACCCCCGGCCGATAGGATAAGATGGCCGAACAATCATCCACAGACTTTCGGGATTAAATGGCGCGTCAAACTTCATGAATGAATCTCTCGTAATGGCCCTCGGCGTGGGGTTTCTGCTGGGCCTGAAGCACGCCACAGAGGCAGACCACCTTGTGGCCGTGACCACCATCGTCAGCGAGCAGCGCTCCGTGTGGCGCTCCATGATGGTGGGCGTGCTGTGGGGCGTGGGCCACACGGCGGCGCTCTTCGCGGCCGGGCTGCTGATAATCATCCTGCACGTCACCATCCCCGAAAGAGTCGCTGTACTACTTGAGCTGGGGGTGGCGGCGATGATTACCTTTCTGGGGGCGCGCATACTCTACCTGCTGCTGCGCGACCGCAGGCGCGTGCACGTACACACGCACACGCACGGCGGGCGCACGCACTCGCACCTGCACTTTCACGACGCGGATGACGAGCACAGCGTAAATGAGTCTCACAAGCGCCCGGCGCATCACGCGGCGATGCGCGGCATAAGACCTGTGCTGGTCGGAATAGTTCACGGGCTGGCAGGCTCGGCCACGCTGACGCTGCTCGTCCTGACCGAGATAATGAGCGGAGGCGGCTCGCGCGCCCTGGGCTTAGCTTATCTTCTAATCTTCGGCGTGGGCTCAATCGGCGGGATGCTGTTGATGAGCGCGCTGATTAGCCTGCCCTTCGTCTTCACGGCAAACTACTTCGCGCGCATCAGCAACCCTTTGCGGCTCGTGGCAGGCCTTGCGAGCGTGGCTTTCGGCATCTACTACGCGTGGGAAATTACGCACGGGTTAGCCTGAGGCAGTCATAAGCCACCTGCGTATGGCCTCTACCACGTAGAGCTTCTCTTCTTCCGTCAACTCGCGCCCCTTGGGGATGTCGTGCCATTTCTGAAGGCAGCTTCGGCAGCAGGTGGCCGTGGCGTGTTGGGCCACGAAGACAGGATGGTTGCGCCACGGCGTCTGCTTTCCGTCGTTGGCTGGCTCTGCCGGAGCAAGCCTCTTCTCTACGAAGTCCGAGGCATGCTCCATCACCACGTCCAGCCCCTTTCGCTTGAGATAGTCTCGCTCCTTCTCGTTCAGGCGTATGCGGCTGCGAAAGTCCGACTTCCCGAGGCTGGCGAAAACCTCTTCCAAATCTCTCATCTTACTTCTGGTGCTTCGTGTGCTTGGGGTTGCGGCTGTCCCGGTTCAGGTACTTGACGAAGAGTATGAGCCCGACTGTGGCGCAGACGATTATGAAAATCATCGCCCCGAAGATGAAGTAAAGCTCCGTGTAATTCGTGTTCATGGCTTATCCCGAACGGCTTTTAATCTTTGATTGTCTACTTCTGTAGACAATCAAAGGCGTCTTCTGTCACCTGTATAAGACACCTTGCCTTCCATTATCGAAGAAACACTAGGAATTTCAAACGGCACGAAGCTTGCCAATCCATCTAGTCAGCCCCACCGCTTATGAAAAGCGATTCGACGCCCTTGAATCGCCTCCGTGATAAAGACGGGTAGAGAAACCCCTCCTCTACCCGTCTCTTCCTAAGTCAAGAACGAGGGGCCGAGAGAGAAAGGTTACGGTTCACGAAAGCAATGCTTTTCACGTTACTGCTGGTTATTCCCCTGATACTGGCTTCGGTTCTCTTCCTTTACACCACCGCCGGAATCCTGATTCACCTCTGGCACCTTTACCTTGAAGGCAAGTCTGCGCGGGCTTCGCATTCGACTTAAAGCGAGCGTCCTGTCCCTTAACGGTTGAACTGCTCAAGCACGTAAGAGTAGAAGGCTGAGCCGTCGTCGCTGAAGTTGAAGACGACGCTAGACTCCCTGCCCTTCTTCTTACCCTTGATGCAGCCCTGCTCGTCGTCGAACGCCGTGTCTATCGCAAGCTGCATGCGCGTGGGCTTCTTGAACAGGTCGGGCCTCGTCAGGTAACAGGTCGTGACTACGTCCCACATGTCGTAAAAGACTTCGCTGCCTACGAGCAGGTAGCTCTCAAAGGCCAGGGCCGAAAGCGGCGCTTTCCCCGATTGATTGGCGAGCGAGGTCAGAAATGCCGTGGTGATGCTCGCCTGATTCGTGATGTCCAGCGGGAAGACAGTCAGGGGAAAGCTCGTGTTGCGAAACACCCAGTCAACGGCCATAGGGTCCCAGAAGGCATTCCACTCGGCGCATTTGTTACAGGGCGGGGTCGGCACGGTCGTAGGGTCAAGGTTGCCTGCCACCTTAATCGCGCCTCCCATCCAGACGACCTGCTCGATTTTCTCTTCGAGCCCGGGGCTGGCCCGCAGCAGGTCAGAGAGCGGAGTCATGGGAGACGTGACCAGCAGCGTCACTGGCCCCTCGGCTTTTTGAAGCAGCTCCCGGAGCAGCGCGTCTCCGTCAGGGAAGGGCGGCCACTTGGGGTTATCCTTGAAGGGCGCGAGCACGCCTATCTTGCCTTCGCTCACGCAGTCGCTGCGATAGCTCCACGGGAAAGGATTCACGCCGCGCGCCCCGCTCAGGCCCACGGGGATGTCCGTTCTTTTTATGTAGCGCAGAATCTTCCAGGCCGTCTGCATGGCCGGGGCGGCAATCGAATCGGCGTTGACGATGACTATGCCAAGGAGATTGACATCCTCCATCGTCGTCAAAAGAACCGTAGACATATACTCGTCAATGGCGGCATCGTGGATTTGAATCACGTCCATAAAAGGGTTCTCCTCTCTGATTGGCAAGGTTAAGTGACTTTTTACGAGAGATAAGCGAGCCTGACCCGGTGCGCGCTCTAAAGTATGCCCCTTGCTGTGTGCATGTCAATAAAAAAGCAGG
>DATELK010000082.1:0-7332 GCA_035276685.1 Pyrinomonadaceae bacterium | reverse complement strand
GAGCTGAGCGGAGGCACTGCGCCCGAGGGTGTAGAGAGCGAGTCCGTGACGCTCGATGAAGAAGAGACCAAACGGGCCGAGCGTATGGTCGAAGGGCTGGTCAAAAGATTCAAGCGCTCTGTCAAGACGGAGCGAGTGGTGAAGGGCACCAGCAAGCCGAAAGCCTCCGAGAGGCAAGGGAAGAGAAGCGGAAAGTCTTCTAAAAACTTAAGCCCTGCTAAGAGCGCATCGAAGACCGGCTCAAAGAAGCGCGCCCGCTCGTCCAAGTCTTCCGGCAACGTCAAAGATGTGGTTGAAACCGTCTCTCGCGCCGCCTCGTCTTTAGTCGAGAGCGTCTCGTCCGTGGCCCTGAACCTGACGGGCGGACGCGCAAAGAAGGGCACGAAGAGAACAAAGCGTTAAGCTGTCAGGTCAGTACCGCAGGCGGTGCTGACCTGCTTTTCATCTCTTGATGCGAAAGAGTTTTTTCATAGCTGACTGGGCGGCCCAGTAGCCGCACATGCCGTGGACGCCGCCGCCCGGAGGCGTGGAGCTTGAGCAGATGAAAAGCTTTTCGTTCGGCGTCGAGTAGGGGTCTAGGCGCGGGAAGGGCCGTGCCAGGAATTGCCACAGGTCGTTTGCGCCGCCGCCTATGTCGCCGCCTATCATGTTGGCGTTGTGCGCTTCAATTTCTCGCGTGTTGAAGGTGTGGCGCGCAAGTATTCTGTCACGAAAGCCGGGCGCGAAGCGCTCTATCTGCATCTCTATTCTCTCCGTCATGTCAAAGGTAGAGCCGTGCGGCACGTGACAGTATGCCCAGCCCGTCTGTTTTCCTTCGGGCGCGCGCGTGTTGTCAAAGAGGCTCTGCTGCGCGAAGAGTACGAAGGGGCGTTCCGCGTGGCCTCCCTGCCACATGACGCGCTCGCTTTCCGCCACTTCGTCAATCGTCCCGCCGACGTGAACCGTGGGAGCGAGGCTACAGTCCTTGTTCTTCCACGGCACGGGCCCGTCCAGAGCCCAGTCAATCTTGAAGACTCCGGGGCCGTAGCGAAACTTCCGTAGCTTCTTCCGATAGCTTGCGGGAAGCTGCTCACCGGCTATCTCAAGCACCTGTCGCGGCGTCAGGTCAAAGAGCACGCCGCGCGAGGGCGGAAGGTCGCTCATAGATTTGACGGGCATGCTGGTGCGAATCTCTCCGCCGAGGCTCTTCAGGCAGGCCGCGAGCGCCTCTATGATTTTGATGGAGCCGCCGCGAACGCAGGGCCAGTTGATGGCGTGACCCGAAAGCAACAGCACCAGCCCGAACGAGGCCGTGCCAATCTTTTCAAGCGGAAGCACTGAGTGAGCGCAGCAGCCCGCAAGGAGCGCTCGCGCCTTGTCCTCGCGAAAGCGGCCCTCGGCCAGCCCTTTGCAGGAGCGAAGCGCTATGAGGCCGAAGCGCTGCATGAGAAAGGGATGTCGCGGGAACCTTATGGGCTTCAGAATCTCCGTGAAGAAATCTTCCGCGTGCTTTATGAACGGCCTCACCATCTTGCTGTAGGCTTCGCCGTCAACGCCTAAGCCTTCCGCAGTCTCGTCCAGCGAAGGATAGAGCAGCGCGGCCTCGCCGTCGTCGAGCGCGTGGGCCAGAGCAAGCTTAGGATAGACCCACTCTACGCCCCACTTCTCAAGGCCCATCGAGCGGAAGAAGGGCGAGACCACACCTACCGGATGAATGGCCGAGCAGATGTCGTGCAGGAACCCTGGCAGCGTCAGCTCTTCCGTGCGCGCCCCGCCGCCTATCGTCTCGCGGGCCTCGACCACGCAGACGGAGAGGCCCGCCCGCGCCAGCACAACGCCCGCGCTCAGCCCGTTCGGCCCCGCGCCCACAATCACCGCGTCATAGCTCTTCTCAGTCATGAAACCAATTTATCTCACGACTCGTGAGGATAGCGCTATTAAAAAGTTTGAGCTTCATCGTGATGTTCCTTCTTGCTCTTTAGCGGGAGAGTGTGTGACGATGCGCCGTCCAGGTTGCTTACTAACTACGAGATTCCGGGGAGAAACAATCCTTAATGGCTCGCAAGGACTCTGCCGTCGCAAAGAGCGATGCCCGCGCGGTTCACGACTACAAAATCTGGCAGGTCATATCCGCCTCGGCCGTGGGCACGATGATAGAGTGGTACGACTTCTATATCTTCGGCAGCCTGGCGCTGACCATCTCGCCGCTCTTTTACCCGCCGGGTAACGACACCTTCGCTTACCTTGCTTACCTTGCGACCTTCGCCGTGGGCTTCGTCGTGCGTCCCTTCGGCGCAATCTTCTTCGGGCGCATAGGCGACCTCGTCGGGCGCAAGTACGCTTTTCTCGTGACGCTTCTGATTATGGGAGGCGCGACCGCGCTCATAGGCTTTCTGCCGACCTACCAGACCATAGGCATAGCAGCGCCCATCATCCTCCTGCTCATAAGAGTCCTTCAGGGATTGGCGTTGGGAGGCGAGTACGGCGGGGCAGCCGTCTACGTGGCCGAGCATGTGCCGGACGCTCGCAGGGGCTTCTACACGAGCTTCATACAGATAACGGCAACTCTGGGGCTCTTCGTCTCGCTCGTGGTCATACTCGTCGTGCAGAACGCCATGACGCGCGAGGCTTTCAGCAGTTGGGGCTGGCGCGTCCCCTTCATCATCTCCATCTTTCTAGTAGGCATCTCGCTCTACATACGACTCAGGATGAAAGAGTCGCCCATCTTCCAGCACATAAAGGGAGCGGGGATGACTTCGGCACGCCCGCTCAAGGAAGCCTTTACACAGTGGCCGAACGTGAAGCGCATACTGATTTCGCTCTTCGGCGCGACCGCAGGACAGGGCGTAGTCTGGTACACGGGACAGTTCTACGCCCTCTTTTACCTGCAATCCATCTTGAAGGTGAACGCAACTTCAGCCAACTACATCGTCGCCGTGGCGCTTCTGCTTGGCATGCCCTTCTTCGTCGTCTTCGGCGCGCTCTCCGACAAGATAGGCCGCAAGCGAATCATGATGGCCGGGTGCCTTTTGGCGGCGCTCTCGTACCTTCCCATCTACAAAGCCATGCAGGCGGCTGCGGGCTCTGAGGTAGTGACGGCGACCTCTCAGCGGAATCCCGCGACGGGCGCAATCAGCCTCACGCCGCAGACTATGGTGAACGGCGCGCTTCAACCCGCGAAGGAGATTCTGCCTTACACGGACTTCGGCAACTTCATCGCGAGCCCCGTCGCGTGGAAGCTCATCCTGCTGGTCTTCATACAGGTTCTCTTCGTGACGATGGTCTACGGGCCCATAGCGGCCTATCTGGTCGAAGCCTTCCCCGCGAAGATTCGCTACACGTCTCTCTCCCTGCCTTATCACATTGGCAACGGCGTCTTCGGCGGGCTTCTCCCCTACATAGGTCTGTCGGTCATAGACCGCACGGGCAACATCTACGCAGGGCTCTATTATCCGATTGTCGTAGCTGCCCTGACCTTCATCGTCGGCTCGCTGCTTCTCAAGGAGACCAAGAGCGTGCTGATATGGAAGGAGCTTGAGACGGAGCGGCCCGGCCCGTTGAAGAGCGACATGGACGGCCCGGCCTGACGAGGTCTATAATTGACAGTCGTCCGCAACTATTGTTGGAATACCCGAACAGTTCCGTATTTCCTCAATTTATAATCTCCCCGCACCGGGGATAATTGTGTCAGTCAGGAAAGAGAGACAAACATGGGAAGCAAGAGCGACTTCGCCGCGTCTAATTCTCAACCATTCACCCACACGGTTAAAAACAGTCTAGTCAAGCTTTCATCTTCACGCGCGGGACAAGCGCTTGCCGTCGCAGTCCTGCTGCTTTGCTGCGCGCTGCTGCCCGTGAGAGCCGCCACCCTGCCCGCGAATTTTAGCGAGACACTGTATGCGGGCGGGCTCTCTGCGCCTACGGCCATGGCCTTTGCGCCGGACGGGCGGCTCTTTGTCTGCCAGCAGGACGGCCAGCTGAGAGTCATCAAAAACGGCGCGCTGCTCGCGGCCCCTTTCCTGACAGTGAGCGTGGATTCTCTGGGCGAGCGCGGCCTGCTCGGCGTAGCCTTCCATCCGAGCTTTGCCAGCAACGGCTTCGTCTACGTCTACTACACGGCCACGACTACGCCGCGCCGCAACCGCGTCAGCCGCTTCACGGCCAACGGCGATGTCGCGGTGGCCGGAAGCGAAGTTATCATCCTTGAGCTGGATGATTTGAGCAGTGCCAGCAATCATAACGGCGGCGCTATACATTTCGGCCCGGACGGAAAGCTTTACATAGCGGTCGGAGAGAATGCCAATCCGCCTAACGCTCAGACCCTGACGAACCTGCTGGGCAAGGTGCTGCGCGTCAACCCGGACGGCACAATCCCCTCGGACAATCCCTTCTTCAATCAGGCGACGGGAAAGAACAGGGCCATCTGGGCGCTCGGGCTAAGGAATCCCTTCACCTTCGACTTTCAGCCGGGCACTGGGCGCATGTTCATCAACGACGTGGGAGAGACCCAGTGGGAGGAGATAAACGACGGCATAGCAGGCTCGAACTACGGGTGGCCCACGACCGAAGGGCCAACGTCGAACCCTAATTTCAGGAGTCCGATTTTCGCTTACCAGCATGGGACAGGAGCTAACTTCGGCTGCGCCATCACGGGCGGAGCCTTCTACAATCCTTCGACGCAGCAGTTCCCGAATATTTATGTCGGCAACTACTTCTTCGCAGACCTGTGCAGCGGTTGGATAAGAGTGCTTGACCCCGCGAACAACAACGCCGTCTCAAACTTTGCCTCCGGCATCAACCAGCCCGTCGATTTGAAAGTAGGCCCGGACGGCAGCCTCTATTACCTGGCGAGGGGAAGCAGCGCCGTCTTCAGGATTCAATACAACGGCCCTGTGAAGATAAGCACCACGACCACCGTGACCTCGACGGATAGTACTTCCGCTCCGGGGCAAAGCGTGACGTTCCACGCGAAGGTCACGTTCGCATCGGCGACAGCGGCGAAGCCTACGGGGACGGTGCAGTTCAAAGTTGATGGCGTGAATCTCGGCTCGCCCGTAAATCTTAGTGTGGACACAACCGCTTTCATATCAACTTCGTCATTGTCCGAAGGCACGCACACCGTGACGGCCGAATACAGCGGCGATAATAACTTCGCCGCTTCTACGGGTACGCTCGAAGGCGGGCTGACGGTTGCGGTAACGAAAAGGATAGAGTTTACCCAAACCGCCTTCCAGATACGCGAGGACGCGGACGGCACGGCGCAGCACTTCCCCGCGTTAACAGTAGAAGTCAGGCGCGTCGGAGACGCTTCGGCTCCGGCCTCTGTGCAGTACTTGACTACGGGCGCGGGTGGTGCCGATTGCAGCCGGTCAAACGGGCAGGCGTCGGAAAACTGCGACTTTATCGCCGTTAGCGGCATCCTCAGATTCGCCGCCGGAGAAACAACAAAGACGTTTACTATTCCGATAATCAACGACGGGTATAAGGAGGGGCGCGAGTTCATACTTGCGACGCTGTCGAACCCCACGGGAGCGGTAGTCACGCTCGGGTCAATAGCCACGATTGCCATAGAGGACGACCCTGCGGACGATACGCCTACGACCCCTACGAATAATCCGTACCTGAACAACAGCTTCTTTGTCCGGCAACTCTATCTGGACTTCCTGATGCGCGAGCCCGACGCCGCAGGCTTCGCGGACTGGACTAACGTGCTCAACAACTGCGGCCCGCAGAAGGGATTCTTAGGCGCACCGCCTACTTGCGATAGAGCGCACGTCGCGCACGGCTTCTTCGGCTCGCCGGAGTTTACGGACAGGGGCTTGCTGATTTACAGGATGTACGAAGTCGGCATGGGAAGATTGCTCGGGTATGCAGAATTCATGCATGACATGGGGCTACTAAGAGGGTTCGGATTATCCGGAGCCGAGCAGCAACAGAATCTGGATGCCTACTTGCAGGAGTTCGCAGGCAAACTGGAGTTTACCAATAGATTCTCGGATGCTTTGCAGCCGTCACAGGCCTCGACCCTGATTCTGAAAATGGAGCAGACGGTAGGCGTTACTCTGCCGAACATTGCAACCACTAAGCCGGGACAGCCTACGCAGTATGCTAGACACGAGCTGATAAACTTACGCGCAAACGGCACGTTGACGGTCGTGCAGACCTTGAAGGCATTCGTCGAGCAGCAGTCCGTTTATGACGCGTCCTTTGAGCGCGGAGAGGTGACTCTGCTCTACTTTGCACTTCTCAGGCGACACCCTTCCTTTAATGACTTGAACCTTGTCGGCTGGAAAGATTGGGTGGATGTCTTTAAAAACGGCAGGCCGAGTCAGGGCATACCGCCCAGAGACATACAGCACCTGTTATTCGGCTTCATCTACTCCGAAGAGTACCGTCAACGCTTCGGAGCGCCCTGATAACTCGCAGGCCAGTGGTCATCAGGATTTGTGCCTGTGGCACTTGCTTGACAACTTTAGGCAAGTAACCCGTAATCTAACGTCTCGGAGTCGGCCAGACCGGGGCGGCCCGTTCATAAAGATGTTAGCCTGTGAGAGGGGAGAGGGTGATGATGAAGCTTGTGCTACGGGTTGCTTTTAGTTTGATGCTGAGCGTGAGTCTCTTAGGCGTGTACGCTTCGGCGCAGGGCGAGCAGAGACAAAACGGAGGGCGTCAACAATCGGCGCAGCAGCAGCTTCCGCCAGCCGAAGCCATAGTCACTCTCAACGAGCAGTTCCTGAACTCTCTCCTTGACGCCGTCTTTACAAACTTACGCGCGCCGAGCTTTCCGCTGTCGCTCTCTAAGACGGATGCGGAGAGCGCACCTTCGAGCCAGCCCGTGGAGTCAAACGCGCTCGCGCCCTCAAAGAGAATCAATCAATGCGCGAGCCAGGTTATCTTGGAGCGTGAGATAGGCGGCGTCAAAACGGCCGTGCGCTTCGAGAACGGGCGCATCACTGCGCCGCTGGCCTTCACCGGCACCTACAACACAGGGCTATTGGGGTGCCTGCGCTTTCAGGGCTGGGCCGACACGGTCATTAATCTTGAGTTCAGGCGCGACCGACAGACCCTGACCGCGCACGTGGACGTGGTGGACATACACCTGAACGGCATCCCGCAGCTTGCCAGCGGCATGGTCGTGCAGATGGTTCAGAACGCCATAGACCAGCGCATCAATCCCATAGAAATCCTCAGAGCCGACCAGTTGACGACGAGGCTGCCAATCTCTGCGGCGGGCGGCGCTCTGAGACTCAGAGCCAAAGACCTTCGCCCCGAGATAATCCCCGGCGCGGTACGCCTTCACATCATCTACGAGTTTGTAAAAGCCGACTAAAGAGAGAGCAGAAGTACCGCCTG
>DATELK010000081.1:0-1846 GCA_035276685.1 Pyrinomonadaceae bacterium | reverse complement strand
CTATTCATCCTGTCCATCCTGTTTGAATCTTCCTCGGAGGTGATTCAATGTTATCGAAGCCGCCTTTCAGTCAATCGCCGCCGGAGCTTGGCAATCAGTATGAGGACGACCGTGTGCTGCGCTCGTACCTGCGCCGCGCCTTGCCGCCGGAAGTGCTGTGTGACATTGAGCCTGAGCTTTCGGAGATGGGCCGTCTCTCGGGCGGAGAGCTTTACAGGATGCAGCTCGCCGACCGGCTTAACGAGCCGAGGCTTACGCAGTGGGATGCTTGGGGCGAGCGCGTGGACACGATAGAGGTCTCGCCGCTCTGGAAAGCGGCTCAGCGGCTCGCGGCTGAGCGCGGCGTAGTAGCCACTGCTTACGAGCGCAAACACGGCCCCTTTTCGCGCACCCATCAGGCGTCGCTTGCCTATCTCTTCACTCCTTCGACGGACATCTACAGCTGCCCGCTGGCCATGACGGACGGCGCGGCGCAGACCCTTATGCGCTCCGGCAACCGCGCGATGATAGAGCGCGTCGTGCCGCACTTGCTCGCGCGCGAGCCGGAAGAGTTCTGGACGAGCGGGCAGTGGATGACGGAGTTGACGGGCGGCTCGGACGTGGGCCTGTCCGAGACGATAGCGAGACGGGATGAAAGCGGCGCTTGGAGGCTCTACGGTCGCAAGTGGTTTACCTCCGCCACGACTTCTGAGGTCGCGCTTACCTTGGCACGCCCCGGGGGGAACGCTTCCGGCGGGCAGGGCCTCGCGCTCTTTCTGGTGGAGACGAGGGACGATGAAGGGCGCTTGAGGCACATACAGATAAACCGGCTGAAGGATAAGCTGGGCACGCGAAAGGTTCCTACTGCGGAGCTTACTTTGGAAGGCACACCCGCAGAGCTCGTCATGGGCACTTCGGACGGCGTCAGAAACATAGCGCCCATGCTCAACATCACGCGGCTGTGGAACGGCATCTCTGCGTGTGCCTTGATGCGTCGCGGGCTTGCGCTGGCGCGAAGCTACGCGCGCAGGCGCTATGCCTTCGGCGCGAATCTCTCGGAGAAGCCGCTGCACGTAGACACGCTCGCGGGGCTTCAAGCCGAGATGGAGGCGGCCTTTCATCTGGCTTTTTTCGTGGCCGAGCTGGTCGGGCTCGACGAAGCGGGAGAGATAAGAGATGAACAGCGAGAGCTTCTGCGTTTTCTGACTCCCGTGATGAAGCTCATGACGGCGCGGCAGGCTGTCGCGGTGACGAGCGAGGCGCTTGAGGCTTTCGGGGGCGCGGGCTACGTTGAAGACACCGGCCTGCCTGTCCTACTGCGCGACGCGCAGGTGCTGTCCATCTGGGAAGGCACGACGAACGTGCTTTCGCTGGACGCGCTTCGCGCACTGACGCGAAACAGCAGCGTGCTCGCGGCTCTTAAAAATGAGGTCACTAACAATCTTGAATCCGTGCGCAACGAGAGGCTGGCGAAAGCAAGGCACGCGTGCCGCGAGGCTATGGCGCACGCGGAGGAATGGTTAAAGGGTGCAGCGCAGGATGGACAGACAGCCTTGGAAGCAGGAGCGCGCCGCTTTGCTTTGAGCGTGGGGCGAGTGGTTGCTTTGTCCCGGCTCGCCAGTCACGCGCAGTGGTCTGTGGACGAAGAAAGGGACGCTCGCGCAATGGCCTCTGCCCGCCGCTTTGCTCAGGCGGGAGTCGACCTCATCAACGAGTTTGATGTTGAGGATGCGCGGCTCTTGATGGAAGACGAATGAAAGCGTGGAAGCCTACGAAGGAAGAGGTGCTGGCCGCGGCTGGCAAGACGGTGCCCGATGTCATAGCGCCTGGTTTGCGCGTGCTTTTTTGCGGCATCAATCCGGGGCTC
>DATELK010000080.1:0-10503 GCA_035276685.1 Pyrinomonadaceae bacterium | reverse complement strand
GCGCCGGAGCGTGCGCGTGCGACCTCCTTTAACTCATCGCCTACTTTCAGGTTCAGGCTGTCGGAGAGTGAATGCGCGGGGTCTGTCGAGAAGAGCAGGATGCGCTCATCGCCTGAGCGTGCGCGGGACAGAAGATAAAGGGCCGTGGAGGCTGCGGCGGTAGTCTTGCCTACGCCGCCTTTGCCGCCGAAGAAGAGGTAACGTGTGTTGGGAATCTCCGCCGCTTTGTCGGAAGGAAGGCGCGAAGGGCTGCGGCGTTTCGGTTTCGCTTTAGCTGTAGTGGCGGCAGCACGCTTTTTCAAGGCCGCTCGCCCTCTACTCTCTTTCAACAGGCTCCCAGAAGCCGCCCTCTTCATCTCCGCCGGCTTCAATCACAATGGAGGAAGATTCGGCCGTGTGAACCTGATGCAGAAGCTCCATCTGTCGCTCGCGTATCACGCGAAGGCGCGCGAATAGCTCCGCCTCGCGCTCCGCATATTCCTCTTCTGAAATCTCGTCCAGCTCAAGCCGCATCTGCAATTCCAGCAGCTGCTCTTTGATGAGCGTGTCGTCGTTCAGTTCGCGGTCTGCGACCGTCTGAATCTGGCCGAGTATGAACTTAAAGCCAGTGACGGGGAATAGCAGTATGTCGTCTATCAGAAACATCCTCTACCTGCTGATGGCTTCGGTCGCGCCTTCGCCGCGCTCAAGCTTCAAGCGAATGTGAACGAAGTTGTAGGGAGGCCACGGGCCAGTGTACTTGAAGGAGAGCTTCCCTTCGTACTTGGCGGCAATCTCTTTGACCTTGCGGTCGAACTCCGATTCGCGCTCGCGCTCCACCAGAAAGGCGGCGTTCATAATCATCTTGTCGCCTATTGGCTTGTTGGCGCGAGAGGCCACGGCAGTGTCGCGCAGGGCCGCGTAGACCTCTCTGACGTAAGAGTCCGACTGCTCTGAAAGAGCCTGCTCGACGAGGCGGCCAAGCTGCATGCGCGCGAAGTAGGTGGAGCCCGTGGAGCGAGAGGTTATCTGCTCTTTCAGGTTGCGTATCTCTTCGTTCTCCTGCTCGATTTCGGCAATCACGCGGTCTCTGTCCCAGTTGACCTTGAGACCGTACTCCACCTTGCCCGCCATCTTGTCCAGCACGTCGCGCAGCGCGTCTTCCGTGCCGCGCATCAGCTCTATGATGTCGTCCTCGGTGCGAAAGAGCGCGCCAAAGGCCATGGGCAGCACCGTGAACTCTCGCATCACCGTCTCGTTGACCTGCTCGTGCGCGAAGACGTTGTCGCGCGTCGGGTCGTAGACGACGAGGGGCGTGTTGGAGACTACGGCCGCCAGGCCCTGATGTTGCACCGTGTAGACCTCGTCGCCGCGACCGCCAATGCCCATGGGCCCGAACGAGCGGGGCTCTGAGCTTTCAATGATGCAGTAGACGTATTTGCCTTCCGGCGTAGTCGTAGCCGTGGCTGCGGGGGATTGTTCTGTCTCAGGGGTCATGGGAACCTTTTCTGAACCTCAGTTGGCGAAAGTTGTCGGGTCAACTCGACCGTGTGCGTGCCGCAAGCCGTGCGGCGCGACCGGCCCTCTAGGGAACCAACTTTAATACAGATAACCATTGCCGAGAGGAGAGCGGCCAAGCTCCAGGGCAGGAATCATCTGACACGCGCGCTCCCAAGCTTTCATGGGCGAACCAAAATCATAATAAGACCGAACGCTCCCGGCTTGCAACAAGAATTAAGACGGGGGCCTCTAAACACGACATCGCCCCACTATTGGCG
Organism: Pyrinomonadaceae bacterium; assembly: GCA_035276685.1. GTDB lineage: Bacteria > Acidobacteriota > Blastocatellia > Pyrinomonadales > Pyrinomonadaceae > JACVRN01. Next base: position 8,746 of record DATELK010000080.1, on the reverse strand, counting down.
GTTTACCAAGTGGGGCGACGGAGCGCGCGCCGGAAAGCTCCGGCACAATTTTTGGAAGACGGTGCGTACGTTCACCGCGTCGACTGTAGAGAGCCACAGTGTTTGACTCTTCTCCCGTACTTCTCCCTAGTGTCGCGGGAGAGCGCGAGTACAGCCTTCCATGTACTGTACCAAGTGGCAAGGATTTTATGCGCGCGGGCGCGCCATGTCAAGATTCACCTTGACCGCATCCGATGCGTACAGGGCCGGAGCCTGCGGCGAGAGGCCATAAGTCTTGAACTTAAGCCGAGATTGTTATAAAAAGCCTACGCTATTTTGGGCCTCTCGCTTTAAGCCTTAACACTCTGAAACCAGGTTACCGAAGGAGACAAATCAATGAACGACGCCTCTCGAAGAAGATTGGATAAAGTTCACCCTGAGCTGGCAAGCAGGATTCAGGCGCTTCTGGATGCCCTGACCCAGCACGGCCTTCAAGTCGAGGTTGTGCAGGGCCTGCGCACCTTTGCGGAGCAGGACGGCCTCTTCGCACAGGGCAGAAGCAAGCCCGGCCCCGTAGTCACCAGGGCGCGCGGCGGTCAGAGCAATCATAACTATGGACTGGCGGTAGACCTCGTTCCCTTCACCAACGGGCAGCCGAACTGGAACGCCCCCTTAGGCGTCTGGACGACCATCGGAAGCGAGGCCGAAAAGCTCGGTCTCGAATGGGGCGGCGACTGGAAGAAGTTCGTTGACAAGCCGCACGTACAGCTTCCTGGCATGAGCGTGGCCGAATGTCTCTCGCTCTACAGGAGGGGCGGCAACAAGCTGGACTTGGTCTGGGCTGAAGCGACCAGAAGACTGCTGGGCGTGGCCGGGGCTGTGGCGGGAGCTGCTGCCGTAGGGGGCTCGGTTGCCGCTGCTCCCGGCGCTACGGGGACATCCTCGTCGCATCCCACCTTACGTATGAATGCTCGCGGAGACGCGGTGCGCGCTCTACAGGAAGCGCTGGCCGCAGCAGGCTTTCTGGCCGCAGGCTCTGCGGACGGCATCTTCGGCTCAGGCACACAGGCCGCGGTCAAGAAGTTCCAGCAAGGTAAGGGGCTGACGGCGGACGGCATAGTCGGCACCGCCACGTGGGAAGCCCTTCTGAGCGCCCCTTCCTCCATGAAAGGCATTCCCAAAGAGGCCAAGTCCATGCCCAAGAGCATGACACGCGGCGCGAAGAAACCAGCAAAGAAGGCTGCCAAGAAAGCTTCTAAGAAGGCTTCTAAGAAACGATAAGGGATAATGCAGAAGGCAGAGTGCAGAATGATGAATGAAGAAACTATTCAACCCTGAATGCTTTTCTTTAATTCATCATTCTGCACTCTGCCTTCTGCATTTTTTATCTCGTTAACTGCCTGTACTTGATGCGGTGCGGCTGGTCTGCGGCAGCGCCCAGGCGGGCGCGTTTGTCTGCCTCGTACTCTGAGTAGTTGCCGCCGAACCAGACGACGCGGCTCTCGCCTTCGAAGGCGAGTATGTGAGTTGCGATTCTGTCTAGGAACCAGCGGTCGTGGCTGATGACGACGGCGCAGCCCGCGAAGTTCTCAAGCGCCTCTTCGAGCGCCCGCATGGTGTTGACATCAAGGTCGTTCGTCGGCTCGTCCAGCAGCAGGACGTTTGCGCCCGACTTCAGCATCTTCGCAAGGTGAACACGGTTGCGCTCGCCGCCTGAAAGAGCCCCGACCTTCTTCTGCTGGTCTGTGCCGCCGAAGTTGAAGCGCGCGACGTAGGCACGCGAGTTCACTTCTCGCGCTCCAAGCTGCACCACGTCCGCTCCGCCGGAAATCTCTTCCCAGATTGTCTTGTCCCCGCTCAGCGCGTCGCGGCTCTGGTCTACGTAGGCGAGCTTGACGGTCTCGCCAATGCGAATGGAGCCCGAGTCCGGCTCGTCCTGTCCCGTAATCATCCTGAAGGTGGTGGTCTTTCCTGCGCCGTTCGGGCCTATGATGCCTACGATGCCGCCGGGCGGAAGAGAGAACGTCATGTCGTCAATCAGGAGCTTGTCGCCGTAAGCCTTCGCGACGCTCTCGGCCTGTATGACTATGTCGCCCAGGCGCGGGCCCGGCGGGATGTAAATCTCAAGCTCCTTGGCGCGGCTCGCGGACTCCTGATTGAGAAGCGCTTCGTAAGAGTTGATGCGCGCCTTGCTCTTGGCGTGACGCCCCTTCGGCGTCATGCGAATCCATTCAAGCTCTCGCTCAAGGGTCTTCTGTCTTTCCGTCTCGGCCTTCTCTTCCTGCTTGAGCCGCGTCTGCTTCTGCTCAAGCCAGGATGAGTAGTTGCCCTGCCAGGGGATGCCCTGCCCACGGTCAAGCTCAAGAATCCAGCCCGCCACGTTGTCCAGAAAGTAGCGGTCGTGCGTGACTGCTATCACAGTGCCCGGATACTTCTGCAAGTGCTGCTCAAGCCACGCCACGGACTCCGCGTCCAGATGGTTCGTAGGCTCGTCCAGAAGAAGAATGTCCGGCTGTTGCAGTAGCAGTCGGCAGAGCGCAACGCGGCGTCGCTCTCCGCCCGATAGAATCTTGACGGGTGTCTCGCCCGGCGGGCAGCGCAGGGCGTCCATCGCCATCTCAAGACGCGCGTCCAAGTCCCACGCGCCGACGGCGTCGAGTTTCTCTTGCACAACGCCCTGCCGCTCAAGCAGGGCCGTCATTTCATCATCCGTCATCTCTTCGGCGAACTTCTCGTTAATCTCGTCGAACTCTTTGAGAAGGTCTACGACGGGCTGGACGCCCTGCTCGACTATCTGGCGCACGGTCTTTGTCTCGTCAAGCTGCGGCTCCTGTTCCAGAAAGCCCACGGAGTAGCCGGGTGAGAAGACAAGCTCGCCCGCGAACTCCTTGTCTTGCCCCGCCAGAATCCTGAGCAGGGAGGATTTGCCGGAGCCGTTCAAGCCAATGACGCCAATCTTCGCGCCGTAAAAGTAGGAGAGATAAATGTCTTTGAGGACGGTCTTGCGGTCGTAGTGCTTACTGACGCCGACCATCGAACAGATAATCTTGTTGGGAGCTGTAGTGCTCATTATTTTTTCCTTTTAAACCTCCGCGACGAATCCTAAGCTAAGTAAGGCGGGATGACAAACGAGGGAGCAGAAAGGCAGCGTTCGGAATCGCGATTCCGAGGCAAGGAATCGTAATTCTGAGCTTCAGAATCGTAATTCCAAGCTTCGGAATCGCGATTCCAAGCCTTGGAATCGTGATTCCCGGTCAAGGAATCGTGATTCCGAGGCTTAGAATCGCAATTCCAAGCTTGGGAATCGTGATTCCGGGCCTCGGAATCGCAATTCCAAGCTTCAGAATCGCAATTCCTTGACCTGGAATTGCGATTCCCGATGCGAAAACAGGTCAGTACCGCCTGCGGTAGCGGGCGGGTATTACTTAATCTAGAGTCACCGTTAATGCAAAAGAGACCCGCCCGCTACCGCCTGCGGTACTGACCTGTGTTTCTACGCTTTTTAAGCTCTGGCCGCGCCTTCTACGTGGTCGTAGTCGAATTCAGTGGCCGCGCCGTCAGACGGCTTGATGGTGATGATGACGGACTTGGAGGCGGGGGTGTTGCTCTTGTCCGCGACGCTGCCGACGGGGACGAGGACGTTGGTTTCGGGGAAGTAGGTGGCGGCGCAACGCCTGGGGATGCTGAAGGGAACTATACGGAAGCGGCGCGCTGTTCTCTCTTCTCCCTCGAAGTGGCTGGTGAGGTCAACGGATTGTCCCTCTTCCAGCCCCGCTTCTCTTATGTCTTCGGCGTTCATGAGGACTACGCGGCGTCCGTTGTAAATGCCTCTGTAGCGGTCGTCCAGCCCGTAGATAGAGGTGTTGAACTGGTCGTGGCTGCGTATGGTCATCATGATGAGCTCGCCGGGGCTTAAATCATGACGCGGCAGAGCGTGGACTGTGAAGTTGGCGCGGTCTGTCTTCGTCCTGAAGTCTCCTTCGCGCGCCGCGTTCGGCAGATAAAAGCCTGCGGGCTCGCGCACCCTACGGTTGTAGTCGTCAAAGCCCGGAATGCAGCGCGCAATCAAATCGCGTATATGGTCGTAATCCGCCACGAGCCGGTGCCAGTCGATGCGGCTGCGGCTCCCCAAAGTGGCGACGGCCATGCGCGCGACTATCGCGGGCTCGCTCAAGAGGTGCTCGGAGGCTGGCTCAAGGTGTCCGCGCGAAGAGTGAACGATGCCCATGGAGTTCTCCATGGAGACGAACTGCGGCCCCGCCTCCTGCCGGTCAATCTCAGTGCGCCCCAGACACGGCAGAATCAGAGCCTGAGAACCTGTGATGAGGTGCGCGCGGTTGAGCTTCGTGGAGACGTGCGCCGTCAGCCGGCAGCGCCTCAGCGCGTCCGCCGTGTACTCAGTGTCGGGCGTGGCCGAGAGAAAGTTTCCTCCAAGCGCGAAGAAGACGCGTGCGCGGCGCTCGTGCATGGCCTTGATGGACTCGACCGTGTCGAGGCCGTGCTTGCGCGGCGGCTCGAAATCAAACTCTCTGGCAAGGCTGTTGAGAAACTGTTCCGTGGGACGCTCCCAGATGCCCATAGTGCGGTCGCCCTGCACGTTGGAGTGGCCGCGCACGGGACAAGCGCCCGCGCCCGGTTTTCCAATCTGCCCGCGAAGCAGGAGCAGGTTGACTATCTCCTGTATGTTGGCGACGGCGTTCTTGTGCTGCGTAAGCCCCATGGCCCAGCAGACAATCGTTCTTTGAGAAGAGATGAAAACTTGGGCGGCCTTCTTCATCTCTTCGCGCGAGATGCCGCTCTGCTCTACAAGCTCGGGCCAGTCCGACTGCTTCAACGCGCGCTCGAACTCAGCGAAGCCCGCCGTCTTCTCTTCAATAAACTTTCTATCCAAGACCTCGCCCGGCCGCCGCTCTTCCTCTTCCAGCACCTCTTTCATGATGCCTTTCAGGAGCGCCACGTCGCCGTTGATGCGAACCTGTAGAAAGAGGTCTGCAAGCTCTGTCCCCTGTCCCAGAATACGAAAGACCTCCTGCGGGTGCTTGAAGCGGTTGAGGCCGGTTTCGGGCAGAGGGTTTATGTGGACTATCGTCGCGCCTCGACGCTTAGCGGCCTGCAAGGTAGTAAGCATGCGCGGGTGATTCGTGCCGGGATTCTGCCCTATGATGAAGATGGCGTCCGCCAGCTCGAAATCTTTCAGCGTGACCGTGCCCTTGCCAATGCCTATGGTCTCGGTCAGCGCGGAGCCGCTCGACTCGTGGCACATGTTCGAGCAGTCGGGCAGGTTGTTCGTCCCCAACTGCCGCACGAAGAGCTGGTAAAGAAACGCGGCCTCGTTGCTCGTGCGACCCGAAGTATAAAAGATGGCCTCGTCCGGCGAGGGAAGAGCATTTATCTCTGCGGCAACTAGCCGGAAAGCCTCGTCCCAGTCGATAGGCTCATAGTGCGTCGCGCCTTCGCGCAGCACCATCGGATGAGTGATTCTTCCCTGCTTTCCTAACCAGTAATCGGACTTGAGCGAGAGGTCTGCCACACTCCACTTGCGGAAGAACTCCGGCGTGACGCGCTTTTGTGTAGCTTCATCAGCGACGTGCTTCGCGCCGTTCTCGCAGAACTCCGCGTGCGAGCGCTCGCCGTCCGGGTCAGGCCACGCGCAGCCGGGACAATCAAAGCCACCTTTCTGATTCAATTCGAGCAGCGTGCGCGTCCCACGCACCACGCCCATCTCTCCCCAAGCGTGTTTGAGCGCCGACGTGACCGCCGCCACACCGCCCGCCACACGGCCCGGCTCGGTAATCTTCAAGCCCTCCGCCTCTTCCGGCGGCTGAGCCGACGCAGCCCTCCCCTCAAAGCCTGAAGAGTCGTCGCGGCCTTCAACGCCTGCACCGTCTTCCCTGACCTGCTTACGGCTCCTGTAATGGCTATGCGCCGTCTGTTCTTCCTTATGCTCGCTCATTCGCTTACGATTTTAACAGGAATGGACAGGATAGACAGGATAAAGAAGAAGCAAGCTCTTCTCTTTCTTATCCTGTCTATCCTGTCCATCCCTGTTAATTTCTTCCTCTTATTCTTCAAGCAGCCGCTGCTCGTCTTCGTCGCCCGTCTCTTCCTCGTCTCTCACTAGCTCGGCTTCGTTGAGTCGTGCCATGAGCCAGTGGCGAAAGATGTCTGCTTCCGTTCCCTTGCCTGTCCAGCGTGCGCGGTCGAACATGGTGAGCGCCATGGAGAGCGCGTGATGCTGGCCCGCGCGGTCTTTGGCAAACTCGAACTGACGGTAAAGGCGGTCAATCACTTCTATGCTCTCGCGCGCGGCCTCCATGTCCTTGAAGCCTAGCTTGTTGGCGAAGAACTTGGAGTAGACGTTCATAGGATGGGCCGTGGAGGTGTAAAGGTCAAAGTAGCCCTTCATCAGCCCCGACTCCTGAAGGATGGAGCCCACGTACGAGGGGCGCGACCCGGTTATCATGGCCAGGTCTTCCACCTCGTTGATTCCGCTCATGAAGAGCGCCAGAATCTGATCCTTCTTGCTCACGCGGCGCGTCTTCTGCCGCTCGTCGCCGGAAGACTGCTGGCCTTTGCGCTGCGTTCCCGTAGCCATATTCGATTCCCTCCCGTGCTTTAACTGTCGATTATCATCATGCCCTTGCGCCGCGCCTGCGAGGCTTCGCCTCCGCCGTCAACTCGTCCAGAAGCCCGAAGGCTTTCGCAAGCGTCTGCCTTGACTTGAGCACCGGCTTAAACAGCTCGCCCTTTCGCTCTATGCGCCTGAGCATGTTCCTGATGGTGAAATCCTCTATCCTAATCTTCTTCGCCTCCACCTCTTTCCACTCAAGCGGAGCGGAGACGGTCGCGCCCGGCCTGGGCCGCACCGAGTAGGGAGCGACGACAGACTTGCCGCGCGCGTTCTGCATGTGGTCAACGTATATAGCGCGTCGCCTGCGCTTCTTCAAGGAGCGCTCGATGGTCGCGACCTCCGGGCTAGCTTCCACTACAAGACGGGCCACTCGCTCGGCAAACTCCGCCACCTCTTCGTAACTATGCACTGGCTTCAAGGGAACGTAGACGTGTATGCCCCTTGAGCCGGAGGTCTTGACGAAGGATTCAAGCTCAAGGCGCTCAAGAATCTCCCGCGTCTTTATCGCCACGTCGCAAATCTCCTCGAACTCCACGTTCGACGGGTCAAGGTCGAAGACGAACCAGTCCGGGTGACTTAGGTCTTTGGTGCGGGAGTGCCACGGGTGCCTCTCGATTGCGCCCAGGTTAGCCATGTAGAGAAGCGTCTGCGCGTTGTCGCCTATGATGTAATCGACCTTGTGCCCTTCCTCCACGTCAATCTCTTCGGTTCGCACGTAGTCGGGCGCTTCGTTAACGTCGTGCTGGTGAAAGAAGCTGCCCTTGATGCCGTTAGGGTAGCGCTTCATTATCAGAGGCCGGTCTTTCAGGTACGGCAGTATGTATTTTGAGACCTCGTAGTAATAGCGTATCAGGTCTCCCTTCGTGTAGCCCTCGTCCGGCCAGAATACCTTGTCAAGATTGGTTAGCTGTAAAACGTCCCTGCCGATTTTGACAGCTACATCCCCGCTCAGGCTCTTTGACGCGAAAGCAGACCGTGCCGAGACGGCCTTTCCCTTAGCCTTCTCTTTCGTGCTGTAGGTCTTCACTCCTGCCTTCGATGTGCTCTTCTCTTTACGCTTACCGCTTCCCTGCTCCTTCTTCTCGAAGCCCTCGTCCGGCACGCGCAGCTCAAGCTTCCAGCCGCTCTCAGCGAACTCATCGCGCGCCTTCATCAGAAGCCACTGGCCCTCGCCTCTGCCAAGCCGCACCATGTTCCACGCGCCGCGCAGCTTTCCTCCGCGAAGCTCGAAAGCGAGCCGCCCCGCTTCGAGCCCCTTGAGCGCGTCCTGTCCATCCGGCAGCCTGTAGGTGCCCTCGTCCCAAATCATGTGCTCGCCCGCGCCGTACTCGCCTTCCGGGATGTGCCCCTCGAATTTCAGGTACTCCACGGGATGGTCTTCGGTCTCCACTGCAAGACGCTTATCCGAAGGGTCAAGCGAAGGGCCGCGAGGCACGGACCATGATTTCAAGACGCCTCCCATCTCAAGCCGGAAGTCGAAGTGCAGCTTTGAGGCGTGATGCTCCTGTACGACGAAGCGGCGGCGGTTCGACTTGGAAATCTTCCCCTTCGGCTCAGGCGTGCGCCTGAAATCCCTCTTCTTGTGATAGGTCTCAAGGCCCATCGGCGTCTCCCTCCCTGGCAGGCTCTCTCAAAACTCAAAGGGGCAGAAAAACTCTCTTTTAGGGTCGCTTTCATAGTACACGGTTTGGTGGTAAAGCGCCTCATATAGTCCGCGAAAAAGGGTTTAGAGGGCGATTAAGGCTATTTACAGCCGCTTTTATCTCGCCGGAGGCTCGGCACCCTGCTTGCTTAAATCATTCGCGACGACGCGCCCTTAGAGCGCAAGCAGAGCGCACGTAAAACGTCCCCCTAAGCGGGACGGAACGGAACCTGATGGGCGCGCGAGTTCGTAAACATAAGCGGAGGGGCAAAATGATAAAGGCCGAAGCGTTTCCCACATGGCAGACTTCTCAATGCGAGCCGCCGGTCGCGGGGCTCTCAGCCACGGCGACCGACTACGAGCTGGCGCAGAGCGCATCCACAGGAGACATCTCTGCCTTCGAGCTCCTCTACGAGCGCCACAACCGTCGCGTCTACTCTTTGTGTTTACGAATGACTCAGAACGCCTCTGAGGCGGAAGACCTGGCTCAGGAA
>DATELK010000079.1:0-25457 GCA_035276685.1 Pyrinomonadaceae bacterium | reverse complement strand
ACGCGGAGTCGGAAGCTTTCGTCGGGCGCGAGCCGGAATTGGTGAAGCTGAACGAGCTGCTGGCCCAGAGCGTCAGGGGCGAGGGGCGAGTGGTCTTTATCACGGGCGAGCCCGGCATAGGCAAATCGTCTCTCGTTCACGAGTTCCTGCGTCGCGCGCGCAAGCAGCAGCTAGGCGTGGTCATAGCGCACGGGCGCAGCGTGGAGCAGTACGGCACGGGCGAAGCCTATCTCCCTTTTCTGGAAGCGATAGGGTCGTTGCTGACAGGCCCGCACCGCGAGCGCATCGTCGCGCTCCTGAGAACCTACGCGCCTACGTGGTGTCTGCAATTCCCCGCCGCTTTCGTCTCAAGCATCGCCATAGAAAAGCTGCAACAGGAGACGGCGGGCGCGAGCAAGGAGCGCATGCTGCGCGAGATGGGAGACATGCTGACGGCTCTTTCGTCCAACTCGCCCGTCGTGCTGCTGCTGGAAGATTTGCACTGGGCAGACCCTTCGAGCATAGACCTGCTGCGACACTTAGGGCAGCGCGTCGCAGACCAGCGACTGCTGATTATAGGAACCATGCGGCCGGAGGAGCTTGAGCTATCGACCCACCCGCTCAAGATGTTCAAGCTGGACATGCAGTCGCACAGGGCTTCGGAGAAGATAGCGCTCGGCTCCCTGACGCAGGCGCACCTGATAAGCTATCTGGACTCTCATTTCAAGCCGAACGATTTTCCCAGAGAGCTGGCCTCGCTCATTCATCACAAGACGGAAGGGCATCCTCTCTTCGCCACCAGCCTCATACAGTTTCTGGCAGAGACGGGCGACATCACGCGCGTGGACGAGCACTGGACGCTGGCTCGGCCACTGTCAAAGATGGCTCTGGAAGCGCCCGAGAATGTTCGCAGCATGATTCGCAAGAAGATTCAGGCGCTCTCTGAAGAAGACCGCCGCGCCCTGCAATACGCCAGCGTCGAGGGAGAAGAATTTCTCTCCACGGTCGCGGCTCACCTCCTTGGCGTGGATGATTTGGATTTGGAGGAGCGGCTGGCAACTGTGGAGAGAACGCATGGCCTGATAGAGGCTCGCGGCGAAGAGGACTTGCCGGACGGAAGCCTCGCCACGCGCTACCGCTTCGCTCATGCTCTTTATCAGGACGTGCTTTACGCCGACATGGTGGCCAAGCGGCGCGTGCTGCTGCACAGGCAGGCCGGAGAGAAGCTCGCGGCGCATTACGGCAAACAGTCCGCGCGCATCGCCGCCAAGCTCGCCGTGCATTTCGAGCGCGGCAGAGACTTCCCTCGCGCCGTAGAATACCTGACTCACGCGGGCGACAACGCCGCGCGCTTGTTTGCCAACACGGAAGCCTCTGAGCACTACGGCCACGCCCTCAAGCTTGTGAAGAAGAACGAGGACGCTCGCGAGGACGAGCGGTTGCTGGCGCTCTATCACAAGCGCGGCAAGATTAACTTTGCGCGCGGCCTCTTTCAGAAGTCAGTGGATGATTTCACGGAGATGCTTGAGCTGGCGCGCACGCTCGGCTCGACCGCGCAGGAATCCGTCGCCCTTAATGCGCTCACCATGACGCTCTTTTACTCTCACCGGCTGGACGAGATTACGGCCCGCGCCGACGAGATACTTCGCACGGCGGAGCGCGCCGGAAGCGAGCACCTTCGCATAGAGGCCATGCAGGTTCTTGCCCTGAAGCATCTGGGCGACGGAGAGCTTGATAAGGCCCGGCCCATGCTGGACCAGATAATAGAAGGCGCGAGGCGGCTCAAGCATCAATCAATCCTGCTCTCAAGTCTTGCGTGGCGAGGGCTCCTGCACTTCTTCCAGACGGAGTATGCGGAAGCGGAAGAGATGCTTAAGGAAGCTCAGGCTCTTGCTAAAGAGCTGCGCGACAGCTTCCTGCTTCTGGAAACCTACTTTGTGCTCGGCATGGTGCGCGGCAACATGGGCCGCATGACGGAGGCGCTTGAGACCTTTCGCGAAGGGCTTGAGCTGTCCGACCGTTATGAAGACCAGTTCTGGGGGCCGCGCATGCCTAACTGCGTCGGCTGGATTTACAGGGAGCTACAGGATTTCGAGCGGGCCATTGAGCATGACGAGCGCGGACTTCGTGTAGGGCGCGAGATTAACGTGCTGGAAGCGCAGGCCAACTCTCTCATCAACCTTGGCATTGACCGTGGCCGCGCAGGGCTTGAGAGCGAAAGCACCATGGATGCTTTTCGCGAGGTCGAAGCCATCTTCCAGAAAGATTCGTGGTTTCGCTGGCGCTACTCCATAAGGCTTCAGGCCGGGAAGAGCGAGCATGCGCTGGCCGCAGGCGATACGGATGCGGCGGAAGAGCATGCGCGGAGGCTGCTGGAAGTGGCTACGCAATACGGCGCGCGAAAGTACAAGGCGGTCGCGCACAAGCTGCTCTCGGAGGTATCGGACGCGCGCGGCGACGTGGCGGCGGCGGAAGCCGAATTGAGCTCTGCGCTAGCGGAGCTTGAGACGCATCCTGTCCCGGTTGTCGCTTGGAAAGCTCACGCGGCGCTCGGGAGCCTGCTGGCCCGCAAAGGCGACGCGCAAGGCGCGGCCGAAGCCTTCGCGCGGGCCGTGGAGATAGTCAAAGCAATCGCCGACGGCGTTAAGGACGAAGAGCAGCGCGCCCTGTTTATGAGCTCTAACGCCATACGCAAATTGCTGGAGAGCGACGCAGGCTCAGCGAGCCACTGGCGTTAGAGTCCGTTCAAAGCCCGACAGTTACGGTTGGCCGAAACGCTTTCTGTACTCTTCCGAGTAGATGAAGCCGAATATCAGGTGATGTATATCGCGCACGCCAATGTCGGGCCTGTTTCTTGCGGCACCGCCGTTCGTAAAGACAAAGACCCACTCAGTCCAACCTGCTAATCCGGGGTCGTTCAAATCAGGGTCGCGTCTGAGGAACCCGAAGTACATCATGGTGACAAACCCGCGCTCGAAGTATCTGTCATAAATAGGCTTCTGCTCGACGAATGCTTTGATTGTCTGACCCAGAGAGAACTCTCCGCTCAACCGTTTATTGATTAAGTCCTGACGGTTGTACTGAGTCGGCTGTCCCGGCAGAGTAGTCGTAGATGCGGGCAAGGTGATGCCCGCCACCTGTTCAAGCAACTGTATGAGCTGTGCGGCCTGAGACGCGGAAGAGACGCTTCCGAAGCGGTTAAGGAAATCCTGTCTGCTGGCGAAGCTCTCGGCAAACTGGGCGGAGTTCTGTGTCAGCTCCTGAGAGCCGGGAGCGCCGCTCATGGCAGCCATGTCGGGCACGAACTCCGCATAGCGAGGCAGTCTCCCCAGTCCAACTTCGTACATCCGGTGTATCAGATAGCCGCGCTCCGTGAACTCCGGGCTCGCGACGAACCCGTGTGTGACAAAGGCTCTGTCACAGTTCTTAGGCGCTCCTAGGAATCCCTTCTCGGGGCCGCAGGTGTTAAGCCCTGTAGCCCACGTGCCGAAGCCTTCCGCGTCGGGCTCTCTGCCGAGGAAGTCCAGGTAGTTCATCCTCACGAAGGACTCGTTGCCGAGGTAAGGGTTCTCGGTCGGAGCAGTGGCCACGCCTCTATCCTCTATGGTGACAGTCGCCTCGTCGTCGTCGCCTAACATGGCTCCGCCTGTGGGATTGCTCAACGTGACTTTGAAGCTTTCGTTCCCCTCCTGATAACCGTCGTTGATGATGGGAATCCGAATCGTCTTTGTGCCTTCTCCCGCTGCGAATCGCAGAGTCCCCGCCTGCGTAGCGTAGTCACATCGTTGAGAGGCTTGACCCGTCACCTGGCTGCACTCGTTGCCGCCGCTTGTGTCGGAGGTGGCGTATTGCACCGTGGCCGGTGCGCTCGTGTCATTGCGCGTGACGTTTACCGCGACAGAGCCGAAGCCCTGCGTGGTGTTGACGGTCGTTTCGTTGAAGGTGTAATTGGCCCGGCTGAACTGTATAACATTCGGGATGGCGGTGAAGTCGGCGGTGAAGCTGCCGCTCACGCTGCTTGAAGAGACGAATATCTTGCCCAGCGGCTCGAAGTTGTACCCGGCCTTCGACGGGCGAATCTCCGCGCTCGATTGACCCAGAGGCAGATTCGAGAAGGAGTAGTTTCCGTTCTGGTCTGTTTGAGCGGTGACGCTTGAGGTAACTGTGTTGCCGTTGCGCATAGTCACGGTCATAGTCACGCCGCTTACCCCTTGCGTCCCGCCTGTTGTTGTAACGCGCCCGCTGATGTTGAGCGATACGGGAGTCGGGCTCGGCGTAGGAGTAGGCGTCGGTGTCGGCGTGGGGGTTGGCGTCGGCGTGGGCGTAGCGACAGCCTGGTTAGACCTTTGCCAGTTTGGAGTCTTGTCATCCGCGACGGCGGCAGCGGCCGCCTCTCCCGTGCCGGAAGATACGTATGAATAGTCTGAATGAGCCAGCGAGACGTTATTCGGCTGATTACTGATTAAAGGGTGCTGGTCAGACCCGTCTGCGTTCATGATATAAAGCTGGCCGCTACCGCTGCCGCCTACGATGAAAGCTATCTTCGTCCCGTCGGCTGACCAGGTGGGCTGGCTTCCGAACGCTCTTGTAGGAAGGCTGCGCTGGTTGCTGCCGTCAGCATTCATCAGACATATCTCCGAAACGCCGTTCTGCCTTTTCGTATAAGCCAGCTTGCTTCCGTCAGGCGACCACGCGGGATCCAGGTCGGTAACTCCTGTGGTCTTGGTGAGGTTGGTCATAGTAAGACCATCGGGACTGATGGTGTAAATCTCGAACGCATCCTCGGCGTCCAGATTGTAATAGGAAAAAGCTATACGGCTTCCGTCCGGCGACCAGGTAATCTGGCTCTTCTGTAAACGCGGAGACGTAGTAAGTCTGGTCGGATTACTTCCGTCCGCGTTGACTATGAAGATGTCGTTCGAGGTGGCGACTTCTGCCGAGACGTAAGCTATACGGCTTCCGTCCGGCGACCACGTGGGATTGCCCGTATTGCCGCCAATGACTTTCGTTTGATTCGTCCCGTCCGGGTTTATCAGGTAGATGCCGCTGATATCGCTATCCTGTCCGACATAGGCAACTCTGAAAGCAATCTTCGTGTTATCGGGAGACCACGCGGGGTAATCCGACTCAGGCGGGATTACGTAGCCGGTTCCGTCGGAGTTGTAGGTTATTCTCGTCGCCGGATAACTGCCGTCAACGTTCATCACGAAGATTTCAAACTGCTGCCCCGCTATGTAACGCGCGAATGCCACCTGGCCGCCCGGCCCGGCAGGAGGCGGCGTAGGCCTGGGTGACGGAACGGGAGTCGGGCTCGGCGTTGGAGTCGCAGTTGGCGTCACAGTCGGGACAGGCGTCGGGGTGGGCGTAGGCGTAGGGTCGCAGGACGTGTTCAGCAGGATAGAGAAAGCATTAGTAAACCCGCTATTGAGCGCCAGGAGGTCGCCTTTGCCGTCGCCGTTAAAGTCGGCAACGTTAATGACGATTTTGGCTGAATTAACGGATGTCGTGAAATTCATGGGCAGGCCGAAGTCGCCCGTGCCCATGCCCAGCGCGGCGGTGACGTAGTAATTTGTAGCCGGGGTCGCTCCCTCCGTGCTCAGAACAAGGTCGCTATGACCGTCGGCATTGAAATCTCCGACAGCCATGTAGTCGCCGTAGTATCCCAACGAGTGGATTCGTCGTGTGCCAAACGTGCCGTCGCCTTTACCCGGCAGCACCGAGACCGTATGAGCATATGGATTGGAGACCACCAAATCCGCTATCTGGTCATCATTGAAATCGCCCGTGATAAGACCTCTGGGATTGACTGCGACAGGGACGCTCGTTGCGGGGCTAAAGGTTCCGGCCCCGTTTCCAATCAGAATCGAGAGGTCGTTAGTGCCGGTGTTGACGGTGGCTAAATCGCTCTTTCCGTCCTTGTTGAAATCCGCCGCGACGATGGCCATAGGCCACCTTCCGACACTGACGTTGTTCGGGCCCGTGAAACTCCCGCTGCCTGTTCCGAAAAGAAGCGAGACGCTATCGGAGCTTTCATTGGAGACGGCCATGTCCATCTTGCCGTCGCTGTTGAAGTCGCCAAGCGCCAGAGAGCGAGGCTCCGAGCCTACGGTGTAGGCCGTGTAAGCGCCGAAAGCGCCGCCCGCTTTGCCTAGCATCACCGAGACCTTGCGGTCGCCAAGCTGCGTCACGGCCAAATCTTTAAAACCGTCATTGTTAAAATCATGAACGGTAATAGACCTTGGCGAGACGCCTACGGGATAGGATGCCGGGCTGAGAAAAGTACCGTCGCCGTTACCCAAATAGATGTAAATGCTGTCGGGAAAGCGCTGGATGCCTATGGCAACGTCCATCTTACCGTCGTTATTAAAATCCGCGGCTGCGCTGGCGACGGCTGTCCCCGGCAGAGTTGTGTTCAACGCGGCGGCGAAAGTCTGAGAAGTACAGACAGGAGCGGCGATGCCGGATGAAGCCATCCAGCTGACGGACATGAGAGTTAAGATGGCAAAGATGAATAGACAGGCCAGTATCCGACCCCTGGTAGACATAAGAGTATTAACTTCTCCTGCGATGATTATGAGGTTGACGGAAGTCTGGGCTTACGGCAACTACTTCGCTCTTGGGGGGATGAAAGCGAAGTTGTAGATAATACGGATTGTTAAGGCATTGTCAAGGCAGCGGCCAGCGCGATTCGGCGGGAGATTTTCGACCTACTTTTCTATGCGGAAAGAGGAGTAGTGGCCCGTCGGGTCAAGGCTTATCTCTTCGACCGATTCGACCCTCGAATAGAGCGGCCCCGTGGCCAGCTCAAGCTTGAACCCCTCCACGTTGTTGGGCGAGCCTTCGGCCAACGCTTCGACGCGCCCGTCCGGCAGATTGCGCACGTAGCCACGCACCTGATGACGCGCGGCCGCGCGCTGCGCGAAGAAGCGAAAGCCCACGCCCTGTACCTGCCCGCTGATGAAAAACCTTCTCGCAACCTTCATATAAACAAAGTACTGGGCACTTTTCTGTCACTGCTTTTTAGAGTGATGCTCGCTCATCTCGCCTGTCTTGAGGGAGAGGGCAGGGGGCTTTGGGGCTATGAGCTTCGCGGGGAGGTGTTGGTTGCTAATCTCGCGCAGGCGTCCGCCGCCGAACAGTCTTGAGACAATTAAGTAAGCCGCCACGAACAGGATGGCGAAGAGGACTCCTATGCCTATCTCTATCATCTGTAAAAATATCCTCTCGGAAGTTTCGGACGCGCGGGAGAATAACACAGACCCAGCCGCCCCTGTTAATTCCCCTTTTGCTCTATTAGCTCGACTATTTGAACCGCGCCGGGCTGAAGGCTCAGGCGCACGCTCTCCTGAGCGCCTTCTCTCACCACGTCCAGCTTTTTATCCTCCGTCCACTCGGCCGCGCCTGTTATCTTGCGAGCGCCGCGCAGAGAGATGCTCACGTCCACCACGGCGCGGCGGTCAACCTGCGCGAGCCCCTGCTGCGGCTTGTAGACGCCCTGATTGTTTATCAGCGTCACGACCCAGCCTCGCGCCGTGCGGTTGATAAGATGCTCCACGTCGCCGCGCACCTGCACGGGCGTAGCGTCCGTAAAGAGATGCGCGAAGAGGTGCGCGGCAAAGGGCGTCAGCCGCTCGTCTATGCCCAGCATGTCCGGCAGGGCTGAGAAGATTACGCGGCCACGGCCCACATTGTTCACCGTCACGAGCGGGTCTCCCGAAGGTGTCTCCATCAGAACACGCGCGCTCGTTCCCTTCTCCACACGATTGTAGCGAAAGAGCTGGCCGCGAAGGCTCAATCCCTCTTCGCCGCCTATGAGACAGCGGGCATCGTCCGCTTCGGCCGTCTCTTCACGAACACGCACGCCCGTCAAATCCGCTGGGAGCCCCTTCGCCTGTGCGGCGTTTAGCACGACCACTCCGCCTTTCTTGACGTAATCCGCCAGCTTCTGTGCCCACGGGCGGCTCCACTCTATGCGCCCGCCCACGACCACTGCCCTGTAAGTGTCAATCGCATCCACGCGCTTGTCGGAAGCCACCAGCACGTCGAAGATGTCTCCGAAGACGGCGTTGACGTAAGCCTGCCGGTCGCCCGTGGCGGGCTCGCCTTCCACCACCTGCAAGGGATAGTAGGCCGCGCCGAAAAGCTCTCTGAGCGCCCTGTCCGAGCGGTTAATCTGTGAAATCCCCATGGGCCATTGAGGGTAGTCCGTCATCTCCCAGCCGTGCGCCGGGTCAAGCAGGAAGGCTATGGGCGTGTAAGGCGTGCCCCTGTCAGGGTGTCGCTCTACGAAGCGCATGAACTCGCTCGTGATGCGCCCCAAGGGGTTAAGCTGAAAGGGATGCTCGCCGGGGCCGGGCTTGAAGAACTGGTCGCCGCCCTGCTCCAAATAGATAGCGCTCACGCCCGCCATGTAGTAGTGATAGTAGCTCTTCCGATACCAAGAGAGCGACGGCCCCATTGTCGCGCCGTAACGCGAGTGAAAGAAATTATCCGGCCCGGCGTAGCTCATCTTCTTGGTGAAGACGGTCGCGGTGTCTCCGAAGTTCGGCGCGTGGTAGTAGTAAGTCGTAGCGCCGAACTGGCGGGCCGCGCCGCGCGTGAAAGCAAAGCGCATGGCAAAGCCCGGCTGCACGGCCGCCGTCTCAAGCCCTATGATGCGCTCTCCCCATTCCCCTAGCGCGTGCGCGTAAGAGGTGCTCGAAGTTGACTGCGCGGCCATGAGTTTGTCCCACATGGGCCCGGCCTCTGTCTTAAAGAAGTTGCGCCACTTTCTGGTGAGCGCGTCCGTGTAGGCAACGCGATGCGCTTCAAGAATCTGGCGACGAGGCGCGTCCGGCTGAAGCTTCAAAGTCGAAGAGGCGTCTTCCCAGACGTAGCCCACGCTCTCGCCGGAAATCCAGCCGAGGAACTGCTCCTTTAGCTCTCCGGTCAGAAGCTTATAAACGTTCTGCGCCTCTGCCTCGGGCATCTCTGCCCAGCCGTAGTTGATGAGGATGGCGAACGGCGAGCGAGTCTCGCGCAGGTACTTGAGAAAGGGGCTGCCCTCCTTCATGAACTGCGGCACGTCGTTGATGTAGATGACGGGCGCGACCAGCTTGGAGCCGAAGATTGGGACATCCTTCGCGCCCTTGTAGGTCTTAACGAACTCGTCTATGGGCTCCGCGTTGAAGGGATAGAGCGGGCGCTCCTGTGCTGGCTTGTCGTAAAGAGCCCAGAACTCGTTGGCGATGTTCCAAGGCATCAGAAAATCGCGCCCGGCTATGGTAGGCCGCTGCCACTCTCTGGGAACAGCCGCGCTTTCATCAATCTCAAGTAGCGGAGAGGGCCGCGTGCTTCGCTTGCTGTAATCGCTGAGCGCGACGGCACCCGCGAACGGCGGCTTCATTCTTCCTTCCGGCACAAAGCTAGCGTCGCTTGTCACCAGAAAGCAGTCCACGTGTCGTCGTGCCTCGGCCGCCTTCTCAATCTCTATGGAGAGTCGTGCCGGGCCCTTCTTGAGCTGCGCCTGCGCGGAGTCCCAGGTGAAGGCCCAGCCCCAGTACATGCTCACCTCGTCGTGCGGGTCTATCAGGTCACGCGTGCCGAACTCGTGCCGGAAAGCCTCTCGGCCGTCCTGCGTCACGCGCACAGTGAAGTTCTCCGTGCGCTTTCCCCAGTCGGCGTAACGCAACCAGACCTTATAGAGCCCGTCGCGCGGAATCTCCATGTCCTGATAAAGAGTGCCCCGCGTCTCGTCCGCGCTCGCCGCCACGGAGTTCCACTCGCTCTCGCCTCCCTGCGACCACTCTGCCGAGACGCCTGGCCCGTTGATTCCCCACCCTGCCGCCTTGTCCTTGGAAAGGTTCAGGTGCGACGGGTTGAGCAACGGCTCGTTTCTAGCGGTCATAGTGATGCCGCGCATGTTCTCCGCCTCGTACCAGAGGTACTCATAGACGGGCTTCTGCTGAGCAAGAAGAGGAAGAGGCGTGCAAAGCACGAGCACCATGATGAAACAGATGCTGCGTCTGAATAACTGATTTTGCTGATACTTCATCTTAATAGGCGATGAACTCAGGTCAGTACCGCCTGCGGTAGCGGGCGGGTCTCAAGTATTAATCTTGACTCTAGCTTAGATATAACCCGCCCGCTACCGCCTGCGGTACTGACCTGTATGCTCTGTGTGTTTTCAGCCTAGTGCGTCGAAGCATTCGGGGAGAGTGCGCTGGCGGCAGGTGAACATGGGCGTGTCGCGCAAGGTGAAGCCGCTCGCCTTCGATTCGCGCAATTCCTGCACGAGGTCAAGGAAGTCCTGCGGGTAGTCTGTCTCAAAGGCCACCACGAACTCCTGGTCGTCAAGGCCGAACGAGTAGGTCGTGTGCAGCTTAACGGAGCGATACTTGGAGCCGACCCTTATGTGCTCGTCCATCATCTCCTGTCGCTGCTCTACGCCTTTGGCGTACCACTCGCGGGTCTTGACGAACGGGTAGACGAACAGGTACTTGGACTGGCCCGGCACTATGTGCAGGCGGTCTTCTACGTGCTCCGGGTTGTCCTTGTCTATGTACATGGAGCGCTTGGTCATGGAGAGAAAGCTTTGCGTGACCTCAAGGAAGCGGCCCAGCCCAGTGCGATTGAGGCGCGCCGTCATCTCCTGCATCGCGTCGAGGTCGTAGCCTATGCGCCAAATCATAAAGTCGGCGTTGGTGCGAAGGCCCACGAGCGAATAGGTGTTCATCAGGAGAGCCTTGCGGTACTCCTCAAAGGTGTTGATGAAGGCCTGTTTGCGAAGGTCGCGCTCGCGGTCTTCGGATGAGTACCACTCGGGGCGTGCGCGATAGAAGGTGAAGTTGACGAACTGGCGCGGCAGTTTCGCCCTGTCCTCGGTCTGCTCGCCGCCTGCTGCTCCTGCTCCCGCGCCGGCCTTGGCAAGGCGCAGGTTAGGGCGATTTTCGCTCGGCTCTTCTTTATCAAAGCTCATGATTTCTTAATCCTCTTGCGGTCGGGCCTTAAAATAGGTGTCGCACATCCCCTTTTGAATAGAGTAGAATCTCTCCCGAAGACGCTCGGTTCTACAATGTAAAGCCTATTCTGCGGCGAACGCCGACAGAATTGCAACTCAGCAAACTACAGTTTTCAGTTTACGGTTTTCAGTTTTCAGCAAAGAAGACACGGCTTGCTCTTAACTGAAAACTGAAAACTCAAAACTGTTCCAAACTTATGAAAGCTTCCCAGAATAAAGAATCCCGGCCCGAAGAGGGGCGCAGAAATTTTCTGCTGCTAGTCCCCTTCGGCATCTTCGCGGCTGTCGCGGGCACGCTTCTGACCGCTGCCTTCCGCTTCCTGCACCCGCACGTGACGACCACCGACGCCAAGTGGTCTGACGTTGCTCCCTTGAGCGAGCTTAAGGGAGACCGCCCGCTGATGCGCAGCATCGTGGCAGAGCATGACGTGGGCTGGGCCAGCACGCGCGAAGAGCATTTCGTCTACGTGCTGCCGGACAAGAACCATCAAGTGCTCTCAAGCGTCTGCCCGCACGAAGGCTGCAACGTCAGCTGGCGAGAGGAGACCAAAGACTTCTTCTGTCCCTGCCACGACAGCTTCTTTGCGGCGGACGGCTCATACTTGAGCGGCCCCTCGCGGCGCGGCCTTGACCCGCTGCCCACTCGCACCGAGAACGGCGTGCTTCAGGTTCAGTACAGAACCTTTGTCAACAACACGGAGGAGCGCATAGTGCGCGGGTGATGGCTACTGTTCCCGAATCACATCTGCCGCCGCGCATGGAGCGCTGGCTTTCTCGCTGGACGACGCTTCAGGACATAGAGCGCTCGCTGATAGACGAGCCGTCGCGCGGCCTGAGCGCGTGGGCCCGCACGACCGCAGGCGTCGTCGTCATGCTGCTCGTCGTGCAATTGGTGACGGGGCTGCTGCTCGCCTTCTACTACGTCCCTTCCGCCGAGAGCGCGCACACGACCGTCTCCTTCATAGAGAAGGTGCTGCCCACGGGCTCTTGGCTGCGTGCGCTTCATCACTACGGCTCGCAGTGGCTGACGCTGGCGCTCGTGCTTCACCTGGCGCAGATGTTCTGGCGCGCGACCTACAGGCGCAGGCCCGTGGGCTGGATGGCAACGGTGCTGCTGTTGATGCTGGTGCTGATGGGAGGCGCAACGGGCTACTCTCTGCCTTGGGACGCGCGGGCCTTCTTCGGCACTCGCGTGGCCGAAGGCATAGCGGGCGGGACGCCGCTCGTAGGCGACCTCTCGCGTCGCTGGCTGATTGGCGGCACGGACATCACGCCCGTCACCTTAGCGCGCTTCTTCGCGCTGCACGTACTCGTCACGCCCGCCTTAATCTTTCTGGTGCTTGTGGCGCGGCTCTTCATCTTCCGCGAGCGCGCGACCGTCAGCGCCGAGGAAGAACGAAAGCTTGAACGTTGGATGCCGGGGCAGATGGCGCGCAACGCGATTGTCGCAGGCGCGGTCTTTCTGCTCTTAGCGCTTTATGCCTACTGGAACTACGCGCCGCTCGGGCCTCCGGCAGACACGGCCGCGCCCGGATACCTGCCGCGTCCCGGCGCACAGTTCCGCTGGCTCTTCCAGCTTCTCAAGTACCTGCCCGGTCGTGCTGCGTCCGTTGTCGCGGTAGCCCTGCCCGCGCTCATCTTCATAGGGCTGGCGTCGCTTCCCTTTCTTAATCCGCCGCGACTGAGGCGAATGGTGGCCCACCCGCGCCGCATCACGGGCGCGGCGCTCTTTGCGCTCGGCTTCGCGCTCTTCACGGTGATGACGGCCATCTCTTATTACAAGGACGCGCGAGACCCTGCCATACGCTCTCAGCTTGCGAGGCAGAGCGCGGAGGAAGATGCCTTTCGTGCCGCGCCCTTTGTCCCGCTTCGCACGCGCACGAGCGAATCGACCATAGACGAGACGACGGCCGACGACGATAAAAGCACGACGCCGACGAACGATAACTCGAACGCTTCCGCAGGCAAGACGCAGAAGGTCATCTCCGCGACAAATCCGCCCGAGGCTTACGTGTCCAAGTGCTCCGGCTGTCACGGCACGCGCGGGCAGGGCGTGAAGATTTACCCGCGACTGATAGGCATCGCCTCCAAGCCTCGCCGCACGGTGGAAGACATCATAGCTCTCATGAACGACCCGCTGGCTTACGGCCTTGACCCGCTCATGCCCTCTTTCAAAGACAAGCTGACCGAGGACGAAAAACGCGAGATAGCCGAATGGACAGTCTCTCTCAAGAAGAGGTAAACAGCGATTATGAGCGAGCAGGGGGAAACGAGCGACGCTCCGACGAAGGGGCAGCTCAGGGTCACGCACAAGGACGAAGGCGACTACATGGCCAGAGGGATAAAGCTGCGGCTGGACGGCCGGGACTTAACGCTGCTGAAAAGCGGGAAGGCCATTGTCGTAGAGGTCTTGCCGGGCCGCCACCGCCTCCGCATAGACAATACCTTTTATCCGAAGACCATTGAGTTCGACGTGAAGGCTAATGAGCAGATTCATTACCGCATATGGAACAAGCGCGGCTTCGGCTCCTGGATGGTAGAGGTCTTAGGCGCTGGCCCCATGTACCTGCACGTAGAGCAGGCAGAACCCGTAGAGTCACAGTCCTTACCGATTACCCCGCAAACCTGAATTTATAAGAAAGTTAGCAGGGATGGACAGGATAGACAGGATAAGAAAGAACGTACTGCTTTCTCTTTCATCCTGTACATCCTGTACATCCCTGCTAACTTTCTTCTTCTTTTCTCTACCGCCCGCCCTCGCTTTTCCTTTATACTCTTGCCGCTCTTTTTCCGTAGCTCCTTGGAGAAAACTGTAAGAATGAGAATCGTTAAGCTTCTGTCTATAGCCCTCTTCGCGGGGCTTTTTGTGGTGGCGTGCGGCGGCGGCGCTTCCAACACTAACCAGACCGCGAACACAACCAACACGGCGAACACGGCCAACACTAGCGCGGCGAAGGCTACGCCCACGCCCGACGCAATCACGTCGGCCAAAGCCATCTACGCGGCGGAATGCGCTCGCTGCCACGGCATCGGCGGCGAGGGCGGCACGCCTACCGTTCTGGGTAAGAAGATAAAGGTGCCGAGTCTGAAGAAGGGGCACGCGCTCTCTCACACGGACGAGCAGCTTGCCAAGATAGTCAGCGAAGGCGAAGAGGCCATGCCTGCCTTCAAGGACAAGCTCAAGCCGGAAGAGATAACTTCGCTTGTGAAGATGATTCGGCAGGAGTTTCAGGCGGGCGCGGCGAAGAAGTGAAGCGTCAGGCGAGCTCTTTATGATAAAAGGGGCGCTTCTTTCATCCTCGACCTACTAAGTGTTCGCCCAACGTTCGGTTTTAGGAAATTGGCGTTGTCGCGCTCGATGATTCGGTGATAAAGTGCGCGGCCAATTCGCATGTTCCCCTTCATTGGAGTGAACGCAGCGGATCGAGGTCACACAGGTTGCGAGGGCCGGTGTGACCTCTCTATTTTTTGAGGAAGACAAATTCACTGAAGCGACGTATAGAAGGATTCCACCAAGACGACGAAGGCCACTGGGTGGCAGAGCTTGACTGCGGCCACGGCCAGCACGTGCGCCATCATCCCCCGCTCTTCACGCGCCCCTGGGTGCTCACTTCGGAAGGGAGACAGAGCCGCATAGGCTTTGAGCTGGATTGCAAGCGCTGCGACGAGCCGGAAGAAGATGATTCCGCCACACCTTCCGATTGAAACGCCCGCCGCAAGATGACACCGGACGGGAAAATCCCTAAAATGCCGTCTGAAGTTAATGGCCCCGTAGCTCAGTTGGATAGAGCACTGGTCTTCGGAACCAGGTGTCGGGAGTTCGAGCCTCTCCGGGGCCGATGCACAAGGGTAGCAGTCGCTCTGCTGCCCTTTTTAATTAGCCGCGTTTTTCAAGGGGTAGATGAGAGTGAGCGCCGGACGTAAATGGTATCTGATGCGGGACGAGGAGCTGCTGGATTTGCGCCTGTGCGACCTTCCCCTGCGCATACGCGGGACGAATCTGGAAGGGAGAATCAAGCGGCTCTACGAGGAGCTGAACGCGCGCGGGATTCGTTTCAAGCCGCACGTCTGGCTCGGCGAGGAATGGTTCTCGCCCGACGGTGTTCCGGGGATTGCGATTCCCTTTTACCTGGCCCACCCGCGCTTGGTACAGCTTGAGCGCAAGCAGATGTTTGAAGTCGAAGGCGGAACCGAAACCGAGTGCATGCGTATCCTTCGCCACGAGGCGGGGCACGCTCTGGATACTGCTTACCGCCTGCACTTCAAGAGACGATGGCGAGAGCTTTTCGGCTCCTTCACGCAGCCCTACCCGGACTCTTACAAGCCCCGTCCCAAGAGCCGCAACTTCGTGCTTCATCTGGGCGCGTGGTACGCGCAGGCGCACCCTGCTGAAGACTTCGCAGAGACCTTTGCCGTCTGGCTCTCGCCGCGCTCGCGATGGCGCTCGCGCTATAGGGGCTGGCCCGCGCTGGAAAAGCTTGAGTACGTGGACGAGCTTATGGAAGAGATAAAGGGACAGCCTCGCAGGAATCGCCGCCGGGACAAGGTCGAGCCGCTGGCAGAAGTGCGCCTGACCTTGCGCGAGCACTACCGGCGCAAGCGGCAGCAGTACGCCGTCGAGCGCGGCGCTTATTACGACAGGGACTTGCTCAGAATCTTCGCCGAGAACTCCAATCACCTGTCGCGCCCGACCGCAGCCAGCTTCATTCGCAGCATACGCCGGGAGGTGCGAGAGATAGTTGCGGACGGGACGGGCGTGCACCAGTACACTGTTGACCACGTATTGAAGAACATGGTTGAGCGCAGCCGCGATTTGAAGCTGCGCCTCGCGGGCTCAAAGCGAGAGGCGCGTCGCGCGCTTCTGGTTGCCCTGACCGTACACGTTATGAACATGCTGCACACAGGCTATCATCGTATTCCAGTATGAGCTCAAAATCCCGACAACGCCTGCGTATAAACGTGCTGGTTCACAAGGACTGCGTGCCGCCCGACTCTCTTGACGGCGTGAGCGAGAAAGACCAGCTGCTCTGGAAGACCGAGTATGACGTTATCTCTACCCTGAAAGAGCTGGGGCACGACGTGCAGCCGCTCGGGCTCTACGACGACCTGGGCGTCATCTCCACCGCGATACAGGATTTCAACCCGCACGTAGCCTTTAACCTTCTGGAAGAGTTCCACGGCTACCCGCTCTACGACCAGCACGTGGTCAGCTTCCTTGAGCTGATGCGGCAGGCTTACACGGGCTGCAACCCGCGCGGCCTGACGCTGGCGCACGACAAGGCGCTCTCAAAGATGGTGCTCTCCTATCACAAGGTGCTGGTGCCGCGCTTCATAGTCTTTCCCATGAATCGAAAGGTGGTGCGGCCGCGCCGCCTGAAATTCCCGCTCCTTGTGAAGTCCGTCAGCGAGGAAGGCTCCGTTGGCATAGCACGCGCGTCCGTCGTCCACGACGACGAGAAGCTAGCGGAGCGCGTGGAGTTCATACATCGCCAGACCAACACGCACGCCCTTGTAGAGCAGTACATAGCGGGCCGCGAAATCTACGTGGGCGTCATAGGCAATCGCAGGGTTCAGACCTACACGCCCTGGGAGCTTGTCATGCCTAACCTGCCGGAAGGCGCGCCCAACATAGCAACGCTCAAGGTCAAGTGGGATCCCGCCTACCAGGATAAGATAGGGCTGGTCACGCAGGCCGCGGAGCTTTCGCCAGAGATGACCAAGCGCATCGAGCGGCTTTCGAAACGCATCTACAACCTGCTCTTTTTGAGCGGCTACGCGCGGCTGGATTACCGTCTCACGGAAGAAGGCGACCTGTACCTGCTGGAAGCCAACCCCAACCCCAACATAGCCAACGGCGACGACTTCGCTGAATCCGCAGCCCACTGCGGCATCCCCTACAACGCGCTCCTTCAGAAAATCATCTCGCTCGGCCTGAGCTACAACTCCTCCGGATAAGGAAGGTATAATTGAAGGCATAAGAAAAGGGGCGCGTATTCGGTTTCAAAAAAGAGGTAGGCCAATGATAAGACGAGTTCTCTTATATCCGGGCGAAGACGGCTACATCGTAGCCGAAGTCCCGAGTTTGCCCGGCTGCGTCAGCCAGGGACGAACACGCGACGAAGCGCTAACCAACATTCAGGAAGCAATCTCTTTGTTCGAGGAAGTTTTACGTGAACGGGGCGAGCCCGTCCCGGACGACAATGTAGAGATTGTAGAGGTCGCGGCGTGAGCAAGTTGCCCGTCATCTCCGGCGCAGAGTGTGTCAAAGCGCTTGAGAAGGCTGGTTTCATAGTCTACAGACAGCGCGGCAGTCACATAATTATGGTAAGACAAACGCCTCCTGCGCAAACTTCCGTTCCAAATCATAAAGAGCTTGACCGAGGCACATTGCGAGCAATAATCAGACAAACAGGCTTGACCGTAGAAGAATTCATAGCGCTTCTCTAGTCCACGAAGCGAAATTCATCCTTCAACATAAGAGGACAAACCAATTATGAAGCAAATTATTCTGCCCGCAATTCTCATCTCTGCCTTAATCCTTCTTTTGTCGCCCGTGGCGTGGGCGGAGCATTTCAGTGTGAAGGAGTACGAGGAGTTTCATGACGTGCTGCATCCGCTGGAACACGAGGCACTGCCGAAGGGAGATTTCAAGACCATACGTGAACAATCGGCAGAGCTTGCGCGCCGTGGCGACGCCATCCTGAAACTTGGCGTCCCCACGGGCGTCAAGAAAGAGCACACGGACGATTTCAAAGAGAACTTGAAGAAGTTCGCCGCCGCCCTCACCAGCTTCAGGCAGGACGCGAGCGCAGGCACGGATGCACAGCTCAAAGAATCCTACAGCGCCGTCCACGACACCTTCGAGATGCTCGCAGCCCTGCTGCCGCCCGTCAAAAGAGGCTCTGCTTCGATGGGCCATTTTCGAGCCGGAAATAATTCGCAGGAACAGACCGAGCCCACGGCCAAGGGTTATCTTAACAGCGGCCTCATACGTCTTCAGCAGGGAGACAATGAGGGAGCATTTAGAGATTTAAACAAGGCTATCGAGCTTAATCCAAGATTTCCCGAAGCCTATTACCTTCGCGGCAACATTCAACTTATTAAAGGCGATTATGACTCGGCGCTGGCTGATTACAATAAAGCTCTTGAGCTAGTGCCGAACGCGCCCGGAGTTGAGCAGGTCTATAACAATCGCGGAATTATTCGCAGAATAAAGGGCGATAGAGAAGGCGCTTTCGCTGACTTCAACAAAGCTGTTTCCCTTAATCCGCAGTATGCGGAGGCCTATCAGGGCCGCGCCAATATCAAAGCGGGAAAGGGTGACATAGAAGGAGCTATTTCCGACTACAATAAATCTATTGAGCTTAATCCCAATCACCCGGCTCCTTACACAGACAGGGGCATCACCTATCTTCAGGAGGGAAATCTGGAAAAGGCTTCGACTGATTTCGACAAGGCGCTCAAGCTGAATCCTGATTCCGCCCACACGTATATCAGCCGCAGTATCGCACGCGGACTGAGAGGTAATATAAATGGGGCGATAGCCGATATTAAGAAGGGCTATTCACTGAATCCCGCTTCTATTGAGGAGCAAGGAAGGGTGAATTTCTCGACGCCTGTCGGGAGGTTAAAGGAGTTCATTTCAAAAAATCCGACCAACGCCAGAGCCTACGCAATGAGCGGCGTATTCCGCTTAATCAAGGGCAACGGCCCCGAAGCCGAGTCAGATTTTCGCAAGAGCTTACAGCTAGACCCAAGCCTCAAGCCCGAAATTGAAAGGCTAAGGGAAGCGTTCAAATAAAATTATAGGCAAGTGACCTGCGAAGCCTCCCTTTAATTACTTCTTCACACCTTTCTTCCCCGCCTTTGAATCAGCTTTAGGCTTTGGGGAAGTTCCGGGTTTTGACTTGGAGGGGTCGGCTCCCATGTTGACGATGAGGCCTAGCTTCTTCATTTTCTCTTTCCATTTCTCGGTTGCTTTATCTTCAATCATTTCTTGCCGCCTTTCTTCTTGAATCTAATGCTATCACGCCTGCATATAAGTAGTTAACCAGTAAAAATGGCCGCTTTACCCTATGAAACAACTATTTTCTGTCTGAAAACCTTCATTTAACAGGTGAAAGAGTCCATTTCACCTGCGAAATCTTCCATTTCACAGGTGAAAGTCCCCATTTACCACGCGAAAGTTGTCATTTCACACGGAAAACCTTCCATTTCACGACTGAAAGTTGTCATTTGACTGACAAAACTTGTCATTTCACAGGCGCAAACCTCCATTTACCGCGTGAAAGTTCCCATTTCACGTCTGCAAATCTCCATTTCAGTTCCGTAATTCACCGCAGAGACGCAGAAAAGTTCAAGGTGAGCGCTGGCCGGCTTTCTTTATTGACTCCGCAAGGGGATTTGGCATAGAAGAGGCTGGAACGCTCTCTTCAGGCATCTACTAAAAAGCAGAGAAAGGAATCCCCCGTTGAAGCGAAAAACGCCCCCCTACCGTCTTCTCCCCGCAATTACACTTCTTTTCCTGATGACTATCCTTGGCGCGAGTCCCTGCTTTGCACAGGCGAGCGGGAACATTGGCTACTCGGAGGCGGGCGGCAATCGCCGCGCGGAGCAGAACGAGATAGCCAAGCGCAGCCCCACAAATGTGCCACCTTCCGCCACCTCCATGTTCGTAGAGGCCAGTGTGCTGATGAACGTCAAGGCCGACGAGTACGTCGCGGTCTTCGGCATCGCCGAGGAATGCCTCACCGTGCCTGAGTGCAATCAGAAGATGGACGCGACCGTGGCCGAGTTCACCACCGCGCTCCGCCAGCTTGGCGTTAAGGCGGACGACCTCTACGTTGACTTCGCCGCTCAGAACAAGATTTACGGCTACCAGATAGAGGGGAACATCGCCAAAGAAAAGCTCATGGGCTTTGAGCTGAAGAAGAACATCTCGATACACTACAAGGACAAGGAGCTGCTGGACAAACTTGTGGTGACGGCCTCGCGCTCAAGGATTTTCGACCTCATCAAGGTTGACTACATCGTCAGCGACCCCTCGCCCATACAGAACCGTCTCATGGAAGAGGCCGCGCGCATAGTCAAGCAGAAGGTCTCGCGCTACGAGCGGCTGATGGGGATAAAGCTTCTGCCGCCCGCGCAAATCTACGCCGAGAAGCCGAGCATCTATTTCCCCACGGAGCTTTACGACTCCTACACGGCCGCCGAGTCGGAGAACATCTCGCCCGATTACTACAGCGACCGGCAGAGATACACAATCCAGCGTGCGCGCAAGAGCAGAACCTTCTTCTTCAATCCCGTCAAGGCCAACCAGTTCGACTACGTCATCAACCCCGTAGTCATAGAGCCTGTCGTGCAGTTCACGCTCTATCTCAAAATCAAGTACGAAGTAGAGGGCCTCAAGGAAATCGAAGCCGCCAAAGCCGCGAGCGGCGTGAAGAAAGAGTAGCAGGGATGGAAAGCAATGCAGAAGGCAGAGTGCAGAATGATGAATGAAGAAACTATTCAACCCTGAATGCTTTCTTTAATTCATCATTCTGCACTCTGCCTTCTGACTTTTCTTATGTCCCTGTTAATTTCTCTTCTCTTCACTGTTCACAAAAGTAGACAATTCTCGTGCGTGGTTGTGACTAGATGTAGACACCATCTGACAACACTTTAACTCCTGAACTGCCTCACGAAACGCAGCCGCTGGCAGCTATTTGCTGCGCTTTATCCTGAAAATGGAAGTGAGCTTCGCTCTCTGGCCTAACGTGGCATAGGTGTTGCCGTGCTAAGCAGGCCAAGAGGAATTTCACATATGTCCAACTAGACCTTTTCACTAACTGCCCGACTTTCTCGCTCCTCGACGAGGGAAAGACTTCACGTACTCCTGCTGCCTGTTACTCATGACACACAGGCCCCGAGTTAACGGTTCACCAGCGCTTTGCGAAGTCCTCGTAAGTTCGAGTCGGTAGGGACAACACACTGACTGTTGCCGCCTGCGCGTGCCCCTGACAACTTCCCGGCGGCAACCCTTTCCGCCCTCGCTCACGAACCCAGGGAAAATTTTCAGCAGAAGCGCCCTAGCTTTGAAGGAGACATACTATGTCCAACAAACATACTGACGACGTAGAGCAACCCCCATTTGAAGAGGTAGAGTGCCTGGTTCCCCCCGCCCCTGAGTTGCTGGATAAAATCATCAGGTCGCAACAGGTCTTCGCTTCGGGCAAGGATTTACCCGCCACCGCCTCGGCGGACGTTCTCGATTTCAGGTCTTTCACCGTCATCAAGAGCCGCCCGCCCAGAACCAGAGCGCACACGCTCGTGGAGAGTAACCGTGAGTTCGCCCCCGTGACGGGAACAAGGCGCGCGATAGTGCTCCTTGTAGACTTTTCCGACAAGCCCGCCACGCAGACGCTGCAACACTACAAAGACCTGCTCTTCTCAAGCGGGACTTACGCGACGGGCAGCATGCGCGACTACTACGCGGAGGTTTCCTACGGGAAGCTGACGGTCACGGGCGAAGTCTTCGGGTGGTTCCGCGCGCCGAAGCCCAAGACCTACTACACGAACGGCCAGAACGGCTTCGGCACTTACCCGCAGAACGCGCAGAAGCTGGTCGAAGACGTGGTCACTTTAGCCAACCCCACGGTCAACTTCGCGCCCTACGATAACGACGGCAACGGAGTCATAGAGGCAATCGTTATCATCGCCGCTGGCTCCGGCGCAGAGCAGACCGGAAACCCCAACGACATCTGGTCGCACAAGTGGGCCATCACATCCATGACCGTCGACGGCGTCAAGGTGCAGGGCTATTTCATGGCACCCGAAGACGGTAAAGTCGGCGTCATGTCGCACGAGCTGGGCCACCTGCTCCTGGGACAGCCTGACCTCTACGACACGGACTACTCGTCGCGCGGCACCGGCAGTTGGGACTTGATGGCCGGAGGAAGCTGGAACAACAACGGCAACACGCCGGCCCACCCCGTCGCCTACGTCAAGGCCAAGGTGGGATGGTCAACCGTCAACACCATCTTCAACGCCTCGCAGACGGTGACGCTGCTGCCCTACAAGACCAGCGACCAGATATACAAGCTCCCCGTAGGAGCCGCAGACAGCAAGCAGTACTTCCTGCTCTCCAATCGCCGCAAGCTGGGCTTCGACGCCTTCATCCCCGGCGAAGGACTGCTCATAGAGCACATAGACGAGAACCAGAACAACAACACGGACGAGAATCATTACCTGGTTGACGTGGAGCAGTGCGACGGCAAGCGAGACCTCAACAGTAACGCCAATTCCGGCGACGCGACCGATGTCTTCCCCTGTAGCGGCACCACCGGCAGCTTCACCGTCAGCACCACCCCGAGCAGCAAAGCCTACGACGGCTCGGACTCCAAGGTCTCAGTGACGGAGATAACGAAGTCGGGAGCGAACGTCACCGCGAAGGTCGCCGTCGGCACGACCAGCGCGGCCGGGCCCGTCTGGTACAACAACGTGAGAATCCTTCAGACCTTCGCCTCCTCCGACACGCAGAACGCATGGGCGAGCGTCGAGGGAATCGGCTGGCGCAAGATTAAGCCGAACACCCCGGACTCCACCACGGACATCTTCATCATGTGCTGCGAAGCGCAGGCGAGCGGCCTGAGGATGAACGTGTTTGCTGACGCCTCTGTCATATCCATAGCCTTCTTTGTGTAGCGCCTTCGTGCCGCACAGAAAGAGAGCACCCAAAGTTAACTCAAGTTTGAAAGGAGAAAGAATCATGGCGGTATACAACAACGTAGCTGTAGTTCAAACCTTCGCTTCCTCAGACCCACAGAACGCGTGGGCGAACATCGCGGGGCCCGGCTGGCTCAAGATTAAGCCGGGCGCGGCCGACGGCGTGACGAACCTGTTCGTCCTTTTCAACGCGGCCAAAGCGAACGGAAAGCTCGTGATAGTCAACACGGACGCGGCTAATCAGATTACGTATGCTTACATGGTCTAGCCGGGGCCGGCTCCCCAGGTGGGCTGGCCGCAAGCCGAATTACTCGCGTCTCATTGGCGGCTGACAGGCTACAAGGCTGTAGCAATGGCATTGCCTGTTCACAAGCCTGGATGAAAGCTGCTATAGATTCCCGGCGCGGCCGCGCTGCTCTCGAAGTAAAGCTCGCGTACAGCGCGGCTCGTGCCGGGTAATGGCACATTCAGCTAGGAGCATTACTATGAATCCAGAGATAACAATCAACATCAACGTCGGCAAGGAAGGCATGACCACCTCTGCTTCGCAGGGCACGGGCAGCAGCAGCATAGGCGAAGCTTCCGTGCCCACGCCCGAGACGGTCATGGGAGCCGCGTCCGGCTTCGACACAGGAGCGGGCGGAGGCGGAGACACAGGCGGAGCGCCGACTCCCTTTAGCATAGCGCAGCGTGCAGACCCGCCCACGGGCGGAGGCGGCACAGGCGGCGGACTCCCGTCTCCCTTCAGCTTAGGCGGAGGCGGCGAGTCGATGTCTGGCTCGGGAGAAGACTCGGGAGCGCCTACGCCTATGAATGCTATGGGCCAGTCGTCCGGCGAATCCGGCGGACAGGGCGTGCCGACGCCTATGGACGCCATGAGCGGCTCGTCCGAACAGGGCGGCAGCGGTGGCGGCGGCGGAGTTCCGACGCCTATGGATATGCAGGAGTCCGGCGGCGAGGCCGCGGGCGAGCAATCCGGGTCGGAGTCCTACGAAAAGAAGTCAGGGAAAGAGTCTTCGGGTGGGAAGAAGAGCGCCGGGAAGGAATCGTCCGGCAAAGAGTCTTCCGGCAGCGCACAGCAGCCCGGCAAGGAAGAGCTGGAGCTCTAAACCTGTAAACCCGTTTCTCTCAGCGCTCCCTTCAGCGTCTCTCTCTGCGGTGAATTAAGTTTAACTGTCATTCGCCGCAGAGAGACGCTGAGATTAGCGCAGAGAGTTGTCAGACGACGCGCACGTTGCTCAGTTGAAACTGGCCGCCGCGCGCGTCTCCTATGTACTCCACTTCCGCTTCTATGACGGCCTGCGGCGGCGCGTCCCACGACGGGCCGAAAGTAAATCCTTCAACCTGCTGACCGACGCGTGCGAAGTTAGGCCCGCTCACGTCGCTCGACTCTAAGACCTCAAGCCTTAGCTGCCACTTGTCAGGAAAGGTCGCGGACTGTTCCACGCCAAGCACCCTCGCTTTAATCCTCGCGCGATTGGGCGCAGCCAGCATTCCTTCGGGTCTCATTCTCGTTGTACCTCCTTACGCAATTGATAGTGGCACCGTGCGGGCGAGCAGGTCAAGACTCTATAATTATATTTCTCGATAATTATATTTATTGACTCAGCCGCGCAATTAGCATAGAAGTGCTTCTGTTTTCCCCAACCCCGATAGTTCCCCAAGGGAAAGGAGTCCCCGTCTATGCCTATAAAGATGCCCGCCACGAAAGAGATAATCGTTGGCGTCGCACTGTTGGTAGTCTTCGCCGTGGCCGTTCTTCTGGTGCTGAGAATCTACAAGCAGGAGGGCGAGCGTCGCTCCGCCGCCATCTCCGAAGAGGGCGAGAAAGACCCGAATCACATAGAGGTTTACGTCAAACTGCTCGCCGTTGACCCTACGAAGGGAGATGTTTCGGCACGCCTTGAGTTCGCCCCTCAAGGCTCGTATGACAAAGAAGAGTCGGGCGTGCTGGTGCGCCCCCTTAAGCTCTACGTCAACAGCGCCACGGGAAAGCAGGAGCACGAATTTCCCAAAGACAAGCGTATGAACCCCGTGGACGTGACCGTCAGCCTCTACGACGGGCTGGTGACGGATTACCCCTTTGACAAACACAACGCGTTCCTTGAGCTGTACTTCGAGGAAGCCCCGTCAAAGCCTGCTGCCGCTTCCGGCGCAGACAAAGCCTCGCCCTCTTCGTCCGCAGCCTCGCCTGATGCGACCGCCGGTGCTGCTCCCACTCCTACGCCCGCAGCCACAGGACAGGACGCGAGCGCGCCTGCGGCTGCGGCGAAGGAGGGCGAGGACGCAGGGGGCGACGAAGATGTTCCGATTGCCGTCGACTTTTACGGCTCGATTCCGGGGATGAAGATTACGGCTGCGAGGACAAAGGAGAGCACGGACGACTACGTGGGCATTGACATGACCGTCTCGCGCTCTTCCACGGTCGTCTTCTTTTCGCTCTTCATCTCCGCATTGATGTGGGGCGCGGCCATAGGAGTGCTGCTGCTGGTGCTGAGCGTGCTCCTGCGCGGGCGCAAGATAGAGGTGGGCATGTTCTCCTTCCTCTCGGCGCTGCTGTTCGCCATGGTCGCCGTCAGGAACAGCCAGCCGGGCGTTCCCCCCATAGGCACCTTCAGCGATTTCATCTCCTTCTTCTGGGCCGAAGTCATACTGGCGCTCTGCCTTATGACCATCCTCTTCACCTGGCTCATCAGGCCCACGGCCAAGTAAGAGAACAGGTCAGAACCGGCTGCGGTAGCGGGCGGGTATTAGTTAAGCACGACTCTAGTTT
>DATELK010000078.1:0-18732 GCA_035276685.1 Pyrinomonadaceae bacterium | reverse complement strand
CCTACGGTCGTGAGCTGCGCGAAGACGGCTTCCCTGCTTCGCGGCCGAAAGTTGGACGCCGGTACTGTAGAGGCGGCGCAGGGTGAGCTTAGGAAAGAGATTGCCCCGATAGACGACCTGCGCTCGACGGCTGACTATCGTCTTCAGGTCTCGCTTAACTTGCTGGAAGATTTTTTACTGAGCTTAAGGCAGGCCTGAAGCCTGCGAGCCCGCTGCTGCACATGAGCCAACTGGTGATTCGCGGCCGAAGAGTTGTGACGCCTGAGGGCGTCAGGGCGGCCTCTATCTATATCGAGGGCGGCAAAATCGAACGCCTCGCTTCTTCGGACGACGTGCCACCGCAGGGCAGCGACCTTATAGAAGCGGGCGAAGAAGTGGTCGTCATGCCGGGGCTCGTGGACACACACGTTCACGTCAACGAGCCGGGACGCACCGACTGGGAAGGCTTTCACACGGCTACGCGCGCGGCAGCAGCCGGAGGCGTGACGACCATCGTTGACATGCCGCTCAACAGCATTCCTCCGACGACAACGCTCGAAGGATTCGAGAGAAAGCTTGAGGCGGCTAAAGAGAGCTGCCACGTGGACGTGGCCTTCTGGGGCGGAGTCGTGCCGGGTAATCTGGCGGAGTTGCCTAAGCTTCACGCGGCGGGTGTGGTCGGCTTCAAATGCTTCATCGTGCCTTCGGGAGTAGAAGAGTTCCCGCACGTAACAGAAGACGAGCTTCGTCCCGCCATGCGTGCGCTTGCCGGAATGGACGCGCTGCTGATAGTCCACGCAGAGCTTCCGGGCCCGATTGACGAGGCGATACAAAGAGAAGCCGCCAAAGGCGAGAGCGACCCGCGAGATTTCAAGACGTTCCTTAGGACGCGCCCGCCCGAGGCGGAGGATGAAGCGGTCGCTTTAGTTATACGCTTAAGCCGCGAGACGGGAGCACGCGCACACATCGTTCATCACTCTTCTGCGGGCTCTCTTGACCTCTTACGCGCGGCGCAGAGCGAGGGAGTCAGAATCACTGCGGAGACCTGCCCGCACTATCTCTTCTTTGCGGCGGAGGACGTGCCGCGAGGAGCCACGGAGTTCAAGTGTTGCCCGCCGATTCGTGAAAGGGAGAATCGTGAGAGGCTCTGGGCCGCTCTCATGGACAAAACTATTGGCATGATTGTCTCTGACCACTCGCCCGCGCCGCCCGGCATGAAGTGCCTTGAGACGGGAGATTTTCTTGCAGCGTGGGGCGGCATCTCTTCTCTGCAATTGAGGCTCCCGGTGGTCTGGACGCTTCTCAGGGAACGCGGGCTTTCGCTTAATCAGTTGACGGAGTGGTTGGCGAGAGCGCCAGCGCGGCTCGTGGGGCTTCAGGGAAAGGGCGCAATCGAAGCGGGCATGGATGCTGACCTGGTTATCTGGAACCCGGACGCCGAGTTCACCGTGGAGCCTTCCATGCTTCAGCACAGGCACAAGCTCACGCCCTACATGGGAGAGAAATTGTACGGCACGGTCGAGGCGACAATCCTGAGGGGCGAGCGGATTTACGAGCGCGGCGTGCTCTCGGAAGGTCGGCGCGGGCGACTACTTACTTCGCAGGAGATGATTTGATGGCTTTCACGGAGTTGATTGACCTGGCATCGGAGCGCCTCGGCGGGACTGTGCTTTACGCCAACGACGAGTTCTTCGCCCCGAAAGAGAATCTATTGAAGCCCGGCGCTCCCGTCTTCATAGAAGGCAAGTACACGGACAACGGCAAATGGATGGACGGGTGGGAGAGCGCGCGACGCCGCACGCCCGGCTACGACTGGTGCGTGATTCGGCTGGGCCTGTCGGGAAGGATTCGCGGCGTGCTGGTGGACACCAGCCACTTCAAGGGGAACTATCCGGAGCAATGCTCTATCGACGCGGCGGTGGTAGAGGGCCAGCCCGGCCTTGAGCAGCTTTTATCGAGCGAGGTGGAGTGGCGCGAAGTATTGCCCGTCTCGCAGCTCAAGGGCGACTCCCAGAATCTTTTTCCCGTTGAGACGGAAGGGCGCTTCACTCATCTTCGATTCAAAATCTATCCGGACGGAGGCGTCGCTCGTCTCAGAATTTACGGGGAGGTAGTGCCGGACTGGGAGCGCATCATCAGACGCGGCGGAGAGATTGACCTCGCGGCCGTGGAGCATGGCGGGCTTGTCCTTAGTTGCAGCGACATGTTCTTCGGCCATCGCCATAACATGATTATGCCGGGACGCGCGCTTAACATGAGCGACGGCTGGGAGACTAAGAGGCGTCGCGGCCCCGGTCACGACTGGTCGGTCGTACAGCTTGGCAGGCCCGGCATGATTCGCCGCGTAGAGGTGGACACCTCATGGTTCAAGGGCAACTATCCGGAAAGCTGCTCTCTTGAGGCGGCGCGGTTTGAAGGCGCGGGGCTGACGGAAGATGAAACGGCGGCTCTTTCGTGGCAGGAGATTCTGCCGCGCCAGAAGCTTCAGGCGCACACGCGGCACCTCTTCGAAGACGAGATAAGAGAGGCGGGCGTGGTCTCGCACGTGCGCTTCAACATCTACCCGGACGGGGGCGTGAGCCGCCTTCGCATCATGGGACGTGTCGCGGAAGGCTGAGAGTCAGGGACGATGGAGCTGGAAGTGATGAACAACATGGCGCGCTCTGAAGCCGTGGAAGAGCTGCTCAAGGCCTGCGGCTCTCTCGACTGGGCCACGCGGCTTGCGGACGAGCGACCCTTTCATGATTTGAACTCGCTGCTCAATCGCTCTGACGACATCTGGTGGTCGCTGGGCGAGAAAGACTGGCTTGAGGCTTTCAGTCATCATCCGAAGATTGGCGAGCGGCGGGCCGCGCATGCCGTGAGCGAAGAGGCGCGCAGGTGGTCTGAAGAGGAACAGTCTAGCACTCGTCTCGCAGCCGAAGAGACCATGCTTGCGCTCATAAATGCCAATCACGAGTACGAGAGAAAGTTCGGCTTCATCTTCATAGTCTGCGCCACGGGCAAGACTACGGAAGAGATGCTCGCGCTTTTGAAAGCCCGTTTGAAGAACGGCTCTGACGAGGAGCTGCGCGTCGCGGCCGAAGAGCAGCGCCGCATCACACACTTACGCCTGAAGAAACTTTTGGAACAATGAGCGCAATCACCACACACGTCCTGGATGTTTCCAAAGGCGTTCCGGCAAGGGGCGTCCCCATAGCGCTTGAGCTTGAGAGGGACGATGGCGGCTGGCGTCTTCTGGGCAAAGGCACGACGGACTCGGACGGCCGCCTGCGCGACCTGTTGCCCGAAGACAGCCCGCTGGTCATAGGCACCTACAGGCTCACCTTCGACACCGAGACCTACTTTCGCGCGCAGAACGTCGAAGGCTTCTATCCCTTCGTGCAGGTCGTCTTCTCCATACTGGACATGGACGCGCACTACCACGTTCCGCTACTGCTCAGCCCATACGGCTATTCCACCTATCGCGGGAGCTAAAAAAGAGGATGGGAATAATCATAAAGACCGGCGGCTTTCTTTCCGAATGGTGGCCCACCATCTTGGAATGGCTGCAACTGTTCGCGCGCTGGACTCACGTTTTCGCCGCCATCATGTGGGTCGGCACGACCTACTACTTCACCTGGCTGGACGCGCAGCTGCACAAGGAGGAAGCGGCGGGCGGGCCGGACAAGGCGCAGGTCTGGATGGTTCACAGCGGCGGCTTCTACGTGGTGGAGAAGGAGAAGAAGCCGGGGACGCGCACTCTTCACTGGTTCAAGTGGGAGGCCGGGACGACGTGGCTGAGCGGCTTTCTGCTTTTGACGCTGATGGCTTA
Organism: Pyrinomonadaceae bacterium; assembly: GCA_035276685.1. Taxonomy (GTDB): domain Bacteria; phylum Acidobacteriota; class Blastocatellia; order Pyrinomonadales; family Pyrinomonadaceae; genus JACVRN01. Next base: position 14,939 of record DATELK010000078.1, on the reverse strand, counting down.
TCTGGGCGGAGGAAGCGGCATAGTTGATGCGGACGTGCTGGACATCTCCGGCCCGACGGCCATAGCCATAGGCATAGGCACGCTCATTGCCGGCTGGGTCGTCTACGACCTTCTGGTGCAGTCGCCGCTCGGGCGCAACGAGATGCTGTTTGCGGCCATAGGCTATCTTCTGGTAGTCGGCGCGGCCTACGGGCTGACGCACGTGCTGAGCGGCCGCTGGGCCTACCTGCACATGGGGGCCATGTTCGGCACCATCATGGCGGCCAACGTGTGGATGCGTATACTGCCCGCGCAGTCACGCATGATTGCCGCGACGAAGGAGGGGCGCGAGCCGGACGCCGCGCTCGCCGCACGCGCCAAGCTTCGCTCCAAGCACAACACCTTCATAGTGGTGCCGACAGTCTTTCTGATGATAAGCAACCACTACGCGAACACCTACGGAAGCTTCTACAACTGGATTATCGTGTCGGTGCTGATTCTGCTCGGCTGGTGCGCCGCCAAGCTAATCAGGCGCGCGTAAGAGAAGATAGCTTGTGGGTAGAGGGTTAGTTTGGGAGGATTCAAACAGGGATGGACAGGATATGCAGGATAAAGAAACAGAGAACTCATTCTCTTTCTTATCCTGTCTATCCTGTCCATCCCTGTTAATTCTCTTCTTTTATTCAAACTGACCCACTACTAACTTGCGCGGCCTTACGCCTTTCTTCTGTTGTTCAGAATCCTGACGAAAGAGCCTGAAAGCAGTTCTTCGTGGGAGAGCGTCGTCAGGCTTTGCGCCTCCTCTTCCGTGATTGCGCCGCAGTTGATGGCGCGCAGGAAGTAGTTAAGAAGCCCCTGACCCGTCGCCGCATCATCAAAGACATCTCCGACAAGGGTGGCCTGCGCGGCCTTCTCCACGAAGTTCCTGAGCCGCTCCGAAGCCTGCTCAAGGCTTTCCAGAAAGAAGGCGTAGACGGCCGCGTATCGCGTGGGCAGCTGCGCCGGGTGCAGGTCCCATCCCTGATAGAAGGCGTTGATGAGAGAGTGCTGTATGTGGTCGAAGTGCAGCTTCCATGCGCGATGAACTACGCGCTGGTTCTCTTCCCTTTGCTCTTCGGTCAGGGCCGAGCCCTGCGCGGCGCGGTGCGGGCCGACGGGCATGATGTTGGTCGCGCCGTCAGAGAGCCAGACTCCCGTGCCGCCCAAAGCCACCTGCATCATGTGGCGCGCAAAGTCGCAGGCCGGGTGCATCATGTGCTGGTGCGCGGCCGTTATCTGGCAGCTCGCCGTGTAATCATAAGTCCCGAAGTGCGCGGCTGTGCAGCGCCCGCGCGCAGCTTCCAAAAGCCTAGGCAGGTTGGATTGTCCCTGATAGTTGATGATGGCCTGGGTGGTCTCAATCATCAGCTCCATCCTGAGCGCGCCCGCCTCAAGTCCCAATTCCTTTTCCAGCAGGTCGAAGAGGTCTGCGAGCGCAGAGACCTGTTCGGGCATGGTCACCTTCGGATGCGTGACGACGAAGTTCTCCGGAAGACGCCCGCCCGTCTGCTCTACGAGCGTGGAGACGAAGATGTCCAAGGTTCGCATGCTGCGCTCGCGCAGCTCTTCCGTGAACGGCTTGATGCGTATGCCTATGAAGGGCGGGAGCGTGCCTTCATTCATGCCGCGCGCAACTTCAAGGGCTGCCGCCTCCGCGTGCCCGTCCTCTTCCGCATCGGGCCGGTTGCCGTAGCCGTCCTCGAAGTCTATGCGGAAATCTTCCACCGGCTCGCGCCGCAGCTTCTCCGTGACGCGCGTGTAGATGGTGTGAGCAAGCCACGCGGCCTTCTCGTTTCTCTGAACCGAGGCGGCGTCTTGTTCGAGCCTCGAAAGAAAAGCTTCGTCTAAATCCGTGGTCGTTATACTCTCAGCGCCGGGAAGCTCAAGCGCACGCGCGAAGGTAAGCGTGTCGGGCCCGTACTCATTCAGGGCGCGCAGGGCCAGAGCGCCGAGTCTAACAGTCGTGTCAGATTTGAAAAGCTGCGCGCCGCCGTAGACCGTATGCACGGGCTGTCGTCGTCCGGTCTCGCCGGGAAACCTGCTCGCGAACTCCGCGTTCGCCTGCTGAAGATGCGCGACCGTCTCTTTTTTCGATTCTTCGGAGAGAGATATTCTCATAGGGCTTTGTGGCCTCAAGGTAAATTTGGATTGAAGGTTGAATAGTAAATGGAAAAGGCGGGTTCGGCAATCGAAGGTGAAAGCGAATCTACAATTTCGCGCGAGTTCAGGCTACAATGACGGCTGCAATTTCGGCGAACGCCCCGGCTCAAAAAAGAGAGTAAAGATGGAAAGTCCCCAATCCCCGCGCGCTACAGTTCTCATCATAGAGTCTTCCATTGACACGCGGCTGCTCGTTAGTCTTTCGCTGCAAGGCACGGGCTACTACACTATGACCGCCGCCAACGGCGAAGAGGCCATGCAGATTGCCAAGCACGCCATCCCGGACGTGATACTGATGGACTTGGACATGCCGCAGCGAGACGGCTTCGGCGCGACTCGCCGACTGCGACAGATGCCGGAGCTTCGCCACGTTCCCGTCGTAGCCGTCACGGCCTACCCCGCGGACGGCATCAAACAGGCCGCACGCGACGTTGGCTGTAGCGGCTACATCAAAAAACCGCTCGACCTCGAAAGACTCGGCTGGCTCCTAGACAAGGTGATGAGCAGCACAAGAGCGGAAGATTTCATAGACGGCGAGACTAAGTAACGGAAAGTGAAGATGTCAGAAGCTGAGACTAAAGCAGATTGATTATCCAGTCCCGTAAGGGACTCTTGATAATAGCCCAGCCATTTATGGCTGGGTATAGAAGACGCAAAAACATGGAGTCCCGTAGGGACGGCTGAACTATCTCATTCAGCCGTCCCTACGGGACTTCATATTTCTATCGCATCTATTCCCAGTGCTGAAGCACTGGGCTATTTTCAAATGTCCCTCGCGGGACAAGATTGCATAATCTTCTCGACTCGGCCTTTCATCTCTACAGGCTGCGCCTGAAGAGGTAGGACATCTTGACGAAGAAGACGCGGCCGTTGCGACGAAATCCCGGCTCTATCTGCCCCGTGAAGGGATTGTAGCCGTTGCGATTCATGTCGTCGTTGTAGCCAAGGTAAAAGGCCGTCCCCGGATTGGGCGTCCAGCCCAGAAGGAACTGCCCGCGAACGTTGGACATGAGCGTGTCGTAATCCACTCGCGCGCGCAGGAACGTGAAGCGCGAGAACTGGTAGGTCGAGCGAAAGGCGAAGATGTTCGAGTCGAACGCGACCAGCCCAGTGTCGTTACGCACCAAGCGGCTCTTGTTATATTGCAGGCTGAAGTTGAGCACGTCGGTCGGCCTGTATTCCAGCGTGGACTCAATGCGTATGTTGCTTCCCGGCCCGGGGTCTAGCGGCGCGTCCGGGTCTATGAGACCTATGGGGCTCACGCGCGGGTACTTCGAGCCTGCGCCGAAGTCGTAGTCGAACTGGTTCCAGTTGTAGACGAAGAGGAAGAAGCCGGAATACTTCTTGCTCGGCGCGGTGCCGCCGAAGAAGTAGATGCTTCTCTGACCCGTAGAGCGCTCGGAATCTTCGCCGTAGAATGCGCCCGCCTGATTCTGGTTTCTCCTGGGCCCGAACTCTTCTTCAATCAGCCGCTCGTAGGCTAAGTCAACGCCCGCGCCGAAGTAGCTGCGGCGCTGAAAGTTGAACATTATCTCCGACTCGTTGAAGATAAACTGGCTGCGCCCCTGCCAGTCGAAGTTCGCTTCAATCAGGTTATAAATCCTGTAGGAGATGATTGACGCCTTGGGCTTCGGCTCCGAAGAGTACTGCGTGAAGAGTCCCTGACGGTTGGTGTTCAGGCGGCGCGAGAAGCCTACGTCCGAGCGGTAGTCGCGCGTGTAACCCTGCGCGTCGTAGTTCCAGCTAAAGTGCCTGCCGTTCTTCTCGAAGCGGAAACGATAGCCGAGGCCGTTGCCCGTGCGATAGGTGCTGTCGTCTATGTCGGGGTTGTAAAAGAAGCTGCGAGAGGTCGTGCCTAAAACTTGAAAGCTCGTGACCATCTGCTGGTTGAGACGAAAGCGGCCGTCGAAGCCGAGCACGTTGTTATGCTTCTCTATGAAGTTATAGGTGGTGCCTAGAAGACCTATGCTGCTCTCGCGCCCTATGTCGCGCTTTAAGCGAATGACGCCGACGTAAGAGTTCTTGTCCAGAAACCTCTCTATGTCGGGCAGAAGCTCGGGGTCGCCGCGCTCCTCTTCCGTAAAGTTGCCGGGCGCGTTGTCGGAAGCCAGCATCAGCCCGAAGGTGTTGCGGCCACGCTTGCCCGTGAGCTTGATGGCCACGTCCGGGTCAACGATGGTGCGCGTGTTGACGGCGCTAATCATCGTCTGAAAGATGTCTATGCCTTCCAGGAAGAAGGGGCGCTTTTCGGGAAAGAAGATGGGGAAGCGCTGGTTGGCCGTGATGACGGTCTGGTCGGCCTCGACCTGCGCGAAGTCAGGGTTGATGGCAAGGTCAAGCGTGACCGTAGGCGTAATGCCAAGCTTAGCCGTCAGGCCCGGGTCAAGCTTCACGGGCTCGTTCACCATGCGGCCCGGGTCGTACAGAAGAGAGTTCGCGTCCGCCACGGACTTCTGGATGGTGCGCGAACGCTTGCCCGTCTCGGACAGAGTGAGGCTCGGGATTATCTCAAGCTGTCGCTCGGTGGAGATGTTCTCAAGCCCAGTCAGGTGACCCGCCTGATTCAGAAAGCTTGAGTTGTCGCGCGAGTTCGGCATCCATGAGTCTATCTCGTCGTTGAAGCGGTCTATGTTGCGCCACGCGTGAAAGCCCCAGAGCTTGTTCTTGCCTGCCTCATAGCGCAGAGACTTGAAGGGGATGGCCGCCTCAACAGTCCAGCCGTCCGTAGTGATGATGCCCTTCGACTCCATCACCACATCTACGTTGAAATCCGTCCCTAAGCCTTCCGTCATAATCCCGTCCTGCTGCACGCCGTAGGGATTGAAGCCAAGGACGTAGGCGCGGCGCTGGTCGTTGAAGGTGTCAAGGAAGATGCGAACGTTGTCTTCGTTGAAGATGTTGTCGCGCTTGGCTACGGTGGCGCGAATCTTGTCCGGCTCGTCGTAACAGTGAAAGGCTATATAAAGGAACTTGGAGTCATAGCCAATCATCATCTCTGTGGGCTTCGAAGGCGGCGTGTTGTCGCCGGGGCTCGTCTGGTAAAAATCGCCTAGCACCACGGCCTGCTTCCAGACCTCGTCGTCCAGCTTGCCGTCAATCACGGGCGCTTTATCAAAGCGTGTGAGTCGAACGGGCTCTGCCTTCTCCGGAGGGAGAGGCCGCGCGGCCTTCACGCTCGTCTTCTCATCCTTCTTGTCCGAAATCTTGACCAGTCCTGGCGAGGTCTGGGCGGACGCGGCCTGCGCGAGGCAGATGAGCGTGAAGGCAATCAGTAATAGAGCTCTTTTCATAATCGTCGCTCCGAGCGGCCTGATAGAGCGCAAAGCTTCTCCGAAGCCTCTGGGAAGGAAATCTCTCTTGTACTATTTTTTTCGTGAATTGCGCTCGCCCGGATTGCGGAACCCGAACCGCGAGGCACAAGCTGCTGGGGAATCACCTGGGCCCGAGCCCGCTTAAGCGTTATTAGACGTGCTGCGCGCCCTGTTTGTTCCAAAAAATTAGATACTGCCTGCGCTGGCGGCTGAACTTCTTAAGGCTTAACGCAGGCCCGCCAGCGCAGGCAGTAGATGCGGCACCCAATAACCCGTCTTTATTGAATGTCGCTTGAGCGACGCAGGAGGATGCGGCCTTCTCCGGCTTTGAGCGTCATCCGGCTTCCAGCGCCCGAGCCTACGCGCCAGCGGCGCACGCGACGCGTCTCGTCGTTATCTTCGCTCGCGGCCACGCCGTCGTTGCCAACCGACTCGGCCTCCGTCTCTATAGTAGCGTTTGAGTCTGCGGGGAGCGCAAGCGAGATGGTGCCGTCGCCCGTCGTAGCATTCAGTTGATTGAAGCGACCGTCGAGCATGATGCCGCCGTCGCCCGTTCTGGCCTGAGCCGCGCCGTCGAAATTCGAGATGCGTATGCGGCCGTCGCCGGTCTGCACGTTCAGATTCCCTCTTGAGTCGCGCACGTCCACGGCACCGTCGCCCGTCTTGGCGCTCAGCTCGCCCGAGACGCCTTCGATGCTCAGGCGGCCGTCGCCCGACGCGACGCGAAGGTTGGCCTGCCTCGGCACGAAGAGGTCAATGGAGGCTTCGGCCTGCGTGTAAGGAAGGCGGCCCGCCACGGCCTTGTCGAAGTCCACGCGGATTATCACTTCGTCTCCGCGCTGGTCTGCCGTGACGCGTATGCCCTGCATGTTCTCCGCGTCCCCGGCACGCTTGGCGACCGTGTAGGAGACCTCAGGCTTATCCCATGCGCGCACGGTGACCGCGCCGTCAAAGGTCTGGACACTGACGCTAGGCGTGCCGTTGACGCGAAAGCTTTTGGAGTCGCGCTCGGTCAGGCGATAGCCGCCGTAGCCCGCCCCTGCGCCCACAGCGGTGCTAGCATCCACGGCTTCGCGCGTTGCCCGCACGGCATCGCGTGTGGTGCGTGCTACGTCCGCCTGGGCTCGCGCGACTTCACGCTGAGCCTGACGCGCCTCCCTCATGGCCTCCTTCATCTCTTCCTTGTTGGGCTTCTCCTTGCCGTCTTCCCTGATGGTCAGGAGGTTCGTGGCAGGGCTTAGCGTGCGCCCGTCGTTTGCGCGGCGGATGTTTATCTGGCCGCTGACGTTGGCGAGCTTGATGCGCGTCGCGCCCTGTCCAAGCTGTCCGGCAAGGTCATAGCCCACGTAGTCGCCTTTTCTTACAGGAAGGCCGAAGTCGTTCCTGATGCCGCCGCTGACGTTGTTGGCACGCAGGCTCGCGTTGGCATCCGAAGGCAGCGTGATGGTGACGGTGCCGCTGACGGAGGCCAGCGCGATTGACTTGGCCGCGCTCAGCTGAGTGAAATCGGCTTCGACGCTGCCGCTGACGGTCGAGAGCCGTGCTTCTCCTACGAGGCCGCGCGCCGTCACAGAGCCGCTGACGCTTGAGGCGTGAACGTCGCCTGTGAGTCCTTCCAGGCTCACGCCGCCGCTCACGACCTCTATGGAGTCAATGCGCGCCCCTCTAGGCACAAAGAGCGTGTACTCGACCCTGGCCGGATTGTTGAGCCTTCCCTGCTGGTCGCTCCTGAAGCTCTGATTGCTTTCAGGATACTTGGTGTAGATGCGAAGGCTGTCCGTGCCGGGCTCTACGACTATCTGAGCTTCGTCCAGCCGCTCGCGCGTGTACGCGGACTTGACCGCGTCCACCTTGACCTCGCTTCTGTCCCAGCCCGTGACGCGCACGTTGCCGCTGATATTCTCAAGCTGTATGCGCCCCTGCGGTGAAAGCTGGTAGGTCTGGTGAAACTCTTCCTGAAGCCTGTCCTGCTGGGCCAGAGCCTCCCGCGCCTGTCCTGCAAACAGCATGATGGCGGTCAGCATGACCCACACGATTCGTTTACTCATCGCTCTTTGATTCCTTTCCGAGATTGACGCGCATTAGTTAGAAAGCGGGCGCGACGCCGCCTCCGCGCGTCAGGCGTATGTCGCCGTTAATGGTCTTAAGGACGAGGCTGCGACCGCCGCCTCCTATAGTAGCCTGCACGCGTCTGGGCTGGCCCGGCCGCCGCTCTTCCTGCGGGCCCTGCGCGTTGAGAGGAAAGTCGGACGTGACATCGCCGTTCAGTGTCTCCGCGCGCAGGTCTGCGCCGAGCCCGGAGGGGAAGTCCAACGTGATGCTGCCGTTGATGGTGTTGAACCGCAGCTCGTTGGCCCAGTTGGCACTTCCCATGGAAGCGCGTATGGAGCCGTTGACCGTGCTGGCCTGCGCTATGCCGGAAGCAGAGACGTTGATGGAGCCGTTCACAGTGGCTACATCCACGTCCGCGCCTATGCGCTCGGCTTCCACTCCACCGTTGACGGTGCGGCCCATGAAGCGCACGCCCGTGGGAACCCTCACGGTGAAATCAACCGACACGTCGTTGTTGCGTACGTTTGTCCGCCAAGAGTTCCCTACCTGGCAATCGTTCGGGCGCGAGCCGTCCGAGGGATAGACGGCGCAGATTGTGACTCCGCCCGCGTGCTCTACGACACGAATCTCGACCTCTTTAGGGTCGCTGCGACGCCCGCGCTTGGTGGCGACGACCTCGACCTGGTTGCCTGAGTAGCCTTCCGCGCGCACGTTGCCGTTGACGCCCTTTACCTCAAGGGTCTGTCCGGGCTGCACGCGCCCCTGCCAGCGAAACTCTTCCTCGCTGTCGGCCATCACTGCTGGCGACGACTGCCCCGCAGCAAAGTTTGTTAAGGCCTTGCCGGATGCTTCAGTAGAATCGAGCAGGCTGCTCCAGAAGAGCGCGGCCATAGCCCAGTGATTTGTCAGAGTCGCGCCCCTTGAAAGACGCTCCGAGCCTTGCCGCACGGCGGCGAACGCGGTTACAACCATCAGCGAAACGAGCAATAGTTTGTATCTCATCTTCACAGACTGCCTTTCGTTTGTAATGTCACTCTCTACCAGAGAAAACACCGCCTCCCCCGCTTTTGTGGCAAAAATTTCTTGTGCAGGAAGAAATTAACAGGGATGGACAGGATGGACAGGATACAAACAGCGCAATGGCTTCTTTTTTATCCTGAATATCCTGTCCATCCTGTTTGAATTTGCTTGGGGCTTAGCGCTTTTGCAGGCGCACCGTGCCGGAGAAGCTGTGAATGTTCAGGTTAGACCAGTCGCCCGAGCCGTAGGTGCCCACAAGGCGGCCTTCGCGCGCCGGGCCCTGCGAATCGCCTTCGCTCGCAGACTTGACCGCAAAGTCCGTGACGATGCTGCCCTGCGGCGCGACGGCGTTCAAGCGAAAGGCGGAAGATTGCGGGATGTTCAAGACCACGTCGCCGGAGAAGGTGTTGAAGGCATAGCTTCCGCGCCTCGCAAGCTCGCCCGTCATGGTAATCATGCCGCTCGTCGTGTTGGCGTCGAGACGCGCCTGCGCCACGTTCTCAAGCGAGATGTCGCCGCTCGTTGAGACAGCGCTGAAATCGTCGCCGGGCTCAAGGGCGCGTATGTTGGTCGCGTCAACGTCGCCGCTGACGCTAGACAGCCTGACTCGTCCGGCCGAGTTCAAAAGGGAAACGTCGCCGCTGATGGTCGCGGCCTCTACGGCGCGGGCCACGTTGCCCAGAGAGATGTCGCCGCTCATGTTCTTGATGCGTGCTTCCGCAACGTCCGAGACTTCTACGTCGCCGCTGCCGCGTAGCCTGATTTCGACGGTCGCGCCGCGCGGGACGCTTATCTCCATGTCTGACACCGCGCGACAATCAGAGCCGAGCGGCGCGCCCGGTGAAGCGCTCGCGCCGTTCGACGCCAGAACCTCTACGCGCTGCGAAGGATTCATGCCTCCGCCCTGAAGCTCAAGCTGTCGCACGTTAGTGGCCGTGACCTTAACCTCCGCCCTGTCCCAGCCGCGCACGCTTACGTTGCCCGAAGTGAGACAGAGCGTGAAGGCGACGTTCTGGCTGGCGGGGATGCTGCGCTCCATCTGCTCGCTCGGCTCAATCTCTTTGTCCTTGAGCTTGACCTTCGGTTCCTTGTCCTTCTGGGCGAAGGCGGCCGTGGCGCATAAGAGAACGGCCAGCAGCGTCGTGATTATGATTAAAGCGTTTCGTTTCATCTCTGGTTACTTCCTACACTCCTAGCGCGCGGCTATGCGCGTCTGGTCGGCCACGGCGCTCAAAAGGTCTATCTTGTTCTGATAGGCCGTGTACATAAATTCCATCGCGTCGCGGTCGTTGGGGTTGCGCTTGGCCTGCTGTCGCGTGCTGGCAATCGCCTGGTCTACTACAGCCAGGTTGCGCTCGTAATCTACGCGCACCGTGGGCTTCAGCACCTCATTCTTGTTTGCCTCGACCACCGTCGTCAGAGAGGCTATGGCCTCCAGATAACCCTCTTCGCCGGGCAAGAGCCTGGGCTCTGTTGTTTTAGGCTCGGACGCGCCGGGCGTCTCGGGGCTCTCAGCCTTCGCGGCCTGTCGCTTTGAAGCGGGCCTTCGAGTCGCAGGGTTATACTTCGCCACCTCTTCCGAAGGAGCAGGCACAGGCGCGGGCGTTACTTCATCCGGATTGTTGTCTTTGACGGTCGGAGCAACGGGCTGCGCGGGCTTCGGCTGAGTGACTTTGTTGTCGGCCAGGGCCGTTTGCGCTTCTTTGTTCTGGCGAAGCTGAATGACTGCGAAGATGGCAGCGAACGTCAGTATGACAAAGAGGCTGGCAAAGCCCAGAGCGCCGGTTCGAGGGCTCAGGGAGAAGGAGGCGAAGAGAGACGAGAACCAGTTTCTCGCACGCGCGCCAGCAGATTCGGTCGCAACCTGTCGGCGCGGCTCCATCGCGGCAATCGCGGCGTCCAGTCTCTCGCGCAAGGCCACAGTAGGCACGGGCAGGCTCATTTCCGGCGCGAAGGCTTCGGCCAGAAACGCGCTCTCCTGCTCCACGCGGTCTAGCAGCTCGGCGCACTCATTGCAGCCTGCGAGGTGCGACGCGACCTGTTCAGTCTTTTCGTCTGAGAGTTCGCCGTCTACGAACTGCTGTATGACCTCTTCTGTCAGACAAAACTCTCTCATCAGTGTCCTCCGATTTTGCCGTACACTCTGACAAATTCCTTGCGGCCCCGCGCAATCAGGCTGCCCACGTTCGCCTCGTTAATCGAGAGCGTCTCTGCTATCTCGCGGTACGAAAGCCCCTGTTGTTTCAGCAGCAGGCAGCTGCGCATGGGCTCTTTAATCTTTTCAAGCGCGCGGCGGGCCTCTTCAATCTGCGTGCGGCGCTCGAAATCAAGCTCGGGCTCCGCGACAAAGGCTCCGTCCTCTTCGGCCTGCCGCGCGTACTCTTCTTCGCGCGCCGTGGCCCTTCCCTGTCCTCTTAAGGTGTTGCGCGCCACGTTCATAGTCACTCTCAGCAGCCACGCTCTTAGAAGCTCGTCCTTCGGCGTCGAGTCCAGATTCTTGTAGAGCCTGAGGAAGACCTCCTGCGTTACGTCTTCGGCGAGCCCCGCGTCGCGCACCAGCGCGCGTGCCGTGCGGAAGACGGCCCGGTGATGCAGCGTGAAGGCTTCGTCGAAGCCCAGACCGGCTGCCGCCGTCGTCTCCATCTCGTTTGGCACAGAGTCTAGCAAGGCTCTAGCTCGTTCGCTCATCTTCTCTTCCAGCTCTATCAGAGGCCGAAAATCGCGCGCTTTCCGTCGCTTCCACACGATAAACACCGCCGGAAGGCCCTTTGTGGCAACTATTTTGCTGAAACAACTTATAAGGCGGATTTTAACAGGATGGACAGGATAAGCAGGATAAAGAAAGAATTGCTTATGCTTTTATCCTGTCTATCCTGTCTATCCCTGTTAAATTTCTTCCCCTTCACACTCGCGCTCAAAGCCCGTCCTATTGTAGTCTGAAAAGGAGTAGAAAGAGAGATGAGGAGAGCCCTTTTTGACTCAAAAAGTGGAACGAGACCCGCTTCACGATAGCCCTTTCATGCGCGCCTGCCGCCGCGAGCCCGCGCCCTACACGCCTGTCTGGCTGATGCGACAGGCCGGGCGCTACATGAAAGAGTACAGAGAGGTGCGTGCGCGCCACACCTTTCTTGAGATGTGTAAGAAGCCTGAGGTGGCTTCGGAAGTGACGGTCTACGCCGCCGAGCGGCTCAAGGTGGACGCGGCTATCATCTTCGCGGACATCCTACTGATACTTGAGCCGATGGGCATAGACCTTGAGTTCGCTAAGGGCGAAGGCCCGGTCATCCACAACCCCGTGCGCGAGAGCCGTGACGTTAAGCGCCTGCGCGAAGTCGAGGACGCTCAGGCCCTTGATTACGTCATGCAGGCGATACGGCTTACGCGTCGCGACCTTCCCTCGGACGTTCCCCTGATAGGCTTTAGCGGCGCGCCTTTCACGCTCGCCTCCTACATGACGGAAGGCGGAGGCTCAAAGAACTACATACACACCAAGCGGCTGATGTACACGGACAAAGGCGCTTGGCACGAGCTGATGTCCATGATTGCCCGCGCGCTCTCCAAGTATCTGAACGCGCAGGTTGAAGCAGGAGCGCAGGCCGTTCAGCTTTTCGACTCTTGGGTCGGATGCCTGAGCCCGGACGATTACCGCGAATATGTCCTGCCGCACACGCGAGAGGTTATCAGGAATATCAAGCCGGGCGTGCCCGTCATACATTTCGGCACGGGCACGGCTACGCTGCTGGAACTGATGAAGGAGGCCGGGGGCGACGTTATCGGTCTTGACTGGCGCGTGCGGCTGGACGAGGAATGGGAACGCCTGGGAGACGTGGCGGTGATGGGCAACCTCGACCCCGTGAGCCTCTTTGCCGGAGCCGATTTCGTGCGCGGGCAGGCCGAGCGAATACTTAAACAGGCTGCGGGCCGCCCCGGCCACATCTTCAACCTAGGCCACGGCATACTGCCCGAGACGCCGGTTGAAAACGTCCTCGCGCTCGTAGAAGCCGTTCACGAGTTGAGTCAAAGGTAGAAAGGAAATTAGCAGGGATGGACAGGATAGACAGGATAAAAGCATAAGCAATTCTTTCTTTATCCTGCTTATCCTGTCCATCCTGTTTGAATCCGCTTCTGATTGAAGCGCTACTCGAAGATGAATCAACCATTCGATGCAATTCTCATACTCTCTTTCGGCGGGCCGGAGGGGATGGATGAGGTGATGCCTTTTCTTGAAAATGTGCTGCGGGGCAGGAACGTGCCGCGCGAGCGCATGCTTGAGGTAGCGCATCATTACGAGATGTTCGGAGGCGTAAGCCCCATCAACGCGCAGAACCGCGCGCTCATAGCCGCGCTTGAAAAAGAGCTTGAGGAGAGAGGCCCGCGCCTGCCCGTCTACTGGGGCAACCGCAACTGGCACCCCATGCTGGCCGACACGCTTCAAAAGATGGCGGAAGACGGAATCAAACGTGCGCTCTGCTTTGCCACCTCCGCCTATAGCTCCTATTCCGGTTGCAGGCAGTATCAGGAGAACATCAAGAGGGCGCGCGAAGTAGTGGGAGAGCGAGCGCCTGTGATAGAGAAGCTTCGCCCCTTCTACAATCATCCGGGCTTCATAGAGGCGAACGCCGAGCGTGTCGCGGAAGCCCTTGCGAAAATCCCTGCGGAGCGTAGAGAGAGGGCGCACCTTGTCTTCACCGCGCACAGCATTCCTAAACAGATGGCCGACAATTCCGATTACGAGGCGCAGCTAATGGAAGCGTCGCGGCTGGTGGCAGAGCGCGCAGGTCAGGAGAACTGGCGGCTGGTCTTTCAGAGCCGCAGCGGCCCGCCCACGCAACCTTGGCTTGAGCCGGACATCTGCGATTACCTGAGAGAGTTGAAAGAGCAGGGCGCGAGCGACGTGGTGGTTTCGCCCGTGGGCTTCATCTCAGACCACATGGAGGTGCTATACGACCTCGATACGGAGGCGAAAGCATTGGCGGCTGAGCTTGGCATAAACATGCTGAGGGCCGCGACCGCAGGCACGCACCCCGCGTTCATCAGCATGATTCGAGAGCTTATCTTAGAGCGTATGGACAACGGCACACAGCCTCGCCATCTTGGCACGCGAGGGATAAAGGCCTGCGGCTACCCGTCCGATTGTTGCCTCCCCGGACAGATGCGCCCCGCAGCAGCTAATCAACAGGAGCGCTCATCTTGAACATTTTGATTCTGGGCGGAACGGTCTTTCTCGGTCGCCAGATGGTGGAGACTGCGCTTGAAGGCGGTCATCGGGTGACGCTCTTTAATCGCGGCCTGCGTAATCCCGAATTGTTTCCCGAAGTGGAGCGCCTGCGCGGCGACCGTCGCGGAGACCTGAGCGCGCTTCGTGGCCGCAGGTGGGACGCGGTCGTTGACACCAGCGGCTACGTGCCCGGTGTGGTGCGCGCTTCGGCAGAGGCGCTGAAGGACGCGGTTGACCGCTACGTCTTCATCTCAAGCCTCTCGGTCTATTCCGATTACGAAGGCGACGCGGTTGACGAATCGACTCCGGTCAACCGCATCACGCCCGAGCAGTTGAAGGAGGCGGAAGAGGTTATCCCCTCCGGCCCTGTCATAGCCGTCAACTACGGCGCGGCTTACGGCGGCCTCAAGGCTCTCTGCGAAGAGGAGGCCGAGCGAGCCATGCCGGGCCGCGCCGTCAACGTCCGCGTAGGCTTGATAGTAGGCCCGCACGACTACAGCGACCGCTTCACCTACTGGCCCACTCGAATAAAGCGCGGCGGCGAAGTCCTCGCGCCCGGCGAGCCCGACCGACCGAAGGAGCTCATTGACGTCAGGGACGTGGCCGAGTGGGTCGTGCGCGTGCTTGAGACGGGCGAGACGGGCACCTTCAACGTCATAGGGCCGGGCGACAGGCTGAGCATGAAGGGCTTGCTTGAGGAGTGCCGCGCGGCGACCGCGAGCGACGCTTCCTTCACCTGGGTCTCTGACGATTTCCTGCTGAAGAATGAGGTGCAGCCCTGGCGGGAGATGCCGCTCTGGATACCTAGAGAGTACGAGAGGGCCGCGTTTCAAGCTGTCAACTGTGACAGGGCCATAAGCGCCGGGCTCAAGTTTCGTCCGCTGGCGGAGACCATCCTCGACACCCTGCACTGGGACGCACAGAGACCGAAAGATACGGAGCGCCACGCGGGCCTCGACGCGGAGAAAGAGCGCAGGCTGCTTCAGCTTTGGAAAGAGCGCGCCTCTTGAAGAGCAGGTCAGTACCGCCTGCGGTAGCGGGCGGGTATTAGCTTAGATAGAGTCATGTTTAATGTTAGACCCGCCCGCTACCGCAGGCGGTACTGACCTGTTTGCCAGCAGCGCTGTTTTTGATGAGATGCAGAGCGAAGGTGGAAAGAG
>DATELK010000077.1:0-45513 GCA_035276685.1 Pyrinomonadaceae bacterium | reverse complement strand
AGGCGGTACTGTCCTGTACTTTTATCTAATCTTGTCGAGCGCCGTTTTGGCGTCCGCGATGAGCTTGCGGAAGTCCGCGAGCTTGCCGAGCGAGATGGTGATGACGGCTCTTCTGAAGAAGCCTATAGAGACCTCGGACTGTAGCGAGCCGTTGGGACGTATGAAGGTTGCGACCTGTAGCTCGCCTCTGGTTCTGAACTGCGCCTCGAAGTTCTCAAGCGTAGCGCTGCGCTCAATCCGGCTGATGTAATCCATAGCGCGAGTGAGAGCATCTATCTCGTCATAATCGACGTAGGTTCTGGCGTCCCTGCCCTCTTTGTCGGAGCGCCCCGTCTCTCTCAGCTCTATGCCTATGCCGTAATCCTTGCGCCCCGTCTGAACGTCTACGAATTCGTAGCTCGTCACCATCACGATGCCGCTGAAGCCTGAGACGCCGCCTATGTAGGTGGAATTCTTGACGAGGACAGACCCGACCTGAGCGTCCAGCGCTTCAAGTCTCGTCGAAGGCTCGAAAGGCGGCGGCACCGCAGGAAGACTTGGCGCGCTCTGTTGCGCGCCTGCGCTCGCGGCGCAGAGAACAAAGATGATTGAAAGAAGAGCGACCTTGATTATGCGGCTCATGATTCTTCTCTCCGGTCTTTCGACGAAGATGGATTGTTAATGTAAAGCCGACGAGAAATCGGAGAGATGGGAAGAGCCTCGTCGAACGCTTTGCTAACGATTGAAAAAGCGATTGAAACTTTATGCCCCCGGCGCTGTCCGAGTCAAGATAATGTCATATCCATAGAATCCGGTGTCTACAGAAGTAGACTTTATTAACACCAGACTGTCTTCGGCAAACGACACATAATGCGCGTGCGCTTGTAAAACGCCCGTTAATGAAAGCGGCACGGTCGTTGCTAACTTCACCGCGGCCTCCCGCGCACACGCGCGACTCGCTCATCTGGTATACACGGCACTGCGCGGAGCAAGTTTCATTATGTAACAGCCTAAAATCTATCGGCCTCTCTGCTTTGATAGGCGCTCTGCCGTCTGAGGGACACAGCAGAGCTTGAGGTCGAGGGAAGCGGCGCTGAAGCCCCTGGCGAGGACGACTTCGCGCCGCTTCTTTACGCCTGAAACTCTTCCGTTGCATACTTCCCCACCGAAGGTGAAAGCAGATGTCCGAAAACGGCGTCATCATACAGTACTTCGAGTGGTACTTGCCTGCGGACGGCTCGCTCTGGCGCGAGCTGGCCGCACGCTCGGAAGAGCTCTCGCGCGCGGGCTTCACAGCCGTCTGGATTCCGCCTTGCAGTAAAGCCTCCGCAGGGCCATGCGACGTTGGCTACGGCCAGTACGACCTCTTCGACCTGGGCGAGTTCAATCAGAAGGGCTCCGTCAGAACCAAGTACGGGACGAAGGAAGAGCTGCTCGCGGCCATACGCGCCGCGCAGGCCGCAGGGATGCAGGTCTACGCGGACGTGGTCTTCAATCACAAGGACGGCGCGGACGACAAGGAAGAGGTCTTGGCGCAGCAGGTCGAGCGAGAAGACCGCAACACCCCCGTGGGCGAGTGGGAGAAGATTATCGCGTGGACGAAGTTTACCTTCGAGGGTCGCGGCGACACGCATTCGTCCATGAAGTGGTACTGGTGGTGCTTCGACTCCGTCAGCTACAACGAGGCGACGCACGACGCCTCTCACATCTACAGGCTCAAGCCTAAGGGCTTCGAGACGGATGTCAGCCACGAGCACGGCAACTATGATTACCTGCTGGCGAACGACCTTGACATGGGCGAAGAGATGGTGCGCGGCGAGCTTCTGTACTGGGGCCGCTGGTTCGTTGAGACGACGGGCGTGGACGGCTTTCGCTGCGACGCCGTGAAGCACATACGCGCAAGCTGGTTTCCGGACTGGCTCTCGCACCTGCGCTCGCACTTCCAGCGAGAGCTTTTCAGCGTCGGCGAGTACTGGTCTGAAAAGGTAAAGTACCTGAGGGAATACATTGAGACGACGGGCGGCGCGCTGTCGCTCTTTGACGTGCCGCTTCATTATCAATTTCATCGCGCGAGCCGCGCTGGCGACGGCTTCGACCTGCGTACAATCTTTGACGACACGCTCGTCAAAGAGAATCCGCGACTGGCCGTGACCTTCGTGGAGAATCACGACACGCAGCCCTGCCAGTCGCTCGAATCAACCGTAGAGCCCTGGTTCAAGCCGCTCGCCTACGCGCTCATACTACTTCGAAGGGAAGGATACCCGTGCGTCTTTTACGCGGACTACTACGGCGCGGAGTACTCAGACCAGCGTTGTCAGGAAGGCAGGACGATAAAGCTCCCCTCTCATCGCTGGATGATAGACAAGTTCCTTGAGGCGCGACACGGCTACGCTTACGGCGAGCAGCTGGACTACTTAGACCATCCGAACACAGTCGGCTGGACGCGCCTAGGAGACGGCGCGCACGACAAGGCCATGGCCGTCCTGATGTCAAACGGCGCTGACGGCAATAAGTGGATGAACGTCTCTCGGCCCGATGCTTCCTTCCGTGATTTGACGGAGCACTTCGAAGAGCGTGTCACGACCAACGCGGACGGCTGGGGGAACTTCCTCTGCAAGGGCGGCAAGGTGTCGGTCTGGATAGAAGAGTAGAAAGAGGAAGGCCCGGCCCCGCTTAAAACAGTTGACCTGCGGGCCGCAGATGGCATACCTTCAACGCAGGTTTTCAGGGTCAATCCGACCAAAGCAATCTACTATTTTCCGCCTCGCTCGCGCAGGCCGAGAGCCAGAAGCCCAGACTGGCCCGGTCAGCATACAAAGACATGGAGGCATCATGGGGAATACCCGACAGTTAATCCCTGCCGCGCGCAGGGACGAGTTGGTCATTCAGGAAGTTGAAGGCGAAACTCTCGTTTACGATTTGAAGAGCCATAAAGCACACTGTCTGAATGAAACGGCCGCGATGGTGTGGAAGCACTGCGACGGCGAGCGCACGGCGAGCGAAGTCGCGCTGCTGCTTGAGCAGGAAATGGGGACGCCCGTTTCAGCAGAGGTGGTACGGCTTGCAGTCGAACAGCTGGAAAAGCGCAGCCTGCTGGAAGAGTCTTTCGAGCCAGCCTTCGGCTCTCGTCGCATCTCCCGGCGCGAGCTGGCGCGCACGCTCGGCGTCGTGACGACCCTCACGCTGCCCTTCATAGCCTCTATTAAAACGCAGGCTGCTATTCAGGTCGCGGGGTCGTGCGGCGGCACGGGTGCGCCGTGCGGCGCAGGTCTTCCGGCGTGTTGCCCGGGTCGCGCCTGCAACGGCGTCATCTGCCAGAACACGTAGAAGCTGGTTTGAGGGAAACAGGGACACACAAACAACCGGAGGCGTCATGGGAAACACCCGACAGACAATCCCTGCTGCGCGCATGGACGAGCTTGTGATTCAGGAGGTAGACGGCGAGACACTCGTCTACGACTTGAAGAGCCACAAGGCGCACTGCCTGAACCGCACGGCGGCGACTGTCTGGAAGCACTGCGATGGGAATCAGACTGTAGATGAAGCGGCGCGTCGAGTGGCGATTGAGCTGAGAGCGCCCGTTACGCGAGAGGTCGTGTGGCTGGCGATAGACCAGCTGGCGAAGCGCGGCCTGCTGAAAAACGGTATGAGAAGAGCGCACACTGTCTCGCGCCGCGAGCTGATGAGAAGAATCGGCATCACGGCAGCCGTCGCGCTGCCGCTCGTCACTTCGATTATGGCTCCCACGACGGCTCAGGCCGCCTCGTGCCGCGGCATAGGAGCCTTCTGCGGCGGCGCTAACCCGCCCTGCTGCGATTTCCTTGTCTGCTGTGACGGCAGGTGCACTGAGGAATGCTAGGATGACTCTGTCAAGGCCGTCGGCCTCGCGCAGCAACGTGATGGCGGCGCTGCTTGAGGGCGCGTGGCGCGACGAGCCGGGCGCGGCCCGCTGCACAAGTGAAGAGCTTGAGCTGGTTGCGCCGCTTCTGATTGAGACCGGCGGGGCAGCGCTCGCCTGGCGGCGCTTGAGACATTCGGAGCTTGCTGCCACACCCAAAGCACAACAGCTGCGCGAGGTCTATCGTCTCAATCACCTGCTCTCTGTCCTCTACAGGCGCGAGGTGCTGGAAGTCTTCCGCCTGCTGCGCTCTCACCAAATAGAGCCCGTGCTGGTCAAGGGCTGGGCCATAGGCAGGCATTACGCGGAGCCCGAGGCGCGTCCCTCCGGCGACATAGATGTTTGCGTCAGTAAAGAGCAGTACCGCGCGGCGCAGGATGCTTTGAAGACCAGAACCGACGCGACTCATCACGCAGACCTTCACAAGGGGTTTCATCATCTGGACAAACAGAGCTTTGAGGAGCTGACGGCCCGCTCCGAGCTGGTCGAGCTTGAAGGCGAGGCTGTGCGCGTCCTTAAAGCGGAAGACCACCTGCGCGTGCTCTGCTATCACTTCCTGCGCGAAGGCGGGTGGCGGCCCCTGTGGCTCTGCGACATAAGCGTCGCGCTTGAGACTAGGGAACAGGGCTTTGACTGGGCCATGTGCCTTGGCGGAAGAGGCGCGGTGGCGGATTGGGTGTGCGCCTCACTCATGCTCGCACATAAGCTGCTCGGAGCGGATTTGACCGGGACGCCCGCCGCCGTGCGCGACGTAAAGCTTCCGCAATGGCTCGCCCCAAGCATCCTGCGCGAGTGGGAGGTGCGCTCCATGTCTCTAAGACACAGAACGCCCATGAATGGTTCTGTCTCCTACCCGCTTCTCACGCTGAAGGGCCTGCGTCACCACTGGCCTTCACCTGTGGAAGCTACCGTCAGCCTCGGCGCATCCTTCACAGAGTTGCCTCGCTTTCCCCTTCAGGTAGGCAACGTGCTTGCGCGCACGGCCGCCCTGCTCGCACGACTCCCGCGCGCCCTGGCTTCTGCGCGCACGGGCGGCGCAAATAAACGGTGAAGGGTCGTCTATAGGAACGGCGCGGCGGCAGATAGAGACAGGACGGTGGCGCTCCGGTTTAAGCGAAGCTGCTCGTCTGTTGCAGGTGAGAGCGCGAGAGTGAAGGATTTAGGGTGATTAACCAGACTGAAGGAGAGAGAGTTGACAATGAAAAGGATAGGAATGAAATTTCTTGCCGTGGCGTTTGCTTTGATGATGGTAGTGACGACCGTCACAGCGCAGCCCAGAACGCGCGTGCGCTTCAAGCCCGGCCGAAACTCCACGACCGTCACGGGGCGGCTGGCAAGTAACGGGCTCAAGACCTACGTGCTGCGCGCAAACCAGGGACAGACCCTGACGGCGACGCTTAGCTCGGCAAACGGCAAGGTGGACTTCACGCAGGGCAATGTGCACGACACGCAGTACAGCATCAACGTGGAGTCAACTGGCGACGTTGAAGTCATGGTCGACAATCACGGCGGGCCTACGAACTACACGCTGACCATCTCGATTCAATAACGGGCGGCGAGAGGTTAAAAAAGATGAAGCGGCCGGAAGATTCCACTTCCAGCCGCTTCTCTTCTTTTCGCGCCTCTCTTATTTAAGCGCGCGTGGGCTTCCCTCGACCAGCACCGTTACGGAGGAAGCAAGGCTGCGCGAGCGATAAAGCCGCTGCGTGGCCTTCTGAAAATCGGAACGGGTAGCTTTAGGGATTTCCATGAACTTCTGCGGGTTGCGGTCAACCAGCGGGAACCAGGAGCTTTGAACCTGAACCATTATCCTGTGCCCTTTGCGAAAGGCGTGATACACGTCCGGCATCTCGAAGCTAATCTCCGTCGGCTTGCCCGGCTGGAAGGCTTCGGGCCGCTCAAGGCTCTTGCGGTACTTGCCGCGAAAGGGCTCGCCCCGCACAAGCTGCTGGTAGCCGCCCATCCGCACGGCGTTCGCAGGCACGGCCTGTCCCTCCGGCGCTCTGGGCGTGGGGTAATTGCCCGGATAAACGTCCACCAGCTTGACCACGAAGTCAGAGTCGGTGCCCGTGGTGGAAACGTTTATGCTCACCTTGATTGGCCCTGCGACAATCAGGTCTTCTTCGAGCGGCTCGGTCTGATAGACTAAAACGTCCGGGCGCTCGGAAGCGAAGCGCTGGTCTTCCGTCATGTAATCTGAAGTCATCCCGGGCACTATGTAACCCACGAAAGGCACCGGCCGGTTGGGGTCGCTCACGTACTCGTCAAAGAAGCTCTGGCCGCTATCGACAGGCGCTTCCGTGCTCAGACTATTTCCGGCGCGAAAGTAGAGCGTGAGGGGCTGCGCGCTCGCGGGAGGCCACTTGTCAAAGCGCCGCCACTCGTTGATGCCCGTCAGGAACATGAAGGCCTCGGGCAAGTTTGATTGCCTGTCCTTCAGATGATGCATGAAGAAGGGGAATTGAATCTGCTCTCTGAAGAAGGCCCCGGTCTTGATGTCAAAGCGCACGTTGCCGAGCCTGTCGCCGTCTTCAAAGGCCCAGCCGCCGTGACGCCAGGGGCCGACGACCAGTTGATTCACCGTCGAAGGATTGTTCTGCTCGACCGCATTGTAGATGCGGAACATCCCCAAAGGGTCTTCCGCGTCGTACCAGCCGCCGACGTTCAGCACGGCGCAGCGCACGTTGTTCATAAAGCGCCAGACCGAGCGCTGCTTCCAGAAGTCGTCGTAGGTGGTGTGGTCTATAAGCTCCTGCCAGTAACGCGCCTCGCCTCCGAACAAGTTGCGGTTCACGTCCGCGAGCGGCCCTATGTTTAGAAAGAAGTCGTAGCCGTCGGGCGTGCCCGCTTCCAAGGGCAAGCGCTGGCGGGGAGGCTCAGGCCCGCCTCGCCTTGGCAGGAAGCCTGAGTAGAACCAGAAGTTCGCCGCCAGCATGAAAGCGCCGTTGTGATAAACGTCGTCGCCCAGATAGTAATCTGCCGTTGGGGCCTGCGGGCTCGCGGCTTTAAGCGCCGGATGAGAGTTGATGATGCTTGCAGCGACGTGAAAGCCGGGCTGAGAGATGCCGACCATGCCTACGCGGCCGTTGTTGTTCGGCACGTTATTGACGAGCCAGTCAATCGTGTCGTAAGTGTCGGTGCTCTCGTCTATGTCCTTCGGCCCCTGCTTGTTCGGCACGAAGGGGCGCACCTGCTGGAACTCGCCTTCGGACATGTAGCGCCCACGCGCGTCCTGATAGACGAAGATGAAGCCTTCCCTTTCAAACTCCGGCGAAGGCCCCAGCGCCTGACGGTAGTTATCAATGCCGTAAGGGGCCACGCTGTAGGGCGTGCGCTGTAGCAGTATGGGGTAGCGCTCGCCCGCATACTTGGGAACGTAAACGGCTGTGAAGAGCCGCACGCCGTCGCGCATGGGAATCATGTACTCGTACTTGGTATAACGCGCCCTGACCTGGTCTGCGCCCTGCGCGACAGTTACGGCCGCGAGCGACGGCACCGAGACCAGAAGCGCTGCCACTAGGCAGAGAATCTTTACACGAGGTTTCAACAAGGCGAGCTTTCCTCCTTCTCGTTGATATAATACGGGCGAAGCTCAGTCGAAAGGAAGGGGCGCAGTATTGCGTACGACAATCACGATTGCGCGACAGCTTGGGAGCGGCGGCACCTATCTCGGGCAGGTCATAGCCAAGCGCTTCGGCCTCAAGTACATCGACAGAGAGGTCGTGCACCAGTGCGCCGAAGAGTTCGGCTACGACGAGCAGGAGCTGGCCGCGCGGCAGGAGCGCGTCTCTTCCTTCTGGGAAAGGTTCTGGCAGGACTTGTCTCTGGGCAGGGCCGAAGTCCCATACATTCCGCCGCCGCTTCGCCCGCTTTCCGACAAGGAGCTTTTCGACAAGCAGACAGAGATTATGAAGCAGCTGGCCGGTGAGACGGACTGCGTGATTGTGGGCTACGGCGGCTCGCACCTGCTCGCGCATCACGAAGGCAAAGTCAACATCTTCTGCCACGCTCCCCGGAGCTTCCGCATCAAGCGTGTGATGGAGCTTTACCATGCCGGGACGGAAGACGAAGCGCTCCGAATGATTCAGGAGTCGGACGAGATGAGGAAGAGGTATTTTATGGAGATGACCGGCAGGGACTGGGCCTGCGCAGAGATTTATCACCTCTCGATTGACACAAGCCTCCTGCCCCTAGACGAAATCGCAGAGATGCTCACACAGCTTCTAAAGCGCAAAGGCATCACAGAAAAAACTTAGAGCATCTTAAATAGTCCCGTCAGGGACGCGTGAAAATAGCCCAGCAATTTATTGCTGGGTATAGTTCCGGATTAAAGAAGAGAGTCCCGTAGGGACGGCTGAATGAGATAGTTCAGCCGTCCCTACGGGACTCTATATTTCTCTCGCACCTGTTCCCAGTGCTGAAGCACTGGGCTATTATCAAGAGTCCTTGACGGGACTTTTCAAACTGACCTCTGAGCTTCTTGCTTTAAGGAAGAAGAGCAGGGAGGCTGTGAGAAATATCAGTCCTGTTATGCAGACGCCAGTCCAGCCCGCGACGCTCCAGCTCCACGCGCCGAGACTTGAGCCCGCCGCGCCTCCCACAAAATAGGTGACCATGTAGACAGTGTTGAGCCGGTTGTGCGCGTCCGACGCGAGGCTGTAGATGCGCGTTTGGTTCGAGACGTGGCCGCCCTGCACGCCTAAGTCCATTAGTACGACTCCGACAATCAGCCCCCAGAGGCTTTGCCCGAAGAGCCAGAAGATGACGAACGAGCCTATGGTTATAAGAATCGCGAGGCCCAGAATCCTCTGCGGGCTCCTGCGGTCTACTATCTGTCCCGCGAGCGATGCGCCGAGCGCTCCGGCCGCTCCGACTAATCCGAAGAGGCCCGCCGCCTGGCTTCCGTAATGAAAGGGCGGCTGTTCGAGCAGGAAGACGAGCGTCGTCCAGAAGGCGCTGAAGGCGGCAAAGAGCATCGAGCCTATAATCGCTGCCTCGCGCAGGACGGGCTGCGCCCTGATTAAGTGCACGAGCGAGCGCATCAACTCTTTGTAAGAGCCTTTGAACGTGGGCTCGCTCCTGGGCAGAAGAGAGCCTAGCAGGATGGTGAGAAGAATCATGAGCGCCGCCGCCATCCAGTACATAGCGCGCCAGCCCAGTTGCGCGCCCACGAAGCCGCTCACGGTTCTCGCCAGCAGTATGCCTATCAGCAGACCGCTCATCACGCTTCCGACTACACGGCCGCGCTCCGAGGGCCTAGCCATCTGCGCCGCGAAGGGCACCAAGAGCTGAGGCACAATCGTCGTCACTCCTATGAGCAGGCTGGACGCAATCAGCCACAGCAGGTTCAGCGCCAGCGCCGTAAGAGAGAGCGCGCACGCCACCGCTCCAAGCATGAAGAGTATCAGTCTGCGTCTCTCGACCATGTCGCCCAATGGGACAAAGAGCAGCATCCCAAGCGCGTAGCCCACCTGCGTGAACATGGGTATAAAGCCTATCTCGCGTATGGAGGAGTTGAACTCGCGCGCGATGTCCGCCAGAAGCGGCTGGCTGTAGTAGAGATTCGCCGCGCTCAGCCCGCAGGCCGCCGCCATCAGCACTATCAAAGAGCGCGTGATTCGTTGCGTAGTCATGATAAAGGCAATGCAAAAGTCAGAATGCAGAATGATGAATGAAAAGAAAGAGCTTCTTTACTTCTGCATTCTGCACTGCGGCCTTCTGCCTTAATCCTTCGCTCTTTCGTACTGAACGGGCCAGGGGATGTGTGCGCCGAGAGTCCTGGCGGCGTGCAGCGGCCAGTAGGGGTCTCGCAGCATGGCGCGGGCCAGAAAGATTGCGTCGGCCTTTCCTTGACTGACTATCTCTTCGGCCTGATGAGCTTCCGTAATCATGCCGACCGCGCCCGTGGCGACGCTGGCCTCTTCGCGTATGCGCGCGGCGAAGGGGACTTGATAGCCGGGGCCGACAGCAATCTTCGCGCCCGGCACAAGCCCGCCGCTTGAGCAATCAATCAGGTCTACGCCCGCTTCAAGCAGGCGGCGCGCGAGCTCCACGGAATGCTCCACGTCCCAGCCGCCTTCGACCCAGTCCGTGGCAGAGATGCGCGCGAACAGCGGCAAACGGTCTGGCCAGACGCGCCTGACGGCCTCCGCAACCCGCAAGGGGAAATGCATGCGCCCTTCAAGGCTGCCTCCAAACTCGTCTTCGCGTTGATTGGAGAGCGGGGAGAGAAATTCGTGCAGCAGGTAGCCATGCGCCATGTGAAGCTCCGCCACCTCGAACCCCGCCGCAAGGCTCCTGCGCGCACTTTCAGCGAACTCGCGCGTGACGCGCTCAATCTCTTCGGCGGTCATCTCTCTTGGCGAAGGATAGTTGCCGAAGGCCACGGCGCTAGGGGCAAGGGTCTGCCAGCCGCCTTCATCTTCCGAGAGAGGCTTGCCGCCGCGCCAGGGCAAGTTTGTGGAAGCCTTGCGCCCTGCGTGTGCAAGCTGTATGGCTGGCACCGCTCCCTGCGACTTGATGAACGCGGCTATGGGAGCGAAGGCCCGCGCCTGCTCGTCAGACCAGATGCCCGTGTCTCCCGGCGATATTCTTCCTTCGGGCGAGACGGCTGTGGCCTCAACCATGACGAGCGCTGCGCCGCCCACGGCGCGGCTGCCAAGATGAACCATGTGCCATTCGTCGGGCATCCCGTCCCGGCTGGAATACTGGCACATGGGCGAGACAAAGACTCGATTGTGAAACTCCACGCCTCTTAAAGAGAAAGCTGAAAACAGGTCGCTCATCCCTTAAAACCCCCTTGAACTTTGGAATCGGTTGCTACATTGTTGGCACGGGACGCGCTTTTCTTCAAGCGCACAGGATGGCCGACATGCTTTTGGCTGCTATTGAAACTGTGAGACCCAGGGGGAGTCGCTGGCGCGTGTGGTTCTGACGTTGCGGGGCCTGCTCCCGGTGTTTCGTATCTGCGAGAGCCTGACCCACTCGTCGTACTCGTCTTCAAAGCCGTAGTAGTGAACCCTGTATCTTCCTCTTGAGGCGTCTATGATGCGCGCCTTGTACCAGTCGCCTTCCGAGTAGACCTCTACGCGAGCGCCCACACGACTGTCCGTTCTCTCTTCCGCGTCGGCCAGTATGGTCTGCTGCGCGAACTTTCCCGTGAGGACGAAAGTGGAAGTCTGCTTTTCAGCGAACGACATGTCGCTTCTAATCTCTCGGCCAAGCTCTCCGAAGGTAACGTCGCCGTCGCCGTCCGAGTCGACGTAGGCGCGGCCGCGCAGTCCCGCCAGCAGCGTCTCCGTGAATGTCCAGTTGCCCGTGGAGACTTTGTCGGAAGTGGCAGAGGTGAAGACGGCGTAAGAGACTCTGCCGGAGAGTGCGCGAACCCTTTCGGCCAGAGCGCCGGAGTAGCAGCAGTCGGCAGTCAGAAAGGCGCGCTCTCCCTTGAAGAAGCGCTCGATGGTCGCCGGAATAGAATCCACGGCCCAGCCGGGATTGCCTTCATCGTTCGCGTCGTAGCTTGCGAAGTACGCCTTGCCGTCATCATTCTTGTAGCCGTGGCCCGTGTAGTATAGAAAGAGCGTGTCGCCCTCCTGCGTCTTCGATAGAAGCAGCCGAAGCTCCCTCTGAATTCTGGCCGTGGTCGCAGCCCTGTCCTGTAGGTAGACTATCTGCTCGCGCGGCACACCTTGGTCTCGGAAGAACCTGACCAGCTCCGCGTCCCTGCGGTTCTCCTTCGGGAAGGACTCGAAGGTCTCGCTGTCCTTCCATTCCAGCGTGCCTACGACGAAGACCCACGTTCTCTGCGGCTGCCAGTCGGGCGCTTGCGCGTAAACAGACCCGGCCGTAACAAACAGCAGCAGGACCAGAAGCTTTAACCTGACGAGCCTTCTCATGCCTGTAGATAGTTCTCTCATATTTGAAACCCTTCAGCAGCCGGTTAGATTTAAGCGCAGACCTTTTAAGACACGTCCAGGGACAAGCCATCCTGGCTTACGCGACGCGCAGCCCCGTCGCTTTTTGCAGAGCGTGACTTAGTATAAAGCTTTGAGCGTGGCTCCGGACTGCGGTATATAATCGCGGCCTGACAAAAGCGAGGACTATCATGGACAACCTTGAGACTCTCAGAGAACTGTTCCGGCACATGGAGTGGGCCGACGCTATGGTCTGGACAGCCGTGCTTGCACACGAAGCGGCGGCGGAAGACGACTCTCTTAAAGAGCGACTCTCTCACATACACTTTGTTCAGCTTGCGTTCCTGAAGGTCTGGCGTGGCGAAGAAGTCAACGTCGAGGAGGCCGAGAGCCTTCAGGACATGCGCGCCGTTCTGTCTTGGGCGCGAAGTAATTACGCGGAGCTTAACGAGTACACACGTGGCCTTGAGAACATGGACATGGAGAGGCCGATTGTCATGCCCTGGATAAAGATGTTCGAAGCGAGGCTCGGGCGAAAGGCCGACGCGCCGAGCTTTCACGAGACGCTGCTGCAAGTAGCCATGCACACCGCCTATCATCGCGGGCAGGTCGCCACGCGCCTACGCCAGCTAGGAGGCGAGCCTCCCCTGACGGACTTCATCGTCTGGGTCTGGGTAGGCAAGCCCGAGCCCTCATGGCCTCCAGCATGAAGAAAATTAACAGGGATGGACAGGATAGACAGGATAAAGAAAAGACAATCTCTTCTCTTTATATCCTGTCTATCCTGTCCATCCCTGCTAATTTCTTTCCTTACTCTATAAATTCCTTCATGAACTTTCTGACTTCGCCGTCCGGGAAGACGACCGTTATCTTGTCGTCCTCCACTTCCTTGACGCGGCCCGTGCCGTACTGCGCTATCTCGACCTTGTCGCCCTTCGCGAATTGGGCTTTCTTAACTTCCGGCTTATACGGCGGCACGGCTTCCGCAGGCTTCTCTTCCTGCGTTGACAGGCCCAGTTGTTCTTCGAGCGGGTGAAGGCAGTTGTCGCAGTTGCCGCAGCGCTGCTGCGCCATCTCTTCACCGAAGTAGTCGTGCAGCAGCCGCCAGCGACACTGCGCGCTCTGGCCGAAGAGCATCATGCGCTCAAGCTTCTCTCTATCCTTATCGCTCTTCTCTTCGGACATGCGCGCCAGCTCTTCCAGCTCGCCGCGCTTCACGTCTCGCCCGAGCAGTCGAAAGCGGCTGCCCCTAAGCTCCTTCGCCAGCTCAAGCTCTTTGAGAAGAGAGAGCACGACGCGCACTTTAGTTTTGGCTACCGTGTTGGCCTCCTCCTGAACGCGCTCAAGCGGGGCGGGCTCGTTGTCCGCGCCTAAAGTTTCCAGCGCGTTGTAGACGGCCAGTATGTCGTCGAACTTAGGATGCTTGCCGCCCAGGAAGAACTGCTGCGTGCGGCGGTCGTCCAGTTGATAAAGAAGTATGCAGCGCGAAGGCAAGCCGTCGCGTCCGGCGCGGCCAGACTCCTGATAGTAGGCTTCGAGCGAGCCCGGCATCTGAAAGTGTATGACGAAGCGTATGTCAGGCTTGTCTATGCCCATGCCGAAGGCGTTGGTGGCGATGATTGTCTTAAGCTCGCCCTCCATGAAGCGCTCCTGCGTCTCTTTTCGCTCGCTCGCCTTGAGCTTGCCGTGATACTTCCCGACCGTGAACTCAAAGGTCTTGAGCCAATCGTAGAGCGCCTCGACCGCCTTGACCGTCGCCGCGTAGATTATCCCCGTTCCCTCTATCTCGCGCAGCAGACGAAGCAGGTGCTCGCGCTTCTCTGCCTCGTTCGTCACACGCAGCACTTCGTAGCAGAGGTTGCGGCGATGAATCCCCGTGTTAATGACGCGCAAAGGCCCGAGGTCAAGCTGCTTCTCTATGTCTTCGGTGACTTCGGGCGTGGCGGTCGCGGTCAGAGCAAGGACGGGCGGGCCGCCCAGGGTCTTGACGGCAGCGCCGAGCGAAAGATAAGCGGGGCGAAAGTCGTGGCCCCATTGCGAGATGCAGTGCGCTTCGTCTATGACCACGAAATCAATACGCTTGCCGCGCAAACTTTTAAGAAACTCCGCGTCCGTGAAGCGCTCCGGCGTGGTGAAGACGAACTCGCTCCTGTTCTCTTCTATCTGCGAAAGGTTCTCTTCGTGCTCGCTCGTAGTGAGCGCGGAGTTTAGCTGAGCGGCATCGAGGCCAGCGCCTTCCAGCTTGTCCACCTGGTCTTTCATCAGCGAGATGAGCGGCGAGATGATGATGGTCGTGCCCGGCAGGTGAAGCGCGGGCAGTTGATAACAGAGCGACTTGCCTGCGCCCGTGGGCATGATGGCGAGAGTGTTTCGCCCCTCAAGGACGGAGCGTATGACCTCCGCCTGTCCCGGCCTGAACGCCTCAAGGCCGAACACGTCGGCGAGCGTCCGTTTCATCTTCGTCAACTCTTGCGTAACTTTAGCTACCATTCATCCCCTCGCTCTCTCTTCTTAATTCTCTTCCCCTGTGTCCTCTTCGCCCTCGACACGGACGCGTGTGTCCGCGCCTACGGGTCGAGCGTCGCCCGCCTCACCCGTGTCGCTCGTTGCGGCGGCCGTAGTCTCGCCCGCCATCTCGACTATGTCGGCGGGGCTCTCTTCAAAGCTCTCATTTTTGGCATCAACAGTCTCTTTCCGCTCCATAGCTCGCGCGCCTCCCCTTTTTCCGAATCCTTCACCGATTAAAAAGTCCCTTTGCTTTTTTGTCCGGTGGGCAGATTATAGCAGAGCGCGAAAGTGGCCCTCCGAAAGATTGCATTGTGAGAGCCTTTTCAGTAATCATCAGCACTCTCTCTCCTTCAAATTGCCTTTAGGGGAAGAACAGAAGGTGTCAAAGGGTATCAACGAAAAAGGGCCGGGCGCATCGGAGCTGAGCGAAAAGCTTTTTCGCGTGAGCCTTGAGCAGTCGCCCATGAGCACGCAGATTTTCTCGCCCGACGGCCTGACCATCTGGGTCAACCACGCGTGGGAAAAGCTCTGGGGCGTGACGCTCGAAAAGATTTCTCCGTACAACATCCTGGAAGACCGGCAGCTCGTAGACAAAGGCGTGATGCCTTTTATACGCAAAGCCTTTGAAGGCGAGGCTGCGGAGATTCCGGCCATCCTCTACGACCCCGAGGAGACGATTCCGAACAAGAGCGAGAACCGCGAGCCGCGCCGATGGGTTCGCGGCTTCATCTATCCCGTCAAGGACGAAGAAGGCCGCGTGCGCGAAGTCGTCCTCACGCACGAGGACATCACGGAGAGCAGGCTGATTGAGGAAGAGCTTCGACACTCCGAAGAGAAGTACAGGAGCCTGCTTGAGAACGCCAACGACATCATC
The DNA here is from genome assembly GCA_035276685.1 of Pyrinomonadaceae bacterium. Lineage (GTDB taxonomy): Bacteria > Acidobacteriota > Blastocatellia > Pyrinomonadales > Pyrinomonadaceae > JACVRN01. The sequence goes on along the minus strand of DATELK010000077.1, from coordinate 30,341 downwards.
TACTCGCACGACCTTGATGGAAATTACCTGACCATCAACCGCGCGGGCGAACAGATTACGGGCTACACGCGCGAAGAGATTCTGGGCGGCTTGAACATAGCGCAGGTGGTCGCGCCGGGTCAGCTTCCGCTCGCCAAAGAGATGACCCGGCGGAAGCTCAATGACCCTTCGCCCACGGTCTACGAAGTGGACATCATCACGCGCGACGGCCGCCGACTGACACTCGAAGTCAGCACGCGCATCTCTTACCGCAACAACCAGCCCGTAGCCGTAGAAGGCATCGCGCGAGACATCACGGAGCGCAAGCGCGCCGAAGCAGAGCTGCAACGCTCCAGAGACCAGATAGAGATTATCCTGAAGGGCGTGGCCGAAAGCATCACGGCGCAGGACGGCGCAGGCAATCTCATCTACGCCAACGACGCCGCCGCACGCGCTCTCGGCTTCTCGTCCGCCAGAGAGCTGCTTGAGCATCCCGTGCAGGAGATAATGCGAAGGTACGAGCTGCTGGACGAGACGGGCGAGCCGTTCACACGCGAGATGCTTCCCGGCCGCATAGCGCTCCGTGAAGGGAGGCACGCCTCCGCCACCGTCTGCTACCGCTCAAGACTGACGGGCGAAGAGCGCTGGTCATTCGTTCAATCGACGCCCGTCTTCGACGAGCAGGGGCAGGTTCGCTTCGCCATAAACATCTTTCACGACATCACGGAGCGCAGGCGCGCAGACCAGGCCCAGAGGTTCCTGACAGAAGCCGGGGCCGTCATAGCCTCTTCGCTCGATTACGAAGCGACGCTGGCGAGCGTGGCTCGCATGGCCGTGCCCGCACTCGCCGACTGGTGTACGGTCGACGTGTTTGACGAAGACCGCAAGTTGAAGCGGCTCGCCGTGGCCCACGTTGACCCGAAGAAGGTCGAATGGGCGCACGAGCTTCAGCAGCGCTACCCGCCGGACATGAACGCGCCGCAGGGCGTGCCGAGCGTGCTCAGGACGGGAAGGTCTGAAATCTACCCGGACATCACGGACGAGATGCTCGTGGCAGGCGCTATGGACGAAGAGCACCTTCGCATCATGCGAGAGGTGGGCTTTACTTCGGCGATAATCGTCCCGCTCGTCACGCAAGGGCGAACGCTCGGCGCAATCACCTTCATCACGGCGGAGTCGGCGCGGCATTACAGTCAGGACGACCTTGTGCTGGCCGAAACCCTCGCGCATCGCGCAGCCATAGCCATAGACAACGCGCGGCTCTATCGCAGGGCGCAGGAAGCCAACCGCATGAAGGACGAGTTTCTGGCCACTCTCTCGCACGAGCTACGCACGCCCCTGACGGCCATCCTGGGCTGGTCGAGCATGCTGCGCGCGGGTCAGCTTGATAGTGAGACCGGCGCGCGTGCCATAGAAGCCATTGAGCGCAACGCCAAAGCGCAGCGACAGATAATAGAAGACCTGCTTGATGTCTCGCGCATCATCACTGGCAAGCTGCGCCTTGATGTAAAAGAGGTAGAGCCGACAGACTTGATTGACAGCGCGATAGAGGCAGTCCGCCCGGCGGCCGAAGCCAAGGGCGTTCGCATTCAAAAGCTTCTGGACGAGGGCGCGGGCAAATTAACCGGCGACCCTTCTCGCTTGCAGCAGGTCTTCTGGAACCTGCTCTCGAACGCCGTCAAGTTCACGCCGCGCGACGGGCAAGTTGAAATCAAACTTGTACGCACGGGCTCGCAGCTTGAGATTTCTATCAGCGACACGGGACAGGGCATCAGCCAGGAGTTTTTGCCCTTCGTCTTCGACCGATTCAGACAGGCAGACAGCACGACTACCAGAAGACACGGCGGGCTCGGGCTAGGACTCGCGATAGTTCGTCACCTGGTAGAGCTTCACGGAGGCACCGTCCGCGCAGAGAGCGAGGGCGCGGGCCAAGGCGCGACCTTTACCGTCATACTTCCGCTCGTCTCCGCTTATCAGGAGGACGCGGCCGCCGAGACGGATTACGTCATAAGGAGAGAGAGCGCTTCGCCGCTGGAATGTCCCGAGCGGCTGGACGGGCTGAAGATTCTGGTCGTTGACGACGAAGCGGACACGCGCGACCTGTTGCACACTACTCTCTCAAAATGCGGGGCCGATGTGAGAACAGCCGCCAACGCGCGCGAAGCGCTTCAGCTATTCAAAGCCTCGCGGCCCGACGTGCTTGTAAGCGACATAGGCATGCCTGAGATGGACGGCTACGAGCTGATTAAAAGAGTAAGAGAGCTGTCGGAAGACGAAGGCGCTCACGTTCCGGCCGTGGCGCTCACGGCCTACGCACGCGCGGAAGACCGCTTGAAGGTGCTGCGCTCGGGCTACGAGATGCACGTGGCCAAGCCGGTTGAGCTGGCGGAGTTGATTGCCGTCGTCGCCAGCCTCGCCGGACGACACAGGCACGCGAAGTAAGAGCGCACTTGTCATCTTCGCAGCGCATCGAGCGCCGCGCTCACGCGCTCAAGCCCTTCTGTCAGCACTCGCGTTTCGCATCCGATTCCTATACGAAAATGCTGCGGCAGCTCGAAGAACCTGCCCGGCACCACGGAGGTCTCGTACTGTTCCCTGAGCAGCGCGCACAACTCGTCTGCGCTCTGAAAGCCTTTCAGTTTTGGAAAAGAGACCGTGCCGAACCTGTGCTCCACATATTCAAGGTCGTCGCGTGAGCTTAAAAAGGAGTTGAGCACGCGCGCGTTCGTCTCAAGCAGCTCGCGCGCGTCCCGCCTAATCGCGTCCATGTTCTCAAGCGCCACCAAGCTTAAGCGCTCGGCCGCGTGGGCGGGGATGACGCCGAACAGGTCGTTCAGTCGCCATAGCTTCTCCGCCATCTCTCTTTCAGCCAGAATCCAGCCGCACCGCAGCCCGCTCAGTCCGTAGACCTTCGTCAAGCTGTTCGTCGTGATGAACTCGCGCCCCAGATGAAAGGCAGAGCGCGGCGCTCGCTCGAACATCGCTTCAAGATAGACTTCGTCAACGAGTATGCGCGCTCCCACGCGTCGAGCAATCTCCTGAAGACGGCGCAAAGCTGCCTCGTCCGTAAATGCGCTCGTGGGATTGTGCAGGTTCGTCAGGACTATCAGGCGCGTGCGAGGGCCGACCATGTGCGCCAACTCCTGCTCGTCTATCTGAAAGCCGCTCGCAGCAGGACGGGCAAATCTTTTCACCCGCGCGCCCAGATACTCCGCGACGTTTATCAGAAGCTCGTAGGTCGGATGCTCTATCAGGACTTCGTCGCCGGGCCCAAGCAGAGCGGCCATCACCAGATGATTCGCCATAGATGTGCCCGCAGCGGCTACGATGGACGAGGCGTGCGCGCCCGTCTTCGCGGCAAGCGCCTGCTGTAGCGGCTCGTAGCCGTAATAGCTCGGCCCGCTCAGCTCAAGCTCTTCAACTTTTACTGGCAGCTTCTTAAGCTCATAATTCAGCAGACCGCTCGACGCCAGATTAAAACGGGCCTGAGAGCGCAGCTTAGCCCATTGCATGTACTCGGACATCATCTCTGCGGCCTCGCTCTCAGCACGCGCTCTCGTAGAAAGTAGACGGGGATTCCGGCCGCGACAATCAGCAGGCCGATGCTGCTGTTGGCCGGATACTTGTAGACGGTGCCCGCGACTATCAGCGCGCAGGCCAGCACGAAGAGCGCCGTTGTAACGGGATGGCCCGGGACGCGAAAGCGGCTCTCGCCGGACTCTCTTCGGCGGAAGATGAAGAGCGACGCGGCCGTCAGACCGAACCAGATGAAGTCCACGGAGACCACGTAGTTGAGTATCTGTTCGTAGCGGCCAGAGACGGCGATGGCTATGGCGAGCGCTCCCTGAAGCGCAATCGCCACGACGGGGACGCGCGTGCTTTTGCTCAAGCGTGCGACCTGCTTGAAGAAGAGCCCGTCCTCCGCCATAGCGAAGTAGACGCGCGGCGCAGTCAGCATCCCCTGGCTCAGAAAGCCTAGCGTCGAGATGCTTATGCCTACGGCTATCAGGAGCGCGCCGCTCTCGCCGAAGGCCAGACGCATGACGCTCGATGCGGGCGTCTTCGTCGCGGCCAGCCCGTCTGCTCCCAGCACGTACAGGCAGACGAAATTGACCAGCGTGTAGAGCAGTATCACGCCGCTTACGCCGAACAGAAGCCCGCGCGCAAGATTACGTCGCGGCTCGTGCATCTCGCCGGAGATGAAGCTGGCCGTCTGCCACCCGCCGTAGGCGAACATGACGGGCGTCATGGCCGCGCCCATCGCGGTCAGAAGCCCCAGCGATGGCGCGGCTTCAAGCAAAGGCCCCGAAAGCTTAACGGGCTCTCTCACGAACAGTAGCCCGCACACCACCAGCGCAGCGATGGCCAGCACCTTCAGCAGCATCAGGCCGTTCTGCACACTTGTCCCCGCGCGCACTCCCATGCAGTTGATGATGGTGAGAATGAGCAGCGCAATCGCCGCGACAATCCAGTCCGTGAGCGGCGCTCCCGTCAGCTCAAGGAAATAGCGAGCGAAGGTGACGGCCACGGCAGCCATCCCGCCCGTCTGCGTTACCAAGAGCAGCGCCCAGCCGTATATGAAAGCGACCGATGGATGATAAGCGTCGCGCAGGTAGGCGTATTGTCCTCCGACATCCGGGTGGCGGTCTGCAAGCTCCGCGTAGATGAAAGCGCCCGCGAGAGCTAGAGTGCCGCCCGCGAGCCACGCGCCGAGTATGAGAAAGGGAGTGTGGACTTCTCGCGCCACGACCGAAGGGTTAATGAAAATGCCTGCGCCGATGATGCCTCCCATGACTATCATCGTCGCGTCAAACAGCCCCAGCCTACGCGCTAATCTGGCGGAAGATGACGACTCAGCTCGCTTGGTCAAGATGGGCGTCCTCGCTCCTTTTAGAGTTTCATCATCTCGCGCACGTATTTGGGCGGGGGCGTGCCGAAGGAGAGCATGGTGTTGTGCAGCTCCTTGTAGTCTATTCGCCTGCCTTTCATCTTCGCTTCATAGGCGCGGCGTATGTCGTTCATCTCAAGCACGCCTACGTAGTAGGTGGAAAGCTGCGTAGAGGTCAGGCGCGCCCTAGTCCACTTGCCCGCCGCCTCGCCCTCTTCCTGAAAGCCCTCGTCCATCATCAGGGCGAGCGCGTCTTTCTCGGTCATCCCTGCGGTGTGAATCTTCTGGTCGATGATGGCGTTGATGATGGTGCGAAGCCTCATCTTCAACTGTTGCAGTCGAACTTCAGGGCCGCCGTATCCCGCCTCGGCCATCAACTGCTCGGCATAGACGCCCCAGCCTTCCGCGAAGGTGCCGCTGCGAAAGATGGCGCGAATTAATGTGGGTGCCTTGAACCTGTTCGAGTGCGCTAGCTGAAGATAATGGCCCGGCATGGCTTCGTGAATCGTGAGGTTGTGAACCATGTAGTTGTTGTACTCTCGAAAGAAGGAGTCGACGCGCGCGGAAGACCAGTCCTTAGGCGTGGGCGAGATGGCGTAGAAGGTTTCTCCCTGCGGCTCAAGCGGCGGCGCGGGACTGCAATAGGCCACGGCCACGCCCCTCTGAAACTCCGGCATGACGATTATCTTCACGGGCTCGTCAGGCACTGTGACTATGCCGCGCGAGCGCACGAAGTCCGTCGTCTCTTTCAAAGTACGCTCGGCCAGTCCGACGATTGTGTCGTTGTTCGGCCGCTTCTCGGCGAGCCGTGCCAGCACCGATTTGATGACCAGCTTTTTGTCCGCGAGGCGCGCGGCGTCCGATTCCTTCGGGAAGAAGTTTCTGTAGAGCGGCAGGGCCAGCTCGTACATGGCGTCCTGCGTGCTCTTTAAATCGGCGAGCCCGCGACTGAGGATTTCTTCCTTCGTCATGTCGGAATCGAGCGCGAAGGCGAGCTTGCGTCGGTACTTCTCTTCGCCCAGACGAAAATCGCCCGTGGAGCGCGGCAGCAACTCCTTCTCAAGCCATCGCCCGTAATCTTCCAGAGCTTGAACGGCTGCCGTCTGGGCCGCCAGCAATTCGTTCCTCGCTTCCGGCTCCTGGCGCGCGAACGTGTCAAGCTCGTTGCGTATGAGGTTAATCGTCCCCTTGTTCTGCGAGATGGCGGTCTCTGTGTGCACGCGCGGCGGGTTCTTCAGGTTGGCGCGGGCCGCCTCTACGACCGAGGGCACGCCCAGCAGACGGCCCCTGACGTTCCTGAGTCGCACTTTCAGCGGCGCGAAGTCACGCGCGAGCAGCCCGTAAATCGCGTTGCCTACGTTGTAGCTCAGGGGATTCCACTCGTACTCGCGCAGGACATCTATCTGAAAGAGATTGTACTCAAGGCGCGAGCGAAGGATTCTGTAATCAATGCTGTTGGCGGGGCTCAGGCGAGCGGGCCTGATGCGTTCAAGCTCTCTGAGGTACTGCTCTGTGAAGGCGCGAGAGCGCCGTACGCCTTCCATGCTGTAATCGTTCAGGCGATTGTCGTAGCGATGGTCGCCCAACTGCGTCGCCCTCTCAGGCTCCATCTCAAGCAGCTTCTCTATGTAGCTTCGTGCCAGCGCCTCGAACCTTCTGTCCGCCGCCTGAGTCGCGGAGAGCGCAAGCGTTCCCGTCATACTGTGGGCGCAAAGAGAGAGCGCGGTAATCAGAAGCAGTGCCTTTCGTATCTTCATACTTATCCCCGCATCTGAAAATCTGTTTTCCTACTTCAGGAAGCGCTGGCCTCTTCCTGATTAAGAGGCTGCACCTGTGCCTCCGCGCGCTCGGCCTCGGGCGTGGTCAGCACCTTCTTTGAGAAGTGGCGCGCGGCGCGCGTGACCTCTCGCCCGAGCGCGTGCAGCTGCTCCGCGACCTTAGCGTCTTGCAGGTGGCCTTCCTCGTCAAAGATGCGCCACGCCTGCGGAATAGGAATGACCAGCGGCACGGCCCAGCCCCTGAGGGCGCGCACTATGAACTCCATGGTGTTGACGGCCTGCAAGCCCTGAGTGCCTCCGGCCGTGCTGATGAGCCCGACGACTTTGTCCGTCAGGTAGGACGGCTCGCGGCTGCTTAAAAGCTGTAGCCAGTCGAGCGCGTTCTTGAAAGAGCCGCTGATGGTTCCGTGATAAAGCGGGCTGCTCCATAGAAGACCGTCCGCTTCGTGAACCGTCCGGCACAGCCTCTCCACGGACTCCGGCACCTCGCTTATCTCAGGGGCGTACATTGGCAGGCTCAGCTCTCGTATGTCCAGCAAATCTGTCTGAGCCCCGGCCTGCTCAGCCCCTTCCAGCGCGACCTTGAGCGCAGCGAGACTATTAGACTGCACCGCAAGGCTCCCGCCAAGCCCCACGACCTTTATCTCTTTAGCCATAAAAGCCTCCCCTGAAAGCTAACAGAACATTCACACCTGCGCCTCCATTCTATTGCCTGGGTGGCGTGGCGCTCGGAAGCGGCGTCGGCGAGGGCTGCGGCGATGGTCTTGGCAAGGGCGGCATCTCTCCCGTCCCGAATCTGGGCAGCAGCTCGTCGCGCATGGCAAGCTGATAGACGGCTGCGGCGATGATGATGGCAGACCTCTTCGCGTCGTCCTCTATGATTCGCTCGTAGGTGTCCAGGTTCGTGTGCCAAGTGGTCGTGAAATATTCTATGGGGTCTTGCAGCACGCCTATGCCGGGCAGTCCAGCCTGGTTGAAAGAGGTGTTGTCGGAGCCTCCAAGGCCACGGCTGCGCGTGTTTGAGACACCGACTATGCCCAGATAGGCGAAGGGGCCGACCGCCTCTCTAAGCGGCGTGGCGGCCGCAGGCGGGCCGAAGACAGACATGCCTCGCGCGCGTCCTGTGCCTGAGTCAATGTTGAAGTAGCCTCCGAACTTGAAAAAGTCGGGCTTGGGATTTTCGGCCGAGCCGAAGTGCTCCTTGACGTAAGCCTGCGAGCCAAGAAGTCCCTGCTCTTCTCCTGACCAGAGCGCCACGCGAATGGTGCGGCGTGGGCGAACGCCTATGGCTTTGAGGATGCGCGCGGCCTCCATCATCACGGCGCAGCCTATGGCGTTGTCGGTCGCGCCCGTCGCCGCGTGCCACGAGTCAAGGTGCCCGCCGAGCATTATCACTTCGTCCCGCTTGTCCGTGCCGGGAATCTCCGCAATCACGTTGTAGGAGGTCGTGCCTTCAGGGTAGCTGCGGTTCTGGATGTTGAACTCAAGCGTGACCGCCTGGCCGTTGGCCATCAGTCGAGAAATGCGGCCGTAGTCTTCGTTACGAAGAATCACCGTAGGCACGACCGCGTTCACGTCGAAGCTGCGGTTATTGAAGGCGCGTATCTGCCCGCCTTCGCGGCCCGCGTCGTTGACTCTCACGACAGCCTTGTTCTCAAGCAGGAACTTGTCTATCTGCTCGGCTATCTGCGTGCCCGTCAGGCGCTGCGTGGGCGTGGGCGTCGGTGTCGGAGTAGGCGTCGGCGACGGCTTCGCGTTCGGGTCAAAGCGCGTGCGCAGGTCTTCGTCGTTCAGTCGCTTCGTCGGCGGCGTGAAGGCCACCGGCACGGGCGTGTGCTTGCCTACCAGCACAATCTTGCCGGGAACCTGCGCTCTTATGCTCTCGAAGTAAGCGGTCAGCTCTTCCTGCGTGGGCCTTTCCGGCGTCACCATCTGAAAGGCCTGCGCGGTGACGGTGCCGTTCGTGCCGGGCGTCCACGCGAGGACTTCGAAGACGAGGCTGTCTTTGACGGGCGAGACTATGAAGCCAGAGGCTCGCTCGTTGAGCCAGCCGGGATGGCCGAAGTCCCAAGGCTCAAGATGCGCGTTCTCAAGTCCCCACGACTGCATCTGCTTAACGGCCCAATCGCCCGCCGCCTTCAGGTTCGGAGAGCCGGTCAGGCGCGGGCCGTAAACGTCCGTCAATACTTGCAGCGTCTTCATAATCTGCGAATTGTCGGTCTCCTCCTTCAGAATCCGCGCGTAGATGTCGGACGAGCCGCGCAGCTCCTGCGTGCGGCTTGTGCTTACGGGTTGAAGAAGGAAAACGAGAACGAGTGCGAGCGAGAGTGTCTTAGCAAGGACGATTCTTTTCATCTTATGCGCCTACCGAGAGATATTTTTTTTGAATTGCTAAAGGGATAAGAAGCATTCAACTACAATTCCGCGAAATTTCCAAACACAGGAGTAGCGCTCTACTTTTAGTTCTCGGCGTCTCCCTGCATCTGCGGCGGTGAATCTTTTTGAAATTGACCTCTACTCTTGCCTTTCTACACCTCTAAATAATTGAAACCAGATCGCTTGTGCCTTCTCGCGGCCTTGATCTTTTGCCGGATTCGATCTTAGATCGGCTTAGTCTTTGAGTCAGGTCTTGAGGTTTCGGTCAAAACTTAAATGGTCTCTATTCCCACGGCTTGCGCCCGGCCAACAGAAGATTCTCTTTGGAAAGCAGAGATGCAGCCCTCAGCGCCAGCCCCTGTGTTCGTAGACGAAAAGCACGCCATTCGTCTTTATCAAGGCGACGCGCTTGAGTTACTGCGTAAGGCGAAGGATGAGATGTTCGACCTCATCTTCGCAGACCCGCCCTACTTTTTATCTAACGACGGCATCACGTGTCAGGCCGGAAGAATGGTAAGCGTCAACAAGGGGATATGGGACAAGGCCGCCACCTTCGAGACGATTCATGCTTTCAACATGGATTGGCTTAGAGAATGCAGGCGGCTGTTGAAGCCTAATGGAACCATCTGGGTCACAGGCACGTCGCACAACATCTACAGCGTGGGTTTTGCCATGCAAACGCTCGGCTACAAAATCCTGAACGACATAGCGTGGTACAAGGTCAACCCGCCGCCCAATCTTTCGTGCCGTTACTTCACGCACGCGACCGAGACGATTATCTGGGCGCGTCGTGAGCCTAAAGGACGCCACACGTTCAACTATGAAGAGATGAAGCGCGAGAACCGCAACAAGCAGATGCAATCGCTCTGGCACATCACGCCGCCCGCCGCACGCGAGAAGCGATACGGCAAGCATCCCACGCAGAAACCTGAAGCGCTTCTTGACCGCATCGTTCGCGCATCATCAAGCCCGCACGACATGGTGCTAGACCCCTTCTGCGGAAGCGGAACAACAGGGGTTATATGCGCTAGACTTGGAAGGGGATTTATTGGAATTGATTTGATGATGCCTTACTTGGAACTCGCGATTAAGAGAATCAAAGATGAAGTTCCTTCGCAGCAATTGACGTTATCCTTCGGCCGAGTGGAAATCTTCTGGACAGATTCAATTAACAAGGAGGAGCATCAAACGACTTGGGCAGAGATTGTGACTAAAGCATTAGCCGAATTGGGCGGTGAGGGGAACCTGAGAGATATTAACCGTCTTGTAGAACAAAGCCCGCGCACGAAAACAAATATAACCTGGACTTCCACCATAAGGCGTGTCGTGCGACAATCAGCGCGTTTCGAGCCAATCGGCAGAGGCCGCTACCGCTTACGATATGAATATCTCGATGCCGGCACATCTAGCGCAAGGGTACAAAAGCCCGGCACAGATAGCGCGCGTCGTGACTGAGGCTTGGGGGAAAGATAATCTTTACTGTGCTAATTGCCAGTCGCCTTCCTTGAAGCCTGCACCGAATAATACGGAAGCCTTTGATTTCATCTGCCCTCGTTGCGAGCTTCGCTTTCAACTTAAAAGCAAAAGCTCGCCTATTCGTGACCGCATCGTTGACGCTGCTTATCAGGCGATGATGCGCGCAATACTTGAAGACCGCACGCCGAATCTTTACGCACTCCATTATGACAGGCTCTATTGGCAAGTCCGAGACTTAATCCTTATTCCGCATTTCGCCTTCTCAGCTTCCGCTATTGAAGCAAGAAAGCCTTTGGCCCCGAATGCGCGTCGCGCAGGTTGGGTAGGCTGTAATATCGTACTAAAAAATATACCTCCCGATGCCAGAATCAATCTCATCTCCGATGGCATACCGACGCCGCCCAGATTAGTGCGCGAGAGTTTCCACCGAATAAAACCACTGGAGCAAATAGGCGCGAAGGAGCGGGGCTGGACGCTTGATGTTCTGCGGGTTGTACGGTCTCTGGGCAAAATAGAGTTCTCGAACAGCGATGTTTATGCTTTTGTGCCCCAACTGGAACGACTGCACCCTAATAATCGTCACGTTAAAGACAAAATCCGTCAGCAGCTACAGGTGCTGCGAGATAGGGGCTTTCTCGTACAGGTTGAGCGCGGTGCATGGGCATTAAAAGAATAGCCTTGATTAAATATTGGTCTGAGCATTGGTTCAAATCTCTCCAAATTATCTTCTAAGCGCCTGCGCTTTTGTCGTAAATAGGCATAGTTAGGCCCTAGTGAGCCCATCCGATGCTCTAAGCACCTGTGCTTAGAGCATCGGATGGGCTGCGAAGTCTCATCGCCCTCGCGCGAAGCTTCATCGCCCAAGGGCGAAGTCCCATCGCGCGAGGGCGATGCTTTATCGCTTGCGAGCGAAGCTTCATCGCGCGTGAGCGATAAGACTTCGCGCGTGAGCGATGAGGCTTCGCGCGTGAGCGATATTGAAAATGATACAGGAAAAGTCTCTTCGCTCACGGGCGAAGAGACTTCGCGCGTATCATTATCGTGCAGGACGGGTAATTTTGGCTTTAGGGGGCTGGCGAATAAAACTCTTGCGCTTTGGCTTTTTCTAGCATAGGATTGCGCCACTTCATCGGGCTTTATCCCTATTTCTCACGTATCAGGAGCTACCAGTTATGGCAAAAGACCAATCTAAACGAATCTCACCGGGGGTTTTAGCAGCCGACATAGAGAACTTTGACGGGCTGAAGGAGATTGCAGGATACGACCCGGCCAATGCCCGTTACACTGTGGAAGCCATGAGCACGGCTGAGACTGCTATGCGTACTGCACAGGAGGTGGAGACGCGGGCGGAAGCGGCGCTGGCCACGGCGCGCGACAATGCCGTCGCCGCAGAATGGAACTTCCACAACCTTGTGCTCGGCATGAGAGACCAGGTGACGGCGCAGTTCGGGCGCAACTCCAACGAAGCGCAGGCCGTGGGCAGGAAGAAGCCCTCAGAGTACAAACGACGCGGCGGCTCTAATGAGTCTGAATAACAGTAGCCCCCGCAGGGGGCGCAATATCAGTAACCCATGACTCACGTCATGGGTTACTGATATTGCGCCTCTTTCTGGGTCTTGCTATATGCCTTCCGTCAGCTTGCGGAAGTGGTAGCCCATGGCGGCCAGTGTGATGGCGTGTGGGAAGTTCTCGCGGTGGTGTGCGACGGCGCGGCTCAGGTAGCGCCAGAACTCCACGCGCGCGGGGTCTCTGACGCCGAGCGCCAAGACAACTCGCGCGAACGCTCGCACGTCGCTAAAGATGCCCGTTCGTCGCGGCTCCGGCCTGTCGCTTCTTAGATGAGAGAGGCAATCGAGCGCGCGGCGGTAGTACTCCGCCGGGCTGTAGATGTTTCGCAGGATGCTCTTGTAGCCTTCTATCAGCCGCGTCGTGTCCATGCGCGGGATGAAGTTGAGAGAGCCGTCCGTGTTGTTGCCCGTGCTCTCTTCCAGCAGCCTCCCCTCCTTCTCAAGCCTTCGCCAGAGCTGCGTGTCGGGAAGCGCCGTCAGCAGTCCCACCATAGCGAGCGGAATAGCGCTCTCGCGTATGAACCTTATCTGCCGCTCGAAGATGTCTTCGGGGTCTGTGTCGAAGCCGACTATGAAGCCTGCCATCACCTCAAGCCCGTATGATTGAATCTTGCGAACGGAGTCCAGCAGGTCGCGGCGCGTGTTCTGTCCCTTGTGAGCCTCCTTCAGACTCTCTTCCACGGGCGTCTCTATGCCAAGGAAGACGCGGCGGAAGTTTGCGCTCCGCATCATCGCCAGAAGCTCGTCGTCTTCGGCCAGATTCACGCTCGCCTCCGTGATGAAGGAGAAGGGCATGTCGTGTCGCTCAGACCACTCTACAAGGTCTGGCAACAACTTTTTGACATTCCGCTTGTTGCCTATGAAGTTGTCGTCAACTATGAAGACGAGGCCGCGCCAGCCAAGCTCACGGAGCGCGTCCAACTCGGAGAGCATCTGCTCGTTCGTCTTCGTGCGAGGGACGCGCCCGTAAATCTCTATGATGTCGCAGAACTCGCACTGGAAGGGACAGCCGCGAGAGTACTGCACGCTCATGGCGCTGTAGCGGTTAAGCTCCGCCAGATGAAAGTGCGGAACCGGCGTTGATGTCAGAGCGGGCTTTGACGGTGCTTGGTAGATGCGGCGAGCCGTCCCGTCATCAATCTCGCGCAGGAACTCCGGCAGGATGGTCTCAGCCTCGCCTATGAAGATGTGGTCTGCGCCGGGCAGCTTGTCCGAGCTTGTAGAGACGTACGGGCCGCCTACTATGACGCGCTTGCCCATCTTTCCGCAAAGGCTCACCACCTCGTGCAGGGAATCCTTCTGCACCAGCATGGCGCTTGCCAGCACCACGTCCGCCCACTCCACGTCCGCCTCTTTGAGCCGCGTCACGTTCATGTCAACGAGGCGGCGCTCCCACGCGTCAGGCAGCATGGCCGAGATGGTCAGAAGACCTAGCGGCGGAAAGGCCGCGCGCTTACCTTCAAAGGTGAGCGCGTGACGAAAGCTCCAGTAAGTGTCGGGAAATTCGGGGTAGATAAGAAGCGCCTTCATACGGAATTGTCCTCCCACTTTCCAAGGCCCTTATCCCTCGCGAGCTATTTCGGGCTCCTCTTTATTGAGCGGGGGAGTTGTCCTCATTCTACTCGACGCGGCACGCGCGGAGCGCGCCTTCCAGTACTTGCCTGCGGCTTCGCGAGCGAGACTGATGAGGGGCCTGCGGTTCTGCGCTATCACTTTCATCCAGGCCCGCTTCGTCATCTGCGGAAAGTATATGCCGCGAAAGAAGAGACGCATGACCAGATGTATCATGCGGTAGTTAATCGGCTGCTCCTTTATGGACTCAATCGCCTGCTCGATTCTCTCGGGGCTGTAGGATGCGGCCCACGCTTGCTCAAGCTCACTTTGTGTCTCTTCTATGGTCATCTTCAAGGGGGTGTGTGCCATCTGGTAGGGCGCGAACTCAAGCCAGTGGCGCGGGCGTGTCAGACGACCCGACTCCTGAAGCCTCTTGTAGAGAGGCGTCGAAGGAAAGGGCGTGAGCTGCCCGAAGACGGGCAGGCCCGGCGGCCAACTCTCTATCTGCGCGAGCGTACGCTCGGCCACGCCCGGCGTGTCGTTGTCCAGCCCTATGATGAAAGAGGTGATGGCGTAGATGTTCCTGCGCGCGAGGCGATTAAGAACTGCGGCGTACTCGCCCGGCTTGTTGAAGCTCTTGTTCACGTCCTTCAGGTTGTCTGTATCAATGGACTCCATGCCTATGAAAATCCACTTGCCGTGCGAGGCCTCTATTAAATCCACAAGCTCTTCGTCGCGCAGAAGGTTCGCGCTTATCTGTGCAATCCACGGAAGCTGCGCGCCCGCGGCGATGATGTCCCTGAGGAGCGACTTCGTGCGCTTGATGTTGATGGCGAAGTTATCATCTATGAAGAAGATGATTACCTGCTCTTTCATCTTTCGAGCGTGACGCTTGAGCCTCAGCATCTCGTTCACGACCGATTCGTTCGAGCGAAAGCGAATAGAGTCTCCGAAGAAGCCCGTCACCGTGCAGAACTCGCAGCCGTAGGGACAGCCACGGCCCGACTCCATGGGAATCACGCGCACAGCGCCCCAGCCCGAGCCGTATCGCTTCAGCAGAGGCTGCGCGAATTTGGGCACCATGTTGAACTGGTCAAGGTCGTATGACTCCCAGGGAATTTCAGGGTAAGGCTGAAGGCTTGGCTTGTGCTCGACTCCCTTTTCGTCAACGGGCGCGTAAATCTCCTTCAACTCCCCGCGAGCGGCGTCTTCAACTATCTTCGGCCACGTCTGGTCTGCTTCGCCGAGCGCGACGGCGTCGGCGTGGCGCGGGCCTCCGTCACGCCCTAGCGCTTCGTCCGGCACCTCGGTTACGTGCGGGCCGCCCATCACGACGGGCACGCCCGCCTGCCTGATTCTATCGGCCATGCGATAGGCGCGGGCAATCATGCGCGTCATGGCTCCTATGCCCACGAGGCCGACGCCTTCACGCTTGATGAATGCCACCAGCTCGTCTTCATTCATGGGACGGGCGTTGCCGTCAATGAGCAGGACTTCGTGGCCGGCGGGCGTGACGGCCTTCAGCAGAAACATCCAAAGATGCGGCATGAAGTTGCGCGTCACCCCGTTGTCTGGATTATAAAGTAAGATTTTCACGGCCATCTCCTGCTATCCCGGCAGCATGATAAGAGCCCGGGATAAGCACCTAGTAGGTCTCAAAGCTTATCAGAACAAACGATACAAGGAGGGAGTCTTGGGGCAACTCGATCCCGATTTCGCGGGGTAAAAAAGTTCGCTCGCGGAGTATATCAACTATGCCTGCCAGCGTACATGTAAAAAGAGCGGCCACACGCCGCAGCAAGTCCGCCCTCCCGCCCGGAGCGTAGGAATAATCGCTGTGATTCTCTCACTCACGCATGAACGGGTCGAGCGACAGAACCACGGCCCTGAGCAGGTAATCTTTAGCCTGCTGCTCCGGCGGAAGCTCTTCGAAGGGAACAAGGCAGGGATGCGTACGCGCCCCGGCATCCTTCACAGGGCCATGCCTCCAGCCCGCGTCCAGTTTCTCGCGCATCCATCTTTCGTGGCTCGCGCCGGGCCCCGCGTCCGGGTTATCAAGGATAAAGCGGACGGCGCTGATGGAGCTTTCGCGCTGCCAGTCGGGCGCTTCCTCCCAGGGGCCTTGCGAGTCGTCGCCTATGCTGCGACACAGGGCCGCATTTGCCTCGTGAGCGATGCGGGCCACCTGCTCTAAGCTGAACATATCTTACAGTGTCGGCCTTATACAAAAAGTGGCTTGATACCTTGGCTGCTATTTAGACACACGGAAGTGAAACTGGCAAGCCGCTGGCATGTGCGGCTCAAACGGCGGAAAATAGCAGAGTCACGAAAGAGGCGTCAGTACCTTTGCGTACAGTGGGCAGGCCGCGCGTGATGGAGCATAGGGCCAGAGAGCGAGCGCACTTAAGAATCCTTCGTGATGATGCTGATGTCGCCGTTGCGCTCCAGATGAGCCGCCTTTATGGCTCTTATCTCCGGCTGCTTGCCCTGGTTGCGCATGGCTTCTTCTATGTCCTGCTCTGTGATGTGGCTGCGGCGCATGGCATCGCGCTGCGGCTCTCCGTCCCGCACCAGAACACTGTCGCGCCCCTTGACCATTTGGCCGAAGCCGTGAGACCTGAAGGCTACGGCGGCCAGAAGCCAGTGCAGCAGGACGAGCACGAGGCTCGCGGCGAGCGTAGGGAAGAAAGGGGCGTTGCCAGTGATGGCGCGGCTCACGGTAGAACCGAAGACTATCCCCAGCATAACGTCCATCGCCGTGCTCTTTCCCATGAAACGCTTGTTGCCGATGCGCAGCAGGACGATGGAGATGATGAAGATGATGGCCGCGCGCAGGGACATCTGTAGAACGTTTATATCTTTGCTCTCAAGCTCAAGCCCTATGGCCCAGTTCAATGCCTGCTTCAACTGTTCCATCTCGTCTACCTCTTGAAATAGTTTTTAGAAATACAGATTCCGAGTCTCTAACCTGCGTCTATAATCTGCGCCGCTCAATGTCACAGATAGTTCTCTTATGTCTAGCGAGTTATTGAGAATTTATCGAAAGAAGTGCTGAGCGCTGTGAAGAGCGGAAAAGGCGTGTGATGTAGGCACGGGTTCTGTCAGAGACTGTACCGACAAGCCTGTGCGGCAGGGTTTATACAAGCGGGCGTGCACAGAACAAGGGGGAAAAGGGCCGTCGCGCTGAAGGAGTCTGGGCTGATTACTTCTCGCGGCGGCTTAAGCTTTACGGCATCTCACCTGCGGCAATATTAAAAATGAAGATGATGAATGTTATGCCGCTCTGTGAGGGAGCGCGCGACTGGCGAGCCGTCTGACGATGGAGCTTCAGGCTACCTTTCCGGTGACGAAATCGTCCTGCGCCAACTCTTTGGTCTCCTGCGAGAGGTCTGTGGTGTCCAGGTCGCGCAGGAAGATGTTTATTAAATTATTCAGCTTCTCGAAATCTATAGGCTTCGTCAGGTAGCCGTCGAAGCCTGCCTCGAAAGCCGCCTGTCGAAAGCCGAGCGTCTCAAAGGCCGTCAGGGCGATGATGGGAAGGTGTCGCAGCTCCGTGTGCTTGCGCATGCGTCGAGTGGCCGCAAGGCCGTCCACGTCAGGCATGGCTATGTCCATCAGAATGAGGTCTGGCCGGGCAATCAGGGCGATGCGTATGGCCTCTTCGCCGCTCTTGGCGGTGAGCACCTTGTAGCCCTGATTCTGCAAAGCCAGGCTTATCAGGATAAGATTATCCGTCATGTCGTCCACGACCAGAATTGTTGTATTTTGAGCTTTTTCGTCCGACATTCTTTCGAAACCTTAAACAAATAAGATGCTTGGACAGGCTGGAACGAAAGGCTCTGCCCTTTTGACTCTACACGCGCTTCGGCTAAAGCTTAAAACCGCAGGCTCTCCTGCCCAGTGAGCAAGATATTTTAGAAGAGAATCCGGGGCCTTGAGTTGCCGGGGTTTTTTAAGGCCGAGCCGAAAACGGTTGTTTGTTAATTTATTTTAGGTAACATTGTCGGGCAGCAAAAAATTATTAATGGAACTCAGGATAAAGCATGAAGAGTAAACAGGAATTGAGCAAGGTGGTGGAAGCTTCCGTGTTAACAGGCAAAGAGGGCGCTTCGGCGGCGGCAGCCTATGCCCCGTCACCAACGCCCGCGATTGACCCGCGCATCACATATCCGTGCTACAAGTCGTTCGACGAATTTATAGACGTGGAGAGACTGAAGTCTCTGGACTCTTACATCACCGAGAGAATCCGTCGCCGCCTTGACGCACAGAACGACCTGAGGTTTTATACGGGCCCTTACAGGCTGAACGATTCCGCGCCGGACAGGCCCGGCTCAAGGATGATTTACCTGGCGCAGTCAACAGAGCCGGACAGCTACTTTGATTTGGACAAGACGGAACTGTGGGAGCCTACGGAAGCGACCTCCGAGTTCTCTCTGCTGATGGACTTCATCTCCACTCTGCCTTTCAAATCCACAGGCAGGATGCTCATCATGTACGACGACGTGTGCAGGCCGGTGCCCGCGCACAGAGACCACGACGAGACAGACCTGTGCCACGACTTCATATGGTTTCGCACGAACCTGCGCAAACCCTTCTACATGCTCAATCACCAGACTGGCGAGAAGAAGTACGTTGAGTCTTACTCGGCCTGGTTCGACTCGGTTAACCAGTTCCACGGGAGCGACCCGTGCGACGGCCTCTCATTCAGCATACGGGTGGACGGCCACTTCACGGATGCTTTCAAAAAGAGAATCCCCGTGCCGGAATATAATCTGGCTTCAACTCCTGCGCTCTGGGCCTCTATGACGAGTCTACACGCAGGCGCTCCTCCGTCACCTTACGCTAGGTCATAGCCAGAAGAATTTTTCTTGGGCCCTTAAACGGCATGCGACCATGCGCCGCGAGCATGTTGTCGAGTATCAGAATATCTCCGGCCTGCCAGCTTACAGGCACCATCTCGCGCCGCATCACTTCTCGCACGTGAGCCAGCGCGCCGGGCTCAATCCCGGTTCCGTCGCCGTAATAAGCGTTGAGCCTGAAATCCTCTTCACTGGTGGTTGAGCAAAGCGCCTCGTAGGTCTCTTTGTCCAGCGCCGAAGGGTGAAAGCCGTCGGCCTGATTGAACCAGACCTCTTCTTCCGTCATGGGATGACGCGCGGTCGCAGGGCGAACCTCGCTCAGCCGCAACCGACCGTCCTCTCGCCAACTGAAATCTATTCCCCCGCGCAAGCAGTAATCTTCAACAGCACTCTTATCAAACGTCTCGAACGCGTCTTGCCACGAGAAGCCTGAGCCCGCCTCAGATGTGAGATTCCTGACGTACCTGACCTGCTTTGCCTTGAACTTCTCCAACACTTTTCTGTCAATCGCTTCAAGTATCGAACGGCTGTCGGCGATGGGAGTCTCGCCGCCCGTCTTCGCAGGCACCACGCAGCAGAAGAAGAGACGCGAAGGCCAGCGGTAGGTGTAGGACAGCTCGTTGTGAAGATTGAGCGTGACCGATTCGGAGTACTCCGTGGAAGTGTAGACTCCCTGGCAAAGCTTTATGCGAGGCGATGCGCCGCCCGCGTAATCCAGCAGAGGCTTGCCGGAAAAGGAGCGCACGAAGCTTGCGAGCTCCGTCGCAGTCAATACAGCCAGTCCTCTCAAAAGCAGCGCGCCGTGCGTGAGAAGCTTCTCCTGCAACGAAGGCTTGTGACTCACGCATAGATGCAGAAGATACTCGTGCCCTTCACCTGGACAACATCCCTCCCGAGGCTCTATGACGAGCGGAGCTCTTCTTTGACTTACAACGCCTGTCTTCATAGTCAAAAGAATACCCATCTCTTTCATCCTTTGAGGGTACGTAAGCGTACAGACAGGCTTAGTTGTTGCTTTATATATTTTAAATCCCCTAAAAACTGAGTTGAGTTCAGGCCGCTATGAGCTTTACTTTGCACACGGTATCGTAGCGGTCTTTCTTCGCTTATCTGTGGCTGTGAGCAAGCTTCATCAGTTGATTGCCACAGCGACCTCAGATGGTTTTTTAGGGTGAGTAAGAAGAACAGGCGGCTTCACATTCCCCCGGCTGACCTGCTTTTAAGAACGAGACAAGGGAAGACGGGTCTTCTCTTCATCCTCAGCCAAGAAGGAAACAATGAGAATCTACATTAGCGGGCTTTACAGTGGAACCAATCCACAGCCCGGCATAGGTATTACACGCTCTTTACGACAGGCTTACCCTGACGCAACTCTGGTCGGCGTAGAATATTCCAACCGCTCATCCGGCATACACTGGACAGACCTTGACGAGCTTTGGCTGCAAAGGCCTTGGGAAGAGCTGAACCTGGACGCGTATGCGGACGAAGTCAGAGAGGTGCTTGAATCCGGCGCGTTCTGGATTTCCGGTTTTGACCTTGAGATTATGTGGCTCGCCTCGCTCTATCCGGAAGGCCACAGGAACATGCTGACGCCGCCCGCGGCCGCGCTTAGAAAAATCAGCAAGCCCGCGGTCGAAGCGCACAAGGGATTGCCCGTACGCATTCCGTCATTTATCTCCACGGAAAATTCTGACTGGGACATACACACCTTCTGTCGTCAACACGACTGGAAGGTCTGGCTCAAGGGGCCTTACTACGAGGCCGTGCGAACGGCAAGCTGGGACGCGTTTGAGATAGTTCGCACGACACTCTCTCGTGCCTGGTCTACGGAAAAGCTTTTTCTACAGACGCACGTTTCCGGCTACGAAGAGTCTGTCTGCTTCTGCGCCTACAAGGGAGAGCTTATAGAAGCCGTCTACATGCGAAAGCGCGAGCTGACGGAAGAGGGCAAGACGTGGGCGGGCGACGTGACGGAAGTCTCGGAAGAGTTCCTCAAGCCATTGCGTCGAGTCATCAAGGAGCTGAACTGGTCTGGCGGAGCAGAGCTTGAGATGGTGCGCGACCCGCAGGAGCAGCTCTGGCTGCTTGAATGCAACCCCAGATTCCCTGCTTGGATTCACGGCTCGACCATAGCGGGACGCAACCTGCCCGCGCTTCTAATTGAAAGAGCTTCGGGCGTTCCGGCTAAGAGGACAGAGGCCGTGTCCGAAGAGTTCACGCGCGTAGTGCTGGAGGTTCCCGTTCGCTCGCAGTTTCCGCTGCCTCCTTTGCCGGAGCCTCTGCCCGGCGGCATAGGCCATTCTTTGAAGCATCCTTCGGGCTCGCTCGCTCTGGCCGAGCGCCTGACGAAGCTGAACATCATAGAGACGAACGGCAACGGAAATGGTAACGGCAACGGCCACAAGGCCGGGCGCGACAAGGGTGCGCCTGAGGTTCCCGCTTCGTTCATAGAAGACCTGAAGGCTTACAGGCTGGAAGAGATGGAGACCCCTGCGTGGCTCTTTCTTGAGAGCACGGCACAGTCGCTCTTCAAGCGCGCTGGCGATTTGGCAAAGCGGCTCAGCACGCCCGAGATAAAGGTCACGAACGGCTACAGCATCAAGACGAACCCGGACGAGCGGCTTATACGGCTGGCACACGAGAACGGCTTCATGGCCGAGGCCATCAGCCTGCTGGAAGTGCAGAAGGCTCTCAAGGTCGGCTTCAAGCCGGAGCAGGTAATCCTGAACGGCCCCGGCAAGTGGTGGCCCGAAGGACTGCTGCCCAAGGAGCGATTGCACGCGGTCTTCTGCGACTCGATTGCAGACCTGCGACGCACAGCCTCAAGCATGGAGCGCAGGGAGCTTAAGTCGAAGATTGTGGGCATACGGCTTCGCACGCCGAACGTCTACTCTCGGTTCGGCATTCCCGTCGATTCGCCGAAGTCTCTTGAGAAGCTGATTGACACGATAGAGCTTCTGCCAACGGACACAGCCTTCGGCATACACTTTCACATGGCCAGCAGCAACATAGGCGTCAGCCAGTGGTGGCACCTCTTTGAGTCAATGCTCAGGTGGTGCCGCTCCGTAGAGGCTCTGTCCGGCCGCCCCGTGGAGTATCTGGATTTGGGCGGAGGCTGGTTCCCGGACGACTGGCACACGGAGCGCGACGACCGCTTCGCGAGCGCGGTGCATCGTGTGCCCGAAGTGCTGCGCAACGTGAAGCAGATAATCTCTGAGCCGGGCAAGGCGATTGCGCAGCCTTCTATGGCGCTCGCCTTCAGGCTTCTGGAATTTGACGAGACGGAAGAAGAGGTAAAGGAAGCAGTGGTTGACGGCTCGATTGCAGAGCTGCCTATGCACTTTTTTCAACCGCACAGAATTTTACACAGGGATGCTCGCACGGGCGAGTGGCGTCCCTTAAAACGGGGCAAGACGCAACTCTTGGGAAGGCTTTGCATGGAGCACGACATCGTGGCGCGCGGCGTAGAACTGCCCGAAGGCGCACAGGTCGGCGACGTTCTGGTCTTCTGTGATGCGGGCGCTTATGATAGGAGCATGTCTTATGTCTTTGGCCGAGGATAGAGTAAGAATCGAAGTTGACGAAACGGATTTGATAGACATCAACGCGGCGATTGAGAAGTGGCAGCACTTCCCCTACTCCACGTTGACGCATCACGGCAAGCGCTGCTGCACCATCGCGCGCGAATGGGTTTTCTCCATGGACTACTCGCAGCTAAACGGCGGGAGCCCTTTGACGGGCCCGCGCTGGCTGCGACACAAGTTCAAGTGGGGGCCGTCCAACTGGCCGCTGCGCTGGTGCGAGGCCGTGGAGCGGAAAGAGCTTGACTGCGGCGCTCATGCGTCATTGGCTCATGAAGTGTTTACGGCTCGCGGCGTCAAGAGCTTTCCGGCGCAGTTCATACAGCAGTTCTCCGAAGACGCCACCCGGCAGTGGTGCGAGAAGTGGGGCTGCGAAGGAGTCTCCACGCACTGGGTCAAGGAGGACTTGATTTATCACGAAGGCTGCGCCGTCATCGCTCGCGGCAACGAGATTAAGGTCTGGGACCCGAGCGCGGGCTGGTGGGTCAATCCCAAACAGTTCGGAGGCTACGGAGGTCTGCTTGCGATTCGCATCTTCACAGGATACGACCGGCAAGCGCCGGAGCAACTGACATGGGGAAGACACAAGGTTACTCCCAATCAGTGGCATAAGGTAGAAAGGGCGCGAGGCGACTTTGCCCTCGCAGCCGCTGCCGCCAGCGGAAAGTAACAAGCCATTAGAGCAGAGTCCCGGCAGGGACATTTGAAAATAGCCCAGTGCTTTAGCACTGGGAACAGATACAAGTTAAAACAAGAGTCCCGTAGGGACGGCTGAAAGAGAATACTCAGCCGTCCCTACAGGGACTCTGTTCTTTCCCATGCTTATCCCCAGCCATAAATGGCTGGGCTATTTTCAATCGTCCCTAAGAGGGACTCAGGAAGAATCTCTTTACTAACTTCTAAATATATCCCTGGCAGAGCTTGCTCTGGCAGCGGCAGGCGAGGGAGCCTTCGTGATGGGTCTCGCCGTAATTACAGGTCAGCTCTTCGCCCGGCCTAATCTCCCTGAGCGTGTAGAACTCAAGCCGCCCGTAGGCGACGCGCATGTAGCCGTTCGGCTGGCAGGAATGGTTCACGTACTTGAAATAGTTCCCGTTGCGCGAAGCGTCAATGGCCGTGCCGTCGCCAAGCTCTACTATCTTGATGGAGTGGTGGCGGCGCGCTCGTCTTCTGGCTTCGGCCTGCGAGATGATTTCCCCGCCCAGCTCGCCTACTTTGCGTCTTGCAGGGATGCGCGTGAGCGCAAAAAGCCCACGGCCATGAATGCTGCTCGGCCTGACCTCGAAT
Source organism: Pyrinomonadaceae bacterium (assembly GCA_035276685.1). Lineage (GTDB taxonomy): Bacteria > Acidobacteriota > Blastocatellia > Pyrinomonadales > Pyrinomonadaceae > JACVRN01. The sequence continues at coordinate 6,995 of DATELK010000077.1, read as the reverse complement.
CTATATTCACTCATACAAAGCTAATTGTAATAGTCTGAGGGGAGAAGCGGAAAGCCTTAATTTGCCGCATGGCTTCATAAAAAAGAAGAGGCGCGGCAGTTTGGCTACCGCGCCATCTTCAATTGTGGCGGTCACTGTCCTCACCCCAGCAACCGCTCTGGCATTTGGATTCACCGCATGCCTGATTGACCAGAATATATATGATTTGCCCGCCGGAAGCAAATCCTTTCAGAAAATTTCTGGCCCCAAAAGCATATCAAGGCCCGATTCAAACAGGATGGACAGGATAAGACAGGATAAAAAAGAAGCTATTTTCTGCTTTTATCCTGCTTATCCTGTCCATCCCTGTTAATTTCTTCACCTGCGGAAAAAGAGCGAGACGGCCATCGCTATGCCTATCAGGATGACCAACCGGCGAACCCTCTGGCGTCCCAGCCGGCGCGCCACTCCGGCCGCAAAATAGCCGCCCGCGATGGCCGCGACCGCCATCAGCAGCACGTCCACCCATATGACCGCGCCCGAGATGATGAAGTAGAGGGCGGCTATGCCGTTGATGAAGAGGGCGAAGAGATTCTTGAGCCCGTTCATCTCGTGAATGTCCTTGAGCCCCAATAGCCCCAGCGCCGCCAGCATCAATATCCCGATTCCAGCGCCGAAGTATCCGCCGTAGACGCCTACCAGAAATTGAAAGAGAAGCGCGCCCGCCCACCACAGGCGCGACGGCCTCTCGTGGCTCGCCCCTAGACGCAGCCTCCTCGTTATATGCTCCTGCGCGGCCATCAGCAGCGTCGCTCCGAGTATCAGGTAAGGCACTATGGCCGAGAAGGTCTTCGAAGGCGTGCGAAGAAGAAGGTAGGCTCCGAGCGCTCCGCCCAGGATAGAAGGCACGCCCAACCAGTAGACCCACCGCTTGCTCCCTTGCAGCTCGCGGCGAAAGCCCAGGAGTCCGCCGAACGAGCCGGGCCAGAGCGCGACCGTGCTAGTGGCGTTTGCAATCACAGGGTCGCGGCCAATCCATATGAGCGCGGGAAAAGAGAGCAGCGTCCCGCCTCCGGCCACGGCATTAATCATGCCCGCCAGAAAGGCCGAGACCACTACGACTATCTCCTGCCAGACGCTCATCGAATTCTATTTCGGAACCGGCACGCCGAGTTTGACTGACGCTTTCATCCTTCTCGTGTTAAGGTGCCAAGAATATCATCTTGAGATATTTTTTCAGGCACATGATTCGCAAGTGTCAATGGTGGGAGGACTAATCATCATTTATGAGTTTGAGCATGAGGGTGAGTAAAATTCGGCTCGGGGACGAAGTAGCAACGCAATGCGGGCGGTGCAAAGGCGAACGAAATCATCAGGTGGCTGCTCTGAATCAGAACGGCACGCCCGCCATTGTCATCTGCATGACCTGCGGCGGCCGACACAACTACCGCGCGCAGGGCACAGGAGAAAGAACCGCGGCTAGACGGCAGACGAGGAGCGAGACGGCTGCTCCTTCTGCTCCTCGCAAACCCGCCAGAAGCTATTCCCCGCGAGAAGCCTACGGCGCGGGAGAGTGGATAGACCATCCGAAGTTCGGACAGGGCGAAGTCCTGAGCACACGCGAAGGCAAGATAGAGGTCAGGTTCGGGACCCAAAAACGCATACTCATCCACGCAAACTGAGCTATAGACAAGCGAAGTTAAATCACAGGTCAGTACCGCACGGCTTACGCAGGCGGTACTGACCTGCTTTCTCAATCAGCACTGACGGCTTCTATGATGCTGAAGGGCGTTTTTGTAGGGACTATGCGATTGAGCCTGAGCCCGGCTGAGGCCAGAAGCTCGCGGTACTCTTCCGCAGTGCGCTCCACTCCGCCCGGAGAGGTCAGCATCTCAAGGTCAAGCAGCTTGCTGTAGTGCGGCTCGTTCCCTTCCGGCACGATTGTCTCGACAATCAGAACCCTTCCGTCGGGCCTCAGCACGGAGTTGATGTTCCTGAGGATGCGAGCTGAGTCCTCGTCGTTCCAGTCGTGTATGATGTGCTTCATCATGTAGGCGTCCGCGCCCGCAGGGACTGACTCGAAGAAGTTGCCCGTGACCGTCTCTACGCGGTCGGCTACACCCTCTCTTTCAAGAAGCTCGCCCGCACCCTTTATGACCGGAGGCACGTCGAACAGTATGCCCTTCATCTTCGGGTTGGCCTTCAAGACCTGAGAGAGCAGGAAGCCGTGGCCGCCAGCTATGTCTGCCAGTGTCTCTATGCCTGAGAAGTCGTAGGCCTCCACGACGGAAGGGGCCGTGCTGACGGACATGTCCGTCATGGCGCGGTTGAAGATTTCGTAGTGCTCAGGGTTAGCCGTGAAATACTCGAAGACCTCCACGCCGTGAACCGCACCCCAGGCGGGCTTGCCCGTGCGCAGACTGCTCATCATGTTTCCCCAGACCTTCCAGTGCCACTCTTCGCCTAGGAAGATGATGCCGTTACGCATGGAGCCCGCTACGTCCGAGCGCAGCAGCGAGGCGGCGGGCGTCAGTGCAAAGACCTTCGGGTCGACTTCGCGGAAGACGCCAACGCTTGCTAGCGTGCGTAGGATTCTGTAAAGAGGGCGCTCCTTTGTGTCCGTGGCTGCGGCAAGCTCGCTCGTGTGAAGAGGCTTTTCCGCGACGAGGTCTGCGAGCCCGAGCTTAGCCGCCACGTAAAGCGCCTGCGTCATGAGCGCGCCAAAGCCTATTTGAAGCAGCACTGCTTCGGGAGGCGGGCCTTGCTGCTGCGCTTCCTGTTGCCCTGCTCGCTCTTCGTTCTTCTGTCCGTCCATGATTGCGTATTCTCCTTAAAATTAGTTGCCTGTTTCGTACCCATGGCCCCGGCTATTAACGCGAAATTCAGGGGCGCGGTAAATCACTTCAATCATACACCCCTGAATTTAAGAGGTTGAAGCGGGCCGCGCTTCTGTGTAAGACTCGCTCCTGTTTGTGAAGCGCCTGCCCGTAGCCGTTCTGTCCTAGCTGGCCCAATGTTATGAGACCTGCGGCGCGTTTAAGAATCTTCCAACTCTATATGCTATTGATTCTCTGCTCGCTCATCTTCGCGGGGACGGCCCTTGTGCGAGCGGAGCAGCTTCCCGTCACGCGCTACACGACCGAGGACGGCGTGGCGCACGACCATATAGAAGCGCTCTTCAGGGATTCGCGCGGCTACCTCTGGCTCTGCACGGCCGACGGCCTGAGCCGCTTTGACGGCTCAAGCTTCACCACCTACGGCACGCGCGACGGGCTTCCCTCGGCTTACGTCAACAACATGATGGAGACTCGCAGCGGCGTCTACTGGATTGCCACGAACGGCGGGCTGGCGCGTCTCAATCCTTACGCGGCGACACAGTCGGCGACCGCGCAGGGCGGCCCCACCGGCAGCCGCCGACAGCTCTTCGTAGCTTATAGAGTCAGCGACGACCCCGTCTCTAATCGAGTTGACAGTCTCTACGAAGACCGCGAGGGACAGGTCTGGGTAGGCACGGACGGCGGGCTCTTCCGCCTCCTGATAGAAGGCGAGAGCGTGAGGTTCGAGCGCTTCGAGCTTGAGCCGGACGCGGAGCTTAATCGACAGATTGAAATCTGGCAGCTTGTAGAAGACGGCGAAGGAAGCCTCTGGATTGCTACGAGCCGTGGCGTCTACAGGCGGCTGCCCGGCGGCCGCTTGATTCATTACACGATTCATCCGACCGAAGGCACGGATTACGTCTGGGCGCTTCTGGTAGATGATGCGGGGAGGCTCTGGGCCGGAAGCCGCACGGGGCTGATGATAATCAAGCCTGAGCCTGCATCTTCAGTGTCGCAAGAGCGCGAAGGAAGGCTTAAGCTTTTAACGGGCAACAGGGAAACGGAAGGCGCGACATCACAGGACACGCAGTTGCGTTTGCCGGAACTCGCGGGCGAGGCTCGCTGGTACACGACCGAGGACGGTCTTGCCTACAACTACGTGCGAAGCTTCGCCGCAGGCGCGGACGGGCACGTCTGGATGGCTACACGGCGCGGCGGCGTCACGGAGTTTGACGGCAAGAGCTTTCGCAGTTACTCGAAGACGCACGGCGTGACGGAGCGAGCCGACAGGCTTGCCTTCGACCGAGAAGGAAACCTCTGGATAGGCTCAAACTCAGAGGGCTTGATGCGCGTGGCCCGCAACGGATTTTTGTCTTATAGAGAAGCGGACGGGCTCGGCAGCGCAGATATTATCTCGGGCTTCGCGGGACAATCGGGCGAGCTTTATTTCATCAGCGACAAGTGGAACGTCAACCGCTTTGACGGGGCCGGGTTCACTTCTATTCGTCCTCTGCTGCCCGAGCAGATTACCAGTTCCAGCACGCACAGGCAGGGCATCCTTCAGACGCGCGCGGGCGAGTGGTGGGTCTCCACCGCCGAAGGCCTCTATCGCTTCCCTCCCGTCAATCGTCTTGAAGATTTAGCGCGGACTCCGCCCACGGCCGTCTACACAAAAAAGGATGGCCTGGCCGACAGCAACATCTCGCGCCTCTTTGAAGACTCGCGCGGTGACATCTGGATAAGCACCTACACGGGCGGCGCGGCCCTGACGCGCTGGGAGCGCTCGACCAACTCCTTTCATCAATACAGGGAGGCCGAAGGGCTGCCTCCCTCTAACTGGCCCAACGCCTTCGCGGAAGACGCGCAAGGCAATCTATGGATGGGCATGCACAACGGCGGGCTCGCGCGTTACAGGCAGGGCCGCTTGCAGTTCTTCGGAGAAGCGGACGGAGTGCCGCCGGGGCTCGTCCTCAGTCTATACCTCGACAGGAGGGGCCGCCTCTGGATAGCCAACCGCGAGAAGGGAGCCTTGAGGCTCGACTACCCTGCGGCAGAGAGGCCGAGTCTTGTGCGCTACTCCACGGCCGAGAACCTTTCGAGCGACAACGTGCAGTGCTTTGCCGAAGACCGCTGGGGGCGAATCTACATAGGGACGGCGCAGGGCGTGGACAGGCTTGAGCCGGACAGCGGTCGCATAAAGCATTTCACGAGCGGCGACGGACTTATTGGCAAGGAAGTGAGCGTCGCCTTCGTAGACGGCACGGGCGCGCTCTGGTTCGGCTCGCACGAGGGGCTGTCGCGTCTCGTGCCTGAAGTAGAGAGCGTGGAGCTCGCGCCCGTCGTACTGATTAACCGCCTCTTCATAGACGGCATACAGCGCCCCATCTCTGAGCTTGGCGAGACAGAGTTGTCCGGCCTCGTTCTGGAACCGAACCGGAACCAGATTCAGATTGACTTTCTCAGCATAGATTTCAGCGCGGGCCGGGAGGTGCGCTACCAGTACATGCTGGAAGGCGCGGACGCGGATTGGAGCGCGCCCATCAGCCAGCGTACCGTCAACTTCGCTAATCTAAGACACGGCTCCTACACCTTCATGGTGCGCGCCATAAGCGGCGACGGGACGACGAGCGGGCGAGTGGCAAAGCTCTCTTTCACTATCCTGCCGCCCGTCTGGCAAAGGTGGTGGTTCTTCGCGCTCGTCTCGCTTGCGGCCTCGCTCCTCATATACTTCATCTATCGCGTGCGCGTGCGCCGACTGATTGAGCTTGAGCGAGTCAGGACACGCATTGCGACAGACCTGCACGACGACATAGGCGCGAGCCTGTCGCGCATGGCAATCCTGAGCGAAGTGGTCAAGCGGCAGACCGGGACGAACGGCGAGAAGAGTGCGGATATGCTGACGGAGATAGCGGACTCCGCGCGCGGGCTCGTCGATTCCATGAGCGACATAGTCTGGTCCATAGACCCTCGCCGAGACGATTTGAGAAACGTCGTGCAGAGAGTCAGGCAGTTCGCCTCGGACGTTTTGGAGCCGCGCGGCATAGAGTGGACATTCACTGTGCCGGAAGAGCTGAACCGCCTGCGCCTTGACCCTGAGCAGCGCCGTCACCTTTACCTGATATTCAAGGAGGCCATCAACAACATCTCGCGCCACGCCGAAGCGCGCCGCGTCTCGCTCTCCATCAGCTTTGATTCACGCCGCCTCGTCTGCGAGATAAAGGACGACGGGCGCGGCTTCGCGCCTAAGGCTTCGCAGGAGCTTCCCTCGAACGGTCGCGGCGGGCACGGGCTGCCCAACATGCAGGCGCGTGCGCGCGAGATAGGAGGCTCTATGCAGGTAGACTCGAAGCCGGGCGGCGGCACCGTCCTGCGTCTCACAGTCCCGCTCAGGCGTACTGGAAGACGAGCGGGGGTGACATAAATATGCTCTGTGCGCGCAGGTGGATTTGAGATACTCTTGCTGCCGGAATCTGGAAGGGGGCAGGGCGAAGGCATGGAAACAGACAGGCCGGTCGAGGTGGTGATAGTCGAGGACGACAGAACCGTGCGCGAAGGCTTGGGCATGATTATCAACGGCACGCCCGGCTTTAGCTGCGGCGGAACCTATCGCTCGGTCGAAGAGGCTCTGAACCTTATGAAGCCCGTAGACCCTGACGTGATGCTGCTGGACATACACCTGCCCGGAATGCTCGGCTCGGACGGCGTGCGCCTCTTCCGCGAAAAATATCCCTCTATGCAGATTCTGATGCTCACGATTTATGACGGGCAGGACATGGTGTTTGAGTCCATCTGCAACGGCGCGTGCGGCTATCTGCTGAAAAAGACGCCGCCCGCAAAGCTTCTGGACGCGATACTGGAAGCGCACGAAGGCGGCGCGCCTATGTCGCCGGAAATCGCGCGCAAGGTAGTCAGCCTGTTCCAGCGAACCGGGCCGCCCGCGAAACTGGACGAGAGCCTGACGCCGCAGGAGACCAGACTCTTGCAGCTTCTGGCAGACGGTTACAGCTATCAGGCGGCGGGAGGCCAGCTCAACATCAGCGTCAACACCGTGCGTAACTACATCAGAAGCATCTACGAGAAGCTGCACGTCAACTCCAAGTCAGAAGCCGTCAGCAAGGCGCTCAGAAGCCGCCTGATACACTAAGAGCAGGTCAGAACCGCCTGCGTAAGCCGGGCGGGTATTACTTAGGCTAGAGTCTG
>DATELK010000076.1:0-3586 GCA_035276685.1 Pyrinomonadaceae bacterium | reverse complement strand
CACGCTGCTCGAAACCATACTGCTCACGGCTGACATACTCGACCTGAAAGCCAGCCCGACGCGCCTGGCTTCCGGCGTCGTGCTCGAAGCCAAACTTGATAGAGGCCGCGGCTCCGTCGCAACCGTGCTTGTACAGCAGGGCACGCTTCGCGTCGGCGACCCCTTCATCGTAGGCCAAATCTTCGGCAAGGTGCGCGCCATGTTCGACGACCGTGGCAATCCTGTCACCGAAGCCGGGCCCGCGACTCCCGTTGAAGTCCTTGGACTTCAGGGCGTGCCGCAGGCAGGCGAGACCTTCCAGGTCGTAGCCGACATCACCAAGGCTCAGCAGATTTCTCATCACCGCCAGATGATTTCCCGCCAGAACACGCTGGCGCAATCTACCAAGCGCGGTATAGAAGCGCTGGGCCAGACGGAAGTCAAGGAGTTGCTCGTAGTCATCAAGGCGGACGTGCAGGGCTCTGTTGAAGTCCTGAAGTCCACCTTGCAGAAGCTTTCGACCGAGACCGTCAAGGTCAAGGTGATTCGCTCGGGCGTCGGAGCCATCACGGAATCCGACGTGCTGCTGGCTTCGGCTACGCAGGCAGAGAACACCAACAAGGCCGTCGTCATCATTGGCTTCAACGTGCGGCCCGAGTCGCGCGCGGCAGACCTTGCCAAGCAGGAGACGGTAGACATACGCCTGCACTCCATCATCTACAAGGTCGAGGAAGAGATACGAGCGGCCATGATAGGCATGCTCGAAGCCGTGGAGAAGGAGCGCATACTCGGCAAGGCGGACGTGCGCGAAGTCTTCCGCGTGCCGCGTGCGGGCGTCATAGCGGGCTGCATGGTCGTTGACGGCACGATTCGCCGCAACGCACGCGCGCGGCTCATACGCGACGGCGTCGTCACATGGGAAGGCGGCATAGCATCTTTGCGTCGCTTCAAGGAGGACGTATCGGAAGTCCGCGAAGGCTTCGAGTGCGGCATAGGCCTTGAGAACTTCAACGACGTTAAGGTTGGCGACCAGATAGAAGCCTTCATCATAGAGAAGGTCGCCGCCACGGAACTTTAGAGGCCAGGGGTCAGAGGTTGGTAGAAGACAATTATTAACCTCTTGCCTCTAATCACTTGCTTTTATGCGTAGGGCTGAGAAGGTAGCGGACCTGCTGCGGGAAGAGATAACGCAGATTGTGGGTTATGAGCTGGAAGACCCGCGTCTTGACGGCGTCACTGTGACTGACGTGCGCGTCTCGGACAACCTGCGCGATGCTCGCGTCTACTTCACGGTGAGCGGGGACGACGCGGAGGCACGTGAGGCTCTCTCGGCGCTTCGTCACGCGGCCCAGTACGTACGCAAGCAACTGATTCTGTCGCTCGACCTACGCCACGCGCCTGAGCTTCATTTTGTGCGCGACACGGTGGAAGAGCGCGGCGCTCGCGTCGACGAGCTCCTTAGCGAGATAGGACGCGAGCTTCAGCACAGAGATTCGGAAGAAGAAAGAAAGGAAGACGAGTGATGAGTACCGAGTGATAAGTGCTGAGTAAAAACCTTTCTTTCTTTTACTCATCACTCATCGCTCAGTGCTCATCGCTTTGTTACTGAATTGACATGTTGAGTCAAGTTGTCGAGCTGATTGAATCAAAGCGTCGCTTTGCAATCACCTCGCACCTTCGCCCGGATGGTGACGGTTTGGGTTCGTCGCTCGGTCTTTACTGGCTGCTGCGCGCACTGGACAAAGAGCCCGAAGTCATCATGCACGACCCTGTCCCGCACGCCTACCAGAAACTCCCCGGCGCTAATGAAGTGCGCGTCACCGACCGCATAGACCGGGAATATGACGCGGTCTTCGTCATAGAATGCTCCGACATCACGCGGCCCGGCCTGATTGACCTGGAAAAACAGTTCGTCGTCAACATAGACCATCACTCCACGAGCGCGCTCTTCGGCTCGGTCAACTGGATTGACCCGACCGCCTCGGCCGTGGGCGAGATGATTTACAACCTTTGCAAGGCCGTCGGCGTGCGCGTCACCAAAGAGATTGCCGAATGCGTCTACACGGCTCTCATCACGGACACGGGCTCCTTTCACTACTCAAACACTTCGGAGCGCACCTTCAAGGTAGCATCGGAGCTGGTGCGCGCAGGCGTCAAGCCTGCCAAGATTTCGCAGGCCGTCTTCTCAAGCTATCCGTGGAGCAAGATAGAGCTTCTGGGAGAAGTGCTTGCCACGGTCAAGCGAGACTCGTCGGGCCGCGTCGCATGGATGCGCCAGTCGATTGAGATGCAGGAGCGCACTGGCGCGGCCGAAGAGGACGGCGACGGCTTCGTCAATTATCCCCTGACGTGTGATAACGTCGAGGCGGTTGTGTTTCTGAAAGAGAGCGCGCCCGGCGTCTTCCGCGCGAGCCTCAGGTCTAAAGGCGACATCAACGTGGCGCGCATAGCCGAGAAGTTCGGCGGCGGAGGCCATCGAAACGCGGCGGGCTGCACGCTGACGGGAAGCTGGGAAGATGCCGAAACTTCGGTCGTCTCTCTCCTTCGCGAAGCGGTCGAGCGCCGCAACGGCGAGCATGACGCGGACGCAACTGAAGATGTTCTCCTTCCGACAGGAACGGAAAAGCGCAGGCCGCAGGCTCATCAATCGTAAAACGAGTAATGGCTGTAAAAGAGAAGCGTTACAAGTGGCGGCGCGAGGATTACAGGGAGAAGACTCGCGGCCTGCTGATGGTCAACACGGGCAACGGTAAGGGAAAGACCACTTGCGCGCTGGGCCTCATGATGCGCGCGGCGGGGCAGGGCCTCAACTGCTGCATGATTCAGTTCATCAAGTCTAAGAACGACCGCTACGGCGAGCACCTCTCGGCAGAAAAGCTCGGCATAGAAGTTCACACGATGGGCGACGGCTTCACCTGGGACACCAAGAACCCGGAGCAGGACAAAGAGACCGCGCGCCGGAGTTGGTCGCTCTGCGTTGAGAAGATGCGTAGCGGAGAATACGACCTCATGGTCTTCGACGAACTGGTTTACGTCTTAAGCTACGGGATGCTTGAGACCGAAGAGGTGCTGGAAGAGATACGCAGCGTCCGCGCAGAACAGCCTGCCCTGCACCTAGTCCTCACTGGCCGCGACGCGCCCACTGCTCTCATCGAGGCGGCAGACCTCGTGACAGAGATGCGCGAAATCAAGCACCCCTTCAACGCCGGCATCTTCGCCCAGCAGGGGATAGAGTTTTAAGTCAAACGAAAAGCGTATTGACTGATGAAGTTCGGCAGGCCTATGATGAGGCACTCTCTCACCATCAAGGCTGAAGGTTTCACCGGGAGCTTAAGTTTGGTGGCTCAGCAGTTCTCTCGTAATCAGCACAAGGCTCTTCTCCCGGCCCGTGCTGGCTACCACTTCCAAAGGAGAATCAGTCATGAGCAAAGCCATTCGACCAATTATCGCCGCGCTATTTCTGCTCGCAGCCAGCTTCACCATTTTTGTAGTAAGAGACAGGGGGCAGGGCGTTAGCGCTCAGGCGCAAAGTGGATTGCCACAGGGTAAATGGACTTATAGCGCCAGTCCTTACACAGGGGCAGGTTATGAATCCAGCCCGGTCGTT
>DATELK010000075.1:0-2966 GCA_035276685.1 Pyrinomonadaceae bacterium | reverse complement strand
GCCCATAGCTGCCATCGTGACGCAGATTTTGACGGGCACGATGCGCGCGGCGCTTCTGGCGTGGGCTAGGCGCGCAGAGCTTTCGTGCGACCGCGCGGCGCTTCTCGTGACACAAGACCCGCACGTCATAGGCCGCACTATGATGAAGCTCTGCGGCGGCACCTTCGCGTCCAAAGTGGATTACGACCAGTTCTTGGCGCAGGCACGCGACTTCCAGAAGAACTATGACGAGAAGGCTCTTGACCGCTTCTGGGCCGACATCATCTCTTCGGGCATGACGCATCCCTTCCCGGTCTGGCGCGTCTCAGAGATTCTCAAGTGGGTGGACAGCGGCGAGTACAAACGGCTGATGGAAGACGAGCCGCAGAGCGCTGCGGCATAAATCCAAAAGATGGAAGGTCTCCCCATGTTACAGAACAAATTCGGCATCATCTTTGGCGTGGCCAACAAGCGCTCCATCGCATGGGCGACCGCAGAGGCGTTGCACGAAGCGGGCGCTCGATTGGCTTTCACCTATCAGGGCGAGCGGCTGAAGGAGAATGTTGAAAAGCTGACGAGCGAGCTGCCGGGCTCGCTCGTCATCCCCTGCGACGTGGCGAAGCAAGGTGAGGTTGACGCCGCCTTCGAGCAGCTTAAACAGGAGTTCGGGCGGCTGGACTTTCTGGTTCACAGCATAGCCTTCGCGCCGAAAGAAGAGCTGGAGGGAGAGTTTCTGGACACCTCGCGCGAAGGCTTCCTGACGGCCCTGGAAATCTCTGCCTACAGTCTGGCACAGGTGGCGCGAGCAGCGGCCCCTCTCATGACCGAAGGCGGCAGCATAGTCTCCATGACCTATTACGGCGCGGAGAAGGTCGTGCCGAACTACAACGTCATGGGCGTGGCGAAGGCTGCGCTTGAGGCCAGCACGCGCTATCTTGCCAGCGACCTTGGCAAGCGCAACATACGCGTGAACACTATCAGCGCGGGGCCCATCAACACGCTCTCCGCACGCGCCGTCAGCAACATGTCTTCCATGCTCAGGCACCACGCCGAGCGCTCGCCGCTCAGGCGCAACGTAGAGGCGCGCGAAGTCGGCAACACGGCGCTCTTTCTTTGCAGCCCCCTCTCCTCCGGCATCACTGGCGAAGTCATACACGTTGACTGCGGCTACAACATCATGGCGGTATAAAGACAAGTCAGAAGGCCGCAGTGCAGAATGATGAATGAAGAATAGACTTAAGTTGAATAGTCTTTAATTCATCATTCTGCACTCTGCCTTCCGCATTGCATTCTTATGGCTGAAACTGACGCGAAAAACAGGGGCGTGCAGGAAGTCACGCAGGACGAGCAGCTGCTTGAGTCACCTAAGGCGGACGAGTTTACTCACACGGACACGTGGCGGGTCTTTCGCATTATGGGCGAGTTCGTCGAGGGCTTTGACGAGCTGGCGAGCGTGACTCGCGGCGTCGCCATCTTCGGCTCGGCGCGCACCAAGCCCGAAGACCCGCAGTACGCGGCTGCACAGGAGACCGCGGCGCTTCTGGCCCGCGCGGGCTTCGCCGTGATAACGGGCGGCGGCCCCGGAATTATGGAGGCGGCCAACAAGGGCGCGCTGGACGCGGGCGGCGTCTCAATCGGCTGCAACATAGAACTGCCGTTTGAGCAGCGCCCTAACCCGTACCAGACGCGCTCCATGACCTTCAAGTACTTCTTCGTGCGCAAGACCATGTTCGTCAAGTACAGCCGCGCCTTCGTCATCTTTCCCGGCGGCTACGGCACCTTGGACGAGCTGTTCGAGTCGCTCACGCTCATACAGACGCGTAAGATTAGAAACTTTCCGGTAGTCCTCTTCGGCTCCAAGTACTGGGGCGGGATGGTCGAGTGGATTAAGAGCTCTCTGCTCACGGAAGGCAAGGTGTCGGAGAAGGACATAGACCTGCTGCAAGTGACGGACTCGCCGTCAGAGGTCGTGGAGATTATCGCACGCAGCCAGGACTCGCTTCGCGGGATTGATAGAAGCGTGTCGGACGACCTCGTTAGCTCTGTTTAAATTTTAAGTCAGCCTTGTTGAGACTTGGCCGAGGCTCTGAGCCATTCAAGGTAGGGCGCGCTCGATGCTGTGACGGGGAGCGCGATTATCTCAGGCGTCTCGTAGCTGTGCAGGGCGCGCACCTCGTACTCAAGCCGCGCGAAATTGTCTGCCGTCGTTTTCACCAGCAACAGGTGCTCCGGCGCGCGCTCTACCGCATCCTGCCACCAGTAGACGGACTCCATCTCCGGCAATATCTGAACGCAGGCGGCAAGGCGTGAGCCGACCAGCATCTCCGCCAGCCGCACAGCCTCTTCACGGCTGCCCGCGGTCATCATCACCACCACAGGCTCTCTGCTTTCCTCTACCATAAGAGAGCAGTTTTGAGTTTTCAGTTAAAAGCAATAGTGCCTTTGCTGAAAACTGTCTTTATTCTTCTTTCTCTTCTTCGCCCGCGTCTTCGGTCGCCTCTTCGTCTTCTTCCAGCGTGGTGCCTGTCAAAGGCGTGGTGTCGTTGCCGAAGAAGGCGTTGTAGAGTTCCATGGCGCGGTCGTAATCGCGCTCGTCCACCAGCACGACTGCGCCCGGAGCGGTCGTGGAAAGCAGTGGCGAGAAGGCGTCCATGCCGCCCGACTGAACCGCAGAGCGTATGCCGTTCTGCGTCAAAATGTCGTTAACCATCTCGGCTTCGGCAGGTGAGCCAATGTTGTGCAGCGGGACGAAACGCGCCTCGGAGTGGTCTTGCGCCATATTCTCAGGCGTCAGCCGCTCGACCAGCTCCGAGCCGTCGTCAGGACAGCTCGTAATCCCCGCTTCATACTCGGACTCGCAAACAGGACAGAACATGATTTCCCTCAATCAGGATTTTTCGGATTTCAAGAGGACAGTGTAAGAGAAAAAGGGGAAATGGTAAACAGGTCAGTACCGCCTGCGGTAGCGGGCGGGTCTCTAGTCTAAG
>DATELK010000074.1:0-6858 GCA_035276685.1 Pyrinomonadaceae bacterium | reverse complement strand
CGGGCGGGTCATACTTAAGCCAGACTCTAGCTTAGGATAATACCCGCCCGCTACCGCACGCGGTTCTGACCTGCTCTGGGACTTCATTTAAATCGGAGCGACATGCGGCCGCTGAAGAGGCGCGGGTAGCCTACGTGCGTGCCGCTGAAGACCGATTCAAAGTTGTATAGAAACAGCTCGTTCGTCAGATTCTGAATGTCGAACTGTAGGTTGAGCGTGGCGTGCTCGCGCCTGAGAATGTCCGCGCCGACGGAGAGGTTCAGAATCGTGCGCGGTCGCACGCGGCCCCGCTGGAAATCTATCTCGTCATAGAGGCGCGCGTCGTAGCCTTCGGCCACAAAATCCGCGAGCGTCGTGCCCGTCTCCACGTCCGTAGGATAGCCGGAATCGTAGCGTCCGCCGAAGATTAGATAGATGCCCGTGGGGCGGTTGTTGTAGTAGACCTGAAACTGTGCAGAGTTGCGCTGGTCGTGGTCGTTGGCGAACTTCAGGCCGGGATTGTTCAGCGTCTCCACGGCTTCACCCAGAAAGAGCCCGCCGTTGATGGGCGTCACGCCGTAGGCGCGTGCGTTGGCGTAAGAGAGGAAGCCTCGTATCTCGGCCGTCTCAAGGCGCACCTCTTCACCCGTCACGCGGCCCGAAGAGATGCTTATGGGAAAGATGACGCCCGTGTCGAAGAACTGGTCTTTGTCACCGAAATTCTCTATGCGCTTCTGGTAAACGGTCAGGTTCAGACGAAGATAGGGCGAAAGCTGCTGCTGCGCTCCGACCTCGAACACGTTCTGCTTGTCGGGCAGGATGGGACGTATGCCCGACTGTCCCTGAATGACGGCTATGGGCGAAAGCGCTGCGGCCTCAGATGAGCTTGCCAGCAGCAGATTCTCCGCCGGGGGCGGCTGGAAGAAGCGGTTGTAGGAGGCTCGGAGCGTCGTCTGCGTGCGCGGGATAAAATAGGCTACGCCTACGCGCGGGCTGAAGCCGTTGTCCCTGATGACTAGCCGGTAGCTGTCAAAGCGAATGCCCACGTCCAGCGTCAGGTTGCGAAAGACCGTGAAGTGGTCTTGCACGTAGGCGCTCAGGGTGCGGCCAGTCCTTCGTCCCTCGAAGACGAATGGATTGGCGGCTGTGAAATTGTTGACTGGGTTGGGAACGGGCGCGCCGTTCTCGTCCGTCAAATCCTCAAAGGGCTCCGTCACGTAGAAGCTGAAATTCTCACGGACGGGAGTAATGGTGAACTGCCCGCCGAACTTTATGTTGTGACGCCCGCGCATGATTGAGATGGCCGCCAGAGCGCCTATGTTCTGAAGCGTGCGGTCCTGAAAGGCTACGACGGGCGTGGACTCTTCGTTGCTTGTGAGCCGCGCCGTCCCGTAGCGATTGAAGAAGGAGAACTGCCCGAGCGCGTTTTGTGAAAAGATGTGCTGAAAGCTTATGAACTGAGAGCTGTCGCGCAACCGCTCGCGCTGGTCTTGTCCCGCAAGCTCCTGCTCAAGTCGATTCGCCACCTGAAAGTTTGAGCCGCCGAAGAGAAACGTGCCGCGCAGAGTATTCTTCTCGTCGAACTGGTAATCAAGACGAAAGAAGCCCTTGCCTGTGCGGCCGAAGTTGTGAAAATTCTCTATCGTCGGCGGGTCCAGAAAGCGCTGGGAGGTCGTGGCCGAGAGGTTCGTCAGAAAGCCGAACTTCTTGGTGCGCGTGGAAAAGTCCGCGCTCACCTCGCCCGTGGAAAAGCTCCCGCCCGAGATGCTCATACCGCCCTGCGTGGGCGTCTCAAGCCCCGAGCGAGTATTAACGTTGATGACGCCTGCAAGCTTGTCGCCGAACTCCGCAGGGATGCCTCCCGTCAAAACTTCAGCCGAGCGAAGGGTGCGCGCATCAAGGCTCGTTGAGAAGATTGCAGACAGGTTGTCGGTGATGGGCACGCCGTCTATGACGTACTGCACCTGCGACTCGGAGCCGCGAGGATGAAGGCGGCCGTTATCGTCGGTGGCAATGCCGGGCGCTGAGGCGACTATAGCTTCGATGCCACGGGAAGGCGACGCGCCCGTGGGCCTCTCCAAAAGAGTCTGGCTGATGTCCGTGTCAGAAGCCGTCTTGTCGGGTTCTACGGCCGCGCTTGTGTCGGCCGTGACGTTGACGCTCGCGGCGGTCGTGCCTAGGCTCAGCTTGAGCGTCAGGCTGTAAGGCACGTTGCTGTGAAGGTCAACCGGCTGCTCCGTGGGCTGAAACCCGGGCGCTTCTACGCGCAACACGTAGTTGTTATAGGGCAGGTTGACGAGCTTGAAATTCCCCTGCGTGTCCGTCTCAGCCCTCTGCTCGTAGCCCGTGACTGCCTGCTTGACTGTGACCGTGGCTCCCGCCACAAGTGCGCCGTTAGGGTCGCTGACGGTTCCCTGAATCGTGCCTAGACGCGTCTGCGCCGTAGTTGTAGCCGTGTTGAAGATAAGCGCCGCCATGAAGAGCACGGCCAGGCGGATTGCGCTTCGTATCATCATCTCTGTAATCCCTCTGCTAATTGCCTGATGAACGGCGCTGCTCTGGCCCGCCATCGGAAAAAGCCGGGCGACGAGCGTGCGAATTAAGCCGTTCGGTGTCTATGAAGGTGAAGCCACGTCGCCGTTCATTAACTCGGCGGGGCATGACTCGCAGGACGTTTAGAGCAGGGTAGAGACGGGAGGGGCGCGGCCGCGACGAGGCGTGCAGTTCTCGGAAAGAGAAGCAATGAAGGTGCCGCCCGCAAAGGCTTCTTCCGAGAGCGTGGGCGCTGCGGCGTAAGCGCTGACTAAAAGAGTCTGGAAGAGGTGCTGGTGAAGCTGGCAGAGTAAGCACTCGCCCGTGGGACGTGCGCTTTCATCCGAAGTCCGGCCGGTGTCCCTGTCAACAGAGCTTGCGGCACGAGCAGACGCTGAAGAGAGCATCTGGCCGTGCTGGTGCACAATCTCTATCGTGGCCGAATGCGTGACGAAGGCAAGCAACACGAAGGCCACCACGCGCGCCAGAGGCGCTACGCGGCGACCCGTTACTGCTTGTGTCGTCTTACTGGTCACGTTCTTCGGGCTTGTGTTAGAGTGCCGTAGAATGAGCACTATAAACGTCATCTCGCGCCAGTGTCAAACAGGCCCGCCGCCGCAAAGCTTCACGCACTTTAAGCCCGGAAAAAAGCTCTGATACATAAATGCCAGCGCGGTCTTTTAGAGAAATCCTTTTGAGCCTGAAGAAGAGAGGCACTCTCCGTTTCGTGCAGAGCGTCTTAGCGCTTTCTCTCGTCTCTTTGTCGTCATATGCCGCGCAGGCGCAAGGTACAGCCGTCCGAATAGAGGTGCTTTCAACCTCGCCTGCGCGCGTGCGCGTCGAAGGAGAGCTACAGACGCCGACTAAGACCTGGGCTTTCATAAACAGCTACGCGGGCATGATAGGCATAGGCGAGAGAGTTGAAAATCTAACTTTGACGGATGCGCAGGGCGCAAGCGTTCCCGTGCGGAAGAGAGCGCCGGGCGAGTTTGAGGCCGCGTCTGATGCCGCGAGGTTCAGCTACGAAGTAAAGACGGAAGCGCCGCTCTTTACGACCGACTCGGCCTACATCTCATGGCTCACGCCGGAGCGCGGGTTCCTCATGCTCGGAGACCTGCTGCCCCTAGCGTCCAGGGCAGCGCCCGTCACGATAGAGTTTTCGCTTCCCTACGGCTGGGCCGTCTTCTCGAATGAGACTAGAAGCACAGACGGCAAGTTCGCCGTTAAAGAGCCTATGCTGGCACGCTTCTTTGCCGGAAAGGATTTACGCGAAAGGCGCGCACGCGCGGGCTCCATTGATTTCTCACTCGTAGCGGCAGGCGACTGGGCCTTCACGGATGAAGAGGTCGCGGAAGCTTCTCAAAGCATTCTGAAGGAGCACGAGCGGACTATGGGCGGGCCGCCCGCCGGGTCGCGCGTGATGCTTATGCTCTCGCCTTACCCACGCAGCGTAGGCGCAGAGCGATGGAGCGCGGAGACGCGCGGCTCAAGCGTCGTGCTGCTTTCAGGACGACAGCCTTCAAAAGTAGCGGCGCTCGCCATCCTGAGCGCGCCGCTCACGCACGAGCTTTTTCATCTATGGGTGCCGAACGCGCTCACGCTGGACGGAAGCTACGACTGGTTCTACGAAGGCTTCACGCTCTATCAGGCCATGCGTGCCGGGATGCGGCTGGGCATGCTCACCTTTGATGATTACCTGAGAGCATTGGGCCGCGCCAACGACATATATCTTTCCGCTAACGACCGCGACAAATGGTCTCTGGTAGAAGCGTCAGAGCGTCGCTGGACAGGCCAGGGCGCGCTCCTTTACAACAAGGGAATGCTGGCGGCCTTCCTCTACGACCTGAGCTTAAGAGAACGTAGCAAGGGTAAGCGCTCGCTCGATAATGTATATAAAGAGCTGTTCAGGCTCTATGGGCGCTCGGGCGCTCGCGCGGACGGCAACCGCGCTCTAATCTCTGCGCTAGGCGGCGCGGAAGGAGAGATGCGCGACTTCGTCAGGCGCTACATAGAAAGCCCCGCCTCGATTGATTTGAAGAGCGCGGTAGCGGCTTACGGGCTGCAACTCCTTCCGGGCGGAGTTCGCACGCACGTACAGGTATCAGATTCCCTGAGCCGTGAGCAGCGCGATTTATTACGTCAATTAGGTTACAATGAAAGGGTCGAAAGAGACCGCAGAAGCGCTCGCCCCAGATGAGCGTCTTCGTAGACTTCCCCTGCTGAGTTTTTTTCATGAAGATGAAGTACATAAAAACTTTCCTGTTTGTAATCTTCGCGCTCGCTTTACAGGTCGGGTGCAATTCCATCATCGCTAAGAATGGCGAGATGGGCGTGGTCATTGCGCGCCGGGCACAGGTTCGCAGCTCCACGGCCGTAGTCGCAGCCGACCTGGTAGAGGTCAGCCGTGGCGACATAGTGGATATCTTAGATGAGAGCACAGTGCCTGAAACCGGCGAGCGCTGGCTTCGCGTGCGTGCGCGTGACGTTGAGAATACTGAGGGCTGGATAGAGGCTCGCAACGTCATGCCGCAGGACGTGCTAGACAGGGCGCGACAGCTTGCCGAAGAGGATAAAAGCATTCCGTCGCAGGCTGCGGGCCAACTGCGCGCCAGCACAAACCTGCGGCTCACGCCCGACCGCAGCAACAACGAGAACATCATGATGAAGCTCGAATCGGGCGCGGTCTTCGACATAGTGGGCTGGAAGCGCGTGCCTAAGCCTAAGTCTTCCGAAACGACGGAGAGCGACGACGCTCCCAAGGCTGGAAGCGCTCAGCAGAACAGCAGCCGTGCCAGAAGAGACGAGGACGCCCCGAAGGTACCCGAAGAGACCAACGAGCTCTGGTACAAGGTCAGGCTGCCTCCATCCGTTTCGCCCGCGCCCGCCGGTTGGATTTACGGCAAGCAGGTGGAGCTAATGGTTCCTAGCGACATCATCTTTTATCGAACGGGAAGGGAATTCGTCGCATGGCGAAGGCTGGACGAAGAGGCCACGGGCAACGAGTCCACGCCTAAAGATAAGGATGCCGCGAAGGAAGCCAAGCCCGGAAGCTGGGTGATACTGGAAAAGAGCAGCTCGAACGAGCCGCGCAAACTTGACGAGCCTGATTTCGACCGCATCTACGTCTTAGGCTACGACAAGAACAGGCAGGAGCACTACACCGCCTACCGCAGCCCCGACTTAAAAGGTTTCCTGCCTTTGCGCGTAGAAGGTCGCGGCGACAACAAGACTTTCACAGTCAGAATTCAGGGCGACGACGGGCAGACACAGGACGTACAGTACAAGGTTTATCGTGACGATAAGGGGATTTTAAAGGTCAGCGCGCCGAATGAGCCGCAGAAAGGCAGAAGAAGAAAGTAGGATTAGAGTTTTCTTTCTCTGTGCGCTTGACAAATTCGGGCCCGTGCCTATAATGCCTCTTTGCCTGACAAGGGCGCGATTGACAATTCCCAACAACAAGCGCTTTAAGAAAGCCGCTTCTCTCGGTAGAAGTTATTACAGAGGGAGCGGCTGTTTCGTCCGCGAAAAAAGTTTCCTAGAATAGGAAAAAGCGCTTGACAGAAAAGAGGCATTTCGCTAATATGCCTTTTTGCTTGGGACGAGAAAAAGTCGTCTGTAAGGCAACCGAAACGAATCTCGCGCAACTAACTTAGACTCGCAAATTCGGGGCGGTCATTGAACGAAAAAGTTCGTTGATAGACGCAACCCGAAAGTGAGTTGAAGCAACTAAGCTTGATTCGCTAAATTCGGATAGCGAAATTGGAAAGCGATCTTTGAAAACTAGATAGAGCGTGTCCATGTTAATGACTTTGAGAGTCGAACGCTGAGCGATAAAGCTCGCGTAAAACTCTTTTTGAAGAGTCATAATCGGATACTTTTAACCAGTAGAAGATTATGTTCCAGAATCAAATCTTAACGAGAGTTTGATCCTGGCTCAGAATCAACGCTGGCGGCGTGCCTCAGACATGCAAGTCGAACGCGAAAGTCCCCTTCGGGGGACGAGTAGAGTGGCGCACGGGTGAGTAACACGTAGGTAATTTGCCTTCGGGTGGGGAATAACGACCGGAAACGGTCGCTAATACCGCATAATGCAGCGGCTCGACATCGAGACAGTTGTTAAAGCGGGGGATTCGCAAGAACCTCGCGCCTGAAGAGAAGCCTGCGGCAGATTAGCTAGTTGGCAGGGTAACGGCCTACCAAGGCGACGATCTGTAGCCGGCCTGAGAGGGCGGTCGGCCACACTGACACTGACATACGGGTCAGACTCCTACGGGAGGCAGCAGTCGGGAATTTTGGGCAATGGGCGAAAGCCTGACCCAGCAACGCCGCGTGAAGGATGAAATCCCT
>DATELK010000073.1:0-1846 GCA_035276685.1 Pyrinomonadaceae bacterium | reverse complement strand
CGGGCGGGTCTCTTTAGCCTTAAGCATGACTCTACTTTAACTAATAACCCGCCCGCTACCGCAGGCGGTACTGACCTGTTTTTTAGGAGATTAAAGATTAATGATTCGACGCCGCGTTGCAGCCCTTCTGCTCGTCTGCTCTCTCTTGCTGCCGGTCGCTGCTTTCGGCCAGCAGCCCACGCAGCCTACAACAACCACTACTACCACAACGCCCGCGCAGGGACAGGGCCGCCCCGCTCAGGCCGCAGACCCCAACGACCCAATCGTTCGCATCAAGGAAGAGGGCATGAAGCGCTCGCAGGTGATGCAGACGCTCTCTTACCTGACGGACGTGATTGGGCCGCGCCTGACCGCCTCGCCCGGCATGATGCGCGCCAACGAATGGACGCGCGACAAGCTGAAGGGCTGGGGATTGGAGAACGCCCAGCTTGAGGCCTGGGGGCCGTTCGGTCGCGGCTGGACGCTCAAGAGATTTTCCGCGCAGGTCACGGAGCCGCAGGCCATCCCGCTCATAGCTTTTCCGAAGGCGTGGTCGCCGGGACTCAAGAGCGCAATCACGGCTCCCGTCATCTACCTTGACGCGAAGGACGAAGCGGGGCTTGAGAAATATCGTGGGCGGCTTAAGGGAGCGATTGTGCTGATGAGCACGCCGCGCGACATCAAGGCCAGCTTCGAGCCGCTGGGCGAGCGACTGAGTGAGAAAGAGCTGCTGCGCCTTGCGGACGCGCCAGACCCGGCAGGCACTCCGCGCCGCCGCTTCCAACTCACGCCGGAACAGCGCGCAGCCTCTCAGTTCGCCGCGAAGAAGTTGCAGTTCGTCACGGATGAAGGCGCGGCCATGCTCGTTGATACGAGTCGCGGCGACGGCGGGACAATCTTCGTCCAGTCGGCCAGCGTCCCGCAGCCCTTCATCGAAAATCCCTTCGACGGCAAGCGCATCTCGCCCTGGGACAAGAGCGCGCCCGCCATGCCGCCGCAGATTGTAGTCTCGGGCGAGCAGTACAACCGAATGGTGCGAATGATTAATCAGGGCGTGCAGCTTAAGATGAACGTTGACCTTGCGGTCGAGTATCAGGACAAAGACTTGATGGGCTACAACACCATCGCCGAGATTCCCGGCACAGACCTCAAGGACGAGATAGTCATGATTGGCGCGCACATGGACTCGTGGCATTCGGGCACGGGCGCAACCGACAACGCAGCGGGCGTGGCCGTCGCGATGGAGGCCGTGCGGATATTAAAGGCTCTGAACCTTCAGCCTCGCCGCACGATTCGCATAGCGCTCTGGTCAGGAGAAGAGCAGGGACTCTTAGGCTCGCGCGCATACGTCGCGCAGCACTTCGGGCAGATGGGCGACGGCCAGCAAAGCACAGCCATGACGGCATTGATTGAAGGAAGAACATTGCCCGTCACGCCCAAGCCGGATTACGACAAGTTTCAGGCCTACTTCAATCTGGACAACGGGACAGGAAAAATCAGGGGAGTTTACCTGCAAGGCAACGAAGCCGTGAGGCCCATCTTTCGCCGCTGGCTCGCGCCGTTTCGTGACATGGGAGCCGCGACGCTCACCATAGCCAACACGGGCGGCACAGACCATCAGGCCTTTGACGCGATAGGCCTCCCCGGCTTCCAGTTCATACAGGACGAGATTGAGTACGACACTCGCACGCACCACTCGAATCAGGATGTCTACGACCGCATACAATCGGAAGACATGATGCAGGCAGCGACCATCATGGCCGCCTTCATCTACAACGCCGCCACCATGGACGAGCGCCTCCCCCGCAAGCCCATCACGGTCGCGGGAAGATGAAAAAGAGCAGGAGTCAGGACTCAGAATTCAGGA
>DATELK010000072.1:0-6374 GCA_035276685.1 Pyrinomonadaceae bacterium | reverse complement strand
TTGGCAACGTGGCGAACATCTTCATGGACTTGGGCAAGCAGCAGGAGGCGCTTGATTACTACCTGCAAGCCCTCGACATGAAGCGGCAGATAGGAGACCGCGTGAGCGAGGCCACGACGCTCAATAACATAGGACAGGTCTACGGCAATCTGGGCGATTACCAACAGGCTCTCAAGTATTACGGCGAGGCGGCGGAGGTCGCGCACGCCGTAGGCAACACGCGCACGGAAGCCGCCACGCTCACCAACATGGGCGCGGCCTATTCGGGTTTGGGCGATAAGCAGAAGGCATTGAGCTACTACGCGCGTGCGCTGCCCTTGAGGCGCGCTGTCAAAGACAGCGACGGCGAAGCCACGACTCTCTTTAACATGGCCGTCGTCGCGCGTGACATGGGCAACCTTGAAGAGTCGCGCCGGAACATAGAGGCGGCGCTGGAGCTGATTGAAGGCCTTCGAACCAGAATCAGCAACCGAGAGCTTCGCACCTCTTACTTCGCCACCGTGCAGAATTACTACAGCTTCTACATAGACATCCTGATGCGCCTGCACAAGCTGCAACCCGGTGCGGGCAACGACGCGCGGGCTCTTCAAACGAGCGAGCGGGCACGCGCACGAGCGCTTCTGGAAACCCTCGCGGAAGCAAACTCAGACATACGGCAGGGCGTTGACCCGAAGCTCGTGGAGCGAGAGCGGGAGATTCAGAAGCAGCTCAACGCTAAGGCGCAGGAGCAGCTTAAGCTCCTGACAGGCCCGCACACGGATGCTCAGGCGCGTGCGCTCTCAAGCGAGATTGACCGCCTGACGGCAGAGCTTCAGCAGGTAGAGACTGAGATAAGACAGACCAGCCCGCGCTACGCGGCCCTGACGCAGCCGCAGCCTCTGACGCTCAAAGAGATTCAAGCGCGCGTGCTCGATGATGACACGCTGCTTCTGGAATACTCGCTCGGGCTTCCGCACAGCTACGTGTGGGTAGTGAGTCCGGCGTCAATCACCAGCTACGAGCTGCCGCGCCGCGAAGAGATAGAGGAGTCCGCGCGCCGCGTCTACGACCTGCTCAATGCGCGCAACCGGCGCGTCGAAAATGAGACGGAAGCTCAGAGGCGCACGCGCATCGCGCGAGCGGACGCCGAGTACAGGGCCGCTTCCGCAGAGCTGGCGCGAAAGATACTAGCGCCCGTGGCAAAGCAGCTTGGCAACAAGCGGCTGCTGATAGTCGCGGACGGCGTTCTGAACTACATACCCTTTGCGGCCCTGCCAGACCCTTCCGAGCTGTCTTCGCCGCTCGTGGTCAAGCACGAGATAGTCAGCCTGCCCTCGGCTTCTACGCTCGCGGTGCTGCGCGGCGAAACTAAAGATAGAAAGCCCGCGTCCAAACTGGTCGCAGTCCTTGCCGACCCGGTGTTTGAAGAAGACGACGAGCGCGTGAGAAGCGGCGGCGCGAGCACTGCGACAGTCGCCGCCGTCAATCGTCCCAGGCGTCGCACACGCCGCAGGCGCGACTTGCCCACGGGCATGGAGCAGTCGCTCGCGGAATCAGGCATGAGGGACGCGGGCCTTGAGATTCCCAGATTGCCGGGGACGCGACAGGAAGCTTTGAAGATTCTCTCGCTCGTGCCTGAAAGCGATAGCCTTCGAGCTTTCGACTTCGCGGCGAGCCGCGCCAACGCCACGAGTAATGAGCTGGCCCAGTACCGCTTCATACACTTCGCCACGCACGGCTTCCTCAACAGCCTTCACCCGGAGCTTTCCGGCATAGTGCTTTCGATGGTGGACGAAGCGGGGCGCGAGCAGGACGGCTTTCTTCGAGCGGGCGACATCTTCAACCTAAAGCTTCCGGCCGAGATGGTAGTCTTAAGCGCCTGCCAGACCGGCCTCGGCAAGGAGGTCAAGGGCGAAGGACTCGTGGGTCTCACGCGCGGCTTCATGTACGCGGGCTCGCCGCGAGTGGTGGTAAGCCTCTGGAGCGTATCGGACGCGGGGACGGCCGAGCTGATGACACGCTTTTACAGCGCGATGCTCAAGGACGGGATGCGCCCGGCCGAAGCTCTCAGGGCCGCGCAGGTCTCGCTCATGAAAGAGAAGCGATGGGAGCAGCCCTTCTACTGGGCAGCCTTCACGCTGCAAGGCGAGTGGAAGTAGAAGAAGTTAACAGGGATGGACAGGATGAACAGGATATAAGAAGAAGCAAGCTCTTCTCTTTTATCCTGTCTATCCTGTCCATCCCTGTTAATTCTGCTTGTTAGCGGCGTGCCAGCTCAAGGGCCGAGTTGGCGTCCTGTTCCGCGCCGCGCACTATGATGACGGAGTCGCCCTCGCGCCTGATTATGACGAGACGGCCGCCTGCTCGCCAGATGGATTGAGCCGTGTCGCCTTCTGTGGATGAGCCCGCCTGACGCGTGCCTGCGCGCAGCTTTTCAGTCTCGCTGTAGGCGCGGAAGAACTCTTCTGCATCGCGGCTGCTGTCCCACGTGGTCTTCCACACAAAGAGCGGGGGCGCGCCCTCTCGCTCAAAGAGAAAGGCACGGTCGCCGCCCCAGCCCGCAGCCCCGCGCGTAGCATCTCTTTCGTTAATGCCAGCCATCAGCACGCCGCGCGCGCCTATCTCTCCGAGCGGTGTTGAGGTCACAAGTCGCCAGCCGTTCGAGGCAAACGCCGCTTCGTCCAGCCTGACTTCTCGCGGGCGCTCGTTCTGAAAATATTTTTCGGGATGAAGAATCTGCTCGCTCGATAGCGGCGGGCGGCTGTAAAGCTCGTTGACGCCGCGCTCGCCATTTTTGCGCCGCACCTCTTCCACGAACCTCGCGCCGTCGCGATAGCGGAACGAGAAGGTCTCTATGAGAAGGGGCGGGAAAAGCTGGCCCGCCTCCCTGCGATAGACCTGAAAGCGCTCGCGCTCCTGCCGCGTTATCTCTTCCAGAGACTTGCGACCGTAAGCCTCTCCCTCTTCCAAGCGGCGCTGCACGTTCATGGCGTCGCCCTCTATGACGGCAAACAGCGCTTCCGTTCTGTCAAGGTCGTAGGGCCGCACCACCAGCAGCTTCATCAAATCGAAGTGCTGGTCTTGCAGGGCGTGAGTAAACTCGTGCGCGAGTAGGTAACGGTCTGCCGTCTTGTCCACCAGCAAGACCTGCTTGTCGAGCGGCGAGTAGGTCGCGGCCGCAGAGACAGCCGCGAAGCTTCCGGCCAGAGCAGCCAAATCCGTCCCTTCGGGAAGCACGCCGCCAGCCGCAGCCAGCCGTCCCAGAGCGCGCATCTCTTCGCCGCCCAGCACCTCGGCCATCTCCGTCGTGCGCTTGCCGTACTCCCAGCCCGAAAGCTCCGTCATCCCCACCTCGCCCGTGAAGGAGAGGCCGCGCACTTCGGAAGACTCGCGCATGGCGCGGTCACGCATGGAGCGCAGCTCAGGGGTCAGGGGCCGCGCAGGCAAAGGCGGCAGGCTTCGCGCAACCGGCACGGCCGTCGCCGGAGCAATGCTCGTGCGCGACGACTGCTTGCCGCAGGAAGAGACGACAAGCGCGACGATAACAGTAAGTAGAACCAGGAATGTTCCCCAGACCCGTGTACGCATAGCTGAGGTTAGACGCAGGAAAGAGGCAGCAGGATGTAAAGCGGTTTGAGAAGGGAGAAATTAACAGGGACGAAAAGGCAAGTCAGAAAGCAGAGTGCAGAATGATGAATTAAAGAAAGCATTCAGGTTGAATCAGCAATCCATTCATCACTCTGCACTCTGCCTTCTGCATTTCTTCTCATCCCTGCTAATTGTCTTTCACTTGGCGTAGTAGCCGCGCTTGGTGCGCGCCGCCAGGTCTGGACGGCCTACAAGCTGCACGGTGACGCTGCGCCAGGAGCCGTTCCGCTCCCTGTTCTTAGGGCGATAGCCTATGCTGTAGACGGTGCCGAGGTCTCGTATCACCTGCTCGTAAACGCCCTTCAAATCTTCCACCTTGCGCGCCTCGTAAACAAGGCTTCCGCTCTCTGCTGCCAGCTGCGCCAGTTGGTGCCGCGCGAGAACGTAAGTCGTCTCGGTGGCCAGCCCCTTTTTTATCATCTCCTTCTCTGTGTCCAGGTAGATTGGCAGCAGTATGGCGTCGGATGCGCGCACCTCTTCGAGCAGCTCTTGAAAGCTTACGGCCGAGCCTTCACCGTTGATGTCCGGCAGAGCGTTATCAACGCCGTCCGTCATCATTATCACCGCGCTGCGACGCGAAGCATCGGAGACCACCTTCTTCAGCACGAAGTGAAGCGAGTCCCAGAAGCTCGTGCCGCCCACGGGCTTCTCTATCCTCTTGATGCGCTCAAAGAGAGCCTGCCTGTCAGAGGTGAGGGGCGAGACGAGCTGAGCGCTGCTGGTAAAAGTCACTATGCCGATGCGGTCTGTGGGGCGCGCGGCCTCTACGAAGCGGCGAGCGCTCTTCTTTATCAAGTCGAGCTTCTTTGCCGTCGAGCCGGAGAGGTCAATCAGCAGCACCAGGTCAAAGGGTGCGGAAGCGGCGGCGAAAAAGCTTATCTCTTCCTGCTGGCCGTTCTCAAGCACGACGAAGTCCTTCTGCTGCAACTCGCCCACGGGCGACTTTGCGTTGCGGCTAAAGACGCTCACGTTCAAATCAACCAGCCCCGTGTCAATAGTGATGGTCTCGTCCACAGGCTCTGTCGTCTGCGCCGAAGCACTCATAGCGAGCGCGAAAAGCAGTAAGAGCATAACGGACACTCTCATGCCCGTAGATAAAAGGGATGCTTCCAATAATCTCTTTCCTTTAACCCGCATGATTGCTATAATCCGCCCACCTCATCTACCACGAACAAGTGCTTAATCTGTCTTAGCTGATGGTTTCTATCATCAACACATCCCCGCTCGTCAAGACCTACACGCTAGAAGAGTTCTGGCAACTGCCTGACCCGCCCGACCGCTCCAAGCTGGAACTCATCGCTGGGGTAATCTACATGACGCCGCCGCCAGAGTACACACACGATAAAATCGTGAGTAGATTGTCGCGCGCCACAATCCTGCATCTCGGCGTAACAAATAATCAAGGCAGCCTTTACGTGCCGCGCGCAGCAATCTGGACGAGGCAGAGAGTTCATCTGGAACCTGACCTGTTTTATCTCTCTGCTGAGACAGAGGCGCGGCTTGACCACGAACACCGTACCACGGCTGACCTTGTGATTGAAGTCATCTCGCCGGGCTCCGCCATCTACGACCGGAACACGAAGGCGGAGACCTACGGCGCGCTTGGAGTCGGGGAGCTGTGGCTGGTTGACGAGACCGGGGAAAGCGTAGAGGTGCGTTATCAAACCGGCCAGGGCTTTGACGAAGGGCGCACGTTCAAGCGAGGGGAGCAGGTCGTCTCAAAAATCTTTCCGGACTTAGAACTGCCGGTCGAGCACCTTTTCGCAGATTAGATTTCTCAATCAAACCGGACAGAGAGCCTTCAGTTGGCATAGTAGCCGCGCTTGCCTCGCGCGACCGCGCTTGAGCGCGCCACGTTGATGCGAATCGCACGCCACTTGCCGTCGCGCTGCTTGTTCGTGGGCCTGTAAGAGAGGCTGTAGACGGTTCCCAAATCTGCCACGACGCGCTCGTAGGCTCCCGCAAGGTCTTCAATCTTTTCCACCTCGTAGAAGAGCCCGCCGCCCTGGTCGGCTATCTCTTTCATGCGGTCGTGGCCACGGTCAAAGTCCTCCGGCTGCGTGTCCTTGTCGCTCAGCGATTCATACTCCGTGTTGAGCCAGAGCGTGTACAGCAGTCCGTCAAACTCCTGTATGCGATGAAGAAGCTCTTCGTAGGCAAGAGCCGAGCCGTCGCCGCGCACGCTCGGCAGGCTTCCGTCGAGCCCGTCGCTCATCACCACTATGGCCGTGCGCCTTTGATTGGTGACCTCCTTCATGAACTCCTTCATGGTGAAGTCGGTCGCGTCGTAAAGCTTCGTGTCGCCGAAGGGCACGGTGTCTATGGCGCTGATGCGTGCGCGCAGCATCCTGCGGTCTGTGGTGGGTCGAGAGATGACCGTGGGAGAGCCAGCGAAAGTCACCACGCCTATGCTGTCCATGGGACGCGCCGCGTCTACGAACCTGAGCGCGGCCTCGCGTATCAGCTTAACCACTTCGCGCGTAGAGCCAGAGAGGTCAATCAGCAGTATCAGGTTAAAGGGAGCGTTTGAGGATTCAAAGCGCGAGATGTCCTGCTGCACGCCGTCCTCAAAGAGCTTGAAGTCGCCCTGCGTCAGCCCTGTGATGCCGCGATTGGTGCTGCGGTCGACCACGTTCATGTTGACCGTGACAAGCTCCGTGTCTATACGCACGACATCGTTTTCGTCCACCTCGAAGGGCGCATCGGAAGTGCTGCCGGGCGTGCCCGCGCCGCTCCCCGGCGTGTTG
>DATELK010000071.1:0-44974 GCA_035276685.1 Pyrinomonadaceae bacterium | reverse complement strand
AAATCGGGCAGGGAGCGTGGCCGTGATAAGGGGCAGCGCCGCGCAGGGCTGTCGCTCGTCATGAACGTCACACGGCACATCCTGGCGAATCATCAGACGACCCTTGCGAGCTATACGCGGCTCGTCCAACAGGTGCTGGCGGGAGAGGCAGTGGCGGCTGGCAGGGAGTTGAGGCACGAGAGGCAGCCCATCGAGGCTGCGGCCGGGAATCGCCCGCTTGTTCTGTTGCAGCGCGGGGCCGGGGCCGCGCAGGCGTCTAAGGAGATTCTGACGGTTCATGAAAGGGTCGCTCGTGAAGTTTTAAGTAAGGTGAAGGTGGAAACCCTGAGCGAGCGGGGGGGTGCTGCGGGCACGGAGCCTGTGCTGGTTGTGCGCCGCTCGCAGCCGGGCCAGCCTGTCGCCGCTTTAACAACTTATGCCCGGACGCTTCTGCTCTCGCAGTTGACGCGGGCGCAGAAAGCTTTCGGCACGAAGCCTCTCATCACGGCGCGGCCGGGTTCTATAACAAGAGCATACGTCTCGCCGCAGTTGAGCGCGCGAGTGCCGCCGGAAGCGATTCCGCAGACGTTTGTCTTGAGCAACAAGGCAGAGCAGACGGAGAAGACGCAGGCTCCCGCGAGGCTTGAGCGGACTTTCTTCAGGACAGTTAGGCGGGAAGGACGCTCACGGCTTACGCCTTCTGAGAAGCAGGCGGCGCGGCCTCTCTCTAACGGCAATCTTTCTGAATTTATCAGCCGCGCGCACTCTGCGGATACGTCGCCCGACGAAAAGCCGTCGCTTGTGCCAGTCGGCGCGAAAGCTCTGGGTGGGCTGCTCACTTTGCGGGCGGGCGCTCTTCAGCCTCTGGCAGCTTTGACGCGCAAAGTGAGCGTGGGCAGAAAACTTTTGAGCGAGCGGCACGAAGAGATGGAGCGCGTGCTGGTCTCGCTGCGACGTGAGACGAGGCTTGAGCTGCCGCCCCTTGTGCGCGTCTTTACTTCGGCTCAGCAGCGGCCCGTGGCCGAAGCCAGCCACGTCGTCAAGCAGGTCGAAGAGAAAGAGGTGATTGAGAACATCAGGCGCGAGGTGACTACGCAGATGAAGTCTTACAGCGCCGCCGCCAATTTCACGCGGGCGGATTTCACCATCATCACAGACCACGTTTACGACGCGCTGGCGCGGCGGCTCCTGAGTGAGCGAGAGAGGCTCGGTCTCAACTCCTAGAGAGGGTTTATGGCAGCGAGCAACACAAAACTGAACAAGCTCAAGATAACCAATCTGGACAATCCTTCGGACAATTTCGAGGTCATGTTCAACCCGACCGAGTACACCTTCGAGGATTCCAGCAAGTGGCAGGATCAGGAGGGCAAGGGCCGACGGCCAGAGCTTCAGTACACGGGCGGCGACCGCAAGCGGCTCACGATGGAGCTGTTCTTTGACACCTACGAGCAGAAGGAGGACGTGCGGCTTTATACGGGCAAGCTGGCGAAGCTGCTGGTCGTGACGACAGACGACGGCAACCACGGCAAGCGGCCTCCGAAGGTGGAGCTGAGCTGGGGGCCGAGCGACACGGCCACGAACACAGGCTTCCCCTTCCGCTGCGTGCTCGAAACTCTCAAACAGCAGTACGTGCTCTTCACGGGCGACGGCATGCCCGTGCGCGCCAAGGTCAGCGTCACCTTCAAGGAGTTCGAGCTGCCCGTTGACGAGCAGAAGCGAGAGCCGAAGCGCAGCTCGTTCCCGGCCAGAACCTACACGGTCAGGGAAGGCGACACGCTCAGCCAGATAGCGACGGCGCTCTGGAACGACCCCTTCAAGTGGCGGCTCATAGCAGAGTTTAACGACATAGACAACCCGCGAATACTCAAGCCGGGACAGTCATTAATAGTCCCGCCCATAGATTCCTGAAGCGAGAGGTGAAGAGGTGGCCGAGCCCACACTAGAACAGGTACGAGACGCGCCGAGCTTCAAAGTTCTGGCCGGAGGCAGCGAGCTGCCCACCGAAGCGGCCCTGGACATACTTGAGGTCAGGGTCAGCGAGTACGTGGAAGGCGCGAGCCAGTTCACCGTCACCTTCAACAACTGGAACTCAGAGAAGCAGGAGTTCAAGCTCGTGGACGGCGACCTGCTAAAGGAAGGCACAGAGATAGAAGTCCGCATGGGCTTCGTCGACAAACTCGCCAGCCTGATTATCGGGGAAGTGACGGCGCTTGAGCCTGAGTTCCCGGCAGGCGAAGCGCCGACGCTGAAGGTTCAGGGCTACGACCGACTGCACCGCTTCCGCAGGGGGCGAAAAACTCGCTCCTTCGCCAACATGAAGGACAGCCAGATTGCCGAGCAAGTGGCGCGTGATTTGGGGCTTCGCGCTCAGTCGGATGACACGAGCATCACTCACGACTACGTGCTGCAAAGCAACCAGTCGGACATAGATTTCCTGCTTGAGCGTGCGCGCCGCATCAACTTCGAGGTGGTCGTGAAGGACAAGACGCTACAGTTTCGCAAGGCCGCGAACAACAAGGGAAAGGCCATCACGCTCGAATACGGCATGACGCTTAAGTCCTTTTACCCGCGCCTGAGCACCATGCGGCAGGTGAGCGAAGTCATAGTGCAGG
Organism: Pyrinomonadaceae bacterium; assembly: GCA_035276685.1. Classification (GTDB taxonomy): domain Bacteria; phylum Acidobacteriota; class Blastocatellia; order Pyrinomonadales; family Pyrinomonadaceae; genus JACVRN01. The sequence continues at coordinate 42,383 of DATELK010000071.1, read as the reverse complement.
GCTGGAACTTCAAGACCAAGGAGGCAATCGTCGGCAAGGCTCGTAAGGGCGACGAGGTCAGCACCATGAGCGGCGCAAAGCTCGGCGTCACCATCAGCGAGGACGCCTTCGCCGACTCCAAGCGCGTCGTCGTCAGCCATCCCATTTTCACGGAAGGCGAAGCCACGCAGATTGCTAGCGGCAAGTTCAACGAGATGACCGTTGATTTCATCACCGGCGAAGGCACGGCCATAGGCAACACGAGCATACGCGCGGGCGAGGTCATAGAGTTCAAGGGATTGGGCAAGCGCTTCAGCGGACTTTACTACATCACGTCGGCCACGCACACCGTTGGAAAAGATGGCTACACGGTGCGCTTTTCCGTTGCGAGGAACGCTACATGAACCTGCTGGAAGTACTAATGCCGGACTCGGAGATGCGAGACCACACCGACAAGATTTTCGGCGTCGTCGTCGGCATCGTCACAAACATTCAAGACCCGGAGAAGCTTGGCCGCGTCAAGGTCAGGTTCCCGTGGCTGAGCGAGCAGGACGAAAGCAACTGGGCGCGCATAGCCGTGCTGATGGCGGGAAAGGAGCGCGGCACCTTCTTTCTCCCGGAGGTTGAAGACGAGGTGCTGTGCGCCTTCGAGCTTGGCGACGTGCGCTTCCCCTACGTGCTCGGCGCGCTCTGGAACGGCGTGGACATACCGCCGCGCGACAACGCCGACGGCAAGAACAACGAGCGCGTCATTCATTCACGCAGCGGCCACGAGCTTATCTTCAACGACGAGGACGGCAAGGAGCAGGTGCTGATTAAGACTAAGGCGGGACACGAGCTGCTCTTAGACGACACCTCCGGCTCGGAGAAAATCGTGATTAAGGACAAGACGGGCAGCAACTCCATACAGATTGACTCCGCGCAGAACGCCATCGCCTTCGAGGGCCAGACGAAGATTTCTCTCAAGGCGCAGCAGGTGGAGATAGAGGCCACGTCTAGCTTGAAGATAAAGGGAATGCAGCTTGAGATTGCGGCCGACGCGGCCGCCACCCTGAAGTCAAGCTCCGTGCTTACGATTCAGGGCTCCGTTGTCAAAATCAATTAAGGAGCGAGGAGAGAGCGATGCCGTTTGCAGCCAGAATGGGAGACCCGACAGCGCATGGAAAGCCGCTCAGTCCGGGGCCGGGCAGCGCCAACGTCCTCATCGGCGGCAAGCCCGCGTGGCGAGCCGCCATGGACTTTCACGCCTGCCCTTTATCCACGGGCCCTGTGCCGCACGTGGGCGGCGTGGTGGCAATGGGCAGCACGACCGTCCTCATCAACAACATGCCAGCGGCACGGCAGGGCGACATGATTGTAGAGAGCGGCCCGCCCAACAGCATCGCCATGGGCGAGCCTACGGTCATCATCGGGTAAGAGTTTTAAGAGGCCAAAGGAAACTCTGATGAGCAAAGATTTTCTGGGAAGAGGATGGAGCTTTCCCGTACTGGCGGACGCAGTGGGCCGCGTCTCCATGTCCGAGTACGAAGAGGACGTGCGCGAGTCCATTCGCATCATCCTGATGACGGCCAAGGGCGAGCGCGTCATGCGGCCGGACTTCGGCTCAGGGCTCTACGATTTTGTCTTCGCTTCTATGAGCGTCACGGTGATGGGCTCCATACAGGCGGCCGTCAAGGACGCGCTCGTGCAGTGGGAGCCACGCGCGCAGGTCTTGGCCGTTAACGTTCAGGCCGAAGAGGGAGAGGTCGGAAAGCTCAACATAGACGTTGAGTACAGAGTCAGGGCCACCAACAACCGCTTCAACTTCGTCTTCCCCTTTTACCTGAAGGAGCGCAGCTAGAAGAGATGCTTGTGCAGGCACCGAAAATCGACAGCCGCGACCGTGAAGCCATCCTCAAAGAGGTGCGCTCGCTTGCCCCTGTCTACGTGCCGGAGTGGGTGGCGGCGAGCGAGACGGGCGCGGGCGCGGCCCTTTTGAAGATTTACGCGAAGCTGCTGGAAGGATTGGTCAGGCGGCTCAACGACGTGCCGACCAAGAACTTCATAGCCTTCCTTGAGATGCTCGGCGTCAAGCTCCTTCCAGCGCAGCCCGCGCGTGCGCCGCTGACCTTCCTGCTCAGCACGGGCGCTAAAGAAGCCGTCGCCATCCCTGCGCGCTCGCAGGCCGCAGCCGCCCCGCCCGCCGGCGGCGACCCCATTGTCTTCGAGACCGAGCGTGCCATCCTCGCCACGCCCGCGAAGCTACAGTCCTTCTACAGCGTCGTGCCTTCGGAGGACGACTTCTACGACCACGCCTCGACCCTGACGGGAGGGGCGCGTGCCGATGTCTTTGCCGATTCAAATACAAATCTACAGGAGCACGGTCTCTATCTTTCGCACAACGACCTGCTGAACATCAAGAGCGAGGTGAACGTGAGCCTGACGTTCGCGCCCACGCTCACGGCGAGCGCGTTGAACGGGCTGAGAGACAACGTCAAGTGGCAATACTACGGCGAGCGCACGGAGGTCGTGGGCGAGCAGAAGAAGAAGACCGAAGCGTGGTTCGATTTCACGAACGCGCAGGTCTCCGCAGGCAAGCTCGTGCTTACCAAGAACAACAAGGACGAGCTGAAGCAGACCAAGATTAATAACGTCAAGAGCCGCTGGATTCGCGGGCTGACCAAAAATGACCTGCTGCCTGCGGACGCGCTGACGAAGCTGAAAGCGACGAGCGTCGGCTTGAAGGTCACGCCTTTCGCAGCTACCGGCGACGCAGGAGTGCTGCCCGACGCGGCGCTCTCAAACGACATCCCGCTTGAGCTTCCGCCCCCTGTGAGCGCGCCTCTTCTTCCCTTCGGGCCGAGGCCCCGGCCGGGCGACATCTTCTACATAGCAAGTCAGGAGGCGTTCTCGAAAAAGGGAACTCAGGTCACGCTCGGCATCAAGGCGTCGCTCGGAAATGTCTCGCAGGGTCAGACGCCTCAGCCCACGGCCTCGCTCGTCTGGGAGTACTGGAACGGCGAAGGCTGGGTGCTGCTTAGAAAGACGGACACGACCGACAGGTTCTCTAAAGACGGCAGTGTCACTTTCGCCTGCCCGGACAACATAGCAGCGGTGAAGGTCGGAGGCATCGAGAGCTACTGGATTCGCGCTCGCATAGCCTTCGGTGATTACGGGCAGGAGAAGGTCGTGCCGAAGACTGAGTCAGGTAATGGCAATGGTAACGGCAACGGGACAGACAGTACGGACACGCCTGAGTTTGTGCTGAGCACCGAAGACATACACCCGCCGCAAATCTCCGAGCTGAAGATTGTTTACGACTCGAACCAGCCGCCCGACAACACCATCACTTTCAACAACGGCGAGTACCTTTCGCCCGGCGGACAGTTCTCGCCCTTCGTCGCGCTCGAAGACGCGCACCCGACTCTCTACTTCGGCTTCGACCAACCGCCGCTCAAGGGGCCCATCAGCATCTTCTTCTCTCTGGAGGAGCAGGAGTACACGGAGAAGACCATGCCGCGCGTCGAGTGGGAGTACTTCAGAGAGCGGGCCTCGGACGGCGAGGGCGAGTGGGCCAGACTTCTCATAGAAGACGGCACGGCGAACCTGACCATGAGCGGCACAATCGAGTTCATAGGCCAGCAGGACTTCATGCAGACATCGAGGTTCGGAAAGTCCGGCTTCTGGATTCGAGCGATAGACGTTGAGGACAAGTTCCAGCCGTTCCTGCGAATCTTCGCGCAGAGAAGCGCACAGGACAAGGCAAGCTCGGGGCTTCTGGCAAACAGGTCTGCTCTTATCGCCTTCGCGCTCGGCAGGAACCTCGGGCTGAATTTTAAGTCCGGCTCGAAGCTCAAAAGCTTTCACGAAATAACCGAGGACATCACAGAGTTCGCGCTTGATGCGAATGGCGAGCAAGAGGAGACCGGCTCGGAGAAGAAAGAGGCGAAGGTCTGCGACCAGACGCTTGAGTCTCTTGACCCGCACTTCGGACTGCCGCCGGAATTAAAGGACGTGACTCTCGCGCCTCTAGTCAAAGGCGTCTATCTCAACACGGCCTGGGCCAGTCAGGCCGAGACCATCAGGGACGAGCTTGTCGGCTCAAGCAGCGGCGACGCCAGCCAGAAGTACACGCTGACGAAGTTCCCCGTGATGGACGAGGACATCTACGTCAACGAACTGGACGCGCTGACAGAGAGCGAGCGCAAGGCCTTTGCCAGCGAGCCGGGCGTCGCGGCGGAAGAGAAAAAGGACGACCAGGGAAACGTGACTGCCTTCTGGGTCAGGTGGCGGCGCATAGACGACTTTGGCGAAGCTTCTGCCACAGACAGGGTCTACACCATAGACCAGACCTTCGGCCTCATAGAGTTCGGGGACGGCGTTCACGGTCGTGTGCCGCCCATAGGGCGCGACAACATACGCGCGACCTACAGGGCCGGGGGCGGCGAGGCTGGCAACGTCGCTGCGGGCGAGATTAAGACTCTTCGCACGACGATTCCTTTTGTGGAGAAGGCCAAGAATCCAGAGGCGGCGGGCGGAGGCTCCGACACTGAGCTGATTGAAGACACCCTTGAGCGCGGGCCGCAGATGATTAAGCATCGCGGGCGTGCCGTCACGGCCGAAGACTTCGAGTGGCTCGCGCGTGAATCGTCGCGCGCCATCTCTCGCGTCAAGTGCCTGCCGACCTTCAACGACGAGGGCAAATTCCAGACGGGCTGGGTCACAGTCATCATCGTTCCAAAGAGCACGGACGCCCGGCCCGTTCCTTCGCCGCTCCTGCGACAGCGCGTTGAGAAATACCTGAGCGAGCGGGCCGCGAACGTCGTCTCTTTCCCGAAGCGTGTCAGAGTGAGCGCGCCCGTTTACGTTGAGGTCAAGCTAACCGTGGACGTGTTCCCCGTCACTATGGACTTGGCCCCTTCGGTTGAGAGCGAGGCCATCAGTACTCTGCAAAAGTTCCTGCACCCTTTGACGGGCGGCTACGAGAATCGCGGCTGGGATTTTGGCCGCCTGCCGTGCCTCTCAGATTTTTACGCACTGCTCGAAGCGGTCACAGGCGTTGACCACATAGAGAATCTGGTGATGACGCTGCAAGCCGTGACGCCTGCGGGCGCGGCGCTCGGCACATCGCGCGTCGTCACGGAAGAGAAGCCTCTGACGGTAGAGATGCCCGGCTACACGCTGCTCTTCAGCGGCGAGCATAAGGTGACGACTAAAGCACTGGGATAAAGAGGATGCCACTGCCGCAGCCAAATCTGGACGACAAGACTTTCGAGGCGCTGGTTGAAGAGGCCGTCAAGCTGATTCCGCGCGACGCCCCCGAATGGACTGACCACAACCGTCACGACCCCGGCATCACGCTCGTAGAGCTGTTCGCCTGGCTCGCAGAGATGCAGCACTACTATCTCAACCGCGTGCCGGAGGCGAATTACCTGAAGTTCCTCAAGCTGCTCGGCACAAAACTGCGAGAGGCTCAGCCAGCCCGCGCCGAAGCTACTTTCACGCCTCCGCCCGACCAGGGTGTCGCCGTGCCTCGACGCACGAAGCTGGTGGGTGAAGCCGGGATGGTCTTCGAGACCGCCGACCCGCTCTTGGTCATCCCTGCGCGCATCAAGAGAGTCGCCACCATCACGCCTGCGGTCGTCAAAGACCAGACGGACGCCAACGACATAGAGGGGCTCTCCTTCTACGCCTTCGACGAGACGGCGGCTCTGGGCAACAAGCTCTATCTGGGCATTGAGCGCGTGCCTCTCTTCGAGTGGGAGAAGGTGGCGGCCGTCTCGAAGAAGAGCAGGCAGGATTCGGAAGACGCGCGTCTCTTAAATTACCTGTCGCGCAGATTCAATCTCTCGTGGGTGAAGCAGGCGCAGGTCAGTAAGCCCAACAGCCATACTATCAAAATCTCTTTCGGCGGCTCGTGGCTCATACTGGCTCTGGACGACACTCCGCCGAAGGTCACTCTCGTCGGCTCTGGCGGCGAGAAGGCCACCTTCATCGTCAGGGAAGAGAAGGGGAGCCACGTGGTTTACAGCAGCGGCCAGCCCCTTCCGGTCGGAGAGACCTTCGCCGTCTCGTTCAATATGTTCGAGGATTACCCGGTAGCACGCGGGAGCCACGGCGATGAAGAAGCTGCTATTACGCCTTCGGCCATCGTCGCGTGGGAATACCTGAAGGACGAGGGCGGCAAGGATGTCTGGACGCCGCTAGACATCATCGCAGACCTTGAGACGCTCTTCGCGCGGCTCAGTCAGAAACCCGAGAGCTTCCATGCTCTCTGCTCCGAGGCGCGTGGGCAATTGCTGCGTGAGGTTCAGGCGCTACAGACCTTCAAGCAGCTCGCGCCCGACGCACAAAAGCACCTGCTGCAAAGAATCCTTGGGGCTAGCCGCACGACAGACCTCTCCGAGCTTTTGACCTGCCAGACCTTCTTACAGCTCAAGGGCGACGAGACGTTGATGCTCTCTCAGAGCGGCAGAATCTTTTTCACCGCGCCCGCCGCGATGAAGGCGCGGCCGCTTCATCCTATACGCGAAGAGCTTTACTGGCTGCGCGCTGTTGTCCGGCAGGCAGGCTACGAAGTGCCGCCGCAGGTTGACACCATCAACCTCAACACCGCGCCCGTCATGCAGCAGGAGACCATCAGCGAAGCCGTCTCTTTCGACGGCACTGGCAAAGCCAATCAGGTCTTCAGGGCGGACAGCTTCCTTGCCGTTTACGGCACACCTCTGGTGCAGGTGCGCGGGCAGGACGGGCGCTGGAGAGACTGGGAGCGCAAGAATAATCTTAACTCTTCAGGCCCGACCGACGCGCATTACAGGCTCAGGCCTAAAGAGGCGGAAGCGATTCTTGAGATAGAGTTCGGCGACGGCTTGAAGGGCAGGATTCCGCCCGCAGGCAAAGGAAACATTCGCCTCGTCGCGTGCCTGCCGGAGTTCGAGGCGCAGCGCCTCATTGGCCGCAGCAACGGCCTGCCGGGCCAGTCGTTCGCGCTCACACAGTCGGGCGTCATGCCCAATGACTTCGCGCTTCAAATCGAAGAGAGAGCGGACGAGTCTCCCTTCACCACGGAGGAAGTCACGGTCGACTGCCTGCTTAGCTTCAGGCGCACGACGCCTACGCGCGTCACGCAGGCCGGGCCTTTCAAGGTCAAGGTCGAGCTGGAAGCAAAGCACGAGCTGTGCAGCGTGAGAATCACAGAGCGCTGTCGCGGCGGCGTTCAGATAAAAGACGCTCAGCCCGTCTTCACGCGCAAGAAGCTGCGCGAAGGAGAAGTGGTCTCCTTCGAGTACGAAGCTCAGGCCGTGTCCGGCGGCGCTATCTTCGGAGAGATAAGCCTGACCTTCGCCGCGCATTGCCCCGCGCAGACCTACCAGTCGCCCGTCTCTTACGTGGAGTTCGGCGATGCGCCGCAGGTTGACACGCGCTGGCGCGACTTCACTCGCGTCGACGACTTCGACGCTTCCGGGTCTACTGACCCGCACTTCACCCTAGACCCTTTAACGGGCGAGATAATTTTCGGAGACGGTGAGACGGGCCGCATCCCTCAGTCGCCCGAAGACGAGACGCGCGAAAACATTCGCGTCATAGCTTACCGCACGACCGCCGCCGACAGGGGCAACGTTCTTAAAGAGAGCCTGACGAAGATGGTCGAGCCCTTCGGCATAAATCTGGCGGAGGCTATGGAGTCCTTGCGCGTCGTCAACCGGCGGCCCGCTTCAGGCGGCGCGCTCAGAGAGACTCTGGAAGAAGCTAAGACGCGCGTGCGCCGAGACCTGAAGACACAGTATCAGGCCGTGACTTCCGACGATTACGAATACCTTGCGCGTGCCACGCCGGGCCTCAGGGTTGCGCGCTCCAAGGCAATCCCGCTTTATAAGCCGGGCATGACGGGCTACCCGGAAAGCGAAGCGCCCGCTTGTGTGACGGTGGTCGTCGTCCCCTACGCTCCCGCCGTCAAGCCCATCCCGAGCGAGGCTTTTCTCAAGACGGTCTGCCGCCACCTGGACAAACACCGGCTGGTGACGACGAAGGTCTACGTCATACCGCCAGACTACGTGGAGGTCAGCGTGCAGGCGACCATCTCTCCGAAGACCGGCTTTGAGGCGGGCACGGTTGTAGAGCGCGTCGTGACGGCGCTCAATAATTTCCTCAGGCCGCTTCCCGTCGAGTCAGACCCCAGGAGCACGGGCTGGCCCTTCGGCCGCACCGTCTTCAAGTCGGAAATCTATCAGGTCATAGAGCTGGTCGAGGGAGTGGATTGCGTTGAGCGAGTCGTGCTCACAGCCGTGGGCAAAGAGATAGCGCGCGATGCGGACGGCAACATACTGATACCGCCGCAGGCGCTCGTCGTTCCGGGCACACACCGCATAGAGGTGATGTTCTCTGAAGAAGAATGCCGGAGGGCAAGGTGACAAGCTGTCGAACAAGCGAGCCGAGCTTTCTTGTGCTCAATAACAGAGGCGCGTGGGAAGAGGGCGTGCCCGTCAATCTCAGCGTCTCGGACGAAGGGCTCAAGATAAGCAGCTCCACCGAGTACACGACGGATTTGGAAGTAGAGCTGGACAAGCTCGGCGGGGTGCTGACGCTGACGGACTTCGCCGTGGCCGAATGCAGCATGCTCTACTTTCTGGACGGAGAGGAGCGAGCCATCTGGCTCTACGAGCCGCGACAGAAATACTTCGAGCGGCTGGACTGCTTCGACCTGCCCTTCAAGAAGCCGACGAGCATCACCTACGCGCCCGGCAACTTCTTCGTCGCGGACACGGAAGGCGAGCAGAGGGTCTACGCGCTGGCGGCCGTCAACTGGCAGGTGAGGTGGACGATTCCGCCCGAGCCCGTCTCCGCGGATAAGACGTTGAAGCTCACGAAGCCGTTTGAGCCCATAGACCTCGCGGTTGACTCGGACGGAAACCTTTACGCCTTAGACCAATCAAACCTTGCCGTCCTGAAGTTCGACGCCGAGGGAAACCTTATCTCCATCATCGGAGAGAGCGAGCTTGGCACGGCCAAGCCGGTCTCGATTGCCGTGGCGCTCAACAAGTCGCTCTACGTGCTGGACACGCTACAGGGGAAGGTGCTGCGCTTCGACACGCACGACGGCACGCTTGAGGACGCGGACTTCATAGTCTTCCAGGAGTGGATTGATAAGGGCAGGCTGCCTGCGGAGTTCGAGGCTTCGGTCATAGCCACCGATTCAAGAGGCAACATCTACGTCGGCGACAGACACGCGCTTGGCTCTAATCAGGAGGACGACCGCTTCATCAGCATCTTCGACGGCAACGGGCAATACGCGGGCGAGGTCGTTGGCTTTCGCGGCGCGGCCTTGCAGCTCGTAGTTGACGCGGAGAACCGCATCTACGTCTTCAACAAGGAGGCGGCGACCTCGGACACGGCTGCGAAAGAGAGGCTCGTCGTGCTTAAGCCTCTGGAAAAATTTCTGAAGCTCTCGGGAACGTCGCTCGTCGCCGGAACCTACTTCTCGCACAGCTTCGACAGCGCCGCTTCCGGCAACACCTGGCACAAGTTTGTCCTCGACGCCTCGCTTCCAGAGAACACGCAGCTGCGCGTCTCGTACCTGATAGGCGAAGAAAGGGGGGCGACGGACGCTTTGCTGCAAGATGAAACGAAGCCGCTCACGGATAAGAACAACCTCGGCTGGTCGTCGCCGGTAGTCAACGCGAGCGATGCTCTCATCAGGGGCGGAGAGGGGCGCTACCTCTGGCTCAAGATAGAGTTCATAGGCAGCGAGTTCTCGTCGCCTCTTCTCAAGAGCGTGCGCGTAGAGTTCCCCCGTGTCTCTTACCTCAGGTACCTGCCCGCCGTTTATCAGGACGACGAGCGCAGCCGCGATTTTCTGGAAAGATTTCTCTCGGTCTTCGAGACCTTCTTCGGCGCGATGGAGCGGCAGATAGACCACATCGCGCGCCTCTTCGACCCTGAGGCCGCGCGCGGCGCTCAGGATTTCCTGCACTGGATAGGCTCATGGCTCGCCATAGCCGTTGACAAGAACTGGTCGGACGAGCGGCTGCGAAAACTAATCACCCGTGCGCCTGAGCTTTACAAAAAGCGCGGCACGCGCGCAGGCATAGAAGAGATAATAGAGATTTACACGGGCGAGCGTCCCATCATCGTCGAGCGCTTTCAACTGGAATGCGAGGACGCCGCCGCGAATTTGGATGGCGTCAAAATCCTTCGAGCCCTGTTCGAAGCAGACCCTTACTGCTTCTGCGTGCTGCTGAAGCCTTTTCAATTGAGGGGCGAGGACGACCGCCGCGCTCTTAACCGCATACTCAAGTCGGAAAAGCCCGCGCACACCTGCGCCGGGCTGCTCTCGCTTCAACCCTGGATTTACCTGGACATGCACACCTATCTGGACATCAACACGTATCTCTCCGAGCCGGACATGCGACTTGATTTGGGCGGGGCGATGCCGCACGACACCGTGCTCACGGACGCCGAAGATTCGGGCCAGATTGAAAGGCGTTCGCGTTTGAACATAGACATGACTCTCAGCTAGAGCGCTTTGCCGTAGCGTTTTTCTCAATGGAGGCTGTGATGGCTAACGATAACACGACGACTAATAACATGAACGAGCTTTGCAAACTGGCGGCCTTTGACCGCAACCGCTACTTCGCTGGCAAATTGATGACGGCGCGCGATTTTAACCAGGAGCAGGAATACCTCAACGGTAAGAGGTGGCTCATCAACCGACTGCTCTTCGGAAGCGGCATCGCCTGCGGGCTCGAAGTCACCACGAGCAGCTCGCCCCGCGTGGTGACGCTCAAGCCGGGCGTGGCCATAGACGCGTGCGGGCACGAGATAGTCGTACCCCTTGAGGCAAAGCTGGACCTGGACACGATGGAGATTGAGCCGCCCGTCTCTCCGGCCACGACCAAGACCGTGCGCCTCTGCCTGCGCTACACGGAATGCTGGCAGGAGCCCATCCCCTCCATGAAAAACTCCGCCTGCGACGAGGTCTGTAATTTTAATCGCACGCGCGAAGCCTACATCTTCAAGATTCTTCCGCCGCGCCCTCAGCCTCCCGCCTCAGACCCGACCTTCTGCGAGCAGTGGATGAGCGAGAGGGTCTACGTGGGCCAGAACGCCAACCTGCGCGTCGAAAGGCTCGCGCCGCTCTGGGTGCGAGAGAACAGCACCTTTGAGGTAGCTGTCAAAGTCACGGCCCTGACCGACAACGTCTCGAACGTGCAGGTGACGGACACCTTCACCAACGCCACGCTCGTTGAGCCGCAGCCAACGCCGCCCTCGCAGTTCCCGACGCCGCCCGCCACGCTCAGACAGGGAGAGTTCTTCATCTACGTTTACCAGTTGAAAGCGCCCGCGGCGGCAAGCTCCGGCCCGACCCTGAAGATTAGCATCAATAGCACGCTACCCATCGCCGGGCAGCCGCCCACGACGCAGATTGAGGTGCTCACAGAAGCCGACGCGAAGCTGCGCGAGGCGGGGCAGAGACTCAAGGACTGCGCCGATGAGCCAACGGAAGAGGAGAAGTGCGTGGACATAGCGGAGCTGACGCTGAACTTCGCGTCGGGCAAGCTGAACTCCGTCGGCTCAATCAACCTCACGCGCACGCGCCGTTTCAAGTACACGCTTGAGCGCACGGCAGAGATTCTGGAATGCATCAGGGCCAGCATGCTGGCAGAGGAAGGCACGGAGCGGCCGGGCCACTTCTTCATCACCTTCAAAGACCTTGAGGTCAACTCGCTGCAACCCATAGGCCCGGCCAACCAGCACGGGACGACCTTCGACGTGCCGCGCGGCAATCACGTACACGCGCTGCTGTTTGACACGAACCCCGGCCTGCAATTCAACGGCAACCGTCTCTTCATTAACGGCGACGTGGGCGGCGCGGCCATACGCTTTCTCAACACGGTCTCTGGCAGAGACCCCGTGCAGCCCGTTCATCTGACGACCAAGGCTTACGTTGACGCGGCCATCGACTCGAAGATTGCGGGCCTCGACTGGCAGGAGTCTGTCAAGGACAAAGACCTCGCAGCACCGCCCGCGTCTCCCGCTACGGACGACCGCTACCTTATCCTTCCCGCTGGCGCGGGCGCGTGGGCCGGTAAGACCAACTCCATAGCCGAGTGGAACGGCACCGCATGGGATTTCACAGCGCCGGACGAAGGCACAGCCGTCTTCGTAGAAGACGAGAACATGGCCTATCTCTTCGTTGACGGAGGCTGGATTCAGTTTCTGGCCACGCCTACTGTCGCCGCAGGCAACGGCCTCGAAGCGAGCGGAGCCATTCTCTCCGTAGGCAAGGGTGACGGAATCGTGGTCGGCCCGGATAAAGTCTCTGTGGATTACTCCGCGACTGTGCCCACGCCCGTAGGCATGCCGCCCACGGCCGGAACGTCAAACCAGCTCTCGCGCGGCGACCACTCGCACGAGCTGCCGCTTGCCGCGAACAGCGGTCTTGAATTTCTGACCAACAAGCTCCGCATCAACGGCAACGTTGGCGGCAACACCATCAAGTTCCTTAATCCCGTCTCGGGCCAGAGTCCAGTCCTTGCCGAGCACCTCGTCACGAAGAGCTACGTTGACGCGAAGGTGAGCGGGCTCGACTGGCAGGAGTCCGTGCTGGACAAAGACCTGACCACGCCGCCTAACGCGCCTCCCATAGGTGCCAGATACCTGCTCTTTGAAGCGGCGCTTCTGGGCACCTGGGCTGGCAAGACTAAGTCGATAGCCGAGTGGAACGGCGCGGCCTGGGAGTTCACGCAAGCAGACGAAGGCACGGCACTGTTCGTGGAAGATGAAAAGCTCGCTTATCTCTTCACGGGTGGAAACTGGTCTGCGTTTCTGGCCATGCCGGACGTGGCCGCCGGAAACGGTCTCGTAGCGAGCGGCGCGACTATCTCGGTCGGCAAAGGCGTGGGCGTGATTGTGGACGCGAGCAACGTCTCCGTTGAGTTCGATACGACGGTGCCTCCGGCCGTGGGCCCTGCGGGCAGCGCGGGCAACTCCAACAAGGCCGCGCAAGGCAATCACACGCACGCGCTTCCGCTTGAGACGGACGGCGGCCTGAAGTTCAACGGCCCGAACCTTCGCATAGACGGCAACATCAAAGGCACGAACATCAGGTTCCTTGAGAACGTTTCGGGCAAAGACCCCGTGACCGAAACGCACCTGGTGACCAAGCTCTACGTGGACTCGCTGGTTGACGCGAAGATGGCGGGGCTCGATTGGCAGGAGTCTGTGCTGGACAAAGACCTCACTTCGCCGCCCGCGCCCAACGCGGGGCTACGGTACCTTCTGACCTTCACCAACCTCTCAGGCGCGTGGAGCGGGCATCAGAACGAGATAGCCGTAGGCACGGGCACCGCATGGAAATTCATCACACCCGACGCAGGCACAGCCGTCTTCGTTGAAGATGAGAAGACCGCTTACATCTTCGTTGACGGCGCGTGGACAAAATTTCTTGCCGGACAATCCGATTCCACGGACTCTACAACGGGGACTGTCATCTTCAACACTCCGCAAGGATTCAACGCCCCGGTGATAAGCGGCGATATTACTCCGAACCTGGGGCAGGGGCTCATCAGTCTCATACTGAGTCTGGAGAAAGACCCTACGGAGAAGAACCCGAGCACGATTTTCATAGGCGACCCTGAGAGCGCCAATGCTGCCGGATACAACAACGTCTACCTGGCGGCCCAGATTACGCTCGGCGCTGCGGCAACCAGAAGGTCTACGACTTTCAGAGTACTGGCGCGACCGGGCAACCTCGTTGAATCAAGGGAGATGAAAGGGTTCCGCGTGCGCTGGTACGCCTACAAGGTCGGGGCCGACCAGGGAGCGACCACCGTGGAAGGCTTTAGAATTAAGTAACCGGCTTTCGCTTTTCAGAACTCTCCGGCAATTTTGAATGAAAGGGACGCGCTCTTATGGCACAGGTAATTGACGTAGAAGACAACAACTGTTCGCTGCGCGGCTTTGAGCGCAACCGCTATTTCTTCGGCAAGCCGATGATGGTGCGCGATTTCGATGCCGAGCAACAATATTTCAACGGAAAGCGCTACCTGCTGAACCGGCTGGTTCACGGTCGCGGCATCGTTTGCGGGCTCAACCTCTTGAAGAACACTAACGGCGGCGGCTTCACTCTCAAGGCGGGAGCCGCCATTGATTGCTGCGGCCGCGAAATCGTCGTCGGCTCAGACTACACGAAGACAGACCTCAAGGACATGGAAGGCTACCGCGACGACATAGTCACGCAGAACCTGACCATCTACTTCTGCCTCGTGTACGACGAGTGCATACGCGAGCCCATACGCGCGCAGGCCAACACCTCTTCGTGCGGGGACGTTTGCGACTACAACCGGATACGCGAAGGCTTCAAGGTCGTCATCAAAGAGACTGCGCCCGCCGCCTCTGCGAACTTCTGCGAGCTCACCAGCTCGAAGAAGGTGGTCTTCGAGGACGCGCGCTTTCGTCTTGAACGGATAGCGCCGCTCTGGGTGAACCCGAAAGACGTGTTCGAGGTTCTGCTCATCGCAACGCCCAAGAACATAAACGGCACGCTCACAGTGGATGTCGAAGAGGCCTTCTCGCCTGCCGGGCAGCTCTCGGTCGTGCAGGGCATACCGCCTCTGACAAAGCGCATCAGCTTCTCTCTGACGCAGGCGGGCGGAGTCGTGACAAAGCCGTACCTGCTTCGCGCGGGCGAGACGACCGTCGATACGGAAATCAAAGCCACGGTCTTCTTCCCCCAGACCACGCAGCAGAGCGCCGAGAACCAGAGCTCGGCAGTCGGGATTAAATCTGAGCGCATCAGCGATTTGATAGCCGCGAAAATCTTCAGGGACGAAGAGCTGGGAACCTGCCCCTCCTGCAAGGAAGACCACTGCATCTATCTGGCGAGCGCCAGGATAGGAGAGGACAGCGTGCTGGCGGGTGTGGAGAAGTTCCCCTCGAACCAGTACGTCTACAACAACCCGCTGCTCTACAATCTAATAGCCTGCGGCGAAAAGAGAATCGGCAAGCTCCCTGAGATTCCCGTCAGCAACAAGACCACGCAGGTCTTGCCTGCCGTGACCGCCTTCAAATTCTTCGACGGCTTAACGGCCGCAGACGGCGGGCTAGGGCTGGCCAACGTGACGGCCAAGGTCGATAAGGGTCTGAAGATTGATAACGACTCAATCACGGCAGACCTCGGGCGCGGGACTGTCTTCGACGGCAACCACATCAGCGCGGACATAGACAAGGGACTGATGTTCGACGGCAACCACGTCAAAGCAGACCTTGGCAAAGGCGTTATCTTCGACGGCAATCACATCAGCGCAGACCTCGGCAACGGGCTCATATTCGACGCCAATCACATAGCCGCGCGCACGGGTCAGGGAGTAAAGCTCTCGGGCAATCTCATCGCGGCCAATCTTGGCGACGGCCTCGTGCTGGACGGAAGCGACCGCATCACGCCCAGCACGGCTAACGGCGTGAAAATCTCCGGCAGTCAAATCCAGCCGGACTACTCAACGAGCGCGCAGGCGGGAAAGGTCTGTGAGGCCAACGACCCGCGTCTTTCAAACGCGAGGACTCCGCTCCCGCACGCCCCTACGCATCAGGCAGGCGGCGCTGACCAGCTAAACGTGCAGAACCTGCCGGGCACATTGCTGCACGCGCAGAAAGTTGAGGTGCAAGACGAAGGCACAAGCGTAGGCACGCGCACCAGACTTAACTTCATGGGCACGGGCGTGACCGTCACGGACGACGCAGCGCAGAGCCGCGTCAACATAAGCATCCCGCAGTCGGGCAGAGTCTCTACGGGGACGGTCAAGTTTGTGGACGTGAGGCCGGGCGAATACCGGCAAAGCAATGTCATTGACCACCTGCAAGAGGCTGGCCCATGCGCTATAGTGCTCGCGTTCGTAGAAGGACAAACGGCCTCGGGCGAGTTTGACTTCTTCGGAGACCTGGAGGATTTTGGGACTGTGCCCGCCATGCTCGCTTATCACAGCACGGGCACCAAGGAATTTATAGTAGCCCTGAAAGACCGGCGCAGAGATACGCAGGAGTCGCAGACCTTCACGGTTCGCTGGTGGGCGGTTCCGAAAAACCTTGACGCGCCGCCCGTAGTGGTTAATCCTCCGGTTGACGTGACGCGCGCCACTGAAGAGGCCGTGCGTCTGAGCATAAGCATGAACCCCGGTATCAAGCGGGAGGAGCTTGCTTCCAGGTTGGCAATCGACGTGACAGAGGTGGATAAGCACACCGCCACCCTTCGAACGAGCAATAAAATCAATGTCGTCGGCACCAGGTTTTTCGCGAAGTAGCTACATGAGAAGGGCGCTCCTGTGCCCGCTCGTCCTGCTCATCATTCTCGCTCACGCGGGCGGGAAGGCAATGGCGCAAGCACAGGAGAATGAGTCCTTATTCTCGATGATAGTGCGTGTGGTCAAGGAGAAAGAGCCGGACTGGAAGCTTGAGCAAAGGGACGAGCGCAAGGGGGCCGAGAATAAATACTTCATGCACAGCTGGACGCTCGACAAGGAGTACGTCTCTACGATCACTTATCAGATGACAGACTCCAACGATGCCGAGAAGTCCCTGGCAGAGTTCCTGCGCTCGCCTGTCAGCGTGCCCGTCCGCATCAGAAAGGTAGAGGGCCTTGGCGACGAGGCATACACCATAGGCGAGAGCCCTTACGGCAAGCCTGGCTCCGGCACTCTCATATTGCGTCGCGTTAATCTCCTCATACGTCTGGACTCTTCATCGCTTGAGACGGCGAAGCGCTTTGCCCGCCACATGCTTGAGGCTGTGGACGACGTGTGCGCGGGCGCGCTGTGCGAGCCCATGAATTGAAGTCTCCCCAGACCGAACAGGTGGGCCGCTTCCGTGTCTTCATCGCGCCCGAAGACATTTTTATTGACACGCGGCATGAATGCCTTTAGTCTCTACCCGAATTTGGCAGTTCTGTTTTTATAGCCTTCAGTTTACGAGCTATTGCCTTCCTGCTGTCTTCACGTTAAATCCATGAAGCGCGGGATTCCTATCTAAACTTCTACTAACCTTTGATGGCGGCATTAAGGGGTCTCCGCCTTAACAAGCCGTCTTCGGGGCTAACAACGCGACAACGTCAAAGAGAGTGCGCTCTTCGGCCTCTCAAGGTTAACTTCCTGTCCCTTCAAACACCTGAAAGCAGGTAGCACATGGCCACGATTCCCATCCCTTCCGGCGCTCTGGACCAGAAGCTAGTAGATTTCGGTTTGCTGCTCGGACTGCTCAACCAGCCCGACGGCGCGGAGTTCAATCTGGACTGGTTCCAGAACCCTCTCTCTTATCTTGAGAAGATTCCCTCGGACGCCAAGGACATACTGAAGCTGCTCCGGGACATATTGGGCAAGCCCGCGGACGGCACGCCTCAGGATAAAGAGTGGTACGCGCTCAACTGGAACGGAGCGCCGACCGGCATCTATATAGTTCTGCCCCTGTCGAGCGACCAGACCCCGCCCCAGACCGTGGGCGTAGGGCTATGGTGGCCCTTCACGGGCGAAGACTCTGCCATACAGATTACGGGCTGGGTCTACTTTCCGCTCTTCAATCTGCCCGTGGCCACGCCAGTCATCGTCACGGGCTCCGCGAATTATCCCGTCACGATAGCGCTCAGCATAAACGACACGAATGGTACTTTCCCGGCGGACTCAGGCGGGAACCCCGTCACCTTCACGGGCCTTGAGTTCGTCGGCAACATCTACTTCTCGGACACCGCGCCCAACTTCACGCTTCAGTTCGTGAACATGAAGCCCGCGTCCCAGCAGTCAACGGCGCAGACGCTCGCAGACCTTCAGAACACTACGCTCGCCGGCTGGGTCAACGCCGTGCTCGGGAGCCAGACCGTGGCCGGGTGGCTCTCTACGCCCATCCCTTCGACGAGCAAGAAAATCGGTGAAGTGCTGACTGACCTGGACATCCTTGTGTTGAACGGGCAGTACTCTCTGGGCGCGCTGACGAAGTTTACGACTATGACGCCAGCCGCGATTGCCGAAGAGCTTGTTTCGGAAGCGCTCAGCATACTGGCCAGTAACAACAACCCCGTCTTCCCGCTGGGCACGGGCGGCATCTACATCGTTGGCGAAGATTCGGCGGGCGGCGGCACGGATTACGGCGTGCGCCTTACGGTCGAGGACATAAAAATCACGGGCTCGGCAGAAGCTGCGGGAAGCAGCGGCAACGCTTCGCCGGGCGCTTCGTCCGGCTCGACTGCTGCGAGTTCGCCTGAGTTCGTCTTGCAGATTGGCAAGTGGCTAACGGGAGAAAGCGACAGCAACAACTGGGCGGGCCGCGCAGACCCCAAGGGAGAGATGGCAGGCCCCGGCGTCACCATCCTGCTCGTCAACATCGTCAACAAGACCCAGTTCAGCTTCAAGCCTAAAGTTGAGCTCATGAGCCTCGGCTTCGACTTCACGGGGAGCAACGACAAGCCGCTCTTCGATATTCAGGGCACAAGGCTCGGAGGCGTAGAGCTACGTTTCTCTCTCTCTCTGGACTTCTCAGACCTGAGCAAGATTCTGTGGGGCGGGGCCGTGCGCTTAGACCACCTTGGCCTTCCGCTAGGGGCGGGCGTCACAGGAAGCTCCGGCAATCCTGTGGCCCAGAACCTTCTGTCGTCGGGCTCCGAATCATCGAGCGGCGCGGGCGCAGACACACAGCCCGTCAACCCTGCCTTCTCGGCTTCGGTCGCGTGGCTCTCCGACCCTGACAACCCGACCGAGGTCAACTTCCAGCTCTACGCGCCGGACGACACCCCGACCGACACCGTCTGGATTCCCGTGCAGCAAGCCTTCGGGCCGCTACAGTGCCAGCGCCTCGGCGTAGAGTGGCCGCAGCCGAATCCTGACCTGCGCGTGTCTTTCCTCTTCGACGGCGACGTGGCGCTCGGCGGCCTTGAGATTGACCTTAAAGGTCTCTCCATAGGCATCCCATTGAAGTCGCCGGGCGATTTGGGCAGCTACGAGCTTGGGCTTGACGGGCTAGACATAACCTTCTCGCAGGGGCCCGTGGACGTGAGCGGCGGGCTCTTCAAAGCGCACGTCAACGTAGACGGACAGGACATCATAGAGTATAACGGCGAGGCCCTGATAAAGGCCGCGAGCTGGTCTATCAGTGCGCTCGGCTCATGGGCCAGTCTGAACGGCCACCCGTCGCTCTTCATCTTCGCCTTCCTCAATGCTCCGATTGGCGGGCCAGCCTTCTTCTTCGTCACGGGCCTCTCGGCGGGCTTCGGCTATAACCGCTCGCTTAAGCTGCCCACACAAGACCAGGTTCAGAACTTCCCGTTCGTCGCTGGCCTCTCTGACCCTTCAAAGATTGGCGGGGCCGACGCAGGGCCGCAAGCGGCGCTACAGGCCATACAGGACTGGGTTCAGCCCGCGCAGGGAGTCAACTGGATAGCGGCGGGCGTTCAGTTCACCTCCTTTGAGCTTATCAACTCGAACGCGCTCGTCGTGGTAGAGTTCGGCGACCACTTTGAGATAGCGGTGCTTGGGCTTTCAAGAATCAAGCTGCCGCAGGCTGGCCCCGTCACCTACGCCTACGTAGAGCTTGGCCTCGAAGTAATCATAGACCCTTCGGACGGTCTCTTCTCGGCGACGGCCGTCATCACGCCCAACTCCTACGTCATAGACCCCGCGTGTCACCTGACGGGCGGCTTCGCCTTCTTCGTCTGGTTCTCTCCGAGCCAGCACGCGGGCGATTTCGTCTTGACCATAGGCGGCTATCACCCGCAGTTCAATAAGCCCGAGTGGTATCCGGACGAGCCGCGCTTAGGCTTTAACTGGCAGCTCAGCGACCAGATAAGCATCAAGGGCGGCGCTTACTTCGCGCTCACTCCTTCGTGCGTGATGGGCGGAGGCTCGCTCGACTTGGAGTTTCATTCCGGCAACCTGTCGGCGTGGTTCACTGCCTACGCAGATTTCCTGATTCAGTGGAAGCCCTTCTACTACACGGCCGACATAGGCATCAGCATAGGCGTCTCTTATCGCGTTCACCTGCTCTTCGTGACCACGACCATAAAGGTAGAGCTTGGCGCAGACCTGAACATGTGGGGGCCGCCCACGGGAGGCGAGGTTCACGTACACCTCTGGATTGTCTCTTTCACCGTCTCGTTCGGCCCCTCTTACGGGCAAGGGAACGACTATCTTGAGTTCAGCGATTTCCAGACCCTGCTCCCGCAGGACAAGCCTAAGTCGCAGCAGCCAGCGCCTATGATGAAGTCTATGGCTATGGCGGCCGAAGACGACAATCCTCCTTTCCAGAACGTCATCAAGCTGGTCATCAACGCGGGACAGTACCCGCAACCCGTTTCTGACGGCCGCTGGCTCGTTCGCGCTGACGAATTTACTTTCACCGTAGAGTCGGCGTGGCCCCTGACAGAGCTTGATTTGGTTGGGCCTTCTTCCACGACGCAGCTTGAGCCGCCGACGCTCGTGCCGCCTGACGCAAATGCCCCGTCGTGCGCGCGAAGCTCGGACGGCTACTACGTGGGCGTGCGTCCCATGGGCATCAACTGCGTGACCTCCGTGCTTTCTCTGACGGTCACGTTCGAGGACGGCGACAATCAGGACGTTAACAATGATTGGGACTGGGCCTTGAATACCCGCAGCGTGCCGGAAGCCACTTGGGGCCAGCCCATCTCTAAGGATGCGACGCCGCCTCCCGCTTCGAACACTCTGCCGGGCAGGCTCACGGGACTTCAGAACATCACGCCGAAGGTGCAGCAGCCCTCCGGCCCGGCTCCGATTCCAAGGGCGAACCTGAGCTACGACCCCATCAACCCGGACGCCAATCAGGAGAATTATCTTCCGATACCGCAGGCGGCGCAGTCGGGTCAGCCGCAAACCTCCAGCACGTCGCTGCAAACAATCGCAAGCACCATCATGCAGGACTCCGCGGCAGACTCGCCCGTCTCGAATCGCGCGGCGATTTTCAGCGCGCTGGCCGGGTTCGGCTACGACGCGGGCGCAAACGGAGACCTCTCGGAGCTGGTCTCTTATATCAATCTCAGCTTCGTCGCGCCGCCCATGCTTGAATCACCCGTGGGCCGGTAACGAGGCCCTGGCCTGCTTGAGTCACGACGACAAACGCAATTTCTATTAACCCTCTGGAGCGAACGGCTATGAGCTCTACAAACAACGGAAACACGAACGGCAACGGTTCCATCCCTGCGGGCGACATACGCTTTTATGACAACTACCTGCCGCCGCTGGACGCGGGCGATTACACCATCTCCGTTCAGCAGGTCGTCAACAGCACGGCGCTTGCTCCGGGCGGCAAGGCGATTACTAATCAGAACTTCCCCACGAGCGCCCCGCTCAAGCAAGCCTTCACGGTTGTTGCGCCGCGCTTTGCGCTTGACCCCGCCGACATACAGAGCGTCTTTCCGCCCTCCGCCGGGATAGGCACTTACGACCAGAACCTTCCGCACGTAGTTCTGACAAAGCGGAATCTTCCGTGGGAGCGCTTCCTCGTGCCGGAAGACAGGACTACGCCGTGGATGGCCGTGCTGCTCTTCTCGCCCGACGAGATTATTGCGCCCGAAACCGGAAACACCAGTAGCACCCTTGCCAACCCGAGCCGCGCGGGAACCTATAACCTGCCCGACGTGCTCAACCCGCCGCAGGGAACGCTCGGGCCTGCGGTCACGGAAGAGTACGAGGACATGCTTAATCAAGTGACTTCAATCACGGTCACAAGCTCAGGCACTGGCTACACGTCAGCGCCTGACGTAACGATTAGCGGCGGAGGCGGCACGGGCGCGGTCGCCACTGCACAGGTTAAGAACGGCGCTGTCTCCATCACACTGACGGGCGGAGGCACTGGCTACACGTCAGACCCTACAGTGACCATCAGCGGCGGTGGCGGCACGGGCGCTACGGCCGTAGCGCGCAGGGGCGTCGTCTGCATGGCGATAGACATACCGACGGACGTTTTCACCAAAGTCACGCCGCGCTTCGAGCCGAAGGCCACGACGCCCGTGGACGAGCTGAAGTATCTAGCGCACTGTAGGCAGGTCAACACGGGCGACAAGGAGACCAGCGCCGCGCAGGATAACGGCTGGTTCTCCGTAGTCATAGGCAATCGTTTCCCTTCGCCGGGCGCGGGGCCTGTGATGAAACTGGTGCTTGACGAAGGCGGCTTGAATTACACCTCAGCGCCGGACGTGGTAATCACGGGCGGAGGCGGCACGGGCGCGACGGCAGTGGCGCAGGTCGAGAACGGCGAGGTCACATCTATAACTTTGACGCAGGGAGGCTCTGGCTACACCTCTGCGCCGAGCGTTGTCTTCTCGGGCGGCGGAGGTGGAACGAACGCGAGCGCGACGGCGCAGATAGGCGCTCCGTGGGTGGCCCATCTGGTTTCGCTCGAAGGCTACGCGAGCTATCTGGTTGACAATCCTTCGTGGCCTACGGGAACCGAGCGCGTGCGCCTCGTCTCTCTCTACAGCTGGAACTTCACCTGTCTTTCCGAGACGGGAGATTTCCGAGACCTCATGCTGAACCTGATTGCGGGAGAGCCGCAGGGCGGCGCAGGCCTTCTGCTTCACCTGCCCGTCACCTCCGAGCAGCAGACTTCCGGCTCGACTCAGGCGACTGTTCAGCAGGCGCTCACGCAGGGCTACACGGGTCTCGCCTACGACACCATGATTGGCGACGACACCTTCGCGTGGTATCGCGGCCCGCTGGTGCCAGCGCCCAGAGCGCTCTTTCGCAACGCCGACACTTACACGAGCGCGGCCTCGGCCATGATTTACGACCAGACCAACGCGCTCTTTGATGAGTCTTACGCGGCCGCGTGGCAGACGGGCCGCCTGCTCGCCCTCTCTGATCAGAGCTTCGGGACGAAGCTCCTGCAAGTGAGGCTCGGGGCGAATCGCACGGTCAACCTGCTGGCAGGGCGGCTCGGCTCAAAAAATGTTCAGGCGCTCGGGAGCGTGCCTGACCTCTCCGAATCGAGCGCAGATGCAGTCACACAGCTACGCACGCTCTTACAGCGAGACTTCGTCTCAAGCTCTTTCATGGGCTACTTGCTGAATGGATTCTCGGACGGCGTCGCGATCCGTATAGCTCAGTCGGCTCCTTTGCCGGGACAGCCGGAAGCGGAGGCGCTCGACACTGTGCCCGCGTCGCAGCAGGCCGCGAATAAGATAGAGACCTTGAGGAAGCTCTATCAGATTCCCGCCGTGCAGCAGCTTCTACTGGACAGCGCAGGCGACGGGCAGCAGCCGAACTCTTCGGACTCACCGGCTGTTTACGTCGCCAACTGGCTCGCAGAGCTCAGGCTTCTCTACGGCGTGCCCTTCGTCAACCTTGTGCCCGACGCGCGCATGCTGCCGAAGGAGTCGCTGCGGTTCTTCTTCGTAGACCCGAACTACATAGAGGCGCTCGTCGGCGGCGCTCTGAGCATATGCATTCAGAGCAGCCGCGACCTGCTGGCTCAGTCGCTCATATATCCGAAGCTTCAGGCGTCATCAAAGCAGGCCGCGATGCTCGTGCGTAGCAGGCGCACCGGAAAAGCGAGTCAGGCGATGAGCCAGCAAGCGGACGCGACAGTCGCGCAGGCACAGGGCATAGCAGGCTTTCTGCTTCGCTCGGCTGTCGTCTCAGGCTGGCCCGGTCTTGAGGTCAGGGCCTACTCGGATGCTGCGGGCACCACGCCGCTCAGCTTGATTCGCATGGACAGGCTCGCGCCTGATTTGCTCATCTGTCTCTTCCCCGATACGACCGCCCGCGTGGAGATAAGCGAGCCGAAGGAGAGCCTGGCCTTCGGGCATGAAGATGACTTCGGCGTTGACGTGCGGTGGGTGACGGATGCGCCGCCGAATCAACCCATAGGCTCAATCATCCCGAACCAGCAGCCGCTCGATATAAGCAAATATTTTCGTAGCCAGGAGCCCGGCCCGGTGCTGGATGTAAAAACCTGGCAGCCCTATCTACAGTCGCAGCTCAATGCGGCTTACGGCGCGGGAAGCAGCATCACGCTCGGCCCTGCTGACTTTGCCATAGAGATGGTTCGCGCGCCGGAAGAGCTGGTGCTGGTGCATTCTTCCTGAACGCTCTGAAAAGAGAAGCACGCTCCGTTTTTAAGGAATCAAGATTATGCCTGACAACACATCCCCTTTGCTCGTTCCCGTAGGTGTCGATGCGCTCATCGTCAATAAGCTTGTGCAGAACGCCGTGGTCTTTCATCGCTGGCAAAATGACTACTCACAGGTGCCGCAGTTCCAGAGCGCTGTTCCGGCTCCCTTCTCCGACGAGATATCTGACCCGCCCGACCCCGGCGTACACCTTCACTGGTCTCTGCCTAGGGCGCTGACTCGCGGCACGCAGGTTCAGGCCACCGCGACGGCAGAGGTTTCGGGCGGGCAATTGACGGGGCTGACTGTGACGAACGGCGGCTACGGCTACAGCAACCTCCTGCCGCCCGTGGTGACAATCGTGGGACAGTCCGGCTCGGGCGCACTTGCCACCGCGGTCGTGACGAACGGCATCGTGACCGGCATCAACATAGTGAGCGCTGGCACAGGCTACACAGACCCGCCGCAGGTGACTATCGCTCCGAGTCAGGCCTTCAGTTATCCGTACGTGCCGAATCGCTGGCTCATAGTGCGCTACAGTCCCGGCGAGTCGGCGACGCAGCCGAGGCAGACTATGGCGTGGCTTCTTCAGAGCGACAGCCTGAACCCGGACACTTCCGCGTGGGACTCAAACTCTTTCGTCAATCCCTTCCCCTCCACGCCCGGCACGATAGAGCCTACGATGCTGGGCACGAAGGCCACGGTGCTTCAGTCTTGGGTGGGCGAAGAGGGCGAGCCGCAGCAGCTCTTCTTACAGGCGCTGGGGCCGGGCGATGCGACCTTCTCCGCCTACCAGCCCGGGCTCGTCAACGTCTTCTCCTTCTACGACCCCATCAACGACCCGAACGCCTCTTCCAACAATCCCAACTATCAGGACGCCGCGACCTTCCCCGAGAACACCGCGCTCAGCTATCTCATCATAGGCTGGTACTCAGACCCTACGCACGACCCTTTGTACGGGCCTGTGACCAGCTGGGACGAGTACGGCAACCCTACGCGCTCGCCGTGGACGGGTGAGGCTAATCCTTCGGACGCGTGGCAATCGCTGATGAATGACCTCGGCTGGACTGTGGAGGATGCGAGCGGGCAGACCAATCTTCCGTCTCAATCCGTCTATCACGCTTCCGTTTACGATGTAGTCTGGCAGACGACCACGGTGCCTACTGGCGTTACTGAGGTTGACGTGACGGACGGCGGCACGGGCTACACCACAGCGCCTGACGTAGTATTCGCGGGCGGCGGGGGCGCGGGCGCTGCGGGCGTGGCACAGGTTGAGAACGGCGCTGTCGTCTCCGTCATACTGACTAGCGGCGGAGCGAGCTACACCTCCGCGCCTTCCGTGAGCTTCACGGGCGGAGGCGGCACTGGCGCAGCCGCGACAGCTCAAATCTGGAATAACATAAACGGCATGACCGTCGCGGTCGGCAACAGCTCCATAGACGCGCTGGCGGCAATCGTGCAGAAGTATGCCGACACGGAGCAGCACGGCGCGCTGGAAGCGGAGCTGCTGGAAGCGTTCCAGTACAACTTCCTGAAGACGCTGGACGATGCTGACGGCGAAGCGCAGCTTGATTTGAAGATTCGACAGGCGTCGTTCGCTTCCGTTCCAGGCGGAACTCTATGGGAAGTAGTCGCCGCGCAGACCGAGCAGACTCCTACGGGACAGCTCAGCCCCGACGCGGTTCCGCCTCCGCCGCCTTTAACCGAGGCGCAGGCGGAGAAGCTGGCCAAGCTTAACCGAGACCAGCGCGCTCTTGACCAGGCGACTCAACTGCTGGCCTCCATGCAGTGGGAGCTATACGCGACGTGGTGGAAGAACTCGTGGATAAACGCGAACATGGGAGATTTCATCGCGCTCAACACATACTTCGACACGGACTCCATACAGCAGGCCATCCAGAACGACCTTGACCCGGGTAACGATTCGGGGCTCTACGCCAGTGTCGTCGCTCGGCAGCAGAGCGTGCAGACGCAGATGCAGGCTCTGCCGAATCCTACAGACCCGCTCAGCATTCTGGATTACGCGACGAACACGCTCGGCTTAGACCCGGCAGAGCTGCAACTGAAGGCGGCGACGATGCCGCGCTTTTATCAACCGGCAGACCCTGTGGTGCTGGTCTCAGGCATTCAAAGCTCGGATAAGCAAGGGTCTCTGGACGGGGGCGGCTCGCTCTTCTGCCGCTTCCTTTCGCAGGCCGTCACGGGCGTCAATGTAGAGTCGGGAGGCAATGCAACGCAGGTCACGTCCGCGACGAGCGGCATACAGCAGGTCATACCTGTTGTCTCTAACTCACATCTGCCTGCTGCGGTCACGGCAGGCATTGGCGCACTGAGCGTTGAGACCTTCTTCGTTGACCCTAATAATGCTACGACGATTGTGCAGGTCGGACTCAACTCCACGGACGCTGGCACGATAGCGGGCCTGTACGCGGGGATGGTCACGCAGACGGCGCAGGTTGCGACCATCTCCGACCCGCTCGCAGCCTATGCGGCCTTCTCGCTCTGGGCCACTCAGGCGTGGTCGCCGCTCTACATGCAGTGGAAGGTGACGTTCTCTCCGACCTTGCAGAATAACCAGCTTCAGCAGGATGGCACTTACGACAACTGGCCGCTTGCCAAAATCGCTTTCGACAGTCCTCCCGCCACGAGTGAGCAGCCCTGCTGGAGCTTCAACGGCAAGGACTTCGACTGGTACGGCGGCTTCTCTATGGTCGGCCCGCCGAACGGCCAGCTTTATCAGGCCGAGCAGACCTACATAGGGCGCACGTTCCTGACGCCGCAGTCCACCTACGTCTTCATCGCGCGGCTGAAGAAGTATCTGGCCGACAACCCCAACGCAGACCTTGAGGCGGCCAAGAAGCTGATTGACACGATTGGCGACTGGGACTTTCTCTCTCAGCGTTTGAGCGGGCTGGTGGACATGCTCATCATGCGTGACCTTGGGCAGAGCCCGCCGCCCGACTCTTCCATCTCAGAGCAGGTCGGAGAAGAGTACAAGGCCATCCCTGACCCGACGAAGGGAAATCAGGACACCGCTTACGGAGGCGGCATGCCCTTCTTCCTTCCCGTTCGAGGCGGCTTTCTACAGTTCGTCAAGCTGGTGGTCGTGGACGCTTTCGGGCAGGTCGTAGACCTCATGAGCGCGGGAGGCAACACGGGGACGGGAGTGAGCTTTGCGCCCGTGCGTGGTCGCGGCCTCGCGCCCATGCAGGCGACGCAGTTGCCGTATCCATCGGAGCTGGTTCAGCTCTCGCCGCGAATGGCGCAGGCGGCGCGGCTCGATTTCCGCTTCATCTCGGCGACGAACGACCAGCAGGAGACGGGGCTTTATACGAACTCAAGTCCGGTGTGCGGCTGGGTGCTGCCGAATCATCTGGACGGAGGGCTCTCCGTCTACGACGCGGACGGCAACGCCGTGGGCGAGCTGATGGTGCTCGTAGACACGCAGGGCAACAAAGACGTGCGCTGGCTTCCGGCCCCGGACAGTCCTGCGGCAGTCAGCGACCCGA
Organism: Pyrinomonadaceae bacterium; assembly: GCA_035276685.1. GTDB lineage: Bacteria > Acidobacteriota > Blastocatellia > Pyrinomonadales > Pyrinomonadaceae > JACVRN01. The sequence continues at coordinate 14,822 of DATELK010000071.1, read as the reverse complement.
CGAAAATCACGAACCAGCACCTGAGCAAGTTTGTCCTTGGCTTCACCAGCAGCACAGACCAGGGTCAGGGCTTCAAAGACTTTCTTCAGGCCGTGGACGAAACTCTCTGGACGTTTGAGCCGCTGGGCAGCCGCGCAGACCAGAACCTTTCTGTTTTGATAGGCCGACCGCTCGCGCTCCTTCGCGCGCAGTTACAGCTTGAGCTTCAGGGCCGTCCCGTCTACAACCAGAGCTGGCCCGACACCGGTCTACAGCAGACGGCGGCCGTGGAGACCATACAATTTCCCGTGCGCCTAGGCAGCACGGAGCTTTACAACGACGGGTTGATGGGCTACTACCTGGACGACAACTACTCGACGTTCAACTCCGTGCACCAGCCCAAGAGCTACCAGCCCACCTCCGGCTCTTACCTGAACCCCGTGGGCTATAACGGCAACTACATACAGCTTCAGTTCAACTATCCAAGCTACGCGACGCAGTACATCACCATGCTCTTAGACCCGCGCGGCGACGCGCACGCCTTCACGGGCATCCTGCCGGTCAAGATAGTGAGCCTGCCCGCGAGCTATTTCGAGGACGCGCTGGCGCGCATGGCCGTCACCTTCCGCACCGGGCCAGTCATCACGGACGCAGACGCGATTCGCATCCCGCTCCCGACCGAGAAGAATGGAACGTGGTCGTGGCTTGAGCGCAACAGCCCGGCAGACCCGCAGAACTGGACAGACCCAGCGGGCTGGGACGTACTGAACATAGTCAAGGCAGACCAGAGCGCGCGACTACCGGAGCAGCCGCCCCGTCTAGTAGAAGGCTGGCTCAAGCTGACGCCGACGGACATAGAGAAATAAGGGCGAAGCATAAGACGGCATGAGATAGGAGATGAGAGATGAGCGACCCGCGTTTGAAATATGCCATTTCCTCCAGCCCAGACCCCATGCAGGTCGGGCCTCAAAACGGCACCTCCAATGACCCGTCGCTGGCCACGCTCACGATTGTCGTCTCTAACCCGAAAGGGCTTGCCGTCAGTTGCAAGAGCATCCAGTTCGTCTTCCTTCAGGGCACGAACGCCAGAGACTTCTTCGCGGACTCAACGGGCATAGGCACGTCCGCGCCTACCGGCTGGCACCTTGTGCAGGACAAGAACGGCTTTGAATTTGACGCGACGCCCGACACGCCCGAGGACGGAGAGATAGGCCCGGACGGAGTGGTCTTCACCATCTCCGACATTCCTGTCAACACGCAGTTCGGCACAACGCCACTGACCGTTATAGAGGAAACAACCGATTCATCGGGCTCAACCATCACGGGGACACAGGAGATTGACCTGGCAAAGTTCCCGCAGAATTTCGAGGTCAGCGATTTAACGCTTCCGTCTTACGAGGTGCCGCCGATAGATTTCGGCGGCAGCGTGACTTTGAACTGGGTGGGGACGAGCGGCGCTACCTATGAGCTTCGATACCAGGATAACCACGACCAGACCGTGACGATTAGCGAGACGGAGGACGGCCAGCCTCTGCCGTCGTCAGGCAGCTATGAGATTGATGACCTTGAGAAAGACACTACCTTTTACCTGCTGGTGACGCTGAGCGAGACGGGGCAGGGCCCTCCGCCGACGCTTGAGCGGTTTTTAACGGTGCAGGTGAATGAGCCTCTGCCCGTCATCAACAGCTTCACCTACACGGCCACACAGACGAAGCTGATTCTACGATGGGACACGAGTCACGCCGATAAGTGCTCCATCACGGGCGACTCGGCTGAGCTGAATCCCAGCTCGACCGACGATTCATACTCTCGTACGTGGCCTGATACGAACGTCGGAAACGGAGTCTACACGCTGACGGCTAGCAGCAGCGTCCTCGCGGGCGACAACTCCGCCTCTCAGACGATACACACCATCCCCGTCATCAACAGCTTCACGGCTTCAACAACAGGGCCTATAGATTGGTACGTTCCTGTGACGTTTCAGTGGGATACGGATTACGCGGAGACAGTTACGATTACGCCCAATGTCGGGCAGGTGCAGGGAAAAGGAAGCGTGGTGGTCTATTCCAGGAACAACACCACGTACACGTTAACCTGCACGGGGTTCGGCCCTGACGTGACAGCGCCGTCGATTACTGTTCAGGTTAAATCTGTACAAGTCACCTCCTTCTTGATGTTCTTTATGTATTCCGCAGACGGCAACTATTCGGGAAGCACTTTGTCGTGGACGACTGAAAGGGCTACAGGCGTGAGCATACCCGAGCTTAATTTCGTCGCGGATACTTTCCATCTAGATAAGGGAAGCACAACTAGCCAACCCTTTCATGAGAAATTAACACTCGTCTGCGACGGCCCCAACGGCCCAGTCCAAGTACCATTTACGATGGCCGAGGGGAATCCTCTCGGCGGGATTTATTGGGATGGAATGAAACTCAAGGATGAGTCCACAGGCATACTCTACCTCGTGCTTGATGGAGTACTGCGTGACATACAGTCAAATTTTGTTCCGCCTGAGAGTATTTTGGGGATTTTTAATTCGGATCAAGCCGTAAGCATCCCTTCAACTGTCGGATATACCATCGGTCAACCACTGCAAGGCTCGGAGTATCTTGTCGTAGCTGATGACGGTACCCTCTATTTCCTTATTGATAACGTGAAGCGGATGGTCACCAGTGGTGGTCAAGCACGCTTCGGTTTCCGCCGGGAGATGGCGTACCCATTTTCTGTCTTGCAACCTTCCCCCCCACCTGACGGGCCGCCCCTCACCTGAGCGCCGACGCTAGCGATGAAAGAGGACGAATGACAACTTTAATCGTAAGGACACACAAGCAGTGAGCGCGCCACTTCTAAACTACATCATTAGCACCAACCCAGACCCTATACAGGTCGGGCCTCAAAACGGCACGCCCAATGACCCGTCGCTTGCCACGCTCACGATTGTCGTCTCTAACCCGAAAGGTCACGCAGCTAGTTGCAAGAGCATTGAGTTCACCTTTGTTAAGGGCACAAACGCCAGAGACTTCTTCTCCGATTCAACAGGCATAGGCACTTCCGCTCCAACGGGCTGGACTCTGACGCAGAGCGACGCAGTTTTTACCGCGAAGCCTGCCACGTCCGAAGACGGAGAGATAGGCGCGGACGGCGTGACCCTCATCATCTCGAACATCCCCGTCAACACGCAGCCCGGCACGACACGGATGACCATTATAGAAGAAACAATTGATTCATCGGGCTCAACCAGCACGGCGACACAGGAGATTGACCTTGCGAAGTTCCCGCAGGGTTTCGAGGTGGGTGATTTGACGCTTCCCATTAATGAGCAGCCGCCGATAGATTTTGGCGGCAGTGTGACCTTGAGCTGGGACGGGACGAGCGGCGCTACTTACGAGCTTCGATACCAGGATAAGCACGACCAGACCGTGACGATTAGCGAGACGGAGGACGGCCAGCCTCTGCCGTCGTCAGGCAGCTATGAGATTGATGACCTTGAGAAAGACACTACCTTTTACCTGTGGGTGACGCTAAGCGGGACGGGACAGGAAAACCCGCCGACGCTTGAGAGGTTTTTAACGGTGCAGGTCAATCAGCCTCTGCCCGTCGTCAACAGCTTTACCTACACGGCTACACAGACGAAGCTGATACTGCGCTGGGACACGAGTTATGCAGACACCTGCACGATAACGGGCGACGACCATACGTTGACTCCCAGCGTGACTGACGATTCATACTTCCGCACGTGGCCCGACCCGAACGTCGCGGACGGAGTCTACACCCTGACGGCCGCGACCAGCATCCTCGACGGCGACAACTCTGACACTTGGACAATACACACCATCCCCGTCATCAACAGCTTCACGGCTTCTCCGACAGGGCCCGTAGACGCTGGCACTGCCGTGACGCTTACGTGGGATACGGATTACGCGGAGACCGTCACGATTACGCCTGATGTCGGGACGGTGCAGGGGAAAGGAAGCGCGGTGGTAAATCCCGCCAGCACCACGACGTACAACCTGACCTGCACAGGCTTCGGCCCTGACGTGACGGCGCAGCCGATTACTGTCGAGGTTAACCCGCCCATTGGCCAGATTATTATCACGTCCGGCAACTCTGTACAGGTGACTATTCAAGAAGCCGCCGGGACTTACATAGTCAACTGGAGCGTCGATTGGGAGACGGGCGAGACGGCAGGTACGTCTACAAATTCCATGACGATAACCTCGGATGGCAGCGCGCAGACAGTGGTCTGGGACAACGTGCCTATGGACATGCCTCCGCCCTACGGGGGGATTACGGCAGCCAGATTCACTGTCACACTCACTAGTGGGTGAGCGCTACACTGAACAGCACAACCCTTTAGACATCACGATGGGCCGACGGCCTAAGCAGTTGAAGAACAGCTTTATGAGTAACACGTCGCTAAACTACATCGTCTACACCACGCCTGACCCGCTACAGGTCGGGCCTCAAAACGGCACCTCGAATGACCCGTCGCTTGCCACGCTCACGATTGTCGTCTCTAACCCGAAAGGGCTTGCCGCCAGTTGCAAGAGCATCCAGTTCGTCTTTCTTGACGGCACGGATGCCAGAGACTTCTTCTCCGACTCTACGGGCATAGGCACGAGTGCTCCCACGGGCTGGAACCTGACGCAGGACGGCTCTAGTTTTAAGGCGACGCCTGACACGCCTGAGGACGGGGAGATAGGCGCGGACGGAGTGGTCTTCACTATCTCCAAAATCCCTGTCAACACAGAGCCCGGCACGACCGAGATGACTATAGTGGAAGAGACTTCTTCCGGCACCGCGACGCTTTCTTTTCCTCTGGCGAAGTTCCCGCAGCAGTTCACCGTGGGCGACCTGAAAGCCGACCCTGACACCGTGGCGCAGGGAGGCAACACCACACTTACCTGGAGCGGTTCGAGCGGCGCTACCTACGAGATTCATTACACGGATGACCAGGGGAATCTTGTCTGCATCACGCACCCTAAGGACGACCCCAATGAGAACCTGCCCCCTGCCGGCAGCTACGAGATTGATGACCTTCAGGCCGACACTACCTTCTACCTGCGCGTCACGCTTTCAGCCACAGGTGATGACCACCCGCCCACGATTGAGCGAGCTTTCCCTGTGACGGTGCAGATTCCGCCGGTAAAGATAGTGAGCTTTACGGGAGACACGCAATACAACTTCGACCAGTCCAGCTCTTCTCCCTCCTCCGTCTACGCCCTGCTCACGTGGGAGGTAACGGGCGCAAAGCAGGTTCTGCTCAACGGGAATGTGGTAGATGGAAACAGCACGACTGTTCCGATAAACGGAGACACACAATTCACGCTCGGGGCCATAGGCAAGCCCGACCCTGAGTACAAGACCATCACGGTGAGTGGCACACAGGTGACTGCAAAGATTTACGTGGGCACCGCCAGAATAGTCGGGGCGGATATTAATGCCTTAGCCGGGACATGCATCTTTAAATGGAGCGTCGATTGGGCGACGGACTATACCTCAGGGACGGCGACATACTCCAATACGCTGCCGCACTGGCCCGGAGAGTTCTGGCAAGAATTTTGGCAAGTGCCTGCGGACATGCTCCCGCCCGACGGCCAGATTACTGCGGCAAGATGCACCATCACGACTGTCAACGAGGTTAGCGCCACACCTGATAACACGAGCCTCGCAAGCCCCGGCGGGCAGAAGGCAGACCTGATGGAAGCAGAGACTACGAGCGGCACACTTCTGAGCTATGCTGTTCAGACCACGCCAGACCCTTTGCAGGCCAGCCCAGCCCAAGGTGACCCTTCGCTGGCCACTCTCATGATTGTCGTCTCAAACTCCGCAGGCCACGCCGTAGAGTGCCAGAGCCTCACCTTCAGTTTCCTGGAAGGCACAAACGCGAGAGACTTCTTCGCGGACGCTACGGGCATAGGCGCGAGTGCTCCCACGGGCTGGAACCTGACGCAGCAGGGCTCCGTTTTTACCGCGACGCCCGACACCCCGCAGGACGGCGCGATAGGCGCGGACGGCATTGTCTTCACCATCTCGAACATCAAGGTTAACCAGCAGCCCGGCACGACCGAGATGGTTATTACAGAGAAGACTTCTTCCGGCACCGCGGCGCAAACGCTCGCCCTCTCGAAGTTCCCGCCTCAATTCTCCACGGGCGATTTGACAGCCAATCCGGACATCGTGGAAAAGGGCCAGAGCACCGTGCTGACTTGGAGCGGCACGAGCGGCGCTACCTACGAGTTGCAGTACGTGGACGGAGACGGTAACACCGTGACCATAATGCAAACAGAGGACGGCCAGCCCCTGCCAGCCACGGGCAGCTATACGATAACGAATCTACAGGAGAACCCCACGGTCTTTTATCTGATAGTGACGATGCAGGTCGCGGGAGAGGACACGCCGCTCGTGGTCAAAAGGAATTACCCCGTGACGGTGACGAGCCCTAGCGTGCAGATAGTGAGCTTCACGGCTAACCCCGCGACCGTTTACGGTGCGAACAATCAGGTCTCTGTCACTATCTCCTGGGAGACTACGGCGGCCGAGCAGGTGCTGCTCAACAACAACCTCGTCGCGGCCAGCGACAGCACGACCGTCGTCATCAACGAGACGACGAGCTTTACTCTGGAGGCGACAGGTAAGGACGGGCCAGTCTACTCGGAAATCACCGTGACCGTAGAGCCTGTAAATCCAGTCTTCACCTTTTCGCACGTAGGCTACAACGTCTACAACTACGCCCTGAACTTCGGCGTCAACGCGGGGCAGTACCATGTGGTTATCGCCAGCTACCAGAACGGGACGTATATAGGTGAGTTAGAGGATTTCCCGACCTTCGGGAGCAGCCAGATTGTAACCTACACGCAGGCCGCTGGCCCCGGTGAAGAGCTGGTGCTCACAGCGGATGGCTATCCTTCCGGGCAGGTGACGGCGAGCGCCACTGCGCCGGATGAGCCGTAAGCCGCGAGAGAGCGAGGCCTATCTTTCAGCCCTTTTGTAAGGAGCCTAAAAAAGTTGAGTAATGCACTTTTAAGCTACATCGTTAGACCACACCCCGACCCTATACAGGTCAGCCATAAGACTGGCTCGCCCTCTCTGGCCGCGCTCACGATTGTCGTCTCGAACGACACCGGCAAGATGATTACCTGCAAGAGCATCAGCTTCATCTTTATGGAAGGCACGAACGCGAGAGACTTCTTCGCGGACGCTACTGGCATCAGCACGTCCGCTCCCACGGGATGGAGCCTGACGCAGCAGGGCGCTATTTTTACCGCGACGCCAAAGACGCCCCACGACAGCCAGATAGGCCCCGACGGCGTCACCTTCACCATCTCCAGCATCAAGGTGAACCAGCAGCCCGGCACGACCGAGATGAGAATTGCGGAAGTAACCGCTTCCAATACCGGACAGCTCAAGTACCCTCTGGCGAAGTTTCCGAGGGAGTTTGAGGTCGGCAGCCTCACGGCAGACCCTCCGACCATTAGCTCCGGCCAGAGCACTACGCTCTCGTGGAGCGGCACGAGCGGGGCGACCTACAAGCTGCAATATCTTGACAAGGACGACAACACCGTCACCATCACGCACGTACGCGGCGACCTTGACCAGCCGCTTCCCTCCACGGGCAGCTACACGATTGATGACGTGGAGCGGGACACGACCTTTTATCTGATAGTGACGATGGTCGTGCCCGGACAGGACGAGCCGCTTAAAGCGACGCGCTTCTTTTCCGTTATCGTCGCGCCGCTTCCGCCCGTTATCGAATACTTCAGGCCGCAGGGCTGCACGTCCTCTGACTGCGTCATCTACGCAGACCATTTCGTGCTCGAATGGAAGATAGACAATGCCACGGCCATGCAGTTGACGGCCAGCGACGTTACGGGCACGCGCGTCATAGAAGTCCCATGGAAATCCACTTCGACAAAGATTACACAGACCCAGAATGAAACGGAGTACGTGATGACGATACAGAATAAGTCAGACCAACAGCAGCAGTCTACAGTCAACGTAACCTTGATTCCGCCCGTGCTCGTGGGCACCATAGTATCTTTCGTAGGGGCCGTTAATAATCTTTCGGCGGGCTGGCTCAACTGCAACGGGCAGGAGGTCTCTGGCACGACTTACCCGCAGCTCTTGGCCCTGTTGGGCACGACCTACGGCACGCCTCAGACTGCGGGCAACGTGGTGCTGCCTAACCTGAACGGCGTCTTCCTGCGCGGCGTGGACTCCGCGGGCGCAGTCGACCCGGACTTCAAATCCCGCACCAGTCCCGTATCAGGAAGCTCAAGCGTGGTGGGGCCGCTCGTGGGCAGCCGCCAGTGGCATCAACTGCTGAATCACACGCATCACTGGGACAAGAATTTTCAGGAGATTGGCGACGGCGGCAATGACATAGCAGTGCAGCTTGCCTTGAACAGTAACAAAGACCCGGACGCGGGCACGCAGCCGACAACGCTCAACGACGGCGGCGGAAGCGAGACGCGGCCCGTGAACGTCTACGTCTACTATCTAATCTACGGCGGCATCCCTCAGTCTCCGCAGCAGGGACAGCCGCAACCAGACCCGCCGAAATAATAGAGAGGCACAAACGCGCGCACAGACCGTGACAAATGCTGTCGCCGGGAAGTTTAACGGGCAGCCAATCCCTCTGAGGAAACTTTAACCATGAGTGAGACGCTTCTGAGCTACGCCATTTACACCACGCCTAATCCTTTACAGGCCAGTCCAAAAACGGGCGACGCTCCGCCTGCCATGCTCCAGATTGTCGTCTCAAACCCGAAAGGCCACCTCGTCAACTGCAAGAGCATCAGGTTCAGCTTCCTTAAGGGCACGAATGCGAGAGATTTCTTCGCGGATTCTACAGGCATAGAAACCTCTGCTCCTACGGGCTGGAAGCTGACGCAGAGCGGCTCCATTTTTACCGCTAAGCCCGTCACGGCAAAGGATGGCGACATAGGGCCCGCGAGTCTGACCTTCATAATCTCAAACATCCCTGTCAACACAGAGCCCGGCACTACCCACCTGTCTATCACGGAAGAGACGGCCTCGCACCTGGGAACGCTCGATTATGCTCTGGCCAAGTTCCCTGAACAGTTCAAGGTGAGCAATTTCACGGCAGAGCCACAGGTCATCAATCCGGGCGATAGCACGACTCTTTCGTGGAGCGGCACGAGCGGCGCTACCTATACACTGGAATATCTCGACAAGGACGACAACACCGTCACCATCACGCACGTACGCGGCGACCCTGACCAGCCGCTTCCATCCACGGGAAGCTATACGGTTGAGGACATAGAGCGGGACACGACCTTCTTTTATCTGATAGTGACAATGGTCGTGCCGGGACAAGACCAGCCGATTAAGGCTATGCGGGTCTTCCCTGTCATCGCCAAGCCGCTTCCGCCCGTTATCGAATACTTCAGGCCGCGGGGCTACACGGCTTCCGACTGCGTCATCTATTCGGACGAGTTCCTGCTCGAATGGAAGATAGACAACTACATAAACTTCCAGTTGACCATGCGAGACAGCGAGGGCACACACGTCATAGACATCCCCTGGAGCGAGACTTCTAAAAAGATTTTTCAGATTGAGAATGAAACGGAGTACGTGATGACGATAGAGAGTAAAACAGGCAAGCAGCAGCAGTCTTCGGTCAACGTGACCCTGGTTCCGGCCGGTGTGGTGGGCACCGTAGTAGCCTTCGTTGGGCCGGCTGAAAAGGTTCCGGCGGGCTGGCTCATCTGCAACGGCGCGGAGGCCTCCGGCAAGGCTTACCCTAAGCTCGCGGCCCTGTTGGGTACGACCTACGGCACGCCCAAGACAACCGGTAACGTGATGCTGCCAGACCTGCGCGGAATGTTCCTGCGCGGCGTAGACCCTGATGGCGTGGGTGACCCGGATAACCATGCGCGCATGAGTCCCATACCTGGGAACCGGACGCAGGTAGGCCCCGTTGTCGGCAGCCGTCAGATACACCAGCTTCTTAACCACACGCACCACTGGGATAAGAATTTTGAGCTGATTGGCTCAAGCGGTGCCGACATAGCGGTGCAGCTTGCTCTGAACAGTGCTATTAACTCCAATGCTGGCACAGAGCCCACGACCAACAACGACGGCGGCGGAGCCGAGACGCGGCCCGTGAACGTCTACGTCTACTATCTAATCTATGCCGGGACTCCGCAGGACTAAATGCCCTTACCAGAAAGTTAAACAGGCGCGGTGTGACTAACACATCTGAAATTAAACGATGAGCAATAACCCTCTGAGCTACGCTGTAAACGCTAACCAGGATCCTATACAGGCCAGCCCCTCTGAGGGCGCAGCGTCCCTTCTGACGCTCGTCATAGTGGTCTCGAACAACACGGGCCAGTCGGTCGAGTGCCAGAGCATAGAGTTCAGTTTTCTTCAGGGCACGAATGCCAGAGACCTCTTCTCCGACTCGACAGGCATAAGCACGTCCGCTCCTACGGGCTGGAACCTGACGCAGCAGGGCTCCAGTTTTACCGCCAAGCCCGCCAGCCAAGAGGACGGAGAGATAGGAGCAGACGGCGTCGTCTTCACCATCTCAAGCATCACGGTCAACGACCAGCCCGGCACGACCAAGATGATAATCGTGCAGACGACTTCCAACGGCACGACAACAATAGAATATCCTTTGCAGAAGTTCCCGCAGCAGTTCGAGGTGGGGCCGCTCACTGCCGACCCGCTGTTTGTAAAGCAGGGCGGAAGCACCACGCTTTTCTGGAGCGGCACGGGCGGCGCGACCTACACGCTGCAATACCCGGATGACGAAGGCGGCACGGTGACTGTCCCTGAGACAGGCGACCCTCCGCTGCCCCCGACAGGCAGCTACAGGGTAGACAATCTACAGGTGACGCCTGTCATGACCTTCAATCTGGTTGTAACGGTGAAGGTCGAGGGGCAGGATGAGCCGCTGACGGTTGAGCGCCAGTGCATAGTGACGGTCAGCGCGCCCCAGCCCGCGATTAACTCCTTCAGCATCACGCCGAATCCAATCACGCCGGGCCAGCTGCTCTCGTTCACCTTGAGCTGGAACGTCATAGGCTCTTTCCAGATTACCGCGAACGACGGAGAGGGCGGGAATGAAAGGGTTCTACCGATTCCCAACAGCGCCACCTCTTACACCGTATTCCCTACACAGCTAGAGACTATCTACACGTTAACGGCCTTCGGGCAGAGCCCTAAGGAGACGAGGACAGAGATGAAAGAAGATAATAGTCCGCGACACGAGAAAGACGCGCCCACGTCACAGGTGACGGCGGTGATTAACCAGATGGTGCCCGTAGGCACCGTCATCAGCTACGCAGGCAACTCCAACAGTCTGCCTCCCGGCTGGCTCACCTGCGACGGCTCCGCCTTCAATCAGGATCAGTATCCAGACCTTTACGCGGCGCTCGGCAACTCCAACACGCTGCCTAACCTCGCAGGCTATTTCCTGCGCGGGCTGGACAAGTCCGGCAAGATAGACCCCGACGGGCCGAACCGCGCCATCCTCTCTGTGCAGGCCGATACCTTCGGACAGCATAGCCATAACACAACACAGACGCCTTGGTTCTGGAATGAAGACATAGGGGGCGACGGTTATATAGTCGGCACGAAAACCACTAACGGCCTTCACACGCAACCCAGCTCTACGGAGGGCGGAGCCGAGACACGGCCCAAGAATGCCGCCGTCCTTTACCTGATTTTCGCAGGTCTGCCTCAGCAGTAAGCAGGCGTTTCACAACTTGAAGGGAGAGATTTTGAGATGGCCAACGCAGTTCTGAGCTACGCGGTTTCCGCTAACCAGGACCCGATTGAGGTGAGTCCGCAGACGGGTAACCCTTCGTTAGTGACTATCATGATTGTGGTCTCGAACTCCGGAGGCAGCTACGTCAACTGCAAGAGCATCAAGTTCAGCTTTCTTCAGGGCACAAACGCCAGAGACCTTTTCGCCGACCCGACAGGGATAGAAACGTCCGCTCCCACGGGCTGGAACATAACGCAGGACGGCTCAAGCTTTACCGCCACGCCCGCCACACAACAGGACGGAGAGATAGGCCCGGACGGACTCGCCTTCGTCATCTCAAATATTACTGTCAACCAGGAGCCCGGCACGACCGAGATGACTATTATAGAGACGACCACGAGCGGCGTCGGCTCGCTCGATTATCCTCTGGCGAAGTTCCCGGCCCAGTTCAACGTAGGCCCCCTCATAGCCAACCCTTTAACAGTCCAACAGGGACAGAGCACAACGCTCTCTTGGAACGGCTCGGGCGGCGCGACCTACGAGCTGCAATATCTGGACGCAAGCAGCAAGACCGTGACCATCACCAGGACGGCCAACGGCCAGCCCCTGCCTTCGACCGGCAGCTACACGATACAAAATCTACAGGCCTCCACCGTCTTTTATCTGATAGTCACGGTCACAATATCCGGACAGGACGAGCCTCTTATCTTTCAGAGATGGGTTCCGGTGTCCGTTGCCATTCCGCCCGTCAAAATAAACAGCTTCAATGCGAGCGCCACGTCTGTAAACATGCCCGGCGACGAAGTGACTTTCACCTGGGACGTGTCGAACGCGACTCAGGTGCAGCTCAACGGAGAGAACGTGGAGGGCAACAGCGCAACGGTTGAGGTAGATGAGACGGACAACTACACGCTTCAGGCTCTGGGACAGGGAGGCCCCGTCACCTCTTCAATCAAAGTCACAGTCAATCACGTCACGATAAACAGCTTCATGGCGAACCCGCCGGTCGTCTACGGCAAGAATAACGCGGTGCCGGTGACGCTTTTATGGGACGTGCAATCGGCCAGCCAGGTCTTATTAGACGGCGACGTGGTGACGGGCACGAGCGCGACTGTACCCGTCAATACGTCGTCCACCTTTACGCTCGGGGCCAACGGCTATCCGCAGTCCGTCAGCCAGACGCTCACCGTTCCCGTCCAAGCTGTCAACCTGAAGGTCTGGATGGACAAGGAGAACATCTACTGTAGCTTCTATGCGAATCCGGGAAGCTACACCGTCCTCTTCACCATCTTCTTCAAGATGAGTGGGTTTCCTGGAACCTTTTCGAATATAACGGTCTACAATACGTCAGTGAGCAATCCCGGGCAGGTGCAATTCAGCGTGAGCCGTAGTGTGCTGCCGGATTACATGACAATTACGAAGGTCACGGTTGAAGTGAAGGGCTTCTCCTCCGGCGATATCTCGGCCTCTTACACGCCCTAGGGACTGAGTGTGCCTGCGAACTCTTCCAACTGTCGAAAGCTTTCCGCATAGAGGTCTGCCTGAAGACGCCTTCGCACCTCTATGTCTGCGAAGCCCGCGCCGCCCAGCACCACTCGCACGCCTCTGCGCTCTGCCGCCCTGTGAAACTCCGCGTACTCGCGCGCAGCCCTGTCCAACCCGTTCAGGATGGTAGCGGCCACGCAGACCAGACGCGGCTGAAACCTCTCCATAGCTTCCGTCAGAGCGTAGAAAGGAGTGCTGGCTCCTATGTTCAAAACTTCCAGCCCGCAGGATTCCAGCACGAGCGCGGCGAGCCGCACGGGGAACTCGTGAAAATCTTCCTCCACGCTGCAACAGAGCGCCAGCATAGAAGCTTCTGCTGAAGCTTCTATCACCGCATGAAGATTCTGAAGCGCGTTGATGGCCGTCAGCGTCGCCAGATGCTCCTCGGCAACCGAAAGCTCGCCTTTGTGCCACAGCTCGCCTACGCGGCGCATGGGCGGGCAAAGGATTTCGTCGGCTATAAAAGCGACCGTGCGCCCGCGTAGGTATAGACTGACCGCAAGCGCTGAGACATCTTCTGCGCGACCGCCTAGGAGCGCGCGAAAGGTCTCCTCAATCAGAGCGTCGTTAGTTGTGAGTCCCTTCGCTTCCGCCCCGCGCAGCTTCTCGTCCGCACGCGTGATAAGCTCTCTTCGAACACCCAGGGCGCGCTCTTCGCTCAGCCTCGTGCGCTTGAAGAGGGCCACGTCTTCGGGCCTGAACCTTCTGTGCCCGCCTACGGTCTTGGCCGTAGGCAACAGGCCGCCGTCTGCCCATCGCTTGACCGACGCTTCGCTCACGCCCAGCACGCGCGCGGCCTCCTTGCTGGTTAAATTTTTGCCCGGAACTTTTGTCATCTGGTATGGCTTTGCTCTGGCCCGGAATTCTAGCAAAGGGCAACGATGGATTGCAAAGTGAATCCGCTCAAACCGCACAATTGATGGGATAGCGGCTTTATTTAAAGCCGCGTAAGGCTGAAGCGAGTAGGCCACGCTTATATAAATCGTTCAAAGCGTTCACAAGCGATTTGATGGAAAATTTATACCTGAAGCCGGTTTACCCGGGCGGGTGAGGATTCATATAATCGCTCTTATCTGAGAAGGAGAGACGAAATCACTATGGGGCGCACAATCGTTGTCGGAGACATTCACGGCTGTTACGAAGAGCTGTGCGAGTTGCTTGAGCTTGTCGGGTTCGGCGGCGAAGACCATCTCGTCTCCGTGGGCGACCTCATAGTCAAGGGAGAGAAGAACCGCGAGGTGCTTGAGCTTTTCATCTCGGACAAACGCTTCTCGGCCGTGCTCGGCAATCACGACCGGCGGCTCCTGCGATACTGGAAGGGCGAAGATGTCTCGCTCAAGCGAGCGCACGAGCAAGCCATCGCGGAGCTTGAGAGCGATAAGGGTAGATACTCCGCTTACCTTGATTCTCTGCCGCTCGTGCTAGACCTAGGCTCTCATCTGGTAGTGCATGCGGGCATACGGCCCGGCGTCTCTCTCTCGGAGCAGGCGGTGGAAGATTTAACAGAGCTTCGCACGCTCGGCCCAGACCGCACGGCGAGAGACGGCACGCCCTGGTA
>DATELK010000070.1:0-12785 GCA_035276685.1 Pyrinomonadaceae bacterium | reverse complement strand
GATTTTCAATCGCCGCCGAGACGAAGCGCCTTAATCCCTCTCTTCCTCAGGGCTCTCTATGTAAGCGACGCGGTTGACGCGCGACCAGTACCAGTAGACCGGAAGCCCTAGCGCTATAAGCCCTAGCCCTATGCCTGCCTGCGTCGGGTTAGTCCTCAGAGTGTTATAGAGCAGCCACGCCGTCACCAGCAGGAAAAGCACGGGCACCACCGGATAGCCCCATGCACGATAAGGCCGCTCGGCGTCCGGCATCCGGCGGCGGAAGATGAAGACGGAGGCCGTCGTCAGTCCATAGAAAATCCACGAGCCGAAGATGACGTAATCGGTCAGCGTGTCGAACGAGCCGGAGAGCGTCAGAATCCCCGCCCATATTCCCTGCAAGACGAGCGCGCCTATGGGAACATGCGTGCGCGGGCTCAGCCGCGAAAGGTTCTGGAAGAAGAGACGGTCGCGCGACATGGCATAGGGCACGCGCGCTCCCGTCAGCACGGAAGTGTGCAGCGTTCCGACAGAAGATGAAAGAAGCGCGGCGGCTATCAGGCTCACGGCGACAGGCCCCAGAAAGGTGCGCGCAACTTCGGCCGCTACGGAAGAGGATTTAGGCACGTTGGCGATTTGCGTCGGCGTCATCGCGTAGAAGTATGCGAGGTTGATGAAGACGTAGAGCGTGATGATGAGCAGCATGCCGCCTATGAGAGCAAGAGGAATGTTGCGCTGCGGGTTCTTGACCTCGCCCGCCACGAGCGTCAGGTTGTTCCAGCCGTCATAGCCCCACAGCGCGCCCAGCATCGCCGCGCCGAATCCCGCCACGCCGTAACGCGCAACGTCTTCGCCCACGCACCCTCCGCTCGCGGACATGGTAAAGTGCGACCAGCCACCTTCGCGCGAAAGCAGAAAAGCTCCTATCCCTACTCCGAGCACGAGCGCAATCTTTATCACCGTCAGGAAGGCCGCGACGTGCCCGCTCACAATCACGGTCGCGCAATTTATCAACGTCACGACGACAATGGCCGAGAGCGCCACCACCTGTAGATGCCCGAACGGAATCGCGTAGCCGAAGACGGGCAAGGTGAAGTAGTTCGCGCTCAGCGCCCCGCCCGTCAGGTCGTTTAAGAAGATGGCGAGCGCGACCGCGACCGACGCCTGCGAGCCCGTCTTGGCTATGAAGATTTGCATCCAGCCGTACAGGAAGCCAGCGCCCGGGCCGTAAGCCTCTCGCACGAAGACGTACTCGCCGCCTGCGCGCGGCATCATCGCCGCAAGCTCCGCGTAGGTCAGAGCGCCCGCGAGGCTCAGTATGCCTGCTGCAATCCAGACGGTGATGACCATTCCCGGCGTGCCTACGCTACAGGTCATGACGCGCGTCTTCAGGAAGACTCCCGTGCCTATGACGTTGCCCACGACGATTGAGATGGCGGCTATGAGGCCCAGTCCGCGTATGAGCGTGATGTTACTTGGCGCTAGTTTTGGCATGAATGTTCTTTGCGAAGCAGATTCAAACAGGGATGGACAGGATGCACAGGATAAAAGCAGAGCTATTGTTTTGTTCTTATCCTGTCTATCCTGTCCATCCCTGTTAATTGCTTTCTTCTCTGTTCGGCAGTTTACCTAAATGTAATAAAAGCTCTGCGTTGAGTATGGCGGCACCGGCTGCGCCGCGAATAGTGTTGTGGCTGAGCGCCACGAAGCGATAGTCCATCACGCTGTCGGGGCGTATGCGCCCTACGGTCACGCTCATGCCGCCTCCTGCGTCCCTGTCAAGACGAGGCTGCGGCCTGTCCTGCTCGTCGCGCACTATGATTGGCTCTGCCGGCGCTGAATGAAGCCTCAGCTCCTGCGGGAGCGAGCGCCACGCGGAAAGAGCATCGCGTACTTCTTCAAGCTCTGCGCGACGCCCCAGCTTAACGCGCACGGCGGCCATGTGTCCGTCCGTGACGTTGACGCGGTGGCACTGTGCAGAGACGCGCAACGGGGCAAGCTCAATTTGCTCTCCCTTCACGCGGCCCAGAATCTTCAGGGTCTCTGCCTCCATCTTCTCCTCTTCGCTCTCTATGAAGGGAAGCACGTTGTCGGCTATGTCCATAGAGGCGACGCCCGGGTAGCCCGCGCCCGAGAGAGCCTGCATGGTCGTGGCCACGACCGCTTCCACACGGAAGCGCGCGTGAAGAGGCGCGAGCGCCATAGCCAGCATGACCGTGGAGCAGTTCGGATTCGTCACTATGAAGCCGCCGTCGAAGTCTCGCGCTTTGCGCTGTGTGTCCAGCAGGGAAAGATGCTCGTGATTGACTTCCGGTATCAGCAGCGGCACGTCCTCGTCCATGCGAAAGGCGGAAGAGTTGCTGATGACGGCGTAGCCCGCGCGTGCGAACGACTCTTCCGCCTCGCGCGCAACACCCGAAGGAAGACTCGAAAAGACAAGCTCGCAATCAAGGGGCGGGCGCGGCGGCTGAACCTCAAGCTTCCGCACACGCTCGGGCATGCGGCCCTCAAGACGCCACGCGCAGGCTTCCGCGAACGGCTTCCCCTGCGAGCGGTCTGAGGCAGCGAGTGCCGTCACCTCAAACTGCGGATGATTCTCCAGAAGCTCTATGAATCGCTGCCCGACCGTGCCGGTCGCGCCCAGTATCCCCACACGCATCTTCCTGCTCATAAAAAAATCCTCTATCTGCTATTTGTTAATGCCTCTCGCATGCGGCGCACGCCTTCCGTGAGGCGTGGCAGGTCAGCGCAGAAGGAGACGCGAAGGGTGCCTTCGCTCTCGCGACCGAAGGCCGCGCCCGGCACCGTTATCACTCCGTGCTCAAGCAGCCGCTCTGCCACCTCCATAGAAGTCCCGTAAGGCTCGACGTTCATCATCGTATAGAAAGCGCCTTCGGGCATGACCGCGCTTAAAGACAACTCATCGCGTATGAGCGAGAGCAGGTGACGGCACCTCTCTTTGAAGATGCTGCGCGCTTTCGCTCTCTCATCTGCGGCCTCTTCCGTCCAGGCCGCGAGCGCCGCCTTCTGCGAGACGGTCGAAGCGCAGGTCGTTACATATCCGTGCAGCACGAGCGCAGACTTAATCACGCCCGCATCGCCGCAGAGCCAGCCCAGCCGCCAGCCCGTCATGCTCATGGACTTAGACAGCCCGCTTATGACAATCGTGCGCTCGTAGTAGTCTGAAAGCGAGCCGGGGCGCTCCTCTGTGAAGTAGAGGTCGCGGTAAATCTCGTCGCTGATGGCGAAGACGCCCGTGCCTCGAAGAGCCTCCGCCATCGCCTCTAAATCTTTCTGATGAAGAACGCGGCCCGTAGGATTAGAGGGACTGATGGCGACGACGGCCTTCGTCCTAGGAGTCAAACACCGCGCGAGCTCTTCCGCGTCGAAGCCGAAATCACGCTCCTTCGGCATGCGATAAAAGACAGGCACGCCTCCGGCCATACGCACGATGGTCGGATAAGCTACGAATCCGGGGTCTGGCAGAAGCACCTCGTCGCCCTCGTCCACAATCGTCATCAAGGCAAGGTAGAGCGCTTCCTGCGAGCCAGCCGTGATGATGACCTCGTCGGGCGTGAGATTCAGAGCCGGATAGTCGCGCGCGACACGCTCTCTTAAAGCGGGAAGCCCCGCGTGGCTGGTGTAGCCGTTCTGCTCTTCGCTTATCACACGCACGGCTTCGCGGCGAATGACTTCGGGCGTAGGTAGGTCAGGCTCGCCCAGTCCCAGATTGATGCTGCCCGGTCGCGCGCGGTCAAAGAGCTGCCGTATGGCGCTCTTCTGTATGCCGCGAAGTCTTCCTGCGGGCTCAAACTCGGTCAACGAAGATAGTCCTCCAACTGTGCCGAAGCGTCCGTCTTCTCGTCACGGTACTTCACAATCACGGGAGCGTAAACGGACAAGCCCCAAGCCTTGCCCCGCTCCGAAGTCACGGCGCGTGAGCCGGGCACGACCACAGCGCCCGCAGGAATCTCAAGCACGGACTCATTTGTCCTGCGGTACACCTCTCCGCGCACTAAATCGAAGACGGGCGTAGAGCCTGTCAGGATAGTCCCTGCCGCCAGCACCGCTCGCTCGCGCACAATCGTTCCTTCATAAACGCCGCAGCCTCCGCCCACCAGCACGTCGTCTTCTATCACGACCGGCGCAGCGCCCACGGGCTCAAGCACGCCTCCTACCTGCGCGGCGGCCGACAGATGCACGCGCTTTCCAATCTGCGCGCACGAGCCGACGAGCGCGTGGCTGTCAATCATCGTGCCTTCGTCAACGTAAGCGCCCACGTTGACGTACATGGGCGGCATGCAGACTACGCCGGGCGCAATGTAAGCGCCGTCGCGTATGCTTGAGCCGCCCGGCACTACGCGCACGTTGTTGGCCACGGTCATGGGGCGTATGGGATAAGTGCTCTTGTCGAAGAAGTGCAGGGCCTGACCGACGGACATGTCTACGAGCGAGCCCATACGGAAGCCAAGCAGGATGCCTCGCTTGACCCACTGATTGACTCGCCACGCGCCCGAGTCGTCGCGCTCGGCTGCGCGCACGCGGCCGCTATTGAGCGCCGCCTTGAAGTCCGCGAAGACCGCAAGGCCTTTGTCCGTGTATCCCTTCTTCTCGGAAGCAAAGAGCGCTTCTATCTCCTCACGAAGCCGCATGAGAGTTCTCCTTGAGGAGCCCCGTGTCTGAGAGTATGCGGCGCATGGTCTCTCTGGTCTTCTCTTCCACGGGCACGAGCGGCAGACGAAGGTTCTCTTCCAGCAGTCCCATCATCGCCATAGCGGCCTTGACCGGCCCCGGGCTCGATTCGATGAAGTTCGCTTCCATCAAAGGCAGCAACCGGAAATGAGCCGCGCGTGCCTCTTCCCACTTGCCTGCGAGAGCGAGGTTGACAATCTCTGCCATAAGCGCGGGCGCTTCGTTCGAGACGACGGAGATAACGCCGTCGGCTCCGAGCGCCATGAGTGGAAGCGTCACCGCATCGTCGCCCGACAGGACTCGAAAACCTTCGGGACGCTCTCTCAATATCTCCATCATCTGCGACAGGTTCCCCGAAGCCTCCTTGACCGCGGAGATGTTCTCTACTTCTCGCGCGAGTCTCAGAGTCGTCTGCGCGGAGATGTTGGAAGAGGTTCGCCCCGGCACGTTGTAGACGACCACGGGCAGAGGATTGACGGCTTCGGCCACGGCGCGAAAGTGAGCATAGAGCCCCGCCTGAGTCGGCTTGTTGTAAAAGGGAGCCACGACCAGCACCGCGTCCGCGCCCATCTCTTTAGCGTTTACGGAATAGTCTATGGCGGCGGCTGTAGAGTTGCTGCCCGTCCCGGCTATGACTCGCGCGCTCAGTTTTCGCGCCACGTCAATCGTGAGCCGTATGACCCTTGCGTCTTCCTCTTCCGTCATAGTGGCGCTCTCGCCAGTGGTGCCGCAGGGCACGAGCAGGCGGACGCCCTCCTTAATCTGCCGCTCCGCGAGCGAGACGAGCCGCTCTTCGTCAATTGAGCCGTCCTGCTTGAAAGGCGTCACGAGCGCCGTCGCACAACCCCTGAGCCAATCGGTCTCTATAGCCATTTCCTCATCATCCTCTCTTTGAGAATATCGTCAAACGCCTCGGAGAACTCGTAAACGCCCGTGCGCCCGATTATCCAGCGCGCAGCCATGAGCGCGCCCGCCGCAAAGCCTTCGCGCGAGCGGGCCGTGTGCGTCAGAGTGATTTGGTCTGCGAGGCCGTCGAAGCCTACGCGGTGCGTGCCGGGAATGAAGCCTGCGCGCGTGCTTGAGACGGGAATCTCTCGCTTGAGCCTTGATGAAAGCAGCTCTTTTAAGCGCAGCGCCGTGCCCGACGGAGCATCCTTCTTGCGCGAGTGATGCGCCTCTTCGATAAAGGGAGCGTAATCGTCCAGCCCCTTGAAAAGCTCCCCGGCCTGCTCTATCAAGCGGTAGAAGAGATTGACGCCCACAGAGAAGTTCGCGCCGTAAAGAAGCGCGCCCTTATTCTTCTCAACGAAGCGCTCCACGTTGACGCCCTCACGATTCCACCCCGTAGTCCCTTCCACGAGCGGCACACCCGCAGTCATGCAGGCGGAGATGTTGTTCAGCACTGCGTCCGATACGGAAAAGTCTATGGCAACGTCCGCGCTCTCTTTGAGCCGCTCGGCCACCTCGTCAACTCTTTGCAGCATGTCTGATGAAGTGAGCACCAGAGCAACCTTGTGCCCTTCCTCAAGAGCCCGCGCCTCAACCAGCCGACCCATAACGCCATGCCCTATCAGTGCGATTCTCATGACTCTTCAGCCTTCTTTATCAGCGTCCATGCGAGTCGTACATACAGCTCGACCGCCTGTTCCAGCTCGCGCTTACTCACTCGCTCTTCGTCCGTGTGCGCGACGAGGATTGAGCCTGGGCCAAGGAGAAGCGGCGTGCCCCAGTTCGAGAGGTGCGGGATGTCCGTCATGAAGCGAACGGCGCACTGCTCAAAGCCGTCGAGCGTCATCAAGCGTATGGGAGCTGCTTCCGACAGGTACTCAACACTTGCGCGCCCGCGTACGGCACGCTCAAGCATCTCGCGCACGGGCCAGACTTCCGTGACAAGCCTGAGCTGAAGGTCTGCTTCCGCCTCGGCTGCTATCACGTTGGGGCGCGTGCCGCCGCGTATCACGCCTATGTTGCAGGTGGTCTCGCCTAAGCGTTCGTCACTGGGCCACTCGACGGCGCGAATATCGGAGAGCACGTCCAGCAGCTTTTCTATGGCTGACTCGCCCTGCTCCGGATAGGCCGAATGGGCCGCCCGCCCGCGCGTCTTCAATATCAGGCGCAGGGAGCCCTTCGTGCCCACGGCCAGACGGTTGTCCGTAGGCTCGCCGTTTATCATGTAGCGGCAGTGGCGGGCAATCGCGTGCGTATTAACAAAGTCTGCGCCACGGCTTCCCATCTCTTCGTCCACCGTGAAGAGCAGGCCCAACTGGTCGAAGCCTTCGGCGCGCAGCCGCTCTGCCGCCGCGACCTGCGCGGCGATGATGCCCTTGGCGTCGCACGAGCCGCGCCCATGTATGAACTGCTCGTCCTCGGATGAAGGGATGTGCGGCGGGACGGTGTCCATGTGCGTGGAGAAGACTATAGCCGGTGAAGCGCCCTCTATGGTCGCTATCACGTTGGCGCGTCCCGGCTCCATCTCCTGCAACTCCACGCGGTAGCCTAAGCCTTCAAGATAGCGAGCAAGGTACAGGCCCACGGCCCTCTCGTCTCCCGTCAAAGAAGGGATGTCTATAAGCTCTCGCGTCAGCTCGAAGATGTTCACCGCGCCCTGCCTTTTGATGCGAGTTTGACCGACCCTGATTCGCCTTCCGACTCCTGCTCGAAGAATGCGCGGTGAAGGCGCGTGACGACCTCCCGCACGTGCGCTTCTTCAACCGCGAAGGTCAGGTTGATGCTTGACGCGCCCTGCGAGACGAGCGAGACGTTTATGTCGCTGATGGTGGAGAAGACCCTAGAAGCTATGCCGGGCGTGGAGCGCAAGCCTTCGCCCACGACGCAGACGATTGCGCGACCCGCTATCACTTCCACCTCGCCCAGCCGCTTCAGCTCTTCCAAGATAGCGGGCAGGCCGCTCGCGTCATCCAGCGAGAGCGAGACGCTCACTTCCGAGGTCGTCACCACGTCAACCGCCGTTCTATGCCTGTCGAAGATTTCAAAGATGGCGTGCAGGAAGCCGTAAGCGCCTAGCATGCGGCCGGAGGTTATCTGAACGGTCGTGATGCTGGTCTTGTGTGCTATGGCTTTGACTGTGCGCGGCGCGGCCTCCGTCTCAGAGCGGACAAGGGTGCCCGCCTCTTCGGGCGCGCGAGAGTTGCAGATGCGTACCGGAATACGCCGCTCCACGGCCGGTTGAATCGTCTTCGGATGAAGAACCTTCGCGCCGAAGTAGGCAAGCTCTGCCGCCTCGGAATATGAGAGCAGCCGTATGGTGCGTGCGCTCTCTACCACGCGCGGGTCTGCTGTGAGCACGCCCGTCACGTCCGTCCAGATTTCAATCTCGCGCGCATCCGTTGAAGCGCCTACGAGAGCCGCCGTGTAATCCGAGCCTCCGCGCCCGAGCGTCGTCGTAGCGTTCTTCAAACTAGACGCTATGAAGCCTCCCATCACGGGGACGACGGAAGAGTTAATCAAGGGAAGAAGCTCGCTTCGCGTGCGCGTTTCGGTCTCTTCGTAGATGGGCGAGGCGTTTCCGTAGTCGTCGTCTGTGACGATGCAGCGCCGCGCGTCCACGTACTGCGCCCGCGCCAGCCTTCGCGAAGAGAGCAGTGAAGCGAGCAGCAGCGCCGAGAGCCGCTCGCCGTAAGAGACTATCTCGTCCTGAAGGGGCGGGCGCGTCACAGGATGCTGCGCTACGATGCGAAGCAGCTCGTTCGTCTCCCGCTTCGCCGTCTCAATCGCAGACCACGCGGCGTCGCGCCTCTTGCGGTCAGAGAGCCCGCGCGCGACCTCCGTGTGCCGCTCGAACTGCGCGTCCAGAGAGCGCGTCGCACCCTCAGCGTCTCCATCCGCCGCGCGCTCCACGCTCTGTAACAGAGCGTCCGTGAAACGGCTCATCGCAGAGACGACGACGACGGGTCGTGATTCGAGACGCGACTCTACAATCCCGGCCACGCGCTCAAACGCGCCCGCGTCTTCGACGCTCGTGCCGCCGAACTTCATGATTGTAGGCCTGTCGGAAGTCTCCATCTGCGAACCTGTAAGAGAAGAAGATTTTAACAGGGATGGACAGGATAGACAGGATAAAGAAGAAGCAATGCTTTCTTTATTATCCTGTTCATCCTGTCTATCCCTGTTACTTTCTTACTCTTTCTTACCAGACATCTCCCGCAATCAGGTCTTCGTAGGTGTCGCGGCGGCGAATCAGCTCTACGCGGCCTCCTTCGTGAACCATGACGGCTGCGGGCAGGGGGCGGCCGTTGTAGGGGAACATCTGGGCCAGCGAGTACGCGCCGCTGTTCAGGAGCGCCAGCACTTCGCCCGAATGCACACGCGCCGGGAGCCTGCGATAGTCGGGCAAGCGGCCCTCGCGCTCAATGTCGAAGTAGACATCGCCCGAATCGCAGAGCGGCCCGGCCACCTTGTACTCCGCATCGTGCGGCTCGTCGGCGCGCGAAGCGTTAATCAGGTGGTAGTACCACTTGTAGTTGTTCATGGAGAGCAGGATGTTGTAACCGGCGTCCGTCAGGAGCCACGTGTCTGAGGTCTCGGGCCTGCGCTTCAGGTTACGCACGGTGGTTAAGACGAGGCCAGCGTCGGCTATGACGCTGCGGCCGGGCTCAAGCAGGATTGTGACGCGCTCAAGCAGGTGCTCGGCTTCTGCGTCTCGCGCAGCCTCTCGCGCCGCGCGAAGAGCCGCGCGCAAGACTTCGGAAGGCTCAAGCTCTGCGCCAAGCATGTCGCGCTCGTGCTCCGGCAACTCATTCGCCATGGAGCGGTCGCGCAGGTAATTCACGGGAATGCCTCCGCCCAAATTTATGTGCTCAAGCGTGTGGCCCGTCTCGCGGTGTATGGTGACCAGATGCTCCCACATGGTCTTGAAGGCGGCGGCGAAGGGCTCCACGTCGGGCGTCTGCGAGCCAACGTGAATGTGTATGCCGCAGAGGTGAATCAGCTCCGGGCTCTGAAGCCCGCGTCGAAAAGCTTCCAGAACTTCGGATGAAGAGATGCCGAACTTGGAAGTGAGCAGAGCCGTCTGAAGCCCAAGGTGCGAGCGCGTGCCTATCTCGGGCACGAGGCGAAGCGCAATGCGGGCGCGAGTGTTAAGGCGGCGCGCGGCCTCTTCAATCAGCTCAATCTCGTAGATGGAATCAACGTTGATGGAATAGATGCCCGCGCGCACAGCCTCTTCTATCTCGGCGGGCGTCTTGCTGGTGCCGTTGAAGATAATCTGTTCCGGATGAAAGCCTGCGCGAAGCGCCTTGAAAAGCTCGCCGCCGGAGTTGACCTCAAGGTCAATGCCGCAGTCTCGCACAGTCCTCAGCACGGCCATGTTCGAGTTCGCCTTGGACGCGTAGCAGAACTTCATGGGATGCTCTACGGCGCGAGAGGCAGCCTTCAAGCGCTCTATGTTCGAGCGTATGCGCGGCTCAGAGAAGACGAAGAGCGGCGTGTCGTACTCGCGCGCAAGCTCAAGCGCGTCCACGCCGTTGATAATGAGATGGCCGCCCCGCGTCTCTAAGTAACCCGGGATTGCCCACGCCGGGTTGGAGGCGACTACTGTTGATGACATGTGATAAAAGCTCCTTCAGAGATGGGTCGCCGGGCGCAAAGCAGAAAAGGGAGACAGATGCGCGCCGCGCGAAGATAGTCCGACAGCAGGCACTCGCGCGTCAAGCTGAGCTAGTATTGAAAGAAGGAAATTAACAGGGATAGACAGGATGAAGAAGAAATAGCTTCTCTTTTATCCTGTCCATCCTGTTTGAATCTACCTTTATGAATCTGGAAATAGACTGGGAAGAGGTCAGGCGCGACTATCCGGTGACGGCGAGCGCGGCTTATCTGAACAGCGCGGCCGCGGGGCCGGTGATGCGGCAGGCGGGGAACGCCGCCACCTCTTTTTACAGCGAGATGATGGAAGAGGGAGACGCGCGCTGGGAAGAGTGGCTCGATAGGCGCGAGCGCGTCAGAGAGAGCGTGGCCCGCTTCATCAATGCAGAGCCCTGTGAGATTGCCTTTACCACCAACACCTCCTCGGGCATGAACCTGATTGCGGACGCTCTCACAGGACGCGGCGCGGTCATCTCCTGCGACCTTGAGTTTCCCGTCACCACCTGGCCGTGGATTCACAGGGGCTGCGGGCTTGAGCTAGTAGCGGCGCGCGAGAGGGGCGGCGTCGTAGAGGCGGAAGACGTACGGCGTGCGATGAACGCGCGCACAGGGATAATCGCTCTCAGCCACGTTCAGTACTCGAACGGCCTGCGCTCGCCGCTCGAAGAGATAGGCGAGATAAAGGGGAGCCACGCCTTCGTAGTCAACGCCAGCCAGTCCGCAGGGGCGCTTTCGTTGGACGTGAAGAGAATGAAGATTGACGCCCTGTGCGCTACCGGGCACAAGTGGATGACGGCCGGGTACGGCTCGGGCTTCGTTTACCTGAGCCGCGAGCTGCTGGCCGAGACCAGGCCGCGCGCCATCGGCTGGCTGAGTGTTAGCGACCCTTTCAGGCTTTTCTACGGCAATGATTTTGAAGTGAGACGTGACGCGGCTGCGCGAGCAGAGCCAGGCTGCCCGCACTTCGCAGGAATCTTCGCGCTCGGAGCATGCGTCAACAGGTTTATGGAGATAGGAACAGGGAAGATAGAAGCGCGCGTGCTTGAGCTTAATCGAAGGTTGACCGAAAGAGTTCACGAAGCAGGCTGGCGCGTCCTCTCGCCTCTGAAGTCCGAAGCCACTCGCTCCGCAGAAACTCTCGTCGCGGCAGCTGAGCCCAAAGCCCTGACCGAGCACCTCTTCTCACGCGGCATCCCCGTCACGGAAAAAGCCGAAGGCATACGCGTCAGCACGCACCTCTTCAACAACGACGACGACATCGCCCGGCTGATAGAAGCAATGAAAGAAAGTGCAGAAGGCAGAGTGCAGAATGATGAATGAAGAAGCGATTCAATGTTGAACGCTCTTTAATTCATCAATCTGCACTCTGCCTTCTGCCTTGCTCTATCGTCCCATGTTCTGGCGCTCTATCATCCATTGGGGATAGAGCTGCTGGGGCTCTGTGGTGGCGTTGAGGCGCGAGACCTCTTCCGGGCTCAGCTCAATCTCCGCGCTCCTGAGATTGTCTTCGAGTTGCGACATCTTGTTAGCGCCTATGATGATGGAGGCGACGCCCGGCTGGGCCAGAAGCCACGCGAGCGCGACCTGTGCTATGGAGGCGCTCTTTGCTTTGGCAATCTCTTCGAGCGCGTCCACGGCATCAAAGCCGCGCGCTTCGTCTATCGGCGGAAAGCCGAAGCCCGAGCGGCGAGCGCCTTCCGGCGTGGGATTGTCGCGCCTGTACTTGCCCGTGAGAAAGCCGCCCGAGAGAGGCGACCAGGGCAGCACGCCCAATCCCTCTTCCACGGAGAGCGGCAGAAGCTCTTGCTCAAGGTCGCGCCCGACCAGAGAGTAGTATGCCTGAAGCGAGACGAAGCGCTCCCAGCCGCGCGCGTCGGCCGTGACCAGCGCCTTCATAAGATGGCGCGCAGACCAGTTGGAGCAGCCCAGGTATCTGACCTTGCCTTGCCTGACCAAATCATCCAGCGCGCGAAGCGTCTCTTCAATAGGCGTCACCACGTCCCAGCCGTGCACCTGATAGAGGTCTATGTAATCGGTGCCGAGGCGCTTCAGGCTCTGCTCGCAGGCGGCCATGATGTGCTGGCGCGAGAGCCCTACGTTGTTCACGTCACCTGTCCCGGCTTGCGCGTCTTCGCTCATGGCCGAGCGCACCTTGGTGGCGATGACGACCGAGTCGCGGCTGACGCCCGATGAGAGAACGGCGCGGCCGAGCAGCTCTTCCGACTCGCCGTAGGAGTAAACATCGGCCGTGTCGAAGAAGTTTATCCCGGCATCCAAAGAGCGCGCGACCATCTGGTTTGCGCCCTCCTGATCCACGGCCGCTATGTTGAAGAACTTCCCGCCGAAGGTCATAGTCCCCAGACACAGCTCCGAAACCTTCAACCCGCTATTCCCAAGCCTGCGATATTTCATCTCATACCTCTCCCTTTAATTCCCATCTTTTGAAGATACAACACCGACCACTAAAGTCAAAAGAGCAGGTCAGAACCGCCTGCGGTAGCGGGCGGGTA
>DATELK010000069.1:0-32220 GCA_035276685.1 Pyrinomonadaceae bacterium | reverse complement strand
AGAGTCGTATGGCCGTGACGACCGAGCGCAGGTCGCCGCGAATCAGGGTGATGTCTGAAGCTTCCATCGCAACGTCCGTGCCCGTGCCTATGGCAAGGCCTACGTCCGCCTGGGCCAGAGCGGGCGCGTCGTTGATGCCGTCTCCGACCATTCCCACAAGCTTATTCTCGGCCTGAAGACGCTTCACCTCGCGCGCTTTATCTTCGGGCAGAACTTCCGAGAGCACTCGCTCAACGCCTACGCGGCGCGCAACCGCTTCGGCCGTGCGGCGGTTGTCGCCCGTCATCATCACGACCTCAATGCCCATGCGATGCAGGGCGGAAATCGCCTCTTCCGATTCGGGCTTTATCTCGTCGGCTATCGCCAGCAGCCCCGAGAATTGTCCATTGATGGCGGCGTAAACAGGAGTCTTGCCGTCTTCGGCAAGGCGCGTGGCGCGCTCTTCAAATCCATTGAGCGCGACGCCGCGCTCGCTCATCAGCCTGGCGTTTCCAAGCAGCAGCCCGCGTCCTTCGACCGTAGCCTCTACACCGTGGCCCGCAAGAGCGTTGAAGCCCGAGACCTCTTTGAGCGCGAGGCTTCTCTCTTGCGCCCCGCGCACTATGGCATGCCCGAGCGGGTGCTCGCTTCTTCTCTCGGTCGAAGCCGACAGAGAGAGCAGCTCGTTCTCTTCGACGCCCGCGACCGGCAGCACGTCCGTCAGGATGGGTCGCCCGCGCGTAATCGTTCCCGTCTTGTCCAGCACAATCGTTTGCAGCTTGTGCGCTATCTCAAGACTCTCGCCGCTCTTTATCAGCACTCCGCTTTCAGCGCCGCGACCCGTGCCGACCATGACGGCCGTGGGCGTAGCCAGCCCAAGCGCGCACGGGCAGGCGATGATTAGCACGGAGACGAACGTGCTCAGGGCCATAGCAAGGCGCTCGCCTTCGGGCGCGGCTACGAGCCAGACGATGAAGGTGACAATCGCTATGGCGATGACTACGGGCGTGAAGATGCCGCTGATGCGGTCTGCCAGTCGCGCAATCGGAGGGCGCGAGCCTTGCGCGTCCTGCACCAGCCTGACTATCTGCTGAAGAACAGTGTCGCGCCCAACCTTCGTCGCGCGGAAACTGAAAGCGCCTGTCCTGTTGATGGTGGCACCGAAGACCTCCGCGCCCGCAGTCTTCTCCACGGGCAGGCTCTCGCCCGTCAGCATAGACTCGTCCACGGCCGACGCGCCGTCTATCAAGACTCCGTCAACCGGAATCTTTTCGCCCGGGCGAACCATGACTACATCGCCGGGCAAGACTTCCTCGACGGGCAGGTCTATCTCGCGCCCGTCGCGCAGGACGCGAGCAGTCTTCGCTTGAAGACCCATAAGCTTTCGTATGGCTTCGGAGGTTCTGCCCCTGGCGCGTGATTCGAGCAGTCGGCCCAGGAGTATGAGCGCGATGATGACGCTCGCGGCTTCAAAGTAGACGGGAGCGACGCCCGCGCTCGCCATGCCTTTCATGCCCGTCATAGCATCGCTTCTCTTTGCGACGAAGAAGCCTGGAAAGAGGGTGGCCGCGACAGAGTATAGATAAGCTGTGCCTGTGCCCACGGCAATCAGCGTGTTCATGTCTGCCGCGCGGTGGCGAAGCGCCGCCCACGCGCCGCGATAGAACTGCCGCCCGCAGTAGAAGACCACGGGAGTCGTTAAGATAAGCTGAAGCCAGTTCGCTCCCCTGAAGTCGAGCAGAGCGATGCGCCCGTGCGACATGGCTATCAACAGCACCGGAAGGGAAAGAATCGCGGCAATCCAGAACTTTCGCAGCAGGCTCCGGTATTCCTCTTCGCGCGCCGAGTCGTCAACAATAGAATCTGCACGCGCCGGAGGGGCCGCGTCGAAACCGGCAGCCTTCACGGCTTCAATCAGATTTACTATGCCCGTCGTCTTCGGGTCGTACTCGACTGTTGCGCGAGAGGTCGCGAAATTAACTCCCGCGCTCGCCACGCCGGGAGATTTAGAAAGCTTACGCTCTATGCGACGCGCGCATGCGGCGCAAGTCATGCCCGTAATCGGCAGGTCTACGCGCTCGGTCTCTTTAACATCTATGCTCGTATTACTCATCGCTCTTCTTATTCTACCCTCGGATGATAAAGCGCGCATCTACAGCGCCCTCTCAGCGCAGAGAAAAAAGCCCTTCCCGGCTGCACGAGCGACCGGGAAGGGCTTTGAGCGCGAGGTTGTTGTGGCTTTACATGTTGGATGGAGATGGCTTGGCTTTGCCTCCCCTTCGCATCTTCAGCCTCTCTAAAGCGGCCTTTGACAACTCCTTGACATCTTCGTCCTGACCGGCTTCGGCCGTGGCCGCGAGGACTCGCTCGGCTTCCTGACCGTCAATCCTCTCAAGCCCGGAAATGGCTACGGGCTCGACCATCTTGCCGGAAGAGAGCGCCTTTTCCAGAAACGGGATTGCCACAGGGTCTTTAACGTAGCTCAAGGCCAGAGCCGCCTCCGCTGCATCAGAATAGGAACCGGCACCCGTTATCTGCTTTAACAGCGACGAGCAGGTCTCTTTGAGCCTGCCCTTGTCAAGAGGAGCTATCTCAAGACGAGCGCGGAACTCGGGCGAATCGCTTGCCGCGTCCGATGAGTTGGCAGCTTGACTCGTCACCAGCCGCGCCGTGATTTCATAAGCGCCCGGCTCCGAGAACTCGTACCACTCGTTCAGCAGCAGCCTTTGAGTGTAGACCTGTCCCGGCTCAAGACTGACCTGTCCGGGCACGCTTATGCCTTCGCGCCTCAGCTGCGGAAGCTGAATGGTCTTCCCGTCGGGTAGCTTGACGGTGAAGAGGAAGTTGGCCTTTCTATCCTGGCCCAGGTCAAGGCTGCGTGCCTGACCCGATTCGTTGCTTGCCGTGAAGCTCAGTATGACGGGCTCTCGCAATGTGAGCCGCTCGGAGGCGAGCCGGTAGCTGAGCTTGACGCCCTGCACCTGCGCCGCGCCGCCCGCGCCCGTCTTAGCCGCGTGTGAAAGCATCTTCGCGTCAGGGTTGGAGACAGAAGCGCAGCCGCTCAATAAGAGTAGAGCCCCCAGAAACACCAACCCGAAAACGCCGCCGTGATTCATCTGTTTTTTAGACATATACACCTCCATAGTTTCCGAGGACTAACCGCCGATAGTCGAGGTTGCGGAGAACCCAGACTTGCTGCACTTGTACGTCCAACTGCCGTTGGAGTTCTGGTAGAACTCCCTGACAATCGGAATGGTGCGCGTCAGGTTAACGTATCTCCCGCCGTTAATGTTATTACACTTGTAGCGGTAGATTTGCGTCGCCGTGAACTTCGCGGCCCTGAACGGCGCGACGTAACCGTTCCTAGGCGGCAAGTGGTCGTCGTTGAAGCGGCCGAGGGTTGCCGCCACGTCTATCACGCCGGGGCTCGGGTCGGACGAATCAAAGGGCGGCTTGGGCCAGACGTATGTGCCGCGCGTAGGCTGGTACACAATCTCTCCGACAGTGCATTGCCCAAGGTCGCCCACGTTCCCCGTGCTTGAATCCCACGCGTACTCAAAGTGCAGCTGGCCGTTCGAGAACGAGGACTGGGCCGTCCTGCGGAAATTCGTGGGATGCGGCGCTCGCACCTGTAGCACCGCGTAGTCCGTGGTGGTGCCGAGGTTGATTAAGCGCAGCGGGCGCGTCATCTCCCTGTAGCCCGGAGAGAGGAAGTAGTAGTACCACGGCTCGTAAATACCGTATCCCTCGTAGAAGCCGAAGTACCAATAATCAAAGTAATAGTAAATCGGCCTGTAGCGATAGGGATAGTAATACTCCTCTATGTAGTCTGTGTAGAAGTATACGGCGCGGGCCCTGTGCGTGCCCTTCGCCGTGTAGGTCGCCTCCGACTGGCCGTAGAACTGTAGCGTGATGGAGATGAACCCTACGTCGTTGAAGTCCGTGGCCGAGCCGCTCACCACGAGCGACCCGTAGGTGTCCGTGACGGAGAGCGCGACGTATGCGTTGTAATCCCACATGACATCGTAATCCACGGAGGTTTCCGAGTAGGCCGTGACGATGCCCGAGCTGTCGTCGTAGTCAATAGAAGTATAGCCCGTGACGGACTGCGCGAGGGCTGCTCCATGAGCGAAGAAGAGAGCGGCCAGAAGTACAAGCAGTGAGACCGATAGATGTTTTAATCTCATTTGAAGCTCCTTTCATACACCGTGTGTTGACCGCTCTACTGCGCCTCGGACGCAGCACCGTTGGGCTGAATGGCCTCCACGTCCCGCGCCACGCGAGTCTTGACGAACTTGTCGAAGCGCTTGAACTCGCCTTCGCCAAGAGCGTTTCGCAGACGGTCGCGTGCGCGCAGGACAACAGCGTCGCGCTCTTCGGACAGCTGTCTCAGCTCCGCAGGGGGACGCGGAGGGGACTGGCCCTTAGGTATCTCTCCGTCCGGGTACTGAGCCCTGACGATGGCGACAATCTCTTTGGCCCTTTCATCGAGCCGTCGCATCTCGCGGTCGCAGTCAACGGCGATGTCGTCGAGCGTACGTGCCTCTGCGTCATCTATCTCGGCCTTGTTCTTAAAGAACTTTCTAAAGTTGGTCGCGTCCTTTCCCTCCTTCTCGGCCTCGTCCGCCTTGCGCTTGAACTCCGCGGCGTGACGGAAGAGGTGCCTGTAGAGAATCCTCTCCGGCATCTCGGGCTTATTCAGCTTCTCCTTCTGCTGCGCCTTCTGGCTCTGCCCGCTGATTGCGAGCACGCCTGCGACGATTCCCAGAACTAAAAGGGACAACAAGACGCTTTTCTTCTTCATCCTGCTCATAATCATTAGAGTCCTCCCTGGTGGGTGAAGCCCGCCCTTCCCGTGCGCTCCCGGTTTTCGAGAGAGACGAACAGGCTCGGCAAAGGCTCCGGTTCAGAGTGTGCTTTCCCTGGACTGCCGATGCTTCCTTTGTAGCTACTAGAGGATAACGACAGGCAAGAGATGCTTGAACGTGCAGCTTACCCTGCTTGAATTTCTACGGGCTGCAATCTTTGGTTTGATAGAAGCGGCAGGAGACGACTGCCGCGCGGCAAGCTTGGTGATTACCCCTACCGTGCCGAGGATGATAAGAGCGAGCGGATGAAGAAATCCTCAGAAAACCATTAATTAGTCTTCAATTAGTCTTTAACAAGTTCTTAATAAAACATCCTGCCAAAAAGGGCGGCCCCCTTTGAAGCAGGAGCCGCCCCTTTGAATTGAAAGTGATGGTCTAGAGTCGTTTTAGCCTACGGGCGTGGGCGCAATCACTTCATGTATGGCGCGCACTTCGTTAACTAGCTGCTCGTATTGCTCAAGTGTCAGAGCCTGCGCGCCGTCCGAGAGCGCACGCTCCGGCTGGTCGTGGACTTCTATGATGAGCCCGTCCGCGCCGACCGCTACGCCCGCGCGAGCAAGCGGCGTGACCATGTAGTTCTTGCCGGTGCCGTGCGAAGGGTCAACGACGACAGGCAGGTGAGAGATGCGGCGCACGGCCGGGACGGCAGAGAGGTCTAAGGTGTTGCGCGCGTGCTGTGCGAAGGTGCGTATGCCGCGCTCGCAAAGCACCACGTTATAGTTGCCCTCGCTCATGATGTACTCTGCCGCGAGCAGCCATTCGTCGAGAGTGGCGGACAACCCTCGCTTGAGAAGGACGGGAAGCTTTGAGCGGCCCGCGCGTTTAAGGAGCGTGAAGTTCTGCATGCTGCGCGCTCCAATCTGAATCATGTCGGCGTAGCGCTCTACTAATTCGACGCCCGCGTCGTCCAGCGCTTCGGTGACAATCTTCAGGCCGTAGACCTCACGCACCTCGGCCAGAATCTTCAATCCCTCTTCGCCTAAGCCCTGAAAGGCATAGGGAGAGGTGCGCGGCTTGAAGGCTCCGCCGCGAAAGAAGCGCGCCCCGCTGCGGCGCACGGCCTCTGCCACGCTGAAGGCCTGCGCGCGGCTCTCTATGGCGCATGGCCCCGCCATGATGGCAAGCTCGTCTCCGCCAATCGTAGCGTCGCCGACGCGCACAATCGTCTTCTCAGGCTTGAGGTCAAGCGTTATCAGCTTATAAGGCTTGCTGACGCGTATGGCTTCGGCCACGCCGGGCAGGTTCTCGAAGCGGGACACGTCGACAGCGCCCTGATTGCCTGTAATGCCTATGGCCGTGCGGGTCGCGCCAGGCATGGCGTGCGCCCTGAAGCCAAGCTCTTCTACGACGCGCACCACGCCCTCAACCTGAGCGTCGGTCGCATCTACTTTCATCACAATTAACATAGCGTCCTCAAAAAGTGAGTCGAAAGAAGCCTTATATCCGGCTGCTCGACTCGCATACTCTTATACCTTTAGATTCTCTTAAATGTACAGCCGATGCATGGCGTGTCCGGCGAAGTTTACATCCTCTCGGGCACCGTGATGCCCAGCGTGTCGAGCGCGGCCGTCAACTGCCTGCGCGTGACCTCAGCCACGGCGACGAGCACGGCGCGGCGCACGCCGTCCTTCTCTTTGATAATAGGATGGTGATGGTAAAAAAGATTGAAGGCGCGAGCGAGGTTGAAGGTGTACTTGGCGAGCGTGGCGGGCTCTGCCGCGTCAGCCGCGAGACGCACGGTGTCGTCCAGCCGGGCCGTCAGCATAAGAAGCGACCAGATTTCATCGCCGCTCTCGCCCGTGAGAACCTCAGCTATCTTTCCTCTCTCCTCTTTGTCGGAGCTTTCGGCCCGGCTCATCAGAGCTTTCGCGTCCGACTGCGCCGCGCGCTCAAGCTTGCGAAAGATGTTATTGGCGCGCACGGCGGCATACTGGCAATAGGGGCCGGACTCGCCCTCGAACGAGAGCGCTTCCTTGAAGTCGAAGGCTATGACGGAGCTGCGCGTGAATTTCAGAAGGAAGTAGCGCAGGGCCGCGACCGCGATTGAATGAGCCGCCGCGAGCATCTCATCTTCCGTGAGCTTTTCATCTTCGGAAAGCTGAGCGTTGCGCGTCCTGACTTCGCCGAGCGCGTTCGTCTCAAGCCTGTCGATTAGGTCGTCCGCCTTGACGCCTATACCCTTTCGCCCGCTCATCTCAACGAAGGGGCGCGTGCGGTCTTCCTCGCTCAGCTCTATGCCAAGCTCTTCGCAGGCGGCGATTGAGAGCGCCACCATCTCGTAGCCCAGATGAACGCTCGCAGCTTCACCCACTTCCGGCGCAACCGCCAGCACGCCGCGACTCACCACCTCCTGCGTGTAGGACTGGCGAGAGTCTATGACGTTATAGACGGTCGCGCCGCCGCCGAAGTGTGGGCGAGTCCGCGCGCCTATCAGCTCAGTAGTGCTGTGACGAACGTGTTCCGTGGCAGTAATCCAGGTGATGTGCCCATCAGGATATTTGCGGAACGGCTTGTAGTTGAAGTCCAGCCCCAGACGGCCGAGCTTCCAGAGCTGGTACGCTATATCCTTGCCCGTGTAGGTCACTGTCCCGTTCGAGCGCACGATTATCTTGTCCGCCTCATGCTCGTCCGTGCCCGTGTGAGACTCAAAGGGCATGACCCAGCAGCCCTTGTTTTTGCCTTCCGTGGCAAGGTGAATCACGCCGCGCTCCTTCATGCGAGCAAAGGCAGCGTCCCAGAAGTGCAGGTGCAGAATCTCCGACTCCCTCGGCAGCAGGTCGTAGCGAATCCCCAGCCGCTCCATAGTGTCCAGTATGCACTGTACGTTGCGCGTCGCTACGTAATCGGCAAGCTCAGCCGTTTCGTTGCCGCCCTCTTCTATGGCATGTAGAGTTTCTGCGCGAAGCTTCAGGCGCTCCGGGTCAGGCTCGCCGTTAGGGTCGTCGTTGCGGTAGAAGAGACCCACTCGCGTGTACAAGTCCCAGCAGTAGTAATCGAAGGGCCGCTCCTTCGGAAGACTCTTATCAAGAGTCCTGATGTCTTCGAGCGTCATGCCTTCGATGTGTATGAAGCCCACGACAACGTCTGCCACCTGAACGCCAGTGTTGTCTATGTAATTCTGAATCTCCACATGCTCGCCCGCCGCGCGCAAGATGCGGACGAAGGTGTCGCCGAGGACTGAGTTGCGAACGTGCCCTATGTGCGCGGCCTTGTTCGGATTGATTGAAGTGTGCTCGACCATGCGCTTCGGCTTCACGCCTACGTCCGATAACGACTCGGGCAAGCCGGGCCTCTCTAATTCAGAAGAGAAGCGGAAGAGAAACTGTGCGCGGTCGTAGAAGACGTTCAGGTAGCCTGCGCCAGCGACATCTACGCTAGATACACCCGCAACGGCTTCGAGCACGGGCTTCAAAGCTTCCGCGATGGCGCGGGGCGCGCGTTTTTCGCCCGTGGCCTGTTTGATGCGACGCGCAAGGTCGAATGCCGCCGGGAAGGCAAGGTCGCCCATCTCCGTGCGCGGCGGAACCTCTGCCACGACTTGTTCGAGCGTGATGTTGAAAATCTCTGCCGCCGCGCGGCGCACTCGCTCGCGCAGGCTCTCCTGAAGTTCTTGCAAGCTCACTTTGGAAAAGTTTCCTTCTGATTCCGCATTAGTCAATAAAGATGAAAGTATAGCTTAAAGCAATGCAGAAGGCAGAGTGCAGAATGCAGAAGTTAAGAAAGAGTGCTCAGGGTAAATCTTATCATTCATCATTCTGCATTCTGACTTCTGCCTTCCTTGACACCGCCTCTGTCGGCTCTGTTACCATCGCTTTCAAAAGCAGATGCGGACAAAAGCAGAGCTGATTTCGGAACAGTTAAGGGAAAGGTTCGCCGCAGCCGAGAGGGTGCTGGTGCTGACAGGCGCGGGCGTTTCGGCTGAGTCGGGCGTGCCCACGTTTCGCGGAGGCGGCGGCGCAGGCGTCTGGAAGGGGCTGCCTTTTAACGTCATCTCGTCGGCACGCATGCTTGAGAGAGATTTACCCGAAGTCTGGGCATGGTTCGATTACAGGCGAGACGTGATAGAGAAGCTCTCTCCCAATCCGGCGCACGCGGCCATAGCAGGTTGGCAGGAGCGCTTCCGTGATTTCACGCTGGTTACGCAG
Organism: Pyrinomonadaceae bacterium; assembly: GCA_035276685.1. Classification (GTDB taxonomy): domain Bacteria; phylum Acidobacteriota; class Blastocatellia; order Pyrinomonadales; family Pyrinomonadaceae; genus JACVRN01. Next base: position 23,228 of record DATELK010000069.1, on the reverse strand, counting down.
AACGTGGACGGGCTGCACCAGCGCGCGGGCTCGCGCCGCGTGATAGAGCTGCACGGCAACATCTGGCGAGCGCGCTGCACGGTTTGCCACGCGCGCTATGACCTGCGGGAGCAGGCGCGTCCTCCCGCCTGCATGGAGTGCGGGAGCCACTTGCGCCCGGACGTTATCTTATTCGGAGAGCAGCTACCGGCAGGGGCATTCGAGCTTGCGGCTCAAAAGGCGGCCACGTGCGACCTATGCTTTGTCGTGGGCACTTCCGCAGTAGTCTATCCTGCGGCCATGCTGCCGGAGATTGCTAAAGGCTCGGGCGCTTACACCGTCGAAGTCAATCCTGAGCGGACGCCGCTGTCGGACATCTGCGACGAGACTATTCAGGGAAAGGCAGGCGAAGTCCTGTCACTATTCGAATGAGAACTCTCTATTTCGATTGTTTCGCCGGTGCGAGCGGCGACATGATACTGGGCGCGCTGGTAGGCGCAGGCGTGGACGAGCGCCTTCTCTTAGAGCAGCTTTCGCTGTTGGGCCTCGGCGGCTACGAGATAGAGTTCGGACAGGTAGACCGCTCAGGGATAAGCTGTGTGAAGGCAAACGTCCGCGTGCCGCACGAGCATGCACACAGGCACCTTGGCGACATACTGAAGATAATCTACGAGTCGGGCTTGAGCGATAGTGTGAAGGAGCGCGCCGCACGCATCTTCTCACGTCTTGCGGAGGCGGAAGCGCGCGTGCATAACATGCCAGTCGAGCGCATACACTTTCACGAAGTCGGCGCGATGGACGCTATCCTGGACGTGGCCGGCGCGTGCATAGGCTTTGAGGCTCTAGGCATAGAGCGCTTCGCCTCGTCCGCTCTGCACGTGGGAAGCGGGATGGTAGAGATGGCTCACGGGCGCTTTCCCGTGCCGCCGCCAGCCGTGGCGGAGCTGCTGAAGGACGCGCCAGTTTACTCTTCCGACATCACGGGCGAGCTGGTGACGCCTACGGGCGCGGCTATCATCAGCACAGTCGCAAGTCAGTATGGCGCGCTTCCCGCTATGAAGATTGAGCGCGTGGCATACGGCGCGGGCTCGCGCGACTATCAGGGCTTCCCGAACGCGCTGCGGATTATGATGGGCGAAAGCGAAGCTGTTGAAACAGACGGAAAGGCGCGAGGCGGGCACGAGCCTCTGGAAGAGCGGCTTGTAATGCTTGAGACCAACATTGACGACATGGCCGGGCAGCGGTTCGGCTACTTGATGGAGCGCGCTCTTGAGACGGGAGCGCTCGATTGCTTCTTTACTCCCGTTCAGATGAAGAAGAATCGCCCGGGCCTGCTCGTCAGCATACTTTGCAAACCGGAGGACAGCGCCGGATTAAGTGAGTTGCTTTTCAGAGAGACCACGACTCTGGGAGTGCGCGAGACGGCGGTCACGCGACGCGCGCTTGAGCGCACAATCTTAAGTGTAGAGACGCGCTTCGGCCGGATTGATGTTAAAGTAGCACATCTTCAGGGACAGGTTATGAACGAGATGCCCGAGTACGAGCAGTGCCTGGCTGCGGCCCGGCGCGCGGGCGTAGAGTTGAGCGTGGTGGAAGATGAAGTCCGCGCGGCGCTCTCTGCCCTGAGAGCCGCAAAGGGGGAAAGTTAATGGGCGCGAAAGAGCCTAAGAAGGTTGACCTTGAATTGATAGCGCAGGGCGTTCGCATGATTCTGGAAGGCATTGGCGAAGACCCGGAGCGACCGGGCTTGCAGCGCACGCCTGAGCGAGTGGCGGAGATGTATGCCGAGCTTACCTCAGGCATGCACGAAGACCCCACGGAGCACGTAGAGCCTCTGCCCGGCGACACTCACGACGAGATGGTGATAGTCAAAGACATCAGCATCGCTTCCGTCTGCGAGCATCACCTTGCGCCTTTCGTGGGGCGCTGCCACATAGCCTACATCCCGAAGAACGGTCGCATCGTGGGGCTGTCTAAGCTGGCGCGGCTGGCCGAATCCTACGCGCGCAGGCTTCAGGTTCAGGAGCGGCTGACCTCCGCAATCGCCAACACGCTCTACGAAGGCTTGAGCCCGCTCGGCGTGATGGTCGTGATAGAAGCCGAGCACACCTGCATGACGCTTCGAGGCGTGAAGAAGCCGGGGGCAATCACCGTCACCTCCTGCGTGCTCGGAGGCTTTCGCAAAGACCCGCGCACGCGCGCGGAAGCTATGGCCTTGATAAAAGGGAACGCTTAAGGAAAGAGAGCGAAGATGATGAAGAGCCACATTAAATTCTGCTTTCAAACGAAGAAGAGCATGAAGCTGCTGCTTGCCCTCGTACTCATGTTGGGGACGACCGCAACCGTCATCCCGCAAAGACGCAGAGGCACAGGAGGGCCGCAACGCGCCATGTCCACGCCTACGATTAACGAGAGCGCTCTTCGCGCCAACATCAAGTATCTCTCCGACGATTTGATGGAGGGTCGCGCGCCGGGCGCTCGCGGTGGAGAGCTTGCGGCCAAATACATTGCCGCGCAACTGGAAGAGCTGGGCCTTAAAGGCGCGGGCCAGCAGGGAAGCTTCTTTCAGCCCGTCTCGCTCGTAGGCGTGAAGGCCGACCCTAAAACAACCTTGACCGTCTCTTCCGGCGGCAAGCGCGAGACCTTCAAGTTCGCGGAAGAGTTCGTGGCCTTCACGGGCGCTCAGACCGAGAACGTCTCTCTGGACGAAGACCTTGTCTTCGTGGGCTACGGGATAGACGCGCCGGAGCAGCGCTGGAACGACTACAAGGGAAGCGCGAATGATTACAGGGGCAAGGTGCTGGTGATGATGGTCAACGACCCTCCGGCCACGCCTTCCGAGCCTAACCTCTTCGGCGCACGCGCGCTCACTTACTACGGCCGCTGGACGTACAAGTTTGAAGAGGCTGCTCGTCGCGGCGCTGCGGGCGTGATACTGATTCACACGGACGAGTCAGCAGGCTACCCTTGGGGCGTGGTGCGTACCTCTAACGGCTCGTGGCGCTTTGACCTTGCGCGCGGAGCAAACAGCGATAAGCCGTTTCTGAAGATGCGCTCGTGGGTGACGAACGACACGGCGCAGAAGATTTTTAGACTCGCCGGACAGGATTTGGATGAGTTGAGGCGACGCGCGGCGAGCCGCGATTTTCAGCCCGTCAAGCTCAACGCCAAAGCCTCTATTGATATAAGGAGCGAGGTCAAGCGCGTTGAGTCCATGAACGTCGCGGGCGTGCTTCAGGGAAGCGACCCCAGGCTCAGAGACGAGTACGTCATCTACTCCGCGCACTGGGATCATCTGGGCATAGGCGAGCCCAACAAGCGCGGCGACAACATCTACAACGGGGCGGTGGACAACGCTTCCGGCGTGTCTGCCGTTCTAGGCCTTGCGGATGCTTTCAGTAAGCTGCCCGCGAATGAAAGACCTCGCCGCTCCATCATGTTCTTCTTCCCCACGGCTGAAGAGCAGGGGCTTCTGGGCGCGGAGTGGTACTCTCAGCACCCGCTAGTGCCTTTGAGAAAAACGGCGGCGAACGTCAACCTTGATTCGATGAACATACTGGGGCGCACGAGGGACTTCGTGCCGCTCGGGGCCGAGCGCTCCTCGCTCATGCGAGTCGTAGAGGCAGCCGCACGCGCACGCAGCATGACTGTAGGCACAGACCCTCGTCCCGAACAGGGCTCCTTCTATCGCTCAGACCACTTTCCGTTTGCCAAGGTCGGCGTGCCTTCCATCAGTCTCAAGGAAGGGATGGATTTCATTGGCCGACCCAAAGAGTGGGGCGAGCAGCAGTTTCGTGCTTACAACACCGCGAACTATCACCAGCCGTCGGACGAGTACAGCGACTCCTGGAACCTTGAAGGCATAATTCAGGAAACTGTCCTCGCCTTCGAGATAGGGCGTCGCATCGCAGACATGAACGAGATGCCGCGCTTTAACCCGACGGACGAGTTCGCCAAAGCCGACCGGAACAGAATGGGAGAGTAAATCGTAAGTGCTAAGTGACGCGAGCCGAAAGATTGGCTCGCGTCCAATTTACGATTAAAGGGAGAATGAAAACTTTCTACGTCACGACGCCTATCTACTACGTCAACAGAGAACCGCATCTGGGCAGTCTCTACACCACCATCATTGCCGACTGCCTCTCGCGCCACAAACGACAACGCGGCTTTGAGACCTTCTTTCTCACGGGCACTGACGAGCACGGCATCAACATCCAGCGCATCGCCGAACGAGAAGGCATTAGCCCTCGCCAGCACGCAGACCGCATAGCCGAACTGTTCCAGAAGATGTTCGCCACCTTCCACCTTGACACCGCGCACGGCGGCTACGACATCTTTATGCGAACCACCGAGCCCTTTCATTACGAGGGAGTCGCGGAGCTTTGGCGCAGGGCCGCCAGCCGCCAGAGCCCCAAGGGGCGAGAGAACATCTACAAGGGATTTTACGAAGGCTGGTTCTGCGCCTCGTGCGCGGCCTACAAGACCGAGGACGAGTACATAAGGGCCGAGGAAGAAGGCGCGCCTCCGCGCTGTCTTGAGCATCGCATCCCGCTCGACCGCGTATCGGAAGAGAGCTACTTCTTTCGCCTTAGCGATTACAGCGAGACACTGCTTCAGCTTTTCGACGTGCCCGGCTTCATACGCCCCGAGTCGCGCCGCAACGAGGTCATAAGCTTCGTCAAGAGCGGCCTTCAGGATTTGTCCGTCAGCCGCCTGAAGTCTTCCGTGAGCTGGGCCATCCCCGTGCCGGATGACCCGTCGCACACGATATACCTCTGGATAGACGCGCTCTCGAACTACATCACGGCCATTGGCTTCGGCAACGAAGAGAGGGAACGTGTCGCAGGCTTTGAGAAGTTCTGGCCCGCTGTTCATCTGGTGGGCAAAGACATCCTGCGCTTTCACGCCGTCTACTGGCCCGCCTTTCTTCTGGCGGCAGGGCTTGAGCCGCCGCGCACCATCTATGCTCACGGCATGCTGCTCGATTCCGAGGGGCGAAAGATGTCAAAGACGCTGGGCAACACGATTGACCTGGACGTGCTGCACAGCCATTTTCAGACGGACGCCGTGCGCTATTTCTGCCTGCGCGAAGTGGTCTTCGGACAGGACGCCAAGTTCTCTTACGAGGCACTAATTGACCGTGCCAATTCCGATTTGGCGAGCGGGCTTGGAAATCTGTCGAGCCGCACGCTGACGATGATTAATCGTTATTCGGAAGGGCGCATCCCGCCCGCGACTATCAGCGAAGAGAAGTATCTTGCGGCCAAGCGCGCCAGCGTCGACCCTGACCCGCAGGCCTTAGCTTCCGCCATAGAGCACGCGCGAGACCAGTTCCTGCTCTTCTTCGACGACTACGCCTTCAGCCGCGCGATTGAAACGGCATGGGGAATCGTCGCGCGCGTGGACAAGATGCTGTCGGACGCCAAGCCCTGGGAGCTTGTTAAATCGGAAGAGCAGCGCCAGACACTCGACGCGGTTCTTTATCGCGCGGCCGAGTCGCTTCGCTGGCTCTGCGTGCTTCTGTATCCGGTGATGCCGGAAGCGACCGAGAGAATCTACGAACAGCTAGGGCTTGAGGGAAGTCCGGGCCGTGTTGACCCCGGCTCTTTGAAGTGGGGAGAGTTGGCGGAAGGAACGTCTATAGGAGAGGTCAAGGCGCTTTTCCCAAGAATTGACAAAGCGAAAACCATGAAGGAAATCGAAAAAGAGAACGAACAATCAGGCGGCACGCACGCGACGGAAGCAGACGCGGTCGCGGGGGCTCCCACGTCGAAGGAGACTAAGCCTGAGCCGCCGCAGCGAGGGGCTACGGAAGCAGAGGCCGTCGCGGGCTCGCAGGCTGTAGAAGGCGTCACGCAGTTTATAGAGATAACCGATTTCGCAAAGATTGAGCTGCGCGTGGGCGAGGTGCTGACCGCAGAGCGCGTGCCTAAATCGGATAAGCTCTTGCGCTTCACGATTGACCTAGGGGAAGAGACGCCGCGACAGGTGCTGGCCGGAATCGCGGAGCACTACGAGCCGGAAAAGATGGTCGGAAGAAAGCTCGTCGTCGTCGCCAACCTGAAGCCGCGCAAGCTCAGAGGCTTCGAGTCGCAGGGCATGATACTGGCCGCCTCCATCGGAGAAGAAGGCCGACCCGTCATAGCCACCTTCACCGAAGACGTGCCAAACGGCGCAAGGCTCAAGTAAAGCGGTTGATAGATTCTCACGCGCACATTGACGGCGAGGAGTACGACGAAGACCGCGACGCTGTGGTCGAGCGTGCGCGTGATGCGGGCGTGCGCGCCATTCTGAACGTAGGGACGGGCGACCCCGCGAGCGGCGCTTTTGAGCGCGCCGTCCGAGTGGCGGAGAAGTACGAGCGAGTCTACGCGGCCATAGGCGTTCATCCTCACGACGCAAAGCTCTTTGACGAAGATGCAGAGACGCGCCTCAGGCGTCTCGCTCATGAAAGCCCTCGTGTCATAGCATGGGGCGAGATAGGTCTTGATTATCACTACGACCACAGCCCTAGAGAAGTGCAGCGCGAAGTCTTCAGGCGGCAGCTAAGAATCGCACGCGAGCTAACGTTGCCCGTCATCATTCACTCGCGCGAGGCTGAGCAGGATACTGTTCAACTCCTGCGCGACGAGATGACGGGCTCAGAGCGGCGCGGCATCATGCACTGCTTCGGCGGCAGCGCGGAGATGGCGGACGTAGTGCTTGAGCTCGGCTTCATGATTTCCTTTGCCGGGAACGTGACCTTCAAGAAGGCGGAAGAGCTGCGAGACGTGGCGCGTCGTGTCCCCCTTGAGCGACTGCTGGCCGAGACAGACTGCCCCTATCTGACGCCCGTGCCTTTTCGCGGTCGTCGCAACGAGCCCGCGCGCGTGCGAGAGGTCGTCGTAGGTCTCGCCGCACTGCACGGCCTTGAAACCGAAGAGCTGGGGCGCATCACTACAGAGAACTTCTGCCGCTTCTTCAATCTTGACTTATAAGACAGGCGCAGGCTGCTGAAAACTTTCTACAACGTCGCGTTTGATGTTATGCTCAGCGCTTGGGTTTAAGATAAAGCTATGGCACAGCAGAACTCATTCGACATCGTTTCCGAGGTTGACCGCGCCGAAATCGGCAACGCCATCAACCAGACCATGAAAGAGGTGCACCAGCGCTTCGACTTCAAGGGAAGCAAGGCAGAGGTCTTGATGGAAAAGGACGAGCTTGTCCTCACAGGCGAGGACGAGACGCGCCTCAGGAACATGAACGACATTCTTCAGCAGAAGCTGGTTCGTCGCGGCGTGCCTCTGAAAGCCTTCAGCTACGGGAAAGTGGAGCCTGCGGCGGGCGGAACCGTTCGACAGCGCGCCTCTATTCAGCAGGGCATCCCGCAGGACAAGGCCAAAGAGATTGTCAAATTCATCAAGGACACCAAGGCCAAAGTGCAGGCGTCCATACAGGGCGACACGGTGCGAGTCACGGGCCGCGACCGCGACACGCTGCAAGACATCATCTCACAGCTCAAGGCCAAAGACTTCGGCATCAACATGCAGTTTACAAACTACAGGACGAATTGAAAGCTGATAATTCCTAAACCAAATGCATACGTCACACACAGCCGAGATTGAGTCGCCACAGGTAGGCGCGCGGCGCATCTTCAACCTCATCAGCACGGAGCTTGCGCTGGTCGAAGAGGAGTTCGAGCGGCAGGCGCGCTCCAACATTCAGGTCATATCTTATCTTGGCGATTACCTGCGAGCCTCGGGCGGAAAGCGGGTGCGTCCCGCGCTCACGCTCCTGTCTATCTACTCTGTGGGCGGAGACGCTTCGCGCTACAACGCCGTGCGCATGGCCACGGTGATGGAGTTTCTGCACACGGCCACGCTCGTGCATGACGACGTGATTGACAACGCGGAGATGCGTCGCAACCGCGCCTCCATCAACTCGCGCTTCGGCAACCAGACGGCCGTGCTGATGGGAGACTGGCTCTACATGTCAGCGTTCGAGACGAGCCTCGCCGAGCGCTCCCTGCCTGTGCTGGACATCCTGACGGCCGTGACGCGCAAGATGACGGAAGGCGAGCTGTTACAGTTGACACTTCTGGGCCGCACGGATATTTCAGCGGAGCAGTACTTCGACGTGCTCGAAAGGAAGACCGCTTATCTCTTCTCCGCCTGCTGCGAGATAGGGTCGATACTTGGCGGAGCAAGCGAAGATGAGCAGGCGGCTCTTCGCGAGTACGGCATGAAGCTCGGCACAGCCTTTCAGCTGGTGGACGACCTGCTTGACTTCACAGCGACGGATGAAGTCCTGGGCAAACCCGCAGGTCTAGACCTTGTTGAAGGAAAGCTGACGCTTCCGTTAATCTACCTGCTTGAAGAGGAGCCGCGCTGGCGCGCTCCTGTGCAGACGGTCATGCGCGAAGGCACTTACGAGCAGGTGACGCGCGGAGAGCTACTGGACGCGGTTGAAAGCACGGGCGCTATGGAGAGGGCGCGGAGCCTCGCTTTCGAGTTCGCGCACGAGGCGCGAGCTTCTCTGGACAGGCTGCCCGCGTCTGAATACCGGGACGCTTTACGCTCTATCCCGACATACATCATCGAACGAGAGAGCTAAAGAGATGCCGAACGAAAATCTTCTTGCGACGCTTGAGCAGTCTCTGCGGCACGCACGCGCGGCACGCAACCGGTTGGCGACTAGATTGGCAGAACTGGAAGCCGAAGCCGACACCGTGCGCCAGGAGATTGCCGAGATGGACACGCTGGCCTCTCAGACCGAAGCCTCCATCTTCCGGCTGATGTCTTCCATGCTCAGCGTAGGCGCGCCAGCCCCCGCCTCTGCGCCGTCGGACGCGGAGCTTGAAGCGGCCATGAGGCGCGACGCGGCCCAGCGAAATGTTTACGCGCCCAAGACCGTTCCGCTCCCGCACGACATCCCCGCGCTTCGCCCCAACATTGAAGTCAAAAGCGACAGGTTCGCAGACCGCACCATCCCGCAGGCCACCACCATGCTCCTGAGGGAAGCGGGCGAGCCGCTTCACGTCAATGAAATCTACAACCGGCTGATAGAGGGCGGCTTCAATTTCACGGGCCACAATCCGACCATCAGCATAGCCGTCTCGCTCAATCGAAACGGTCGCTTCCGCAAAGTCGCGCCCGGCACCTTTGACCTTGTCATGCGCGACGCCTCACAGGCCGTCTGAAATTGTAACTGTTTAATAACTTATGCGAGCAATGATTCTGGCCGCAGGCTACGGCACGCGCCTGTGGCCTCTGACGGAAGACCGCACGAAGCCTGCCATACCTTTCCTTGGCCGCCCGCTGGTGGGCTACGTGGCCGAGTACCTGTCGCGCTACGGCTGCGACGAAGTGGTAGTCAATCTTCATCACCGCCCTGAGTCAGTGAGAGAAGCCCTAGGCGACGGGAGCCGTTTCGGCGTCCGACTCCATTACGTGGAAGAGAAGGAAATCCTTGGCACGAGCGGCGCGCTTGATAACGCGCGTCAACTTCTGGAAGGCGATACTTTCATCGTCGTCAACGGCAAGATTGTCACGGACATTAATCTGGCGGAAGCGCTCAGCACGCATAGAGAGACGGGCGCGATTGCCACGCTGGTTCTCGTGCCGAACATGAAGCGAGAGCGCTTCAGCATTGTCCACACCGAAGACGGCTTCATCAAAGGCTTCGACGGAATGCCCGAGCCGCTGAAGGCGTCCGATAACGCCGGTAATAAAGTAGATGAAGTCAGCAACGCAGATGTCCCTTTGATGTTCACGGGGATACAGATTCTTGAGCCGCGCATCTTCGACTACATCCCGCGCGGCGTCTTCTCGCACTCGACGACGGACGTGTACCCAAAGGCTATGGCTGCGGGCGAGCGCATTGCCGCGCACGTTACCCGTGGCATGTGGCACGAGCTTTCGACCATAGAGCGCTATCTTGAGATAAGCCTCGCGCTCATGGCGGGCGAGGGAAGAGATTGCGAGATAGGCGAGGGCTGCACCATCTCTCCCGGCGCAGACGTGCATGAGTCCGTCCTGTGGGAGAACGTGAGGGTTGATGAAGGCGCGCGTCTACGGCGTGTCATACTGGGCGACGGCGTTCACATCGCTTCCGGTGAAGAGTTTGAGAACGCGGCGCTGGTGCGAGCCGAACTGGTCGAGAATGTAGAGCCGCCCGCGAAAGCGCTTCGCGGAGAGGTGCGCGGGGCCAACTTTGTAGTGCCGCTTCCCTAGTGATACAATTCCCGAACTTTCATGATTAATCTTGACGGCGGGGCTTTGTGGTAAATGTCCCGCCGCTTTGGTAGAAGGGGGCGCACGAAGGAGAAGATTCTTTCATCCCTCGCGCGCTTTCCGGCAAATTTGATGGGTCAGGCATCTCTCATTACCCCCAACGCTTTTCCAGATGCGGCGCGCGTGCGGCTTGGGCGCTTTCTGGAAGAGAAGCGCCTGGGTTCGGACAAAGACATACTGGCTTTGACGCCGGACGCTTCCACGCGCGAGTACTTTCGCATCCCCTGGAAGCGGCGCACGGCCATAGCCGCCGTCTACCCTGAGCCCTTCGACCCCGAAGTTCATCCTTATCTTGACGTGACGAGGCTTTTCCTGTCGGCCGAGCTGCCCGTGCCCGAGGTCTACGAAGTTGAAGCGGCAAGCGGCATCATCGTTCAGGAAGATTTAGGCGACCAGCAGCTGCGCCTCTATTTTGAATCGGCGTCGGAGGAAGATGCCGAAAGCTACATGGAGCGCGCCATCTCGCTCATAGCCGCCATACAGGCCGCGACAGGCAAAGCCTACGAGCTGCGCTCCATAGCCTCGCACCTTGCTTTTGACGAAGCGAAGCTTTCGTGGGAGCTGAGCTTCTTCATGGAGCATTACTTCGGGAGCCTCAGAGGCGAGCACCTGTCGCACGGCGAGGCGGCGGAGTTGAAGGCGGAACTAAACGACCTCGCGGCGGAGCTTGCGGCTCGCCCAAGAGTGCTATGCCACAGGGACTATCACTCGTCGAACCTGCTGGTAGACCAGCAGGGGAGCCTGCGTATAGTAGACCATCAGGACGCGCGCATGGGGCCTGCCAGCTACGACCTTGTTTCGCTTCTTCTGGACAGGCAGCCCGAGCCGCCTTCCATGGCTGAGGTGCGCGCACAGCGACTCTTCTTTCTGGAAGAGCGGCGCAGGCGCGGGCTGGACTCATTAGACCCTGACGAGTTCGCGCGGGAGTTCCGGCTGATGACGGTGCAGCGCGGCCTGAAAGCCATAGGCACCTTCTCTTATCAAACGGCCGTCTGCGGCCGGGGCGAAACCTACGCGCAGTTCATACGCCCTACGTTTCAGATTGTCTTGCAGGCCGCCGAATGGCTCGAACGCTTTCCGGCCCTGCGCGCCATGATTAAGAAAGCAGTGATGAGTACTGAGTGACGAGGTGCTGAGTACTTTTGTTATCGTTCTTATGACATACATTAATCAATTATCGGAGCATGTGGGTGAAGAGGTCACGCTGAAAGGCTGGCTTTATAATCTTCGTTCGAGCGGGAAGCTGCTGTTTCCGCAGCTACGCGACGGGACAGGGATTGTTCAGTGCGTGGTCTTCAAGAAGGCCGTTGAGCCTGAAATCTGGGACGCGCTCAAGGGGCTCGGGCAGGAGTCCGCGCTGGTAGTGCGCGGAACCGTTCGCGCGGACGAGCGAGCGCCGGGCGGTTACGAGTTGGACGTGACGGGAGCGGAAGTGGTCAACGAGGCTCACGATTACCCGATTACGCCCAAAGAGCACGGCACGGAATTTTTGATGGATCATCGCCACCTGTGGCTGCGCTCTCGCCGCCAGCACGCCATCCTAAAGGTGCGCCACACAGTCGTGCGTGCGGTGCGCGATTTTCTGGACAACGACGGCTTCACGCTCATGGACGCGCCGATTTTCACGCCCGCCGCCTGCGAAGGCACGACGACCCTCTTCGAGGTTGACTACTTCGAGGACGCGAAGGCTTACCTGACTCAGTCAGGCCAGCTTTACAACGAGGCGACGGCCGCCGCCTTCGGCAAGGTCTACTGCTTCGGCCCTACGTTCCGAGCCGAAAAGTCAAAGACGCGCCGCCACCTGACGGAGTTCTGGATGGTGGAGCCCGAGATGGCATTCGCCACTCTGGACGACGTGCTGACGCTGGCCGAAAGATTTCTCTCCTACATAGCTGCCCGCGTGATGGACGAAAGACAGGAAGAGCTGAAAGTCCTTGAGCGCGACGTTTCGAAGCTTGAGGCTATTGTGCCGCCCTTCCCGCGCGTGCATTACGACGATGCCGTCAAGATGCTGCACGAGGCTCACGAGCGGGGCGAGATGCCTTCGCGCTTTGAGTGGGGCGGCGACTTCGGAGCGCCGGACGAGACCTACATCTCAAGCAAGTTCGACAAGCCCGTGATGGTTCATCATTATCCTGCGGCGGTCAAAGCCTTCTACATGGCGCGAGACCCAGAGAGGCAGGAGCTTGCGCTTGGAGTTGACGTGCTCGCGCCCGAAGGCTACGGCGAAGTCATAGGCGGAGGCGAGCGCGCTACCTCTCTGGAATTTTTGCAGGAGCAGATAAAAGAGCACGGGTTGCCGGAAGAGGCATTCGACTGGTACTTAGACCTTCGCCGCTACGGCAGCGTGCCGCACGCTGGCTTCGGCATGGGCATAGAGCGCTGCACCGCCTGGATGTGCGGCATAGAGCACGTGCGCGAAACCATCCCTTTCCCGCGCATGCTCTACAGGCTGAAACCATGATGGACGAGCGTTTACGTTTAGAGTTCAACGAGTGGGCGCGTGCCGGTCGTGGCGAGAGCATGGAGCGCGGCCATAGGCCCGTGGGCGAGCAGGCCATACAATTCATGCAGGTCGAAGAGACGGCGCGCGTGCTGGATTTGGGCTGCGGCTCCGGCTGGGCCTCGCGGCTGCTTGCGAGCTACGCGCAGAGAGGGCTGGTAGTAGGCCTTGATATCTCGGACGAGATGATAGAGGCCGCGCGCTCTTCGTCAGTTGAGCTCGCCAATGTAGAATTCCGCGTGGGAAGCGCCGAGCGGCTCCCCTTCGAGGACGGCTATTTCACTCATGCTTTCTCCATGGAGTCGCTCTATTATTACAGTGACGTGGCCGGGGCCCTGCGAGAAGTTCGCCGCGTGATGGGGCCGGGCGGCCTCTTCGTCGCGGTGGTTGACCTCTACAAAGAGAACGAGCCCTCGCACCAGTGGATAGAGCAGCTGCGCGTGCCCGTTCACCTGCTGAGCGTAGATGATTACCTGTCGCTCTTTTCAGAAGCGGGGTTTGACGAGGTTGACTCGCGCAGGCTTTATGACCCGACGCCTGTTCCTGAAGATTACGCGGGCGGCTCGTTCAAATCGCGCGAGGATTTTCTTCGCTACAGAGAGTGCGGCTCATTGATGGTGATGGGACGGATAAAGAGATGAGCGATTCACAGGAGCGCATAGTCACAATCTTCGGCGGCTCGCGCTGCGACGAGACCTCGCCCGAGTATAGTCAGGCGCGTCGCGTCGGAGAGTTGCTTGCCGAAGCGGGCTACATGATTTGCACGGGCGGATACCTGGGCGTGATGGAGGCGGCGAGTCGCGGCGCTCGTGAGCGCGGCGGGCGCGTGCTTGGCATTGTCATGAATCAGTTCAAGGCAGAGCCCAACCGCTATTTGACGGACAAGGTGGCTTCGGCACATTTCTATGAGCGCTTGCAGCACTTGATTACGCGCTCCATGGGTTTTATCGCGCTCAGGGGCGGCATGGGAACCGTCACAGAGGTCTCGCTCGTCTGGAACAAGATTCAGACCGGCGTGATTGAGCCGCGCCCGCTCGTGCTGCTGGGCGAGTGCTGGAAATCCGTGGTCGAGTGCTGGCAGAAGCATCTGGTCGTGAGCGACAGGGACGTGCGTCTACTTGACTTCGCCGCCACGCCGGAAGAGGCTGTAGAGATTGTTACACGCAAGGCGAAGAGTGTTTTAGTCTAGTGCCTGATTATGAAAGAAGCTCTGATAGAACACGCGAAGGATTCTGCCGGAAGCAAGCCGGGCGTTGACAGGCGCGTCAGCATCCTCGGCGTGCCCCTCGGCTTCGGCGGCTCTATGGAGGGCGTGGACATTGGCCCTGCGGCCATGCGCGTCGCTCGTCTTAATCAAAGAGTGGCGCAGTTGGGCTACGAGGTTAGAGACCTCGGAGACCTGCGCGTCGAGCGCCCGCTTCATCCTGCCGAAGCAGGCGAGCGGCTGAAGTATCTGAAAGAGATAAGCCACGCCTGCCAGGAACTATGCGTAGAGGTGAAGAAAGTTCTACAGGGAAGCGAGCTGCCAATCATACTCGGCGGCGACCACTCCATAGCTATAGGCTCATTCGCTGGCGCTTCGAGCCACTTCCGCGAGCAGCACGAGACGCTCGGCCTCATCTGGTTCGACGCGCACGCTGACATGAACACTCCTGAGACTACTCCGTCTGGCAACATTCACGGCATGCCTCTGGCCGCGCTTCTGGGCTACGGCGTGGATGAGCTGACAGGCATAGGCGGTTTCTCTCCCAAGCTGGACCCGCGCCTATGCGCTCACATAGGAGCGCGCGACGTGGACGCGGGCGAGCGCGAGCTAATCAAGCGCCTTGGGATGCGCTTCTTCACCATGCGAGAGATTGACGAGCGCGGCATGAGCAGCGTGATGGACGAGGCCATCGCAATCGCTTCGCAGGCCAGCGCAGGCTACGCCGTGACTCTGGACGTTGACGCTCTTGACCCCGGCGACGCTCCCGGCTCGGGCACGCTGGTTCGCGGCGGGCTCACTTACAGGGAAGCGCACCTTGGCATGGAGAAGATAGCGGAAGCGGGCGGCATGCGTATGCTTGAGATAGTCGAGATAAATACGGCGCTCGACATCAGCAACCGCACAGCCCAACTGGCCGTGGAACTGATTCTTTCCGCTCTTGGCAAGACAATCCTTTGAACAGCTTTAGGCTTTTATGACGAAAAAACTCCGCGTTGGCGTGGTCTTCGGGGGGCGTTCGGGCGAGCATGAGGTGTCTGTTCGCTCCGCGCGCTCGGTGATAGAGGCTCTGGACAAGAGCCGCTACGAAGTGGTGCCGATTGCTATTACCAAGACGGGCAAGTGGCTTGCACCGTCAGACTCCTCGGCCCTTCTGCCCACAGAGGCGAAGCGGCTTCTTCCGTCCAAGATGGTCGAAGGCGAAAGCCGCTCGATTGCTCTCATAGGCGACCCGTCGCATCAAGGCCTCGTTCCGCTTGATGGAGACAGCAGTCAATCGCAGCCCCTCGACGTAGTCTTCCCAGTGCTTCACGGCACTTACGGCGAGGACGGGACGATTCAGGGCTTGCTTGAGATGGCGGGCGTGCCCTACGTGGGCTGCGGCGTGCTGGCTTCGGCCTGCGGGATGGACAAGGTGACTATGAAGACGCTGTTCCGCGACGCGGGGCTTCCCATCTGCCGCTACACCTGGTTCCTGCGCTCGGAGTGGGACAGGCAAAGTGACGCAGTGCTCAGAAGAGTTGCGCGGCGAATCGGCTTTCCATGCTTCGTCAAGCCCGCCAATCTTGGCTCGTCCGTTGGCATCTCAAAGGCCACGGACAAAAAATCGCTCGCGAGCGCCATAGAGCTTGCGGCCCGCTACGACCGGAAGGTGATTGTGGAAGAGGGCCTCGACGCGCGAGAGATAGAGTGCGCCGTGATGGGTAACGATGAGCCCGAGGCGAGCCTTCCCGGCGAGTACGTAGTGAATGACCCTAAGGCCGCCTTTCTCGACTACACGGAAAAGTATTCGAGCACGGGCCACGTGCAATTCGTCGTCCCTGCGCCTCTGAGCAAGGCCCAGACCGAGCGCATACGCCGCATGAGCATTCAAGCATTCAAAGTTGTGGACGGCTCGGGACTCGCCCGCGTGGACTTCTTCCTGCGGCGGGATAACGGAGAACTGCTGGTAAACGAGCTTAACACGCTGCCGGGCCTCACGGACGTATCAGGCTACCCGCAGATGTGGGAGGCCACGGGGCTGCCATTCTCAAAAGTCGTAGACCGCCTGATAGAGCTTGCCCTTGAACGTCATCGTGACAAGCAGCGCACGGTGACGAGCATCTAAGCGCCTTTAATTTGAAAGGTTTTCGTGTCTTCGCTTAAAGAAGGTCGTGAGGCTTAATCTTTGGGCGCGCGGTAGCCTTTGCGTGTGCGCGCGGCCAGTTCCGGCTTCTCAATCTTGACGCCCACCTCTCGCCAGCGCCCGTCGCGCGCCTTGTTCGTAGGCCGGTAGGTCAGCGTGTACTGGTTGCTCAACTCTTCCACTATCGAAGCGAAGGCCTCGCGCAGCATCTGTCCGCCGGGCGTTGAGACGTAGCGGCCCCCGGACTTGGAAGCGAAGTTACGCAGAGCGCCCATGCCCAGTTGCCTGTCTTTGGAGCCCTGCTGTGACATGTCTACAGTGTAGATGGTGGAGCTGGCCGCGATGGCATTGGCCAGAGCCTTGTCCATAGACGCGCTGCTCGAATTATCTGCCCCGTCCGACAGCACTATGATTGCCCTGCGCTTTTCGGGCCGCTCTGAAAGGTCTCTAGCCGCCTTCAAAATCGCGTCGTTAAGAGAGGTCATGCCCTTGGCGCGAAGGTTAAAGGCCACGGGCGCAAGGTCACGGCTCGAAGAGAACTCCTGAACCTGCTCAATCTTGGAGTCGAAGTTGTAGACGGCCGCGACATCATTCTCTCTGAGTCCGTCGAGAAAGCGTATAGCTGCGGAGCGCGCCATGGTGATGCGGCTCTCCATGCTGCCAGAAGTGTCCAGCAGGACGGCCGCCGCGAAAGGCGTCTCTTCGGCGCTGAAGCTAGCTATCGTCTGCTCCTTGCTGTCCTCGAAGAGCTTGAAATCCGACTTCTTCAGTCCGTGAGCGTACTTGCCGTTGGCGTCGGCGACCGTCACGTTCAGGACTACCAGATCCGTGTTGACGCGCACCACCTCGTCGTCGTCAGACTGCTGTTGCGCGTGTGAAGGATGAGTGAGAAGCGAGCAGAAGAGAGAGGCTGCCAGCAGCAGCGGGATGAGAAGCGCTCTTTTCGTGGAGGATTGTCGGGGCATCTCTTTTTTTAAGGACGGTCAGCGAGAGTTAGTCCGAATAAAGCGTATGATTTCCAGAAGCTCGTTTGCGCGCTCTATGACAACGGTGGAGATGACCATGCGCGGCGTCTTCTCGACCCCTTTGAAAAGGGCTTCGGACGTGTCCGCCAGTCGGCTCACGGCGGGCGCGAGCGAAGCCGGTACGTTGTCCAAAGGCTCGTCGTCGTCTGAGCCGCCAGCGCGGCTGCGTATGCGGCGCGCAAGCTTTTCCAGCCGTTCCAGCTTCTTTATCTCTATGGCCCCAATCGACTGGCTCTTCGTGAAGCCGTCGCGTATTTCGGCTCCCAACTGCGCCACCTCTTTGGCGCGTTCAAGGTTTTCCTGCCGCTCCTTCTCTGCTATCTTGATTTCGTTTCGAGCGCGCATCTCCTCTTCGGGCGTGCCAAGGTCAGGCCCACGGTCTGAGCCTCCCGGCTTAGACTGAGCCGCGTTGACGGAGTCGTTTACTGTGGGACGTGACTGTGCCTGCGCCACGTGCGCGCAGGTCATCACAAGCGAGAGAAAGAGTAGAGTGCGTAGTAACATTCCTAACCTGTTCAAGAGCTGTTCAATCCGATTCTAGCTAAACATGCGCGTCGCAGCAAGCGGGTTGCGGGAAACAGTCTTGGGATTATGTATTGACCGGAAATGGTTGTCTCAGATAGAGAAAAGATGATTGTCGGGAGTGAGGTAGGGGCTCGCGCGGGCTCTACGCCCGTCATAGTCGTGGCAGGCGTGACTTCAGGAGCAGGGAAGACCTCTCTGGCCGAGACGGTCGTGAAGATTCTTTCGGCCGACTTCTCAGTAGCAGCGGCCAAGATTACAGTCACTCACGGCGAGCGCGGCTGCCCGCACGGAGGCAAGGGCTGCGACGTGTGCGGCTCGCTCGGCGGAAATTTTCAGGTCATCACCAGAGAGTCAATCATCAAACAACCCGGCACGGACACGGCCCGCTTGGCTGAAGCAGGGGCCGCAAGAGTTCTCTGGGCCATAACCCGCGAAGAGTTCGTCTCGGAAGCGTGGCAGGAGATGAAGGCTCTGGTGCGCGGCGCAAGGTGCATGGTCGTAGAGAGCAACACGCTGGCCCTCAAGATTGAGCCGACTCTGACGCTGATGGTGGTTGACCCCAGCGTGAGCCGCCGACTGTGGAAGCCTTCGGCAGAGCGCCTCATAGCCCAAGCAGATTTTCTAATCTTCAACGACCGTGGGCCGGAAGAGAAGCGGCGGGCGCTTCTGGAAGATGTAGAGCGCCTGCGCGGCACCACCTTAGACCTGCTCTTTGTCTCCCACCCACACGAGGCTGAGAGTCACACAATTTTGACGGAGAGCCTCAGGCAAGTCTGCTCTCAAACTCCAAACGCAGTTACAGATAGGTGAAGTCAGGTAAGACGCTGCTTCATCTGCGGTCGTCGTGCCGACTCTTCAGGTAAACCCTGAGGGCAGGCGTGCATTGCTCTGCCGTCAGCGAATCGTCGTAGGCGTGTCGGGCGTGTTGATGAAATCGCCGTTGCCGTCTCGCGGCGCGGGGCGATTGACGATGATGGTCTTATTGTTCTGCTGGGGCGGGCCCGCCGGGCGCTGGTTGCCGGGAGCAGAGGTAAAAACTATCTCGTTCGAGGTCGCACCGCTTTTGACGCGCACGACGCGCGCACGCTTGAAGTCGCGCGAGAATACTGTCAGAGAGTACTTGCCCTGCTCGCTTGGCGCTAGATTCCTGGGCGCGAGGGCGAGCGTGCGCGATTCCGTGGAATTGTCCGCGCGCCGCGTCAACTCCAGCTCAAGCGAGAGGTCTGAGAGCCGTGCTTTAGAGATGTTCTCAACACTGCCGCCTATTATGACTTGCGAGCCCTTTATCATCGCCTGGTCTTCGTAGATTTTGACGTCCGGCTGAATGACGGGCTTTGCGGGCGCTGCGCTCTGCTGCTGTGCGGCGAGCGTCTGCGCGGTGTGGCGGCTGCGTAGGATAAAGTAGCCGCCTACGAGCGCGGCGGTCAGGGCGAATGCCGTGGCGAAGGCCACCACGAAAAAGAGCGGAGAGCGTGAGCGGCTCCTTAGCTCTTCCGGGTCGTGTATGACAGCGTCGAATTCTTCAGATTTGATGGTTGACATAAGGCAAAAATCGGTCAGCCGTAGAGTTAGACCACATTGTGAAGTCTGATGGTGAAAGTTATTACAGCTTAAGGGTTAAATAAACCTCTATTTCTTCAGAGCCGGGCGCTTCTCGCTTTAAGGCTGCGAGGGCTCTCGGCCCGGGGCCGGAGCGCCCGTCACGTTCTCGACCAGCGCGCCCAGAAAATCCTGCTCGGCCTGCCCGCTGCTTCTGAGCGTGACCCACTCGGCCCCCGATGCGCCGTCGTTGCGCCCCTCGACTTTGGCGTTGACAGAGACGTTGATGTTCGTGGCGTCGATGGGCTGAACCTCTACAATGAGAGTGTAGCGGCCGCGCGTCCAGCCGCGAGAGGTTGCCACGGGCAACTCTGCGTAACGATTCAGTTCTGACTCGCTGACGACAGCGCCTTTGGTGAAAGTGTAGGGCTGCGTGATGAGCACGCCGTCGCCCGGCTTTGAAGCAGCCTCGTCCAGTATAAGCTTGCGGTCTCGCATCAGCTCTTCAATGGCTCGCATGAGCGTGTCGCGCCGCGTGGTGAAGCGGTAAGGGTTGGCAATCGGCGGCGGCTCGACTGTTCGGCCCTTGCCGAAGTCCATGCCGCGCCCCGTGCCAACGTCCTGTTTAGCGCCGTTCTCGCCTGCGCCGCGCCCCTGCCCCTGGTCGCGTATGCGGTCGTTCTGGCGATCCACGCCCTTCTCCTGAGCAGCGACTCCGACTGCCGCAAGCAAGGTGATGAAAATTATAGCAACTGCTCTTTTCACTTCTTTGAACCCCCTAGGACATAAGGAAAAAGTTTGACATACGGGAGCGGGGAACGCACCAGCGAGAATAAATCAACAGTCCTCTTATTACAAGCCATCTTTCGCCCAAGCGCGACTCTTTTACTGCGTAGCGTTCGTGTTGCCGCTCGAACGCTCTGCCGCCTCTCGCGCGTCGCGTCGGCGCTCCCATTCGCGCAGGGCCTGCACGCCTCTGTTGAAATCCGCCTCGTTGTTGTAGAAGTTGTGCGCCCCGTCGTTTCTATCGGGGTTGCGAACGTAGTAGAGGTAGTCGGTCTGGGCCGGGTAGAGAGCGGCTTCAAGAGATTTCTGGCTGGGCGAGGCTATGGGGCCGGGCGGAAGTCCCGGCTGAAGGCGCGTGTTGTAGGGAGAGCGGCGCTCTATGTCGCTCTTGTAGACCTTGCCGTCGTTCTTCCATTTCCCCGCGAGCTTAGAGGCGTAGATGATGGAAGAGTCTATGCCTAAGGCCATCTGCTTTTGAAGGCGATTGTAGATGACGGAGGCTATGATCGGCCGCTCCTCCTTCAGCTTGGCTTCCGTCTCAATCAGCGAAGCGATGGTGACAATCTCTCTGGGAGTGAACCCAAGCGAGCGCGCACGCTCCGTCCATTCAGGCTTCCAGACGCGGCGAAAGCGCTTGACCATCTCGGCTATCATCTGCTGCGCGGTCGTGTCCGGCGGAAAGTTGTAGGTGTCCGGGAAAAGATAGCCTTCGAGGTTCTCTGCCTTCGGGTCAAGGTCGCGTATGTCTGCGGTGTCGTTCATGAGAGCGAGCGCTTCATCCGGGCTCTGTAATTTCAGCTCGGGAAGCCTGGCCATCGCGTTTGCTATGTCCCAGCGCGTCCAAGCCTCTATGACGGTGAATTTATTGAGGCGGTCTTCGCCTTCAATGAGCTTTGCCAGCGCGCCCAGCGGTGTTATTGGAGAAGGGAAGCGATACTCGCCGGCCTTCAGCTTTCCGCCTAACCCTTTAAGCTTGATGTAGGCCAGAAGCGGCCAGCTACGTCTGATAACGCCCTCACTTCTCAGCTTCTCAATGATGGCGGTGGGCGTAGAGCCGCGAGGAATCTCTATGTACTGCTCCGCTTTCGCGTGCGCGACGGGCGCGTGCAGGTCTCTGTAGCTCCAAAAGAGCGCGCCTGCGCCAGCCAGTGCGAGCAATATGAAGAGAAGAAGCGCTATTTTTACAGGTCTCTTTTTCACGGGATGTTCAATGGGCGGAAAGTCATCTGATGTTTACGGCGCACCGTAAGGATGCAGAAAACCTTTAGCCCTTACGATGGCTTATAAAATCTTCCAGAATTATGGCAGCCGCGCGGCTGTCCACCTGCTCTCGCCACTCCTGATAAGCGTAGCCTTCATCGCGCAGGCCCGCTTCGGCCTCTATGGACGTGAGCCTTTCGTCCTGAAGGAAGACGGGCAGCTTAAGCGACAGCTCGAAATTTCGCGCGAGCCTTCTGGTCTCCTGCGCCTCTTCGCCTTCTGTTCCGTCCAGCCTGAGCGGCAAACCCAAAACGAGTGCTTGAGCGTCAAAGCTTCCGGCGATTTCAGAGACTTCGCGCAGAAGCTTCTTCCAGTTTGTTCTCAAGAGAGCTTCCAGCGGTCGAACAGTTAGCCAAAGCTCGTCCGAGACAGCCACGCCGACCCTTTTTCGGCCCAGGTCAAGAGCGAGCAGGCGGCGACCGGGCGCACACGTGGCCAGACCCGAGCATGTCTCCTGATTGTCCGCTTTTTTTGACAATGTAATTCCAGAGCAGGGTGCGCGGAGTATAAAAATCGCGCATGAAACCTGTCAAGCGCGCAAAGCGTACACTCGCTTGCGCGCTTCGCTTGGGCCACTGTATGATGCTTTTGAGGGCGAGGCGGCTCCGGCGCGCCATGCTCCTTTTAACCGGCAACTTTTTTCGTAAGCCTTGAGGTAAAAAAACGAGATGTCATTCCGCAGCAAATTCGCGCTGATAGTCTTATCGGCAACGCTGGCCCTGTACGCAGTCATAGGCGGCTGGATGTCCACACGCGCTCAGCAGGAGAACGACCCGGGCGCGCAACTTCGCATCTTCGAGAATGTTCTACAGCACATTCAGAACGACTACGTTGACGAGCCCAACATGGCCAAGGTGCGCGCAGGCGCTCTGCGCGGGCTGGCATACGGGCTTGACCCATATTCGACCTACCTGACGCCGGAACAGGTGCGCGACTACAAGGCCGGGACGAGCAACAACGTGGCGGGCATAGGCGCGGAGCTTTCACAGTTCGCCTCCTACCTCTACGTCATAGCGCCCGTGAAGGGCTCACCGGCGGAGCAGGCGGGCGTTCGCGCTGGCGACTTCATAGAGTACATAGACAACAAGGCTACCCGCGACATCTCGCTCTACGACGCCAAGCAGCTTTTGAACGGAGCGGCGGGAACGGAAGTTAAGCTGCGAATCTTGAGAACCAACTCGCGCCCCTTGACCCTGACGGTCAAGCGCGGCGTAGTCAAAGCTCCGGCAGCGGAGACGCGCATGGAGCAGGGGCGCATAGGCGTTCTTCGCATCAACAGCCTAGCAGAAGGTGAAGCGGCGGACGTTCGCAATCGTCTACAGGAGCTGGTGAAGCAGGGCGCGCAGAAGGTTGTGCTAGACCTGAGGAATCTTGCGGGCGGCTCTTTCGATGAAGGCGTGGCGGTCGCAAACCTTTTCATTAAGGAGGGCACGCTGGCGCAGAAGGTAGGACGCGAAGGAAAGGTCTTGAAGCAGTCGGCCGCAGAGCCTTCAAAGGCAATCTTCGGCGGCCCCGTGGCAGTGCTGATTGACGGAGGCACGGCTGGCGCGGCAGAGGTCATTGCTTCCGCCTTCGCAGAGACCAAGCGCGGCGACGTGGTCGGAGAAAAGAGCTTCGGCGCTGGCGCAGAGCAGCAGCTATTCGCTTTGAGGGACGGCGACGGTCTTCTACTGACGGTCGTCAAGTGGGCTTCGAGCAAGGGCAAGCCCTTCCTCGGAAACGACCGCGCAGGCTCCGGCATTGCTCCCACGGTAGAGGTCAAGCGGCCTGAGCTGGCGGACGCCGTTGACCCGGACGACCTGACGGGCAACGACGACGACGCCGTGCGTCAGCAGCAGCAGACGCAGCCGAACGACAAGCGCGAAGTGCAGCCCGAGACCGGGCCGAAACAGCAAGCGCCGCAGGAAGACATACAGTTGAAGAAGGCGCTTGAGCTTCTTCGTGATAAGCCCGCAGCACAAAAAGCCGCGGCGTAATCTTCAAACAGTTTCTCATTACAGAGATGGCCGGT
>DATELK010000068.1:0-23976 GCA_035276685.1 Pyrinomonadaceae bacterium | reverse complement strand
CGTGGCTATCGGAGACAAAGCTCCCGCCGCTACGAATGCTATGCCCGGCTGATAGCCCAATGTAGAGAAGTAGTCTACACCCGTCAGGCACATCACCTTCCACCAAGGGTGCTGGTGATGCTGTCCCTCCGGCTCGTGCGGGCCTTCAGCCCTCTTGACTCCTTCAAACAGCCAGAGCTTAAAGCGCCTTTTCGATCTTGTCACCGAGGCCATCTTTGCGACTCAAAAAACAGAGCGAAGCTCCTCTGTCTCCTCTCTCTCGAATGAAGTGAGAAGTCCGATAGCTCTACTTTCATGCTGGGGGAATACCCGTATAGCTGTCGTGTCCCGGCTATAGTATGACGTTTTTATGGAAAGTCAATAAGGAAGAGATGCGTCGTTCGGCTTATGGATTAGCGGACAAAATAAGTGGGCGGGGCCTCCCACTGCCCCGCCCTAAGGCCACGTGTCCTCACCCCACGCGACCACTTCGTCCACCGGGGAGGTGAACGCACCCCGGATTATGCACAACTCGGGGCAAACTTTCAACTGCTTCTATTAGAAAGAAAGAATTTTTTTTAACCGTCGCCGTCAGCCCTCAGGGGCCGGATTAGGGCGCAATAATGAGCTGCGTGCGGTTGCTCTCCTTGCCGTCGGCTATAATCGTGAGGTCTTCAGCCACGGAAAGCGCCCCGTCATCCAGAAGCACTATCACCAGCTTGTCCAGGCCCGGAAGATTTTCAGCGGGCTCTACACCCACCACTTCCACCGTGCGGCCTCCCAAGAGCGCCGTCAACTGCGACGCGTGGCGAAAGCCCGAGCCGTAGACGACTATGCGCGTGCGCCCGTCACTTTCGGGCGAATCAGTCTTCGGCCGCCTGACGGAAGCGGGCAGAGATGTCTCTTCGTTAAAGGCCAGCGCGAAGCCTTTCCCGGTTCCGTTCTCCGTGAAGATGAGCGGCTGAGAGCGCGTTATCTCAAGCGCGGTCTGCGCCGCGACTTCACCCTTTTCAAGCACAGCCACACGAGCCGTGCCTGCGGGAGCCTCTTCCGGAATCTGGAAGCCCACGCGACCTTCTCTGACGAAGGCCAAGGGAGCCCGCATGCTCACGCCGTTCGAGAAAGTGACGTTGACGGCAGTGTCGCCAAGCTCTACAGGAAGCTGCCAGCCTTCGCGCCCCGAGTCGCCGTCCTCCGCAAACAGCTCTTTGTCAGTCGCTCCCGCTCCCTTGAAGACGGCCAGGCTTCCCGCGGCTATAGAGTCGGCTGCCGTCTCGGGCATGGCGGCGGGCGCAACGAACACGCGCCGCGATGCAGACCTAGCATCCTCTGCGTTCGCATCCACGGTCAAAGCTCCGGCTATGTAGCTCACCTCGCCCGTCACGGATTGCAGGCGAAGGCTGTACTCGCCAGCGGGAGCGCCCGCTCCCACCTCCACGTCAAAGCTTATGACTGAGAGCGCGTCGTCGGACTGCTGCTGCACCACGCTCGCAGGATTGACCGTGATGAAGGGAGAGGTCGAGGCAATGCCGCCTTCCGGTATCTCGCTTAAGTTTATCAGGCGAGAGCCGCCCACATAGACAGTGTAGGTGCGCCCTGCCGCCACGGGCACGGCTATCGTAGAGAGATGGCCGTTCAGACCAATCAGGGTCGCGTTGAAGACTACGGGCTCGGCTGAAATCTGCGCGTTCAGAGTAGTCGCGCCTCCGGCAGCCACGCCTACCTGTCCTATCTCAAGCGTGCGAAACGATGGCGGAGCGCTCTGCGTGAGCCCCGCGTAGGCTCCGTTCTGCGACGCTATCTCGGGAGCGAAAACGGGGCCGTCGAGCGACTCGGCCACGACGCGATAGTTCCCCGGCAGAAGCCCTTCTATGCGGTACGTGCCGTTGGACAAAGTGATGTTGCTGGCGATGACGCGGCCCGTAGAGGTCTCTTCCGCGAAGACGTTCGCGCCGAAGACCGGAGCGCCTGAAGCGGCGGTGATGGTGCCTGTGATTGCGCCCCGCACGTCCGTGACGGGACGCAGGCCGTAGATGGAGCGCACGCCCGAGCGGTCGTCGTCCGAGAGCGAGCGCGGCGTCCACGCGGCCACGGTGTAGATGCCGTTCTTCCCCTGGCGGGGCTGCATGCTTGAGCCTATCGCTCCCGAATGCTCAAGGCCCAGAAGATGACCTATCTCGTGCGTGAATGTCGCTTCCAAATCGAAAGTGCCGATTGTCCCGTCGGACGAGAACTGCTGGCGCGGGTTGAGCACTATGTCTGCTTCCGTGATGCTTCCCGTTTCAGTGAAGAAGACGCGCGTGCGTCCAGCCATCTCGCCGGACGCGCCCGCAAACGGCGCTGTGTTCTCCGGCGTATGGGCCACCGTGACGAGGCTCACGCCGTCGCCGCTCGTGCCTGCGGGGCTGATGGACTGCGCGCTCGTGGCCGTCTCTACAAACCTTATGTTGGCAGCCTCAGACCAGTGGGCCAGGGCGCGGCGCAGGGCTCCGACAACGTCGCTGCCCGGCTTGATGTTCGGCTGCGGCGCGGAAAGAGAGGGCGAGAGCGACAGGTTGATGGTCGCGGCGGGCCAGCGGATTTGAACCGAAGTGCCCGCGTCCCTGAACTGTAGAGCGTATGGGCGCACGGGCGCGGCCGACAGGAAAAGTGCCGCCGCCAGATACAGTGCTGTCAGAACTCGCCGCATATTTGCTCTCGCCGCCTTGGTGCGCGCCCCGCGAGGCGCGTTGTTCAAGCTCTCGCTTGATACTTTACTCTATCGGCTCAAGATTGCAACGACCGGGCCAGACCGCCGGCCCGCGTGGGACAGTTAAGAGTTATAACTCACGCGGGCCCGGTTTGTTCCCTTAAATCCAGAACTCACAGCAGCTTAATCGAGCGCCCGCGCCCTACGGGCGGACTCCCGCACGCGCCTCGGAAAGGCTTCGTGAAAATTTCTTCTGCATTAATTAGATACGCCGTCATAGCTGCCGTCCTGTTAATTTGACACGGCACGCGACGCTGGTCGGGGAAGAAGTTTTTTTGAGGCAGGCTACCTGCGCTTGTTGCTTGCGCGCGGCGTGGTCGCCGTGGGCGACAGCGTTGAGCCTATGCCTGTGCCTATGGCTGCGGCGTCGTCATGCGGCTTAGGCAGGTCGCTGGCGTTGGGCGCGTCCTTCAGGTCTGCGAACGCTACGATTAGAAGCAGCGCCGTCAGCCCGAGCGTCGCCAGCACGTAGAGAATCGCCGTCTGCTCAAAGTAGATTAATAAGAAGATTACCAATACCACGACGCCAATCCACACCCACACGAGGCTGCGGCCGCCCTGCTTTCTTCCCCTGTTGCTTGCAACTCTCTGGCTCATATCTCACCTTTAAGAAAATAGTAGTGTCTGAATAAACTCGATAATTTAACACAAAAGACTGAAGCAGGCGACCGGGCGCGGCCTACTCTCCTCACATCGCCCAAAACGGGAAGAGGCTGGTCTACTTAAAAGCCAGCCTCTTCATGAGCTAGAGAAGTTGAGCGCCACGCGCGGCTTCCTTTAATAAAGCACGCGGTAAGGAAGCTGCGAGGCAAAGCCCGAGAGCGGGCCGGGAGCCATTCCCAAGGCGCTGTTGAGAATCGTCTTTATGATGCTCGGGCCCGCCTCAGGCACCTCTATAATATCGTAGGGCTGAAGCTGCGGGTCTTCCAGCTTATTCTTCTTGATTGCCTGAAGGTCGAAAACGAGCCGCTCTCTGTACTGAGACTTGGGGTTGATGCGGTAGATGACGATGCCGCTCTGCTTGGTATCTTTGCGCACGCCGCCGACCATCGCCAGCGCAGTGCTCAAGGTCAATCCGTCGCTCAGGTATATGGGCTGCGGCGAGGCCACGTTGCCGTTGATGTAAACCGGCTCGGCCTCAAGCGCGTGAATGATGTCGCCGGGCCGTATGTATGGGTTGGCCTCTTCCTTTCCGGCCTTCAGGTCTGCCACGCTGTAGACCTTGAAAGTCACCTGAAAGTTGGACGCTTCGCTTTCCCCCTCGGCCTCCTGGCCCGGCTCCGGGCACATAACGGGAACCGTGTGCACAATCTGAATCTTGCCGTTGGAGCGCTCGGTCGTGCCCCCTGACCTGGCGAAAATCTCGTTGAGGCGGACGGGGCGCAGCATCTGCACCTGCTGCGGAAGCTGGAAAGCGCCGAAGACGTAAGCGGGAAGACGGCTGTTTCGGCCCGTGACGCGCACGCTGACATCCGGCTGCTTTAGAATCTTAGAGTAGGCAGCGCGTATGTCCTTCTCGACCTCTTTGTCCGTGCGGCAGCGAGCGGGGATTGGCTTGTCTATGAAGGGCAGCGAAGAGAGATTGCCGTCGCTGTCAACCTCGCCCTGCCAGTTCATCTCCGGCTGCCCGAAGACCCTCACGTCGAGCGTGTCGCCCGGGCCAAGCACGTAGCGTCGAACGCCCATAGCGTCCAGAGAGACCTGTGACGAGGCGGGCTGTACGACCGTCGGCTGCGCTGGCGCAGAGGACTGCTGCTGGGCCTGAGCCGCAGGCGCAAGCGACAAAAAGGTCAAAACAAAGAGAAGCGCGTATGAGATAGTGGCCTTCATAATTCTTTTCCTCGAAGAGCTAGTCTGCTTCAGAGAGCGCTCGGGCGGCGCGCCCGTCAACCGGGTCGAACGTGAGCGACAGTATTTCAAGATGCCGTCAGGGGGCCGAACGGATGCCCGTGCTATCAGTTAGCAGCTCTTTCGGCATGGCCGCTCTTTTTTCTGTGCGAGCCCGGTTTGGGCACCGTGCCGGGAAGGGCGAACCCTCTGAACAGCAGGTTGCAATGATCGCACAAAAGGTTATAGATGCCAAACATGCGCATAAACCACGGGCTCGGTCTGTAGCCGCGTCTTATGCGCGAGCTTTTGCACTTCGGACAACGTTGACTTATCAAGTCTCTTCTCCCTGGCGTTCGTGCGTCGGGGGCGTGGCATTCGAAGAGCTTCTACGGTCAGATAGTTTAGTCAATTTTAGCCGCGCACGCAAAAGCTCAATCTCTCGTGCAATGCGGTCGCTGGTCTCATTGCGCGCCTCGTCCGCCATGCTTCCACGCGAGGCGTAGAAGAGCGCGTCCCTGTACCGCTCTATGGCGCGGCGGTACTGTCCCTTGAAGGCTGCGCGCTCGGCCATCTCAATCCAGTGAGCGACCTTGACGCTTGAGATGAACTCCTCTATGGCCGCCGTGGATTCCAGCAGCTCTCGCTCCTCAGGATAAATTTTCAGCGCCGCTCGTATCACTTCCATGGCGCGGTTCGCCGTCTCTATCTTGTCGGAGAGAGAGGCGCGGCGCTGTGCGTCCTGCGTGATGGCGCGCGACGAGATGGAGGCCCATGCCAGCAGATGATGCTTGTGAAGAGCGCGCACTCTCTCACGGCCAGAGCGCACGGCGGCGCGGTTCTCTACGGAAAGCCCGCCCTGCTTGAGCGTCTCTTCCGTGTTCGACAGATAATCCCTGCACAGATGATAGGCTTCAAGATGAGCTTCCGGCAGCTCGCCCGAAGCGTCCGCGTCGGCCGAGCGCTTCTGCACGACCCTGAGCGCCGCATAATGCGCGTCCCCCTTGCCGCTCGAAGAGGTAGAGGCATTCACCTTGTGCTTGCTAGAAGGCTTAAGCGACGGGTCGCGCCTGTCCTGCTCAAGTATGTAGCGCGTCCAGGCGCGGCGCATGACCACCTGCCGAGCCGCTGCCGCCACCAGCATGACGACGCTCGCGGCAAGCCCAGCGGCGAGCCACGGCACTTCGTCGCCGCTCGTGTGCAGCATCCACCAGAGGACTAAAAAGAGCGCGACGGCCGTCACGCCGGAGGCAATCATGTAGCCGTAGGTGGACGGCATGCGCGGGCGTGCAGCGGAGCGCTTTGACGAAGAGAGGCTTGGAGAGACAGTGCGCGCACGATGTTTTGAGGCGCGAGCGTGCGTCCGCATGGTTCTGGAAAAAACCTGATCCGCCTGGTTTGTGCGCAAACGTTATCCCCCAGCCCTAGAGGTATGGAAGCTACAACAAAGCTGTTAGTTTAATAGTCAGCTTTTTCCGCCTCTCCTGTCAATAGAGAGCAAAGTATAATCTGCGCGCACGGCACAGCAGTGATGAGATGAAAGCTATATGGAAGGTTAAGGCGCGTAGCCTCACGGCCTCTAAGATTGACAAGACATTGATATAACCTTATCTTTTTCGTGATTTAAACTTTCATTAGTAAGCCATTCCTCAATCGCAAGAAGCGAGCCTGATTAAATGTGGAGAGCAATCACATACGTAAGCTCTGGATTTGCGTTAGTAGCGTTCATCGTGGCCGTAGCCGCTTCCGTCTACAAAATTATGATTCTCAAAGACGAGCGGCTGATTAAACAGGCACCGGAAGGCAAGCGCGCAGCTTTAATCGAAAGAGCTTTAGTAGGTATCAAGACTGACCCCAAACTCTCAAGAAAGCAGAACTATGCTTTAGCTATAGAGCAACTCCGTCAACGAGCCGATAAAGTTAGACTGACCGCTATCGTCGTTGTCATCATCGCAGTCCTGGTCTCTGTTTTAGGTGTAGTTGCGCTACGGCGTGATTCGCCCCCGCCAACTCAAAAGCCGGTGCCGGGGCCGGAGCCGACGAAGGAGCAGCGCCGGGTAGACTCGAAATTTTATGGGAAAATAGAGCAGGTATTAGCTGAAGGTAATCCTGATGGCGGCAGTGAGGTTTTTCTCCTCCTGTCGATACAGAATGCCGGTGACACGAGTATTGTGCAGGATTTCAAGCTTACCATTACACAGCCGTCCGCTCTGGAGTATAAAAGTACGCCGGAGAAGTTCCCCAAAGAGACTCTTACACTCTTAGACGAGAAGAAATCAGAGGTCACGATTAATTATCAGGACTCTATGGAAGCGAAAAAGTTTCAACCCGTTGAGAGCGGTCGTGTAATGCAAGGCTGGTTGAGATTTGTTGTAAATGGAGTAAAGCCGGAAGTCCTCCGACGCACGGACACCAAGTTCGCAATCACCTTCGCGGATGTTTCGAAGCAGACCTATACGGTGACTTACCAGATGCCGTAAGACGTCTGAAAGCTCCTGAACGAAATCCTCTGAGCAATGATGAATTACGCGCTCAAGTCTGGCGGCTCAGTCCGCGCCCTCAATTTGGACGCTGGCCTGTTCCGAAATTTGAGCTACTATGTCGTAGAGCGTTACGTCCTTGAGCGACAGGGTTACCTGAGTGTCTATGTTCCCTGACGTAGCGCGTAAGGGTAAGCCTGTTAGTGCAGCCAGTTGGTCTACGATGTTTCTCACGCTCGCTTTGTGAATACAGACGGACATTCTTTCGCTGGTCAAGAGAGCCTTGCGTATTCTCAGCAGCTTTTCGAAGTCTTCGCCTGCCACCTCTACTTTTCCATTTGCCGACAGAGCCTCAAGGACATCCCAGAGAACGGCTTTCTTGAAGTCGAATGTGTAAGTCTCATCCGGATTGTCGGGCGTTATGGAAATAGCCTTACCCGTCGCGCGCGCAAGGTCTGCCGACACCTGCTTACTGCTGCCGCCTTTCGACTGTAGCGAGACGCGCTCGTTGTAATATGCCGTGGTGGCTCCGGAGCATCTTGCGAAGCATCCTTTGCTCGGACAAAAAGCTATACATCCGCCCGGGCAGGAGACGCTGGCCGAGCAACTGCCGTCGGCAGAGGTGCACGAGCAATCTTCTGCTAACGTGCGGTACAGGGGGACGCTTACAAGTAAACCGGCGATGGCGATAGCGGCCAAAATTTTCATCTGTTTTTCTCCCGTGGGAAGAGAAATTCCGGTAGAGCGGTTGGGTTGACGCGAGGAAATAAACCGCCGTAAACCATGGGGCGGCGCATGCTGTTGTGAATAAGGAGGAGTGTGATGCAATGCACACATCCTGTAGTTTAATGAAAGGCTAGGAAGCTTTCTGAAATCTTCCAGACTCGAATCCTTAGCCAAAGGGAAATTGTCAAACCCAGGTTTGTGACGACCGGCTTAACAATGCTCTTGCCAGTAAGGGGCAACTAGCAGCACCTGCGGGGCTGGCATTGCGGGTTATATAGTAAACCGGCATCTCTGTCAATAAAAACGGATAGCGGCTCATTTTCCATGTTGAACCAATAAAGATAGGCCAACGGTTGAAAATCCGGGCACCGCAGGCTCTGAGGCGCGAGCTTGAGGCGAAGGGCAAAGCAATGTTAATTGCCAAAAAACTGAGGGGCCACGCCGATTACAGGCAGCAAGACGTATACCGTTTAGGATGCATACTCCGACGCCTCTGTTTACAGCCGAAAAAGCGGCTTTTGCTTCCGACGCAATTCAGAGAGCGTCTACTGTAGAGGACAGATTCCGGCGACAGGTGAATACTTTTGTTAACACCTGAGCTTGCGCTTCAGTCCCCTTTTCCTTTTACCTTTCCCCTTTCTTTATGGGACACTGGCCGGAAATTTTTCGGCGGGAGACGGGATAAATGGAGAGAGAGCTGGAGGGGAAGGTGGCGCTGGTGACGGGCGCTACGAGCGGGATTGGCAGGGCCACGGCGCTGCGTTTTGCGGAGGCGGGCGCTCGCGTGGCGGCGGTCGGGCGCAACCAGGCCGAGCTGGCAGAGGTCTGCAAGAAGATTAACAAGAGCGGCGGCAAGGCTCTGGCCATACGCGCGGACGTGACGGTCAAGCCTATCCCGCGCCGCATAGTCAACGAGACGGTGGAGAAGTTCGGCGCGCTGGACGTGCTGGTGAACGCGGCGGGCCACATCTCAAACGGGACGATTGAGACGACAGGCATGGCCGACTGGGACGCGATGATGAACGTCAACCTGCGCGCGGTTTTTAACCTGATGCATCACTCTGTTCCGCACCTTGCCGAAAGGCGAGGCAACATCGTCAACGTGTCTAGCGTGACGGGCCTCAGAGCCTTTCCGGGGGTTCTGGCCTACTGCGTCTCCAAGGCCGGGCTTGACCAGTTGACGAGGTGCGCCGCGCTTGAGCTTGCGGCGAAGGGCGTGCGCGTCAACGCCGTCAATCCCGGCGTGGTCATCACGGAGATTCACAAGCGCGGCGGCATGAAGGATGAAGCTTACAATCAATTTCTTGAGCACTCTAAGACGACGCACCCGATTGGCCGCGTGGGCTCTGCGCGAGAGGTGGCCGAGCTGATTCTTTATCTGGCTTCAGAGCGAGCGTCGTGGATAACGGGCGCGACCTATTCGATTGACGGCGGGCGCGCTCAGACCTGCGCTCGCTGAGCAAAAGTCGGAGCAGCCACCTGTCTTATGGCTTCTGCCCGGAAAAGCGAAATTCTGCTAGAAGTTCAAGCGCGAATATAGCTATACTTAGCCCGGTTTTCTAAAAGTCGCCCGGCTATCTCAAAGCCTTCGTAATGATTGGTGATTAACTTTTATGTATCCTAATGCCCCCACGCCTAACCCGGCCGGTGGTTCTTATCCTTATCAGGGCGCGACGGTCGCCTACAGGCAGCCCAAGCGCCGCAGCGCCATCAAAATCGTCTTCGCCATCTTCGCAGCGCTCGTCGCAGCGCTGCTCGGCGCAATCGTGCTGCTGCTGATAGGAGCCGAGACGGGCATGGCCGCGCTCATAGTAGCCATGGTCGCAGCCACGCTGCCCGTGCCCGTCTACATCATGCTCATCCTCTGGATTGACCGTTACGAGGCTGAGCCTTTGTGGATGCTGGCCCTGACCTTCTTCTGGGGCGCGACCGTGGCGGTCTTCGCCGCCTACTTTCTCAACACCTTCACGGCCATAGGCGTCTACATAGCGACCGAGAGCGAGATAGCCGCGAGGCTCCTTGGCGCGGTCATCATCGCGCCCTTCTTTGAAGAGCTTGCCAAGGGCTTCATACTCTTCGTGCTCTTCTTCTGGAAGAAGGACGAGTTCGACGGCGTGGTGGACGGGTTCGTTTACGCGAGCATGGTTGGCTTAGGCTTTGCCATGACGGAGAACTTTCAGTACTACGGCAGGGTCATCTCGCAGGGCGGGCTCATGAGCACGGACTTTCAGGAAATCTACCTCGTGCGCGGAGGGCTCGCCGCCTACTCTCACCCTCTCTTTACAAGCATGACTGGCATAGGCCTCGGCGTTGCGCGGCAGGTCAAGAACGGCTTCGTCAAATTCATCATGCCTCTGATAGGGCTGGGCCTCGCGATGTTCCTGCACTTTCTATGGAACTTCTCGGCCAGCCTCGCTGGCTCGCTCTCAGGCTTTCTGGCCATCTACGCCGTGCTGATGGTGCCCATATTTCTCATCACGCTCGGTATAGTCTTCTTCGCGCTCTTGCGCGAGGGGCGCGTCGTGCGCGAGTATCTGCTGCCGGATCTTCAGCGCGGCTTCTTCACGCAGGACGAATATAACCGGCTGATTACGATTCGCGGGCGGATGGGCTCGTCCCTGAGGGCTTTCAGGAGCGGAGGCGTAGGGATATGGCGCGCTCGCATGCAGTACAATCAGGCGGCGAGCGAGCTTGCCTTTCATCGCAGCCGCGTTGCGCGAGGCGTGGTGCGTATGGATCATGAGATGGCCGCGCGCGAGCAGGCCATAGTGCAGCTCTTAATGGAGCTGCGCCAGCGTATGGGGCAGCACTAACCCGAATTTTTCAGGCGCGCACCCGTAAACGATAAACAGCAGACTGACTCGTGAAAATTCAACTTCTGCCAAGCACCTTCGATAGCTCAGGTCAGGCGACCCCCGAACAACGCCTGACCTGCTACGTAATTGACGACCGCGTGGCCGTTGACGCCGGGAGCATTGCGCTCTCGCTGACAAACGCGCAGCGCGCCAGCGTGCGAGACATCATCGTCACGCACCCGCACATGGATCACATAGCGACGCTCCCCATCTTCATAGACGACCTCTTCGGCGAGCTTGAAGAGCCGATTCGCATACACGCCACGCAGGAAGTCATAGACGTTCTTGAGAACGACATCTTCAACTGGACTGTCTACCCGCGCTTCTCAGAATTAAAGAACTCGAAGAGCAAGGTGATGGAGTACATGCCCTTTCGCGTGGGCGAAGAGTTTCGCGTCGGGCACCTGCGCGTCATGGCCGTCAACGTCAATCACATAGTCCCCACCGTCGGCCTCATAGCCACGGACGGCGAGCGCACGCTGGCCTTCAGCTCCGACACGGCGGAGACGCAGGAGTTCTGGCAACTGGTCAATCGCACCGCCCGCATAGACGCTCTGCTTATAGAAGCATCCTTTCCAGATTACCTGTCGCAGCTCGCCGAGGTCTCGCGCCATTTCACGCCCGCATCGCTCAAGAAAGAGCTAGGCAAGATGAAGAAGCACAAAGAGGCTGACATTCTCACAGTCCACATCAAGCCAAGCTATCGCGAGCAGGTCGTGGAGGAGCTGAACGCCCTCAAGATTCCCAAGCTACGCATCATGGAACCCGGCCATACTTACGAGTGGTAGAAAACGGTCGGAAGAGTTTCAAGGCACTCACTCTCCCCGGCCGGCCCAGTTTCAATAGAGTTTGCGCATGACATCTCAACCCGAACGACTTACCGTCGCACCACCAGGCGCGACCATTCTTTAACATCTGCCGCACGCGCGGCAGATGCACATCTAACGTAACTTCTCACTGCCGTCGCGCTCTCCCGTAAGCTTTCGGCGCGTTGGCCCTTTCAGCAGGTAGCACATACCTGTAGATGGATTCACTCATGAAAATTACAAGTAGCGTCTGTCACGATGCAGTGCGACGCGCTAAGAAGCTGCCCGACGGCATCCTCGCCCGACACAGTTTCGACTACGCGCCGCGAGTTAAGAGAGACATGGAGGCCGCCGACATAGCCAGGCGCGTGGACTTTCTCTCGCGCGGCGGTGCCAAGCCCACCCGTGTAGAGTTCGAGCGACTGCTCGGCACCAACGACCTCGTGGACGAGTTTTACCTTGAGCGGGCGTTGCTGGCGGCGCATCCCGTCTGCCGTATAAGCATACGCGCGCCATCCGGCCACGAGCGCGGCTGTGCCACCGGCTTTATGGTCTCCCCCCGACTGATGCTCACGAATCATCACGTCTTCACGGAGGCCGACGAGGCCGCGCCGTCAATCATAGAGTTCAATTACAGATTCGACGTGGCCGGTCGGCCCGACAAATCTTATCGCTTCCGCCTACAGCCGAATCTCTTCTTTTTTAACAACGAGACGCTGGATTTCGCGCTCGTGGCCGTGGAGCCGCAGTCAATTGACGAAGGCTTGCCGCTCAACACCTTCGGCTATCACCGCCTCATAAATCAGACCGGCAAGATACTTATCAAGGAGTGGATGACCATCATCCAGCATCCGGGCGGGGCGCGTCGCCAGTACGCCATACGCGAAAACCAGCTCATAGAGAACAAAGACCCGGACGTTCTCTGGTACATGAGCGACACGGCGCAGGGCTCAAGCGGCGCTCCTGTCTTCAACGATAGCTTTCAGGTCGTGGCGCTTCACCATGCGGGGGTGGCCCGCATGGATGAAGACACGAAGCAGTTCATCCTCAAGAGCGGCAAGAAGGTGGACGACCTGGACGGGATAGACGACGCGGACGTGGACTGGATAGCAAACGCAGGCATACGAGTCAGCCGGATCTGCAACTCCATACTGACGGAGGCCCCTGAGAGCCAGGGCCTTCTTGCCGAATTCAAGGCCGCCATGCAGGGCGGCGAAGATGTCATTTCAACTTCCTACAACGACGAGAGCAGAATGATAGGAGAAGAAGGTATGAGCCCACGCATCAATATTAACCAGACCGGCGGCGGCACGCGAATAGTTCTAGGCACGCTTGTGCTTGAGCTGAATGGCGGCATGGCATCGCCGGGTCAGACAGTTGTGCAGACGCAGCCGCAGGTAGCTCCTGCGACGCAGCCCCTTTTGACCGACGGCAGCAGCGCCGCGTCTGAAACCTACAAGGTGCCAATCATAGATACGGACTACGATTCGCGCAAAGGCTTCGACGTAAATTTCCTGGGGATAAAGACGCCGCTTCCCACCGTCACCAACAAGACGCTCATCGCGCCCATGATTGACGGCGCTACGGTGATTCCCTACGAGCACTTCAGCGTGGTGCTTCACAAGAACCGCAGGATGGCCATCTTCACGGCCTCGAATGTCGACGGGAGCACCAAAGCCAAAAAGCCTGACCCGGCCAAGCAATACTCGCGCAAAGCCCTCGGAGGCCTGGGCGAGCACGACATAGAGAAGTGGGCGCTGGATCCGCGCGTCGAAGAGGATTATCAGATTCCAGATGCCTTCTACACCAAAGACAACGGAGCCTTCGACAAGGGCCACATAGTACGGCGCGAGGATGTCTGCTTCGGCAAGACTTACGCCGAAGTGCGCAGGGCCAACGGCGACACCTACCACGTCACCAACTGCTCGCCCCAGCGCGGCAACTTCAACCAGTCGAAGCTCGGCGGCATCTGGGGGAATCTGGAGAACTACATAGGCGCGCAGGCCGACACGGAGCGCTTCTGCCTCTTCGCCGGGCCCGTGCTGTCGCCGAAGGACAAGTTCTTCGACGGTAAGCTGCGCGTGCAGATACCGACGAGATTCTGGAAGGTAGTCTGCGCCGTGAAGAACAAGAAGCTACAGGTATTCCCCTTCCTGCTTGAGCAGGACGTGAAAGACCTGCCGCTTGAGTTCCAGGTGGACGCGGAGTGGAAACACACGCTGCGCTCGCTTAAGGAACTGGAGAAGATTATTCAGTTGGTGAAGTTCCCGCAGGTCTACCACACAGCGGATCAGGGCAAATAGGGTTTGAATCCGGCGGATTAAATCCGGGCGAGATTTATTCCCTGCACAGGCCTGAATCTGATTCGCCGGAACTATTGCTTAAGAGGCCCTGCATGTGCTGGCCTGCTTTCCACGCGCCGGTGCGCTCAGCCGTTTTGATGCCTTCCTGCCAGACGCGGCGGGCCTCATCGCTTTCGCCCTGATTCATGAGCGCCGCGCCGAGCATCTGGTAGGCGGCGGTGTAATCTACGTTTATCTCTAACACGCGGCGCAGGGCTTCCGTAGCCTTCGCCCACTCTTCCAGCTTGAAGTACTCGCTGCCGAGCCCGTACCAGACCATGGCGTCTTCGGGCTGAGAGCGCGCCATGGCTTCAAAGATTTCGATTCTGGATTGCGACAATTTATGCTTCTCCCCGGCAATGAGAGGTTTTTAGCGCACGCGCTCGAACTCCGTCTCGGCGTGCTCGCCCGCCTTGCCTTCCAACGTTACGCGCCCCGATGGCAAAAGCTCCGCGACCATGAAGGTTCTCTCCGAGGCATCCCTGCCCGGCATCAGCTCCGCGCGAAAAGTCACACGCATGCCGGGACGAGCCCAGACGCTTTCAGCTACTTTTTTGTTCGAGCCCGTGGACTTGCCTCTTCTCACGACAACGGCACCGGCTGCGCCCAGCGCCAGCGCAGCAACTCCCAGCCAACGCCTAGTGCGTTTCTTCATATTGTTCTACGGCGAGCGCAAGGGCGGCCCCCGGCGCGAAATAGAACGACGCGCGAGACCGCTTCATGGAACTACTAACTTCTTCGGTCTCACGCGTCGCCAGAGTCTACAAGAGTTTGATGAAACCTGTCGTGGCCTGCGCCTTCAGCAGAGCGGGTCAAGCTTTTCGCTGATGGTCGGCAGCCCCTGTGCCACCTTATCCACATTAATCTGAGTGTATTGTGCCCACTCTTCCGGCACTCTATCTTCCGGGAAGATGGCTTCGACGGGACATTCCGGCACACACGCATCGCAATCAATACAGGTTTCCGGGTTAATAACGAGCATGACATCGTCAAGATGGAAAGCTTCTGTGGGACAGACCAGTGCGCAATCCGTATAGCGGCAGTTGACACACGGTTCCGCGACAACATAAGTCATCTCTTTAAAAGAACCTCCTCTGAGAAATAGGATTTCTTCGCCCAACCGCGAGTTGAGAAAAACGCGATTATATTAAGCACGAAACGACGGAATTTGAAAGCTAAAATTGTCTTGTCAGGCGGAAATCTTCCCGGCGCGCATTTAACGCAGTCAGAAAGCTGCGGGCCGCAGGGTTTTGTAGTCGGGCTTCGTGTAAGCTAATATCACTGCTTGTTAGCCCCCTTTTTCGAGACGCTTTAAACTTTTAAGGTCAAGCCGCAGGGCTATCCGTATGAGCGAAAATTTCAAGCCTGTCAAAGACAGCGGGGAGCTTGAAACATTATTCAAGCTCTCGCACGAGCGCCCGGTAGTTCTCTTCAAACACAGCGTGACCTGCCCCATCAGCAGCGCAGCTTTTCAGGAGATGTCGGGCGTCGGCTCGGACGTTTCATTAATAGTCGTACAGAAGGCGCGAGAGGTCTCGAACGAGGTGGCGACGCTCACGGGCATTCGCCACGAGTCGCCGCAGACCATCATCCTACGCAACGGTCGCGCCGTCTGGAACACCTCGCACTGGCGCATCACGCGCTCTGCCGTAGAAGAGGCAGTGCGCGAGAACGCTTAAGCAAGCCATGCGGAGCGAGATGATGGAGAGGCGTGGCCCGGCCGTAGAGCCGCGAGAGATTATGCAGGATGGTGACGCGGGCTTACGCATCACCTGGGCGGACGGGCGCGTCTGCGGCTTCGATGCGCCGTCGCTGAGGCGCGCTTGCCCTTGCGCCGGATGCGTCAACGAGTGGACGGGCGAAAGAATGCTGCGGCCCGAGACTATCTCGGACTCGCTCACCATCGCGGACATAGAGATAGTCGGGCGCTACGCGCTCAACTTTCGCTGGAGCGACGGCCACTCGACCGGCATCTACAGCTTCCGCTACCTGCGAGAGCTGTGCGAGCAGCAGGAAAGCGAATAGCCTGTTTTCAGTTTTAAGTAATGAGCAGCGCGAAGAAGATTCTGGTGGTGGAGGACGACGACGAGACGCGCGAGCTGCTAAGGATGGCGCTTGAGCGGCGCGGCTACGCGGTCTTCACGGCCGAGGACGGCTTGAGCGGGTTCGAAGAGGCCGTGCGTCATCGTCCGGACTTGATAGTGACGGACATCACCATGCCCGCTGCCGACGGCGCGCATCTGGTGAGGCGCATACGCGACACACAGGAAATCGCGGAGACGCCGATTCTCATCACGACAGGCTTCGGCACAGGCAACGCCACCTTCACGCTCTCGCAGGGCGCGAACGCCTACGAGCCGAAGCCTATTAACCCGGCCAGCTTCATGGCCACGGTCGAAAGGCTCATAGGAAAGGATGAAGGCAGAGTGCAGAGTGATGAATGATAAGAAGAACGCTTCTTTAATTCATCATTCTGCACTCTGACTTCCGCATTTATGACAGAGGTTTTGGGTTGGGTCAGCTCTTTTATTCTTGTGCTGACGATTGGCAAGCAGGTATATAAGCAGTGGAAAGAGGGTTCGAGCGA
Source organism: Pyrinomonadaceae bacterium (assembly GCA_035276685.1). Taxonomy (GTDB): domain Bacteria; phylum Acidobacteriota; class Blastocatellia; order Pyrinomonadales; family Pyrinomonadaceae; genus JACVRN01. The sequence goes on along the minus strand of DATELK010000068.1, from coordinate 7,625 downwards.
GGGGGTGTCGAAATGGCTCTTCATAGGGCAGATGTCCGCTTCGCTCGGGTTCACAATCTATAGCTGGCTGGTGAGCAACTGGGTTTTCGTGGCCACCAACGCCGTCATGCTTCTGAACGGAGTGGCGGGGCTTCTGATAGTCATGCACCACAGGCGGCGCGAAGCCAGAGAAAGCGAAGATGTTTCTTAACCATTAGTTTTAGGACGCGAACGAGACAGGCCATTGACATGAACGAGAGAGATTTTTTCGACGAGAAACCGGAGACCAAGCGGGCCAGCTTCGCCTGCCCCTTCTGCCGCGAGCGCGCAGACTACGACGTGCGCTGGCTCAGGCGCACGAAGAAGCGGCAGCTTCCGCGCGGCGCAAACGAGCAGGATCGCAGGCGCTTTGATAACTCGCGCGACTACATGGTGCGCATAGACGACCAGCTTGCGTGCAAGAACGTGCGCTGCCGCAAGCGATTCGAGATACCCAACTCTCAGTCGGTCGTCTTCATTTGAGAATCAAATTAAGAGGAGAGAGAGAAGATGGATGAGCTAATCAAACAGGTTTCAGAGCGTTCCGGCATCTCCGAAGCACAGGCCCGCTCTGCCGTGGAAACGGTCGTGGGCTTTCTAAAGGAGCGCCTGCCGTCGCCTATAGCCGGACAGGTAGACACAGTCCTCAACAGCAGCGCGGGGCATGTCGGCACAGGCATAGACGCCGTCAAAGACCGCGCAGGCGACGTGCTTGGCGGCCTGGGCGGCATGTTCGGCAAGAAAGACTAAACTTCGGCATCCCTCAGTCAAAGGAAGATTCAAACAGGGATGGACAGGATAGACAGGATAAGAAAGCGCGCCTTAGCTTCCTCTTTATCCTGTACATCCTGTCTATCCCTGTTAATTTTCTTTGCCGTCGTCTGCGGCTGGGGAGCGAGCAAGGGGCTGGCCCAGACCGGCCTGTATGCCGAAAGCCCCGAAGAGGTCGCTTCGTGGGTAACAGAGCGCGTCCGCCGCGCACGCTCGGGCCGCAGAGAGCGTGTGCGACTCCCGCTCGTCAGGCGCTCGGACGGCTGGGGCTGCATCTGCCCTTACTACTACATCGGCCTGAGCACCAACACCGCAGTCGGCAATTTCTGGATTGAGCCGCGCTTTCAGAGACAGGCACAGCGGCCGAGCAAAAACATGATTGTCGTGGCGGAAGGCTACTTCACGGGCAGGCGGCTCACGCGAGACCTTCGCACGAACGACTCACAGCCCGAGGAATGGATTTACAAACTCTGGGAGTTTCGCGTCAGCAGAGTTCGACTGCTGCCCGAAGGCCACGACTTCTACAACGAAGATTCACCTCAAAACCGCGTCACAGTCCTAGGTAACTATTCTACTAAGAGAAGAAATTAACAGGGATGGACAGGATGTACAGGATAAAGAAAAGAGAATAGCTCTGCTTTTATCCTGTCTATCCTGTGCATCCCTGTTAATTTCTTATACGACATCGTAGCGCTTCAATTTTCTGTAGAGCGTGGAGAGGTCTATGCCCAGGATGTTGGCCGCGCGAGCCTTGTCCTGATTGACGGCAGCGAGAGTGTCGAAGATGTAGCGGCGCTCAATCTCTGCGAGCGTGGGGCGTAGGCCGTCAGGGTCTCGCATGGGCATCTGGCCGAGCGCCGTGGCGGCTTCGCGCACGCGCGGCGGAAGACTCTCCGCGTCAATCTCTTCGCCGCTTAAGGTGAAGGCGCGCTCTATGGCGTTCTGTAGCTCGCGCACGTTCCCCGGCCATGAGTAGTTAATGAGCGAAGACAGGGCTTCCGGCGTGATGGGCTTTTCCGGTGCCGCTTGCTCGCGTGCCGTGCGAGAGATGAAGCTGCGAACCAGAAGAGGTATGTCCTCGCGCCGCTCACGAAGCGGCGGCAGGTGAATCTCTATCACGTTCAGGCGATAGAAGAGGTCTTCGCGGAAGCGCCCCTCGGACACTTCCCTTTCAAGGTCGCGGTTCGTGGCGGCGATGATGCGCGCGTCGAAGCTGACGGGAGCGCTTGAGCCGAGCGGCGTCACCTCGTGCTCCTGAAGTGCGCGAAGCAGGCGCACCTGCACGGCCGGTGTTATCTCCGCGACTTCGTCCAGAAAGACCGTGCCGCCTTCACCCGCTCTAAAAAGGCCGGGCTTGTTCGTCACGGCTCCCGTGAAAGCGCCCTTCGTGTGGCCAAACAACTCCGACTCAAGAAGCGTCTCGGGCAGCGCGCCGCAGTTGACGGCGACAAACGGCTTTTCGGCGCGCGGGCTGTTGTGATGAATGGCGCGTGCAATCAACTCCTTGCCCGTGCCCGACTCGCCTTCAATCAGGATGTTCGTGTTCGTGCCTGAGACTTTTTCTACAAGGCGAAAGACGGACTGAAGCGCGGGGCTCGTGCCTATGATTTTCGAGAAGCTGTAGCGGCTATCAAGCTCGCGTCTGAGGTGCCGGTTCTCGCGGAAAAGCTCTCTCTGCCTCAGGGCGTTCTTGACCGATTGCAGCAGGTCTTCGTTGACGAAGGGCTTGGTGATGTAATCGTGTGCGCCTTTCCTGAGCGCGGCGACCGCAGAGTCTACGGAAGAGTAGGCGGTCATGACTATCACAAGCGCGTCCGGGTCTATGTCCTTGATGCGGTCAAGAAGCGTGAGCCCGTCCATCCCCGCCATGCGTATGTCTGTTAAGGCGAGCGCGACATCTTCCGCAGCGAATCGCTCCAACGCTTCTTCTGCGCTTGAGACTGCGGCGACGCGGTATCCGGCCTCTTCCAGCAGCCGCGTCAAAATCGCACGCATCAGCTCTTCATCTTCGGCAACAAGTATGAGTGGTGCATTCATAATCGGATTATAGGACGGGAATAGCCGCCCTCTCTTCGGCGACTCTTTTGATGTGCTCGTTATGCTTTGTCAGGAATCGGCGCATGTAGTTTTCCAGAAAGAGCCAGTCGGCTAAGCGACCCAGCAGGCCCAGAGGCGAAGCGAAAGTCAGCTCGTCTTTCATGAGCGTCCCATCACTTGTTTCTTCAAACAGGTGCAGATGACGAAGGCTCTTGAAGGCCCCGCGCTGCATCTCGTCCACAAACATGCGCGGTCTCTCAAGCGCAGTAATCTTTGAGGTCAGGCGCTGGCGCACGCCCAGATGCTTTGCCTCCCAAGTGACTTCGTCATTCAATTCCATGAGCCCCGACGTGACGCCTGCGACGGCGCGCTCGCCGGTCTCAGCCGTGGAAGCCATGTGAACTTCAACGTCGCGCGCAAGGTCGAAGCAGACCTCCACGGGCGCGCGTATGAATGTCTCAAGCCTGATGACCGGCATGCTTAAGCTCCCCAATCTCTTTCGACTCTTCCGGCAAGCGAACGCGCACCGTCGTGCCGCGCCCGTTATTGGGAGCCACCTCTATGCGGCCGCCGTGCGCCGTGACTATGCGGTAAGAGACGGCAAGACCGAGCCCCGTGCCTGCTCCGGCTGGCTTAGTCGTAAAGAAAGGGTCGAAGATGTGCGCGGCGTGCTCCGGCGCGATGCCCGCGCCCGCGTCTCTTATCTCTACCACGACCTCTTCCGAGTCGAAATCATAACGCGTGTGAACGTCCAACTCACCGCCCGTAGGCATGGCGTCGCGCGCGTTGAGCAGAATGTTGAGAAAGACCTGCTGAAGCTGGTTGGCGTCCGCGTGAACAAGCGGCGCGTCCTGGTCAAAGCTCTTGTTGACGCGCAGGCGCTGGAACGCCTTGTCAAAGCTTGCGAGCCGGAGGCTCGAATCAACCACTCGGTTGATGTCGAGCGGCACTCGCTCGGGCGGGCGCGTCCCGGCGAACTCCATCATCTCGCGCAAGACCTGCGTGATGCGCTCAATCTGTGTGGAGATGAGGCGCAACTGCTCTCGCTTTTCCGGGTCATGCTCGCGCGCCTGAAGCATCTGTATGAGCGAAGAGATGGAGGCGAGCGGGTTGTTGACTTCGTGCGCGACTCCGGCGGCGAGCGTGCCTGCGGCCGCAAGCTTTTCCGCTCGTATCAGGTGCTCGTTAAGCTCTCTCAGGCGCTCTATGTCCGAGGCCATCTTGCGGCTCATCTCGTTAAAAGATGCGGCGAGCAGCCCCATCTCGTCGTTGCTCTGTAGCTCTACCTGCGTGCCGTAAGCTCCGCCCGCGACCTCGACGGCTCTCTCCGTCAGCCTGCGCACGGGCCGCGAGATGGTTCGTATGATGAGCGCCACCAGGAGCAGGTTCGGCACGAGCGCCGTGATGACGCTGAAGACAAGATAGCGCCGCCACGCGTCCGTGGTCGGCCCCGCGCCGAAGCTCCACCAGACGATTGGAATTTGCAGAAGCAGAAAGCTCAGGACGGCTACGACCGCGATGGAGAGCGCCACCTTGTAGGCTATGGGGAAGAGTCTGAACTGGTCGAGCGCAGATTGCAGCGAGAAGAGCCTGAAGTTTGAGATGGCGTAAGCGTAGACGACCACGCCCGGCAGGACGAAGATGGCGCTCGCTTCCAGAAGCATGTGGACGCCCAAGAGCGGCAGCACCACGGAGGCGGTCGTGTTGAGCGTCGCCGTCAGAATCAGCGCCCAGAGAATTGCGCCCAGCTGCTTTCCCCAGAGCTGGCCGCGATAGCGTCTATGCTTGACGTAGAGCAGCCCGAAGCCGTAGGCGAAGAGCCCGTAGAGGTAGAGCCCGAAGGCGTAGGCGAGCGGCGTCAGATGAATCGTGAACCGCCCATTCATGAGCCTCGCGTCCGTCCACATCCACCCGAAGATGGCAGCCGGAACCAGCACCATGCCCGGCGCAAACAGCACGGCCGCGCGTCTCAACGGAATGCGCCTGTCTTCAGGAAAGACCCATGCGAAGACGACCAGCGCGTATTGCAGCAGGAGCGAGATGATGAAGCTTGCGCTGGCCCACCAGGAGGCAGGGCCGTCTTCGGGGAATCCCCAGAAGGCTATGTCTTTAATCGTCCAGAGGGCAAGGCAGGCCAGGAAGGCTGCGAAGGTCTGGTGCGTGCGGCTGCGCGGCGCTGCTACGAAAACATAAAAGCCCAGCAGCACCAGTAGGAACAACGCCACGAGCAGCAGCACAAGCAGCATAAGAGAGCAAGCAAAGCGAGCGTCCGGAAGTAAGCGTTAAGTAGTCACGGCGCTTTTTACTTCCCGGCTCGCTCACTTTTATAGTCCTAGAACGAGAGCGGCGGCAAACAGGGTTGCGCCCGACGCGAGCGGCCAGAAATGGCGCGCGTCAATCATACCACCGCGAGCGAGCGCCTGGTGAAGCGGCGTAAACAACGTGAAGGAGAGAGCGCCTATAGGCATCGCAAAGACGGCTCCGAAGAACGCGCCTATGCCCGCGAAGATGAGACCGCCCGCGAAGCCCGTCACCGCTCCCCAAGCCATGCCTATGAACGGGACGAGCAGCATCATCACAGACAAACTGCGTCTCTCCGCACGCTCAACCGAGCGGCTGAGCGCGAGCCCCATGCCGTAGCCGGCGGCCGCGCAGGCGACGTTCATCAACAGGCAGACTATAAAGAGCATCAGGCTGGCGTTGCGGCCCGCGCCGTAGCCGAACATCCTGATGAAGATGGCCGCAGGCGGGAAAAGACCAAGCATGAGCCCGAAGAGCCCGAACGCCCTGCGCGCATCCATAGGGCGGCGCATAAGCAGAAGCTCTTCCTCTTCAGCCGCGGAGCGGGAGAGCCTTCCGGACTCTTCCGCGTTGACTGCAAGCAGCCAGTTCAGCCTTGTGTAAACGTCGTTGCTCTCAGCTGGTCTTTCAAGATTAATTGTGGATGTTCCGCGCATCTTTCTTCTCCATGGGCGCGCGACGAAGCGGCAGCAGCAGCCGCATCTTCCGCCTCCCTGAGCCGCCGCAATGTCAGGCATTCGGCGTCAACCAACTTCGCCGCGCTTCGCACGGCCCGCTCGTCCTCAAGCAGCGAGAATAAATCTGCGGCCCGTAGATAAAGCTCCAGCCGCGCCTCTGCGCTTTCAATCGTCTCCTCGCCGCTCACTTCCGCTCTAAGCTCTGCCAGTTTCCCCAGCAGGCGCGAGCGCTCGCGCTGGTAGTGCGCCTTTACGCGCGAGACGTTCCGGCGATGGACACAGCGCGCGGCCACCCGAAGGTCTTCGCCGCGCCGCCCGCTGACACGCGCAAGCTCTGCCTCGTAAGCTTCCGGCTCATCATCTTCGTCCGCACGCGCATCCAAGAGGCCGAGCCACGCGTACTGCTCCGCGCTATCTCTTAAGGCAAAGAGCGTCTGCTCCGCAGGCCCGCCTGCAACCTGAGGCAGGGCGCGCACGGCTTCAAGCATCTTGTCTATAGAGATAAGAAACGCGCGCCTAGCTTCTTCAACCCGGCCACGGGCTTTCGCTTCACGTTCCCGTTCGGCTTCCGCCCCGTGCCTGTGACGCAGCCCGTTTATCAGAATTGCAGCCGCCGCCAGCGGCCACAGAAGCGCTGCGCCCAAGCCTTCAGCAATCGCTCGCGTGCGGCCCCTGCTAACACTCACGGCCGACAGGTAACGGCTGACCCCGAAAGAAGCGCCTATTGCCAGGTAGATTGTGATGGGCTCGCTCGGTCGCATGGCGCTTACGCTATGGGCAACGTTTATGCCAGCTACCTTTGCGACTGCCACGGCTTAAGGCGCGGCGTGTTCTTGTGCTTGCAGAGAAAGCAGTTAAGCTTACAAAGCTTCCCTGTCATGTAACGAGTGAAGGTAGAGGGGACACGGCTCCCGCTTTGCAAAGCGCCAGCCCTGCGGTCAGGCTCTTGGCATTCTGCAAACAACGAAAGCGCGGCTGGTCCATCTTGCGGAATTTGGAATTCATAGGAGGCTTCCGCAACCGGCCCCGCAGGTGAGCGATGTTTCGTCGCGCGTATTCGAAATAATACGTAGCCAGACCAAAATGTATGCAATAAAGCCACGCCCTCGCGGGCTCCGTCCCGTTGACCGCACACGCCCTCAAAGGCTTCTTAAAAGTTAAAAGCTTCGGCTTTCAGGCGAAAGGTTTTCCGGGCAGGAGCGCAAGAAAATGGGCCTGTTTCGTTCAAAAAACCGGGCCAGTGCAGTGAGATAAAAAAGAGGAACCCGGAAGCACTCACAGGCGTCTAAAGAAGTGAACGGATGCTTGGCAAATCAAACTCTCCCGGCCCGTCAATGCGATGTGGCCCCAGGCTTGCAAGAGAAACTGGCGGAAGTGTTCGGTAGCTTTCGCCACGAAAACAAACTTTGAACTATAAAGGCTCGGCTCACGTTTTATAGAGAGAATCCGAGCAGCTAAGCAATCATTCAGACTGGAAGTAACAGGTCATCATGACGAAGAAGAACCCGATAAAAATCATCAAACGCAACGAGCGAAGCCGCATGGAAGAGAGCGGCGAGAACAAAGTCGTAAACAAGAAGAGCACGCAGGAGGCAGCGCGCGAGATGGTCTCGACCGTCAGCAACTGGGTCAACGAGTTCCAGCAGAAACGTCGCGCCGAAACTTCAAAAGCCATCAAGACGCTCTTTCCGGACCCGCCGCAGCCGAGCGAAGCCTAGGAAGCGAAGTGCTGTGACCCAAAGCGTCACACGCTCTCTCTACGCCTGGCGCGTGAAACGTTCGAGACGGCGTTAACTAAAAAAGCGAAGGGCCACAGGGCGA
>DATELK010000067.1:0-2568 GCA_035276685.1 Pyrinomonadaceae bacterium | reverse complement strand
GGGACAGCATCACCAGCACCCTTGGTGGAAGGTGATGTGCCTGACGGGTGTAGACTACTTCTCTACATTGGGCTATCAGCCGGGCATAGCATTCGTAGCGGCGGGAGCTTTGTCTCCGATAGCCACGCTGGTGCTGGTGCTATTGACTCTCTTCGGCGCTCTGCCCATGTACAACCGCGTGGCGGCTGAGAGCCCGCATGGTGACGGCTCCATCTCCATGCTTGAGCACCTGCTGTCTCGCTGGAAGGGGAAGCTCTTCGTACTCTGCCTGCTCGGGTTTGCCGCCACGAGTTTCATCATCACCATCACGCTCTCGGCTGCGGACGCGGCCGTGCACATAGCCGACAACCCGTACGCGCCGAAGATTTTTCATCACCAAATCATAGTCACGCTCGTACTGATAGCTTTCCTCGGCGCAGTCTTCCTCAAGGGATTCAAAGAGGCCATAGGCATCGCTGTGCTTCTAGTAGTCGTTTACATAGCGATGAATCTGATTGTCATCGCCACGGGCCTCTACGAGATTTTCACGCATCCCTATGTGCTATCCAACTGGAAGAACGCGCTCTTCACGCACCCGGATGTTAAAGGGAATCCTCTGCTGATAATAGGCGTGTCGCTTCTGGTCTTTCCAAAGCTGGCGCTCGGCCTGTCAGGGTTTGAGACGGGCGTGGTCGTCATGCCGCTAGTAAAGGGCGACAGGACACTGACCGAAGAAGATTTAGAGTCAATACACACTACTCGCAGCACGGGAAGAGTTGAGCCCACGGCGCAGGAGCTTTTAGAAGGGCGCATACGCAACACGAGAAAGCTGCTGACGGCTGCGGCTCTGATTATGAGCGTGATGCTTATTGGAAGCAGCCTCGTAACGTCTATGCTCATCCCGCCCGAAGAGTTCCGCCCAGAGACGGACACACAGGAAGCGGGAAGCGCGAGCGGCCGCGCGCTGGCCTATCTGGCCCACACGTATCTTGGCGATTGGTTCGGCACGGCCTACGACCTCTCCACCATCTCCATACTCTGGTTCGCGGGGTCTTCGGCGATGGCGGGCCTGTTGAACATAGTGCCGCGCTACCTGCCTCGCTACGGCATGGCTCCCGAGTGGGCGCGTGCGACGCGGCCGCTGACGCTGGTGCTGACTGCCATCTGCTTTCTCGTGACGCTCTTCTTCCGCGCGGACGTGGAAGCTCAAGGCGGCGCGTACGCGACGGGCGTGCTGGCGCTGATGACTTCCGCCGCGATTGCCGTCACGCTCTCGACGCGGCGCAGGGGCGAAAAGATGTGGCTGGCGTTCCTGCTCATCTCGCTCATCTTCGTCTTTACCACGGTGGTCAACATCGTGGAGCAGCCCGAAGGCATCAAGATAGCGCTGGTCTTTATCGTCGGCATCATCCTGACATCGCTGTTCTCGCGCGTGTGGCGAACGACAGAGCTTCGCGTCAAGAAGGTAGAGCTGGACGATACGGCCAAGTCCATTATTCAGGAGGCCAGCAGCGGCACCATACGCATCGTCACCAACCGCTGCGACCGGGGCGACGCGCTAGAGTACCAGATGAAGGAGAAGGAGAAGCGCGAGGATAACCACATCCCTGCGAACGAGCCCATCATCTTTTTTGAGGTGAGCCTGGGCGACGCCTCCGAGTTCTCAGGCGTGCTTCAGATTCGCGGAGACCACGTTGACGGCTACAGGGTCTTGAGGACGGAGAGCCCCGTTGTGCCGAACGCGATAGCGGCGTTTCTGCTTTACCTGAGAGACAAGACGGGGAAACTGCCGCACGTTTATTTCGGATGGAGCGAGGGCAATCCGATTGTCTACATCTTCAAGTACATAGCTTTCGGTGAGGGCGACACGGCTCCTACGACGCATGAAGTGTTGCGTCAGGCCGAGAAAGACCCTGAGCGTCGCCCGACCGTGCACGTGGGCGGCTGATTTAGAGTGTTGCTTTAATGCAGGTGCGGGCGGATAATATGCCCGCTTGAAAATTTGTCTGCCGAAGCCGCTTGCCTCTCTTCGGGAAGGCGTGAAGCGGCGCGGGGGAACCAGCGTCCTGCGCGTTTAAGCACAGGACACGGGGCGCATCGTTCGGAAGTGGCATTTAGCATTCTGCCACGACCGGCGTAGGACACTTCCCGGTCTGAGCCCGTCAGCTAACCCCGTAGGCATGAGCGGAAGAGACAGCACAACCTGACCATCTCTTTTCTAATCGTGCCTGAGGCCACTCGCTGGTGCGCTCGCTTTCTAAGATGCGCGCATCAAGAGTGGCTTTCCTGCGTGCGAGAAAGAGAGAGGCGGCCCGGCTGATTTTTGTGTCCTTCCATTGTTCTTAAAAGTATAGAAGCAGGGGTTGGACAAAGATGGCAGTTCTACAGTCACGCTCTAAGAGACGACTAAAGCTCTGGCTGTTTGAAGGGATTAAGGAAGTAGAGGGGCCGCACGAGCCGGAGGGACAGCATCACCAGCACCCTTGGTGGAAGGTGATGTGCCTGACGGGTGTAGACTACTTCTCTACATTGGGCTATCAGCCGGGCATAGCATTCGTAGCGGCGGGAGCTTTGTCTCCGATAGCCACG
>DATELK010000066.1:0-15976 GCA_035276685.1 Pyrinomonadaceae bacterium | reverse complement strand
GGGACAGCATCACCAGCACCCTTGGTGGAAGGTGATGTGCCTGACGGGTGTAGACTACTTCTCTACATTGGGCTATCAGCCGGGCATAGCATTCGTAGCGGCGGGAGCTTTGTCTCCGATAGCCACGCTGGTGCTGGTGCTCTTGACTCTCTTCGGCGCTCTGCCCATCTACGGGCGCGTCGCACAGGAGAGCCCGCACGGCGAAGGCTCCATTTCCATGCTTGAGCACCTGCTGGCACGATGGCGCGGCAAGCTTTTCGTCCTCGTGCTCCTGGGATTCGTCGCCACCGACTTCATCATCACCATCACGCTCTCGGCTGCGGACGCTACGGCCCACGTCATAGAAAATCCTTTCACAGAGAGATACGCTTCCTTCCTTGAGCATCAGGTCGGCGTGACTCTAGTCCTCATAGCAATCCTCGGCGCAATCTTCCTCAAGGGCTTCAAAGAGGCTATAGGCATCGCTGTGCTTCTGGTAGCCATATACCTGTTGCTCAACGTGGTCGTCATCTCCTTCGGCCTTTACATGCTCATGACGCACCCTGAGCATTTCCCCGAATGGAAGCAGGCTCTGTTTACCCATCCGAGAGTCCACGGAAATCCTTTCCTCATCATAGGCATCTCGCTGCTACTGTTCCCGAAGCTTGCCCTCGGTCTATCCGGCTTCGAGACGGGCGTGGCCGTCATGCCGCTCGTTAAAGGCGATAAGGCTCTAACCGAAGAAGATTTGGAATCTATACACACCACTCGCAGCACAGGAAGGATAGAGCCCACGGCGCAGGAACATCTGGAAGGGCGCATACGCAACACGCGAAAGCTGCTGAGGACGGCTGCGCTGATTATGAGCGTGCTGCTGATAGGCAGCAGCTTCGTCACCTCTACCCTGATTCCGCCGCACGAGTTCACGGAGGGCGGGAAAGCAAACGGCCGCGCGCTCGCATATCTGGCTCATACATATCTGGGCGACATCTTCGGCACGGTCTATGACCTCTCCACGATTTTGATTCTGTGGTTCGCGGGAGCCTCGGCGATGGCGGGGCTGCTGAACATAGTGCCGCGCTACCTGCCTCGCTACGGTATGGCCCCGCAGTGGGCGAGGGCCACCAGGCCGCTCGTCTTCGTCTTCACGCTCATAGCCTTTGCCGTGACCATACTCTTCAATGCCGACGTGGACGCGCAGGGCGGCGCGTACGCGACGGGCGTGCTGGTGCTGATGACTTCGGCCGCCATCGCCGTCACGCTTTCGGTCAAGCGACGTGGCGGACACTGGTGGGTCTTTCTCTTAATCGCGCTGGTCTTCGCTTACACGACTATACAGAACGTCCACGAGCGCCCCGAAGGAATCAAGATTGCTTCCTTCTTCATAGGCGCAATCATCCTGACCTCACTGTTCTCGCGCGTGTGGAGAACGACAGAGCTTCGCGTCAAGAAGGTGGAGCTGGACGAGAGCGCGCAGTCCATCATCAACGAAGCAAAGGGCGGCACGATTCGCATCGTGGCCAATCGCCGCGACCGTGGCGACGCGCTCGAATACCAGATGAAGGAGAAGGAGAAGCGCGAGGATAATCACATCCCTGCGGACGAACCTATCATCTTCTTCGAGGTCAGCCCCGGCGACGCCTCCGAGTTCTCCGGGCTGCTCAAGATAAGCGGGGAATACGTAGACGGCTTCAGGGTGCTAAGGTCGGAGAGCCCTGCCGTGCCGAACGCGATAGCGGCGTTTCTCTTGTACTTAAGAGACAAGACTGGGAAGCTGCCGCACGTTTATTTCGGATGGAGTGAAGGGAATCCGCTGGTTTACATCTTCAAGTACATAGCCTTTGGCGAAGGCGACACAGCGCCTACGACGCATGAAGTGTTGCGTCAGGCCGAGAGAGACCCTACCAGGCGACCCGTCGTACACGTAGGCGGGTGAGGAAAGATAAAAAGGCAAAAGTGAAGAAGAAGGGCCACGCTCTTCTTTCCTCACTTTTGCCTTTTTGCTCTTCCGACTTTTGTGCTTCTTCAGGCGCTGGCTTCAGCCGAGCGGCCCGACAGGAAGCAGGAGCGGCAATAAACCGGGCGTCCCTGCGAAGGGTAAAAGGGTACGGTCGTCTGCTGTCCGCACTGTGCGCACTGCACGGAGACCTCTATGCGCTGGCGAACGCCGGAGGCTTGAGCGGCTGCTATGGCCGCCAGTCTCTCGTTCTTGGCTTGCTTGCAGGGCTTGCAGCGCTTGGGCTCGTTCCTCAGCCCCTTGTCCTGAAAAAAGAGCTGTTCGCCTGCCGTCCAGATAAAACTCTCCCCGCAGTCAACGCAGTTGAGAGAGCGGTCTTCGAACTGCGTGTCGGCGTGGCTCCACTTGCCGTTCGCCTCGGTCGTCATCTCTATTTGTGCCATGTGAAAATCCCCCACTGATAAGCGCTTTTGGCGGCGACCGTTAAGAAGGTGGGGCTGAATCGGTCGTCTATGAAGCGCGAGCCAGTAATTATTCGTAAGAAACTACTCTGCGAGGGTCTTGCTTGTCGGGAATGCCTCTTTATCAAGACGGCGTAGTGCAGCTTCAACCGTCATCTCGCCCGAAGCAGGAGTCTACGGGCCCAGTTATCTTCTAATTGTGGACAGCAAGCCTGAAGCTGTCGTGAACTGACGCAATCAAAGTATAACTATGTCGAAACTGTGTCAAGGTCTAGCCGGAAAATCTCACAGACGATTTTTGGAGGCCCGGCTTGACAGCGCTCGACCCGCGCGTGATAGCATCCGCCCCGGCTTCTAGCAACCACGTAGGCGGAAAGATTTTCTAGGGATGAAACTTCTGGTCATAGGCTCCGGCGGACGAGAGCATGCACTGGTGTGGGCGCTTCGTAAGAGCGTGCGAGAGGGGCTTGAAATTTACTGCGCGCCCGGAAACTCCGGCATTGCGACCGCAGCCGAGTGCGTTCCCTTAAGCGCGACCGACACTCTTAATCTAGCGCGGTTCGCTGAAGAGAAGGGGATTGACCTGACCATAGTGGGCGGCGAAGCTCCACTGGCCGCAGGCATTGTGGACCAGTTTGAAAGCAGGGGATTGTTAATCGCCGGGCCGCGACTTGAGGCCGCGCGCCTTGAATCCAGCAAAGCCTTTGCGAAGGATTTCATGGCCCGCCACGCTGTCCCGACCGCTCGCTACCGCGTGACGGAGACGGCGGACGATGCGCTTCAGATTCTGAGAAGCGGCGAGTTCGGCGGCACAGATTCTCCCGTAGTCGTTAAAGCGGACGGCCTCGCGGCGGGCAAAGGCGTTGTGGTCGCACGCTCGCGCGCAGAGGCAGAGGATGCAGTTCGGAGCCTGATGGTGGAAGGGGCCGTGGGCCGTGAAGCCGCGAGCCGCGTCGTCATAGAAGAGGCGCTCGCGGGGCGTGAAGCGTCGCTGCTGCTCTTCGCGGACGGTCGCGACTACGCCCTGATGCCTGCGGCGCGCGACCACAAGCGAGTGGGCGAGGGCGACACCGGCCCAAACACAGGCGGCATGGGAGCCATCACGTATAAAAGCGTGCTGGACGATGCTACCTTAAGCCGCGCGGTGCGCGAGATAGTAGAGCCTACTTTGCAGGGAGCGCGCGACGACGGCTTCGAGTTTCGCGGCATACTCTTCATAGGCCTGATGCTCACGGCAGAGGGGCCGCGCGTGCTTGAGTACAACGTGCGCTTCGGAGACCCTGAGACGCAGGCCATACTCGTTCGTCTTGAGAGCGACCTGGTTGACATCTTCGAAGCTGTTGCGCGTGGAAGTCTCAATCAAGCATCCGTTAGCTGGAGCGATGACGCGTCGGCCTGCGTCGTGCTGGCTGCGCGCGGCTATCCGGCTAAGCCGGAAACGGGCGCGGAGATTTCAGGTCTTGAGCAGGCCGGGGCACGCGAGGGCGTGGAGATTTTTCATGCGGGCACGGCGCGAGATGCAGAGGGACGATGGACGACTGCGGGAGGCCGCGTGCTGGGCGTCACGTCCAGGGCGGCTTCGCTTGAGGGCGCGCTCACGCGCTGCTACGCTGCCATAAACGATATTCACTGGGACGGCATGCACTACCGCCGCGACATAGGAAAGTTCTTAGAATAAATTTACAGAGGTTAAGGAAAGCAATCATGGCTGAATCAAACGCAACGGTCTCAATCCTGATGGGCTCTGACAGCGACCTTGAGGTAATGTCGGAAGCCGCGAAGACTTTGGAGAAGTTCGGCGTCTCTTACGAGATTGACGTGACGAGCGCGCACCGCTCGCCTGAAAGAACGCGGGGCATCGTGGCGGAAGCGCCTGCGCGCGGCGTGCGTGTCTTTATCATAGGCGCGGGCGCTGCGGCGCATCTGGCCGGAGTCGTCGCCGCCGAATCCACTCTGCCCGTCATAGGCGTGCCGCTAGACGCCTCTGCGCTTAAAGGCGTGGACGCTCTTTACGCGACGGTTCAGATGCCTGCGGGAATCCCTGTCGCAACTATGGCAATCGGAAAAGCTGGCGCAACCAATGCCGCCATCTTCGCCATCGAAATTCTGGCCCTGTCGGACGACCAGTTGCGCGGGAAGCTTCAGGAGCACAAGCGAAAGCTGGCGGAGGGCGTCGAGCAGAAATCGGCCGCCCTGCGAGAGCGGCTCAACAAATAGAGTTCCCTAGCAGGGCGCACGCCGTTCCTGCTATACTTCGGAATCCGGAGCTTCTGATTGGAAACTGCAACCGCGTGGGGCTTTGCGTCGTACAATCATGAGGCATCGCAATTTTATGCTGAAGTTTTGGAAATCAAGTCGGCTGGAGGAGTAGTGGAAGATGGGACTGTGGAGTAGGCTCAAGCGCTCTATGCGTGCGCTTTTCGGCGGCGTGATAGAGAAGACGGAAGACCCTGAACTCATCCTTCAGCAGACCATACGCGACATGCGCGACCGCGTGCCGGAGCTGAACAACGCCGTCACGCAGGTGATGGCGACCGAGCGACTGCTTTCGCGCAACAAGGAGCGGCTGGAGGCGCAGGTCGTTGACCTTGATTCTAAGATTAAAGCCTCCGTCAAGATGGGGCGCGACGACATCGCCACGGCCTACATAGGCCAGTTGCAGCAGGCCCAGCTTGACCTTCAAAAAACGTCACAGCAACTTGAGCACGCAAGCTCTGCATCCAAACAGGCTCTGAAGGCGCGCGACAACTACCTGTTGCAGATGCAGCGTCGCACGGCCGAGGCCATGCAGCTTATAAACCAGTCCAAGCAGGCCAAGCTTCAGGAGCAGCTTGCGCAGACGATGGAGACGTTCCAGCTTGGCGACGACGCTTCGACCTTCAACGAGATGCGCGACAAGATTGACCGCCGCGCCGCCACCGCCGAAGCCAAGATGCAGCTCTCGGCAGCGAGCGTCGATTCGCAGATGCAGGAGATAGAGCGCGAGGCCATGGACATGCAGTTGCAGGACAAGCTGCTTGCGTACAAGCAGGAGATGGGACTGCTTCCATCCGGGACTGCACAGCCCGGCGCGCTTCCGGCACAGGGCGAATCCACTGCTAACGAACAGAAGCGCGCTTTAATCAATGAAGGGACGGAGTAGCTTTATACAAGGTGAGCGTCAGAGGCAAAACCCGAACGCGCTCAGCGTCCAATCGGCTGATTAGTTATTTCCAAGTTTTAATGTTATGGCTGGCTTACCAAAAATCGATTTCAAGTATTTGAAAGAGGCTCTGAAGGAGCCCGTCAACTTCTGGGGCATGGCGGGGTTCGCAGTGGCGGCTGCCTACACTCAGCACGTAGCGCCGCTCGCAGCCGCGCTCGTCGCGGAAGGAATCTACCTGGCCGCCGTTCCGGCCAGCTCGCTCTATCGCAGGCTGGTGGACAACCGTCAGAAGGCGCGGCTTCGCGCCCTGCGCGAGCGCCAGCGTGAAGAGTTAATCAAGGGCTTCGACCCGCGCGAGCGAGAGGCCGTCGAGTACCTGCGCTGGATGAAGAATCAGATTTACTCGAACTACAGAAAGTTCACCGGCTCGAAAGAGATTCCCATAAACATTCAGAGCCTGGACCAGCGCTGGGAAGACTTCGTAGACCTCTTAGACGTTTATCGCCGCCGCAAGAATCACCTGCGCTCCATCAACCGTCAGGCCGTGCAGAACCAGTTGACGCAGGCCGAGCGAGCGGTGGAGAACGCGCCCGACGACCGCACGCGCCGCGTGCAGCAGGCCAACGTAGAGATTCTCAAGCGACGCATGAACTCCTTCAGCGAGCTTGAGAGATCTGTCAAGCTGGTCGAAGGTCAGCTACAGTCCATAGAAAACTTCTTCGGACTTGTGAACGACCAGGTGGTAACGCTGCCCACGCCGGAGCGCGTCTCGTCGCTGGACTTCGAGCAGTTGTCGGATTCCATAGCCATGACCAAACAGATGCTCGAAGACACTTCCGACATGATGGGCTCGCTGGACAATCACAACCGGGAGCTTGGCAACTACGACCTGCTGCCGAGTAAGTAAGAGGTTAGAAGTCGTGAGAAAGAGCTACAGGGAAGAGGCCGCACAAAGAGGCTTCTTCCCTGTCGCATTTCGGGTGAGTTTATGAAGACCGCAAAGCTGCTCTTTTATGCCGTGGTTATTTTCCTCGCCGCCATAGGCGGCATCATGCTCTTCGGCACAATCATTTCCATAGCACAGTACCTCGTCTGGCTCGGCGCGATTCTTCTGGTCGGCTACGTCGCCGTCAAGCTTTTGAAGAAGAAGCCGGAGCGCCCGCAGTTGAAGACCTCTGACAGCGCGGAAGAGCGAGAGATGCAGGATGCGCTCAGGAAGATAGAAGAGATAAAGCGCGCACAGCTACCCAGATAAAAAAGCGCGGCACCTTTCACGCCGCGCTCTCTCTGACAATCCTCTCCATCTCCGCTTCGTCGATGCGGTAACTCTCGTTGCAGAAGTGGCAGCTCATGACGGCTCCCTTGTCTTCGCGCAGCATCGACTCAAGCTCCGCATGGTCAATCGAAGAGATGAGCGAGACCGCGCGCTCGTAAGAGCAGGTGCAGGCGAACGCCACGTCTCTCTCTTCCAGCATCTCAAAGTCTATGTCGCCGAGTGCCGTGCGAAGCAGGTCGTGCGGTGTCGCTCCTTCGCGTATCATCACGGTCGTCTGCGGCGTGCGGCTCACGCTCTGCTCAATCGCCGCCACGGTCTTCTCGTCCGCGCCCGGCATAATCTGTATCATCAAGCCGCCCGCAGCCGAAACATATTCGTCGTCAGGCCCAGTAGCGCGCACATGCACGCCCAGCATCACAGCCGAAGGAATCTGCTCGGACTTGGCGAGGTAGTATGCAAAGTCTTCGGCAATCTCGCCCGAGACAATCGGGACAGACCCTCTATAAGGCTCACGATAGAGTCCAACGTCGTAGCCAGACTCGCGCGTCACGTAGAACATGCCAGAGCCCACGATTGCGCGCACGTCCAGCTTGCCCGTAGCATTGAGCGGGACGTGCGCGTCGGGATTCCGCACGTAGCCGCGCACCTGCCCGCGCGCGTTCGATTCCGCAGTGATGCCGCCGACTGGGCCGTCGCCTGCTATCTGCACCGTCAGGCGGTCAAGCTCCTTCAGGCTTGAGCCCAGAAGCAGCGTGCCCGTCAGCGTTCTTCCAAGCGCGGCCGCGACCGTGGGCGATGTCTTGTGCCGCCTCGCAGCCTCTGCCACCAGCTCCGTCGTCACGGCAGACATGCAGCGCACGGTGCCGTCGGCAGCCGTTCCGTGAATGAGTGTGTCCTTCTGTTTCCGCTCTTTGCTCAAAAATCCCCTCGCTCTGTTTTCCTGTTCGACAAACTGCTGTGATAGCCTTCCGGTACGGTTCTTTTCAGATGCGCGACCGTGCAAAACGTTGGCCGAAAATGAATGTTAAGAGGGCGTAAATAGCTCATTTTAAATGTTGATGTAATTTCTTAGCTTATACACTCTATTGCACTGAAAAAAAAGATAGGCACAATATATTGACATTGGCTTAACAAAGGAGTATATTCCGCTCCGCTTGGGATGGAGGCGGGCCTAATGGTAAGCCCGAGGCGACCAGTGGACGCCTTTCCGGGACGGGTTTCCGTCACTTCAAATAAGCCAACCGCAGTATCCGAACCACATCTATAAGAAGAGAGGCTCGGGGAATTGAACCCGTGCGCCCCTGACTTTTGACATCGAACTACTATTGCCTCGTGCCTGAGGATTCTCCGGCGCGAGAAAGGCAGATGAGAGATGAGCACCGTTATAGACCCTAACACCCAGAACAACGCGGCCTCGCAGCCAGCAGCCGAAGCCCCCGCGACCGAGACTAAGAGCAAGGGGCAGCCGCTGGGCCTAAACGCCAAGCGAGTCGTCAGCAAGCGTTACAGCTTGAAGGACGCCATGGGGCGAGCCATAGAGGAGTGGCCCGATATTGTCAGGCGCGTCGTGGGCCACGTCTCCTTTGCCGAGACAGACCCGCAGAAGCGCGACGAGTTCTACGCGGCCATGTCGGAGGTGATGCTCAGCCGCGAGTTCATTCCGAACACGCCCTGCCTTGTTAACGCAGGCAAGGCCAGCGGCCAGCTCGCGGCCTGCTTTGTTCTTAAGGTGCCGGACTCAATCTCCGGGATAATGGATCATGCGAAGGCTGCGGCGACGATTCACCAGACGGGCGGCGGAACGGGCATGACTTACGAGTTCCTTCGTCCCGCAGGCGCAATGGTCAGCTCCACGCGCGGCGTAGCCTCCGGCCCTGTCTCTTTCATGAACATAGTCAATCAGGTGACGGACGTGGTGAAGCAGGGCGGCGTCAGGCGCGGCGCGAACATGGGCATGATGAGAGTCACGCACCCGGACGTGCTACGCTTTATACATGCCAAGAATGACCAGCACTCTTTGACCAACTTCAATATCTCCGTCAACGTCACGGACGCTTTTCTTGAGGCCGTGGATAACAACGAGTGGTTCCAGCTTGAGTTCAACGGCCAGCCGTGGAGCGAGCCAATCTACGACCCAGTGCAGCAGGGAGACTATGCGATTTATCGCAGGCAGGACGGCTCGACCGTGACCTTCCGTGACCGCGCGACCTTCGAGGAAGCTGATTTGTCGGACTCTGTGCGCGAGGAGCCGCCGCGTCCGGGCATGGTCTACGCGCCGGACATCTGGAACCGCATCGTTGCCTCTGCCCATAAGTACGCAGAGCCGGGCGTGGCCTTCATTGACGAAGTCAATCGTCACAATCACATGATGAAGTCTATGGGGCCAATCTACTCCTGCAATCCGTGCGGCGAGCAGTTCCTGCACTTCTCCAACTCCTGCAACCTGGGCTCTATCGACCTGGCGAAGTTCTACGCACATGCGGGCGACGGCACAGACCCGGACAAGTGCATCGAGTGGGAGCGCCTGAGAGAAGTTACGCAGCTCTGCACGCGCTTTCTTGATAACGTGATTGACACCTGCACGTGGCCGCTGCCAGAGATTGAAGAGGTGGTAAAGCGCACGCGCCCCGTGGGCTTAGGCATCATGGGCTTCGCAGACCTCTGCCTTAATCTGAAGATTACCTACGGCTCGCCGGAATCGATTGACCTGATGGATAAGGTCATGGGATTTGTCAGGCGCGAAGCCTGGATGGAGAGCGTTCGTCTCGGTGATGAAAAGGGAGCTTTCCCCGAGCTTGAGCCGAACAGCGAGGCTTACAGTAAGTTCCTCTACGAAGAGATAGGCATCCCGCGCTCCATGCCTCTGACGCCGCGCAATTACGAAGTGACGACGATTGCGCCCACGGGAACCATCTCGCTCGTCGCGGAGACTTCGAGCGGTGTTGAGCCGAACTTCTCCTGGGCCTACGTCAGGCAGGACACGCTGGGGACTCGCACTTACGTCCACACTCTCGCGGCACGCGCGCTCGGAGTAGAAGTTGACCAGACAGACCAGGACTCAATCAACGAGGCGGCGGCCTACGTCGTTGAGCATGAAGCGGAGCTTCCTCCCTACTTCATCTCCGCCATGAAAATCTCCGCGGAGCAGCACGTGCATGTGCTGGCGGCGGCGCAGCGCAACGTGGACAACTCCGTCTCCAAGACCTGCAACGGTGCGACCACAGACACGGTAGAAGACGTGGACAGCCTGTATCGTTTGGCGCGTCAGCTTGGCTGCAAGGCCGTCAGCTATTACCGCGACGGCTCGCGCGAAGGTCAGGTGCTGACCTCCATTAAGCAGGAGGATAAGGAGAAGGGCGAGCTGGCCTGCAACACAGAGGCTACGGCGGAAGTGATTGACGAGCCGCCCGCAACGCACACGGACGCGGCGCACGTCACGACCTCTCTGGCCGCGACGGAAGAGCCTGCGGCGAGACGCATAGAGCGCCCGCGAGAACTGCTCGGCGCAACCTGGCAGATTCCCTTCGACGGCCAGAACCTTTACGTCACGGTCAATCACAACGGTCAAGCCGTTCAGGAAGTCTTCGCCACCGGCCCAATCTCGGGCGGCGTGGGCCTGCTTGCTTCCAAGATGCTGCGCGGAGGCTTCGACGCCGCTGAGGTCGCTCGCAGTCTCAACAAGGTGACGGGCACGCACGCCGTCTGGTTCAACGAGCGGCTGCTGACTTCGCCCGAGCAGGCCGTGGCCGAGTGCATCATGCTGACCAGCCGCCGCCTAGCGGGCCAGCCCGATTCGGCACGCGCGGCGGGCAAGGCACAGCCTGTGACAACGGCTGCGGCTGTTGCTGTCAACGCGGGCGTGCTGCCCGCTATGTCGAACATGATAGGCACCTGCCCTGAATGCCACGGCCAGATGGAGCACGCCTCGGGCTGTGACTTTTGCAGGGACTGCGGCTACTCAAAGTGTAAGTAAGGCGCGGGTAGCCTCTGGATAGTTCGTGAGCAATAGAGAAGGGAAGCCAAGTAATCTTGGCTTCCCTTCATGCTTTAGTCAGGCGGAGGCCCGTGAAAGCTATCGCTTCTTGCTGTTGCTGCGGCGATAGGAGGCATAGGCCATGAGCTTGCGCGTCATGCTGTCCTTTCTGCGGTCGTCGAGCGCGCTTGAAAGCTCACTCAGCTCCTGCTGCTCTTCCCTTATGTCGGCCGAAGCATTCTCTCTGCTGAACAGCGGCGCTGAAGCCGAGATGGCAGAGCTTACGACGGCCTTTGCCAGCACGTAATCGCCCCTGTCCATGTGCGCCATTGCCTCCCGGCGGGCGCGTGCGTTCATCAGCAGCCGCACAGCCTTCTCGACCTCCTGGTTGACAGGCAGCTCCCTTAGCCTTGAGGCTTCCACGAACTCTACTTCGAGCGACTGCTTGAGAACTTCAGCCGAGCGCGCCTCCTGCGGAGTGTAGCCGAGCCTCAAGTCCAGAAGATGGCGCTTCGTTCCTGCGGCCTGCGCGGGCACACGCAGCTGGGCCAGCACGTCCAGGCTTGAGCCAGCCTGTAGGTTGGGAAGCCTGTAGCGCCCGTTCTCGTTCATCTCGAAATCGTTGAGCACATCGGAGAGCCGCACGCCGTCGGACGGGATGAGCCCCATCGAGACCGTGTGCGCCACCTGAGCGATTAATCCTTCGAGCTCCACGGAGAAGATGCGCTGCATGTCGTCTGCGCGCTCGACGTGCCATGCGTTGCCGCCCGCTGATTGGGCCATGGGCATGAGCAGGTCTTCCTGAAAATCCTCGCCTATGCCTATGGTGGAGGTGCTCACGCCCCTCTGGAAGAGTCCCATGGCCTGCGAGACTATCTCGTCCGTGTTGGTGAGCCCAACGTTGGCCTGCCCGTCCGTAATCAGCAGGACGCGATTGATTGCGCCGTCCGTGATGTGCTCGCTGACCTGCATCCCGCCGCGCACCCATGCCTCGTGCAGGGCAGTTGAGTTGCGAGCATGTATGTGTGCAACCTGCTCTTTGAGCGCGGACTTGTTCTCCGCAAGCTGGCTCGGGATGAGCACCTCTATCACGTCGTCGAAGATGACGAGGCTCAGTCGGTCTGTAGGGAGCAACTGGTCTATGCAGTATCCGGCGGCCTCGCGCGCACGCTCCATCTTCTCTCCGCCCATGGAGCCGGAGCGGTCGAGGACTATGCCTATGTTGAGCCGTGGACGGCGGCCAATAACGGAGTCAATCTCAGGCGGAATAATCCTGATTAAAAGGTCAACTGTCTGTTCGCGGTCTGCTTCAAGGTGCGTCCTCTGTAAAAGGAACTCTATTTTCGGAACTCTCATTAAACTTACCTCCTTCGCTTTCCCAGCCTCCTGCTGATGCTTTGAATGATGGCGCTCGCGAGGCGCTGCATTCCCCTGGCCTCCCTCGGAGGCTCGTAATCATCTCTGACGTGAAGCTCAAGCCCCGGCTCTATCTCCACTCTGGCCCACCTGCTTCCCCCTGCCGCCCTCTGCGGTGACGACTGAGGCGGAGCCGGTTGCGAGTACTGGCTCCTGGGTGGCGACGCCGCCTTGGGCGAAGGCGCGGAAGCCTTCGAGGTTATGAGAGACTCAAGGTAGTTGAGCGCCTCGTTCTTCTGCCTGTCGTCGGAGCCTAAGAGCCGCTCCAGCTCACGCTCCGTGCGCCCCTCGACCAGCTCCTTTATCTTCCGTATCGGAAGATGCTCGGCCTGTAGCCTCTTGACGACCAGCAGCTGAAGAAGGTGCAGGTAGCCGAAGACCGAAGCCGTCCCCTGTTTATCTTCCGCAGGCGCAAGCAGCCCTTCCGACAGGTAGTAGCGTATGGTGCGCTCGTCCGGCACGTCGCGCACCGTGCCTCGCTCCTGAATGGGCCCGGACTCGGACAGGATTCGCGCGGCAGCGGACGCCAATTCCGCCGCGCCCACAAAAGTCCTGCCCTTCACGGCTCGCAGGTTCTCTCTCATAAGCCTATAAATACAGCATACACTATTTACTGTCAACAGTATTTACAAGCGGTGAATGGATGAAATCGAAAGTGTTGCAAGATGTTTCTCGTTGAATAAGATTGGCAGCACTGAAAATTGATGGAAGAGGACTATTACTTTCATAATTGTTATGCAATACCTCTGCAACCATAGCTGTTCTATCCTCGAATAGTATTCTTCCCGGCGACAACGTTAATACTCCTGCACGAGGTGAACTTGCAGCAGCGCCGGGTTAAAGATAGAGAGGCCCAGCGCTGCTGTTTTGTGTCAGCCGCACTGGTGCGGAGTAATCGGAGAGGAGATAAAACGTGATGACAGAGAATCAGAAGCAGAACGCGACGGCTAGACAGACTGACGAAGCGCAGACGGAAGAAGCGCCGCAGAGCCCTTCGGAGAAGTTGGAGCAGAACAAGCCGCTCGGCAGTCTGGTTCCCGGAGCCGAAAATCGGGAGAGCAAGGAAATCAAGAATGAGATTAAGCCGAACACTGAGTAGCAGCTTTGTGTGCGAGTAGGGTTTTTAATAGAAGGGAGAACCGGATGGCTGAAGCTAAGAAGGATGATGTAGGTACTACAGGAGACGGGTTAGGCGAAGGCCGGGGCGCGGAAGCCTCCGGCGGAAATGAGGCGGGCGGCGTTTCAGCAGACGATAAGGCCACGGCCAGCAGCAAGGGAACTATAGGCACAGGCTCAGAGGACGCAGACCTGTCGCAGGCGAGCGGCGGCTCCGTAGACTGAGCGCCGTTACATAATCATCAGGCGTGCTAGGGAATTTGCATCAAGGCTTTCCCTCGCACGCCTTTCTGTATTTAGGCAAATGCTGCGCGGGTAGGCTAGAATGCTGGCTAAGGTTGAAGGGAGAGATTGGATGTCTAACCGCGAGAGGATAGTGAGCGCCGTGTACAGCGCCGTTGACGACCTGAACAGCCAGCTGCCTGCCGGAGTCGCTATCGAAAAGACGCCCGAAGCGCCGCTTTACGGCAAGTCAGGCAAGCTTGAATCGCTAGACTTCGTGACCTTCATCATGGAGGTCGAAGAGAAGGTCAGGGCTGAGTTCGGCGTTGACGTGATGATTACGGACGAGAACCTTTTGTCAAAAGAGAAGAGCCCTTTTTCAACCCTCGGAACCTTGACCGAATATCTGGAAGGCGTGTTGAGAGAAAGCGAAGCAGAAAATTAAGAGGGATGGACAGGATAAAGAAGAGAGCCGCGATAAAGGCTATTAGCTCTTACCTGCCTGCCGGAGAGCTGACGAACGAGCAGTTGGCGGAAGAGCTCGGGGACGTGGAGGCTTCCGTCATACTTGAGCGCACGGGCATACGCACCCGCCGCATTGCCGGAGCCGAAGAGTGCGCGTCGGATTTGGGCGTGGCCGCCGCCCGCCATCTCTTTGAAAGCGGCGCGGCCAAGCCGGAAGAGATAGACTTTCTGCTCTTCTGCACGCAGAGCCCGGACTATCTTCTACCGACCACCGCCTGCGTCATGCAGGAGCGCATGGGGCTCGGAACCTCATGCGGCGCGATTGATTTCAATCAGGGCTGCTCGGGCTACGTCTACGGCCTCTCGCTGGCAAAGAGCCTTGTTGAGACGGACGTGGCGCGGAACGTGCTGCTAGTCACGGCAGACACCTATAGCAAGTACATCAACGCGCGCGATAAGAGCGTGCGCACGCTCTTCGGAGACGGAGCCTCGGCGACCCTGATAAGCGCTGCTGACGCGGAAGCGGACTTGATAGGCCCTTTCGTCTTCGGCACGGACGGGCGCGGAGCGGAGCGACTGATTGTTCCCGCAGGCGGCACGCGCCGCCCACTCGATGACGCGGCCATGATTGAGAGCGAGGACGAGCAGGGCAACTGGCGCTCGGCCCGCAATCTCTACATGAACGGGCCGGAGATTTTTAACTTCACCATGCGAACTGTGCCGCAGGTGATGGAAGAGCTTCTAATGAAGTGGGGCCACACGCTTGACGAGATAGACTACGTCATACCGCATCAGGCCAACAAATTCATGCTTGAGCGTCTTCAGAGGCGCTTGAAGATTCCGGACGAAAAGTTTCACATAGAGCTTGAGAAGACGGGCAACACCGTCTCCTCTACCATCCCGATTGCGCTTGAGAGCGCAAGGCGGCAGGGAAGAATCAAGGCAGGGGACACGGTTGCGCTCATAGGCTTCGGCGTAGGCTACTCTTGGGCGGCGACCCTTGTGCGTGTAGTTTAAGAATGAGTATTAGAGAGATAGCGCGAAAGATTCTGCCCGAAAGCACTTTTGCCAGAGTCCTGCGCGCGGGCAAGAAGATGCAGCGGGCGCGCGTAGAGCGACTGCCGCAGCTTTCGGAAAAAGATTTCACGGAGATTCTCACAGGGCGGCTCGGTCTCGCGGCGAACGACGTGGTCTACGTTCACAGCTCCGTCGACCGGCTCAACCTTGGCTTCCCCTTCTACCGCATACTCTCTCTCCTGCGCGAAGTCATAGGCGAAGGCGGGACGGTTCTGTTCCCGACCTACCCTAACCTGCGTATGTCTTCTTACGACTACCTGCTGCGCGGCGGGACGTTCGACGTTCGGCGCACGCCGTCATACACGGGCCTGCTGAACGAGTTTGCGAGACGACAGCGCGGCGCGGTTCGCAGCCTGCATCCTACGAAGTCGGTCTGTGCCATAGGCCCATTAGCTAAAGAGCTAACGGCGACGCATCAGCAGTCGCCGTATCCTTACGACGTGTGCAGCCCCTACTTCAAGCTCACAGAGTGCGCTGCGAAGATAGTTGGCCTGGGCGTCTCTACCAGAAACCTCTCCTTCGTCTATTGCACGGACGACGCGCTCAAGGAAGCCTTTCCCGTGCGCGTCTATCACGACCGTGTTTTCGAGGTGGACTGCGTCAACTATGAGGGACAGACGGAGCGCGTGGGAACCTACGCGCACAACATGAGAATGATAGAGCATGACGTGCCCGCCTACATGAAGAAGCACGTCAGCGCAGAGGCCTGCCTTGACCTGAACATCAAGGGCATGAATTTTTTCCGAGCCGACGCCGCGAGGCTCTTCGACGAGATGCTCAAGCTCGCGCGCGAGGGAATCACGGTCTACTCAAGGTCGGTATACTCAAAAGACTGGAAAGAACGGCTCTTAAGCATAGAGACGACAGGTCAGAACCGCCTGCGGTAGCG
>DATELK010000065.1:0-80718 GCA_035276685.1 Pyrinomonadaceae bacterium | reverse complement strand
TCAGTAGGGCTAGAGTCATGCCTAAAAGTAAAGAAGAACCCGCCCGCTACCGCAGGCGGTTCTGACCTGCTTTACCAGTCAGCTCGTCTGCGCTTATGTCTACAAATTTTCCGCTCCGCGCAGACTCAAGGGCTTTCTCTGCGCAGAGAGTTGCCCGCAGACCATCCAGCGCGGTTATCTGTAGCGGCGTCTTGCCCAGCACCGCGTCGCAAAAGTGCTGCATCAATCCGAAGTGGCCTTTGTCATTCGAAGCCGTGGAAGAATTAGTCCCGCCTGCTCCGTAGGATTCCAGCGAGTCAAAATTGTCGAGCACGAATGCCTTCCCGCCGCAGAAGGCCTCGACTCGCTCTTTGGGCAGAGCCTTATCGCCTATGACTGTGTAAAGGAGCGTGCCTACAGAGCCGTCCGCGAACTCTACCGTCGCGCTCATGTTCGCGGGGTCTTTGCTCTCTTTCATGGGACGAGCCTGCGAGGCGGCAATCCTCACGGGCTCAGCGCCTATAAAGTAATAAAGGAGGTCGAAGAAGTGGCAGCCCTCTCCGAGTATGCGACCGCCGCCCTGCACAGGGTCTATAGACCAGTGGTCAGGCGGAAGCCACCCGGCGTTCACGCGGTAGGTCAACATCTTCGGCCCCGGCGTCTTATCCAGCAGCGCTTTCATCTCCAACGCAAGCGGGGCGAAGCGACGGTTAAAGCCCACGGTCAGGAGCACGCCCGCGTCCGCGACCGCCTGAGAGACCTCCCTGCAATCTTCAAGAGTCAGGGCCAGCGGCTTCTCTACAAAAATATGCTTGCGGCTCTGGGCCGCAGCGAGGCTCATCTCTGCATGAAGGTGGTGGCGCGTGGTTATCACCACGGCGTCCACCTTATCATCGGCCAGCACCTCTTTGTAATCGGTCGTGCAGTAGCTTGCGCCGAACTCTTCAGCCGCCTGACGCGCGTTGACGCCTGTGAAGTTCGCTATGGCTACAAGCTCGCTCTCAGGCATCTTGCAGATGCTTGGAATGTGAAAGCCGCGCGCGAAGCTTCCCGCCCCTATGACGGCAAAGCGCACGCGCCCGCTCGCACCCCCTTCAACCGTGCGCTTTAAGTGAACGACTCTCGAAGGGCTTTGCTCCGGCTTAGCCTCGCTCTCGTAACGAAAGAGCACGCCCAACATCTCTCTGGACTTTGCAGACAGGGTGCTGTAAGCGCTTGCCGCATCTTCCAGCGAGTACTCGGCAGAGATGAGAGGAGACACGCGCACCTTTCCCGCCGCCAGCAGCCTGACGAACTCGGCCATGTTGCGGTTCTCAGTCCAGCGCACGTATCCAATCGGATAATCAACTCCCAACTGCTCGTACTCGTAATCGTACCTTCCCGGCCCGTATGACCTTGAAATCAGCAGGTCAAGCTCCTTGTGATAGAACTGCGCCCGCTCAAGATTCATGCCTACGTCGCCGACTATGATGGCGCGGCCGCGCTCCCTGCACATTTGAAAGGCGTCGTTGACGGGAGCGCTGCTGCCCGTGGCGGCGCAGATGAGCACGGCGTCCGCTCCGTAGTCGCCTGTGATGTGCCGGACGGACTGGACGGTGTTGTCCGTGCCCGCGTTGATGACGTAATGCGCGCCCAACTCCTTAGCAAGCTTCAGGCGCTCGTCCACCAGGTCAACTGCTATGACGACACAGCCCGCCGCCTCTGCCAGTTGGCAGGTTAGCTGTCCTATCAGGCCGAGGCCTATGACGACGACCGTTTCGCCGAAACTCGCCCCGGCGCGTCTTAGGCCCTGCATGGCTATAGCGCCTAAGGTGGTGAAGCAGGCTTCGCGCAGGGGAACCTCGGCAGGCACTCGAACCAGAAGGTTGCGAGGCACTGCGATAATCTCAGCATGATTCGCGCTGCCGCCCGCGCATGCCACAAGGTCGCCCACCTCTACGTCGCTCACGCCTGCGCCGACCTCTATCACTTCGCCTGCGGCTATGTAGCCTCGCCCCTGCAAGACGGGCGCTGGCTGAAGACGCTGACGGACGCGAGAGATGGTCGTGGCGATGCCTTCGCGCTGGATGGTTGCGCCGACTTTTCTTAACAGCTCTACGCGACGACGCATGGGAGAGGGCGTCGCCGCGCCCTGCGCCGCCGTGGAAAGCTCCGTGCCGGAGCTAATCAGGGAATAGTGCGTGCGAACCAGCACCTGTCCTTCGGAGAGAGCCGGGGCAGGTATCTCCGTGACCAGAACTTCCTGTCGTTCGTTCAGACAAACTTGTCTCATTCTCAAACTCTTTTTAATAGACGCGTGCGCGAGCGCTTTGCTCTGAGGAGTTGCACCTTTCGTCTCAGACATCCTTCCGGGCGAGAATAGTGATGCCTTCTCCTTTACCCGTTCTGCTCTCGTAGCGAGAGAGGGCCGGGAAGACCACGCGCTTTAAGAAGGTGGCTTCGTGAGGCGCGAAGAAGGGCGTGGGCGGCGTTGCCTCCTTCTTCCTTCCGACGTTGTCGTAACAGTAGACCTTGTCCAAATCCAGATTGAGCAGGTTGACCATCGCGCCCCAGTCCGAATTGCCGGTGGTGTGCGACTCTACGACCGTGAAGCCGCAGTCCGTCAACATGCGCGAGAGCGTGGCGGGCGAGAAGAAGTTGATATGCTCGCCGCCGCGATGCGCGCTGTACTCGCGCAGCATGAAAAAGCCGAGGTTAGAGAGATTCGGGACGGAGATGGCTAGTATCCCTTTAGGCATCAGTATCTCGAAAGCGCGCTTGATAGCCGCCTTCGGATGGTAAATGTGCTCAAGCGTCTCCCACATGGTGACCACCTGAAAGTGGTCTTCCGGCAGCTCCATCTCTTCGAAGATTCCCGTCTGCACGTCGATGTGGTAGCTCGCCTTCGCGGCCTCTCTGAACTCGGGATGCGTCTCTATGCCCTGCACGGAAAAGCCAGCCTCCCGGGCCTGATTCAGAAAGTTCCCGACGCCGCAGCCCACGTCCAGAAGGTTCCCGCCCCTGTGATATTTAAGTATGAGGCTCAAGGGGAAATTGAATCGCTCGCGGTCTGCGGCCCTGCCAGAAGGGCTGCAACAGACTTCGGCCGCGCCTGTGCCGGTTAAGCCGCCGTAAATCTTCGTGCGCGCCTCGTGCGTCAGCATCTGCCAAGCGTAGACGAACCCGCACTCCTGACACTTCACGTAATCGAAAAAATCCTGCGTCGGGAAGACCAGCCTGTGCGACTCTGAATCGCAGTTGGGGCAGCGTCTGTACTCTATGTACTCCGGCTTGATGCGGCGCGTCTCTCTGTCCAGAATGGCCTCGAACTGCTCTTTCTCCTGCACGCGCAGGCTGTCAAAGTTATCTGCCTGTGCGGGCGCGCCGCCCGGCTCGTCGGGAGAAAGGCGATACATAGCCTTCATCAACAGCACAAGGAGGTCTGCGGTCAGATCGACGCCGAACAGAATCGGTTTTTTTACTATTCTTCTAAGAGACATTAACTTCCCCTGGTCAGACGGAATCTTCTTTCACCAGATTTTTGGGACGAGCGCGCTTGAACGGGTCGCGCAATGTTTGCAGGACTGAGTGGGTGGCGGCCCTGGCGGTCGCAAGCTCGCGCTCGGTGAAGAATCTGGTGAAATACAGTATGGCCAGCCAGCTCAGGATAACCGCCGCGCCCACTCCCAAATCAACCCAGAGGCGTCCCGTCTTCAAGCTCATGCCCGCCAGGAAGAGTCCGACGCTCGTCAGGCTCAGCTTAAGAAGGCGCACCTTTTCATAGCGCACAGGGTATATGCGCCTGACTATCACGTAAGCCAAGACCATCAAGCTCATGTAGGAGAGCGCCGTCGCCCACGCAGCGCCCATCATCCCGAATGGTGGTATCAATGAAAAATTTAGGAGCAGATTAAGCACAGCAGCGATGCCAACGATTAAACCATAATAAGAGGTCTTACCTGTGAGATCAAGACCGAACGCAATCAGATAATTGGCCTCGTAAAAGAGGTACGCGAGCGTCACAAGCGGCACAACTCTGGCCGCCCCGTAATACGAAGGAGTCGCCAGCAGATACAAAACCTCCGGCGAAAAAAGGCTCAGTCCTATCGCCACCAACGTAAAGAGCGTGAGCGCGTAAGTCAGCATGCGCGCGTAGAACTCTTTCGCACCGGGCTGCTCCGCCACGGAATAACAGTAGGGCAGCCACGCGGTATTAAACCAGCCCATCACCATGTTCAGCACGCTCGCTATGCTGTAGCCAATGGCGTAGACACCCACCTGCGAGAGGTCTGCGTATCTTTCAAGAAAGAAGCGGTCTGAAAAGGTCAGTGCCCACCCGGCAAGGTAAGCCGGGACAAGCGGCAGGCCGAAGACCAGCAGCCTCTTCAGCAGGCCGAAATCAATCGTCCACCTGATGGAGGGCAGCGTCAGCACTAGACAGATGAGAAAGAAGAGGATTGAGGTCAGAAGGTTCGCGTAGATGATGCCCTCGACACCCCAACGCAGCACGACCACCGCGACGATATTCAATATCGTGTTAATGAAGAAGCGCATGAGTGAAAGCGCGGCGTACTGCGTGGCGCGCTGCTCCGCGCGAAAGATTGAGAAAGGGATGATTGAGCCTAAGTCGAAGAAGGTTCCAATCAGGACAATCTGAATCAACGGAAGCAGCGCGGCGTCTTTAAAGAGGGGCAGCGACAGGTAGCTTATGGATAAGAAGAGCGGCGCGAGGATAATGAGCGCCGCGCCGAGCAGAAAGATAAGAGCCGTGCCCGTCAACCTGCGTCTTACTTCCACCTCTTCATGCTGAAAGTAGAAACGGAAGAAGGCCGAGCGCATCCCGAACTCAAGTATGAGAGAGATGATGGTCGAGACCAGAACGAGCAGCGCGAGCCTGCCGTAATCCGCTGGCGTCAGAATGCGCGTGTAGATGGGAAGCAGAATCAGCCCGGCGATGCGCGTGACGGCGTCGCCCATGCCGTAAATGACGGTCTGTGTTGATAAGCGTCTAAGGTGATGCAGCATCTTCGGCTTCGCTAATACTCTATCCTCTGCGGGTCAGGCTATTATAAAGGTCTTCCATGCGGGCGACCCAGTAGCGACTGCTGGCCCGGGTCTCCACAATCTCTCTGTTCTTAACTTTCGCACGCTCCAGCAGCTCGCGCGACGCGAGGGCTTTGAGGACGGCGCGGGCAATCTCTTCCGGCTCTGCCTCTCGCACGAAAAGACCATTGTCATCGTCTGTAATCCATTCGCGCAAGGCCGCCACGTCGCTCACAACTGGGAACGCGCCGCAGGCCATAGCCTCAAGCACGCTTCTGGGCGTCCCGTCGAAATCGGGGACGGAGACGATTACGTCCGCGAGCGCGTAGAGGGCCGGAAGCTCCGCGTAAGGCAGGTCTGAGATAATCCGTACAGAGCGTTCTATGCCAAGCTCTTTGATTCGCTCGCGCACGCGAGCCTCTTCTTCCGCAGAGTGATGGTCGGAGCGAATCTTGAAGATGAAGCGGCAGTCGGGCTGCGTCTGCAAGATAACGTGCGCCGCCTCTACGATGCTCAGCTGGTTATAGACGGGCATGAAGGCTCGCGGGCTGTAAACGACGGGCCCGCTGCCAAGGCTGAGCCGTGCGCGCACCTCGCTCGTGTCAACACGCGGGCTCAGCATCTCAGTGTCCACGCCGAACTGAATCTCGTGCAGCTTATCTCGACCGGCTCCGAGGCTTTGAGCGGCGTCCAGAAGCGACTGAGAGTCGGCGGTAATCAAGTCCGCCGCCCTGAGCGCACGCTTCACAAAGAGTCTGCCCGCTTTAGATTTGTTGGGGGTGTTCAGCAGGTCGCCTCCCCAGGCCGTCAGCACCAGCGGGT
Source organism: Pyrinomonadaceae bacterium (assembly GCA_035276685.1). Lineage (GTDB taxonomy): Bacteria > Acidobacteriota > Blastocatellia > Pyrinomonadales > Pyrinomonadaceae > JACVRN01. The sequence goes on along the minus strand of DATELK010000065.1, from coordinate 74,895 downwards.
GAAACGTCGTGAGAGAGAAGACCCACGGGAAGAGCCGCCAGTCGCTGACGGCGAAGACCGAATGTATGTGGAAGATGTCGGGCGCAATCTCCTTGAGCTTGCGGCGCAGCTCAAGGGCCATGGTGAACGTGCCCGTGCCCTTTACCTTGGGCTGCCAATCGAACCTGTGCAGCCGCACGCCCTTCGGCAGCTCGTCAAAGCTGACCTCGTGCTTGAGAGGAAAAAGAAAGTGAACCTCGTGGCCGCGCTCACTAAGCGCCCTGAGCCAGTACTCCGTGTGAACGCTCGGCCATGAACTCATTATGCAGATGCGCATCTCTTAAGCGTTCTTCCTCGTCAAGTAGCTCAAAGCCGCCATGAGCCACGCCTCGATTTCCGGGTGCTCGGCCGACTGGTAAGCGAAAAAGGCTGGCAGGTAAGTCGGGGAAAAGATAATCGTGTTGCGATACTCGCCGATTCCTATTATCTCGCGGTCGTCATCCAGATAAGCTATCACACGGGCTTCCGCGTCAACGCGCTCCTGCACCTCGCCGCCTGCCCACGTGAGGCCCGTATGCGTCTCGCCCTGCCGGTCGCGCACCTCGAAGTGATAAGTCTCTGAATGATTGCTTGCGCTTACAATCGCGTGCTCCCGGTCGTGAACGACTATGCGGGAATAAGGCTTGTCGTATCGCCACGTGGCCGACTGCGGCTCCGGAAAGTGGAAGCCGAAGAGACGGCTCTCGTCCGCCCAATCGGGCTGGCGCTCTGTCAAAGCATCGCCCCACATGCCTCTCTGCCCGCGCGTCGCCACGTAGCTCAGCTCTCCGCTACGCGCGTCATAATCAAGCTGCCTGTAGCCGAACGCCTGCACGCCCCAGAGCAGAAAAGATGTCTCGCCCCGTGCCTGAAGGCTCTCAAGCATCGTGTAATAGTCTCTGGTGATTCCCTCCTGCCCGGAAAATATGAGCACGCGGTAGCGCTCAAGCCTTGGGTCGCGGTTATGCAAGTCAACGTCCGTGTAAACGTGATAGGGCACGGCGTTCTTCTCTAAGAGCGCGAAGACGGGCATGCCTGAAATCACCTCGTCAACCCAGAGCCCTTCGAGCCTACCGTAGGTTTCATCCCACATCAGCCTGTCCCAGCGATTATTGCGACGATAGAAACCATTCAGATTAATGGAAGCATTTGCCGGGAACGGCGTGTAAGGAAAATTGACTTTCGGAAGCTTAAGAGTGCGCGCAGTCTTTCGCATCGCGCCTTCCATGAGTCGGCCCGCGCGGCCTCCCCTGTAGCCTACGGACATCAGCACGCGGTCTGCCTGCGAGCGGTAATCATTATGATAGAAGCCCTCTGCGTGATAACTCCACTGCGTAAAGGTGGGCCTGATGACGGCAACACTTGCCGGCCTCTCTCTATCATCAACGACAATCGGCAGCGCGAAACGCCCGCGCTCGCCGGAAGCGAAAAGAAGATAGTAGCCGGGGTTAAGCTCGAAGGAGAATTCCAGAAGCGTAGGCTCTTTGAAAGAGATGCTCCACGTCTGCCCCTCCGGCTCTTCAAGAAAGGTCTGCTTTGATTCCTCTTCAGAGAAGACCAAGCGCAGGAGCTTAAACCGTGTGAGCTTCGCGTCCAGTTTTTCGCTTGCTTCAAGCTCTACGACGGCGCGGCGCGGGTAACAGCCGTAAGTCTCAAGATATCTTGTATCGCGTAGAACAGGTTCAGCCATCATTGCGAGAGCGGTCGGAGGCTTAGCCTCTACGACCGTCCGTGAAGCCCGCACTTTTTTAAGCGGGCTTATCTCCTTTGATGTAGATGTCATGGCTCCAGTATTGAGCCAGAGGCAGCTTCAGCCTGTGTTCAAGATAAAGGTCAACGCGCTTCAGGTTGTACTCGATGAACTGTGCCAGCTTCCACGGCCGCGCCGCCGCAATCCTGTGCATGGGCTCCGCGTATGACAGCTCTATGTTCTTCAATCCGAGCTGCTCGAAAGCCCCTGTCAACTCCTTCGCGCTGAAGTCGTGCTCGTAGCTCGTGAAGGAATAGTATCGGCTGCCGAAGAGCTTCTTATAGAGCGCGTGCCATGACCTGTGATGCAGTGTGACGCAGATGAGGCGTCCCCCAGGCTTGAGCACTCTCATCTGCTCCTTCAGCATGTCCATGTAGTTCGGATAGTCCTCAATCAGCCCGAAGGAATGAACAAGGTTAAAGGACTCGTCCGCGAAGGGAAGATTGAAGGCGTCGGCGCAGCAGTAGCGCATGGGGATTTTGCGATTGGAGAGATAGCGGCTGGCGCGCAGCATGGCGCTCGGCGTAAAATCCGCTGCGTAGATGAGGCTCTCGGGCGAGAGCTGGTTGAAATAGAGAGCCCAGCGCCCCAGCCCGCTTCCAACGTCCAGAATCTTCTCGTAGCCCGTCCCTATCCACTCCTTATAACCGGCCTGCAAGAGCAGATTCGCCGGCCCTTCCAGAAGCGATGACAGGAGGATGTCGTCCGACAGGTCGCCGCCCTTGCGATTAGACTCGTCCCAATGATCTAAGACTCCACTTTTGCGACCCATACTCTAGCTATATAAAAGGAGGCGGCGGCTACGCCTGCTTATCCAGCGCTTCCGCCGAAGGCTCCGCCTCTTCGCGCAAGAGCCTTCTGAGCTCCTGCACCTTGATGTCCGGCTTGGCCGCCATTATCTGGCTGACTTTATAGAGGCCGTAGTCAATCACGGGCGCGTAGATGGCCGTGCACTCCTTGCCTCGCGGGCAATTCTGTAAAGGAATCGGAGGCCGCTCTTCTAGCGAATAGAATTTATTCGAGGCAGCGTGACAGCTTTCACACGTCTCGTCGAAGGGAACTATCTGAACTCCCTTGAGCCTTAAGCTCTTGTCCAGGCTCTCCTGAATGATGCGAAGCTGCTCGTCGCCGGACAGGACGCGCCCTCGCGGCGAGCCCGGAAAAGTGCGCGGATACTTTCTCTCCAGAAATTTTAAGCTGCGATAGAAAAGACCCCAGACGAGGTGTAGGTGACGCCGCATAAGCTATCTCTTTTAGCGGGACAGCCCGGCAATCTGAACCGTGCGCTCTGCGGCGGTCGCCTGCGCCATGCTCTGGCTCATGGCCTCGGCCTTAGTCTGCCGCACCAGCCTGCAATTCTGATAGCAGAACGAGCCGGGGAATCCTTCCAGCATCACTTTCCGCAGGTGACGCATGCGCGGGCCGTTCCATGCTTTCCAGAAGCCCGCGTCGAAGACGTTGTCAAGATAGTTGGTCGTCCACGTGCAGCAGGGCGCGAGCGCTCCGTCCGGGTTGATGTAGGGCTTGTTCCAGGGGTCAGCGCAGAAGTTCCCGTAGAAGGGCTCGTAGCTTACGTCGAACTCAAGACGCGCCTCTGCGGCTTCGGCCTGAAGCTCTCTGATAGTGTCCAGCTGTCTTTTATCTATGTTGTGGAAGAGCGTGAAATCGTCCTTGCCTATGTCAACGCCCGTCCAAGGCTTGAGCGTCATGATTTGCAGGTGATTGACGCCTAAGTCCATGGCGAAGGGGATGAGCCCGCGCAGGGAATCCAGATTGATGGAGCTCATGACGACGTTCATGGCCATACGCATGTCCGTCTTGCGCCTAAAGCGGCGGAAGTTATCTATAATCTTGTCGAACTTCGCGCCCTTTCGCATCTTCTCCACGTAATCCTTGTCTGGGCCGTCTATGCTGACGCGCATCTCGTTGAGGCCTGCGTCAATCAGCTTATCGCCCAGCTCTTCCGTCAGGAGCATGCCGTTGCTCGTGGTAGAGATGTGCCATCCCCAGTTCTTCTTCGCCGCGTAGGCGACCATCTCCGGGAAGCGTGGATGAAGCAGCGGCTCTCCTATGCCAAGGAGCGAGAGAATCCTGACGCCCGCGAGCTGGTCTATCAGGCGGCAGTACTTATCGAAATCCATGTCGCTCGCCATGCCAGCCTTCACCATCAGAGGGTTCTCGCAGTAGCCGCAGGCCAGATTGCAGCGCGTCGTCATGGCAATCTGCAACTGGTATGGCATGCACAGAGAGTAGGTAGGGTCTCCCAAAGGCAGGCGAGTCTTGGCGCGCAACAGCGTCACGCCTTCCATCACCTTGTTGACCGCTATGTGACGTTTGCTCCAGGAGCTCTTGATGACGTTCATTCCCCGTTTGAAACCTTGTCTAATTAAACTCTTACACGTTGGAGCGGCTTAAATCGCTCAGTGTTTGATTAACTATATCACAAACGAATTGAATATCGCCCTCGCGCATGGTCGGATAAAGCGGCAGCGTCACCTGTCTTGAGCAGGCGTCTTCGGTAATGGGAAGAGCGCCCGGCGCGTAATCGAAGCGCTCGCGGTAGTACTCAAAAAGATGAACGGGCGGATAGTGAATGCTGGTCTGAATGCCTTGGGCTTTAAGCTCCGTGATGAAGGGGCCGCGCATCTCAGCGCTCTTGAGCAGGACTGGGAAGATGTAGTGCGCGCTGCCGTGCTTCACCTTCGAGAAGGGGATGGAGAGGCCCGGCGTCTCGGATAGCTTCGCGCGGTACTCGTCAACTATCTCCTGCCTTCTCTGGTTACGCTGCTGAAGATGCTCAAGCTGCACGAGCCCGAGGGCCGAGCGCATCTCGTCAATCCTGTAGTTATAGCCTAGCGCCACGACATCGTAGGTATGCGCGTGGCCCTTGTGCCTGTCCCACGTCAGCGTGGTCATGCCGTGCGAGCGCATGAGACGAAGGCGCTCGGCCAAATCGTCGCGGTCTGTGACGACCATCCCGCCTTCGCCTGTCGTCAGATTCTTGTTGGAGAAGAAGCTGAAGCAGGCCACGTCTCCGAAGGTTCCGGCCTTTCTATCACCGAGGCTCGCCCCGGGCGCGTGTGCCGCGTCCTCTATCAAGGCCAGCTTGTACTCGTCCGCGATAGCCATAATCTCCGTCATGTCGCAGACGTAGCCGCCGTAGTGCATGACCGTGATGGCTTTCGTTCTCGGAGTGATGCGCCTGCGAATATCACTGGCCGAGATGTTCAGGTCGTCCGCGCCGTTTATGTCTGCGAAGACCGGCCGCGCGCCCGTGTAGAGAATCGCGTTGGCGGTCGCGACGAAGGTTAAAGACGGCGCAATGACTTCATCACCGGGGCCAAGCCCGAGCGCCATGTATGCAAGGTGCAGCGCGGCCGTAGCGTTGGTGACGGCGAAGGCGTGCTTGACGCCTATGAAGCTCGCGAAGCTTCGCTCGAACTCCTGCGTGACCGCTCCCATGGAGAGCCACTTGGAGCGCAGCACGCGCTCGACCGCCTCAACGTCCTGCTCCGTTATCTCTATATCGCTTAGTGGAATCTTCCAGTCCATTAATTAATCTTCCGGTAGAAACTGGCCGCGCAGCCGGTCGAACTCTTCAACCGCGTGAACGTAATCTTCTGGGCGGCCTATATCCAGCCAGTAGCCGTCATAAGGATAAGCCTGCACGGGCTCCTTTGCCGCGAGCAGCTTCCATATCAGCTCCGGGAAATCAATGCGCTCGCCTTGCGTGATGAAGTCCAGCACGCGTGGCTCGAAGACGTATATGCCCATGCTCACGCTGTAATTGTAGGTCGGTTTCTCTATGTAGCCCGTCAGCATGTTATCGCCGTCCGTCTCTATCACTCCGAGGTCAATCTGTACGCTGCGGGCGTGCATGGCTATGGTCGCGGCGGCCCCGCGCCGCCTGTGATAATCGAGGAGCGCAGAGTAATCGAGCGTCGTCAGCACGTCGCCGTTCATCATCAGGAACGTAGAGTCCAGCCCCTCTATCAAAGCGAGCGGCCCGGCCGTGCCGAGCGGCTGGTCTTCGAGCGAGTAGTCTATGCTCAGGCCATACTTTTTTCCGTCGTCGAAGAAGGCCATCAGCAGGTTGGAGAGGTGGCCGACGGCCATGGTGACGTGGTTGATGCCTGCGCGGCGTAGCTGGCGAAGGATAATCTCAAGGATGGGCATGTCGCCGATAGGCATCAGCGGCTTCGGCAGCAGAGTGGTGTAGGGGGCGAGGCGCGTCCCCTTGCCTCCGGCTAAGATTACGGCGCGCATGATTTATACCTGATATTGTCCCACCTGATACAGGTCGAGGTGAGCCTGTATCCAGTCTATGGTTCGTCTCAATCCTTCGTCGAAACCGACTTGGGGCTTCCAGCCTATCAGCTCGGAGGCTTGGCTTGCATCGGCCCACAATTGTTGCACCTCGCTGCGGTCGGGCCGCACCCTTTCGGTGTCGCAGGTGATTTCAACATCCCTTCCAATCATCTTGATGATTTTCGCAGCCAGCTCTCCGATTGATATCTCGGCATCCGAGCCTACGTTAATCTCCCGGCCCGCTGATTTGGGCGAGGCGGCTATACGTAGGAAAGCATCCACCGTGTCTGTGACGAAGGTGAAGTCGCGGCGCGGCTCAAGGCTTCCGAGATGAACCGTATCCTTGACGAGAGCCTGCGTGATGATGGTCGGAATCACGGCTCGCGCGGATTGTCTGGGGCCGAAGGTGTTGAAGGGGCGAATCGTGGCGACCTCCAAGCCGAAGGTGCAATAGAAGCTCTGCGCTATCTTGTCCGCTCCAATCTTGCTGGCCGAATAAGGCGACTGTCCCTGCAAGGGATGCTTCTCGTCTATAGGAGTGTAGATGGCCGTGCCGTAGACTTCGCTCGTGGAAGTGTTGACGACCTTTCTGACCTTGTTGCGCTCGGCTGCCATGAGCACGTTCAGAGTGCCAGTGACGTTGGTGTCCACGACTTCGCGCGGGTGAACGTATGAGTAAGGAATGCCTATCAGCGCGCCCAGATGAAAGATTGTATCAACGCCTCTGGAAGCCTTGTCCACCGCGTCCGAATCGCGCAGGTCTCCGTAGACTATCTCGCAGGACTTCATTAGCTCAGGCGAGAGCAGCCTCAAAAGCCCCGCGTCCCGGCGCGAGTTGTAGCGCACGAAGGCGCGCACCCTCGCTCCACCCTTAAGCAGCGTTTCTACTAAATGACTGCCTATGAATCCCCCCGCTCCTGTCACCAGCACGGGCCGGTCAGACCAGGAGTGTGACGTGGGCGCGGCAGATTCTTCCCTCGCATCGCCAGACCCCTTGGGCAGATTATTCGACAATATTAAGCCTCCTTCAACATCCCCTAAAGACTATCTGCGCAGAGTGGATCAAGCTACAGGCTGGGATAATATCATTGAGCAGAATTTTGAACGGTTCAAAGCAAAAAAGGATATAACACGCTCCATATCTTTAGTCAAAGAGGGGCAAATCCTGAAACCGACCCACTACTTTCACCCCGCTAAACCCCACATCCACGCTGTATTAACCGATTTCTGCATTGTATGAACCGATTTCCACAGTGTATGAAGCAATTTCTACAGTGACTGAACGGATTTCGCGTTTGTATGAGTCGATTTTCGCGCTGTATCAAGCGATTTTCACAGTGTATGAGCCGATTTTGTCGCTGTCTTAGGCAATTTTGCGGCTGACTGAGGCGATTTATACTCTGCCTGAGCCGGTTTTCAAGCTGCATGAGGCGAATTTTCGGCTGTCTTGAGCGATTTCAGGCGTGTCCGGGTTGATTTTAGCTCCGTCATACTTAACGCATCAGTTGCGCCAAAGAGTTATATATGTGGCTGTTTGTCATCAGCGTTTTTCAAAGAGTTAGGTCAGTACCGCCTGCGGTAGCGGGCGGGTATCAGTTGGGCTAGAGTCATGCTTATCTAATAACCCGCCCGCTACCGCAGGCGGTACTGACCTGTTTTTGCAAATCGGCATTGAAACGTTTATTCTGTCAAACCAATCTCGACGCAGCTTAAATACGATTCCAAATGTGCGGCATCTTCGGCATACATTACGCGGGCGGCAAACAGGTAGACGCGTCGGCTCTTGAGCGGGCGGCACGCGTCCTGCGCCATCGCGGGCCGGACGACGAAGGCCATCTGCTTGCCGATACACTGACGGGACGCGCGCACGCCTTCGTCGGGAGTGACACGATAGAGGGCATAAGTGAGCCTCAGATAAGCGGCTCTACGGACGGGCCGTTCAATCTGGCTTTAGGCTTTCGCCGCCTCTCAATTCTTGACCTCTCGCGCGCGGGCCATCAGCCCATGCAGAGCGCTGACGGTAACTGCTGGATTATCTTCAACGGCGAAATCTATAACTACATAGAGCTGCGGGCGGAGCTTGAGCGCGAGGGCTACGCTTTCCGCACGGGCACGGACACGGAAGTCATCTTAGCCGCGTACCAGCGCTGGGGCGTGGATTGTCTACAGCGCTTCATAGGCATGTGGGCCTTCGCCCTGTGGGACAGGCGGGAGAAGAGGCTTTTTCTGGCGCGCGACCCGTTCGGGATTAAGCCTCTCTATTACGTTGACGACGGCGAGCGCTTCGCCTTCGCCTCCGAGATAAAGGTGCTGCTCGAATGCTTCGGCGTAAAGAGACAGGTCAATCCCGACAGGGTTTATGATTATCTCCGGTTCGGAATCACGGACTACGGAACCGAGAGCGCGTTCGCCGAGATTAGACAGCTTCCGGCCTCGCACTTCCTGTTGTTGACGCTCGGGGATAAAGACGTAAGGCCGCGCCTTCAGCGCTACTGGCAAGTTGACCTTAATACGAACGCAGACCTCTCATTTGACGAAGCTGCCGCGAGGCTCAGAGAGCTTTTCCTTGAGAGCATAGGCTTGCACCTGAGAAGCGACGTGGCTGTAGGCACGGCGCTTTCGGGCGGGATAGATTCTTCGGCCATAGTGACGGCCATGCGCCACCTGAATCCCGGCCTTGAGATACATACTTTCAGCTACACGGCGGACGACCCGGCCGTGAGCGAAGAGCGCTGGGTGGATTTAGTCATACAGGACGCGGGCGCGCATGCTCATAAAGTGCGCCCGACTATTGAAGAGCTGACCGAGGACATAGACCGTCTCATAGGAACGCAGGACGAGCCCTTCGGCAGCACCAGCATCTATGCCCAGTACCGCGTTTTTCGTCTGGCGCACGAGGCCGGAATCAAGGTCATGCTCGACGGGCAGGGCGCGGACGAGCTGCTCGCTGGCTATCCCTTCTATATGACTGCGCGCGTCGCCTCCCTGCTGCGAAAGGGGCGCTTGATGGAGGCCAATCGCTTTATCAAGCAGGTCGAGACGCTGCCGCAGATGAAGGGGATAAATCTGATGGCGAGCGCCGGAGGGGCGCTGCTGCCGACCAGCATACGCCGCCTTGTCAGACACGCGACGCAGAATGGAGCCGTCCCTTCGTGGCTCAACGAGCGCTGGTTTGCCCAAAGGGGAGTAGAGCCCAGACAGCCCTTTAAAAGCCGCGGCCAGAGACTCCTGCAAGAGCAGCTTCACGACACGCTTGTGGATAGCAGCCTGCCCATGCTGCTGCGCTACGAAGACCGCAACTCGATGGCCCATTCCGTCGAGAGCCGCGTGCCGTTTTTAACTACACCCTTGGTCGAGTTCATCTACAGTCTGCCGGAAGAGTACCTGATAGCCCCGGACGGGACTTCAAAATCCGTCTTCCGTCAGGCCATGCGCGGCATCGTCCCCGAAGCTATTCTTGAGCGCAGGGACAAGATAGGCTTTGCCACGCCCGAGCGCTCCTGGCTCGCCGCGCTCAAGCCCTGGGTCGAACAGGTTTTCGCAAGCGACGCGGCTCGGAGTATCCCCGTCCTGAACCTGTCGCACGTGAGGCGCGAGTGGGAAGAGATACTCGAAGGCAGGCGCTCTTTTGACTTCAGGGTGTGGCGCTGGCTGAACCTGATTCGCTGGACAGAGCAGTTTAAGGTAGAGTTCTAGAGGTCTCCCTCTCTCAGCATGCGGATTTTGATAGTCTCTTATGCCTTCCCGCCCTTTAACAGCATCGGCGGCGTGCGCGTCGGAAAGACGGCCAAGTATCTACTCAAGGCCGGTCACGACGTGCGGGTGATTGCCGCGCAAGACCAACCCTTCCCGCGAACTCTGCCGCTTGAGATTCCAGAAGAGAGAGTCGTCTACACGCGCTGGCTCAACGTGCGAAAGCCCGTCGAAGTCGTCTCGAAAGACGCGCCTTCTGCTGTGAAGAGCGGTGAAAAGGCTGCTGTCCGACAGAGCGGCTTAGGCTCTGCCCTTAAGAGCGGAGTCAGGTTCGCGCTCAGAACCTTCGTCTATTTCCCTGACGCCAACATAGGCTGGTTCCCTTACGCCGTCAGAAGCGCCGCGCATTTCTTAAAGGACTGGCGGCCAGACATTATATTGGCAAGCTCTCCGCCGCCCTCTACGCTTTTGGTCGCACGACATCTGGCTAAGAAGTACCGCGTGCCGTGGGTGGCGGATTTGAGAGACCTGTGGGTCGACCACCAGTACTATGACCAGCCTCGCCTGCGCGAGCGTGTGGAGAGAAGGTTGGAGAGAAGCGTGCTAGGTTCTGCGGCAGGGCTCGTCACCGTCTCTGAGCCTCTGGCCGCTACGCTCAGGACGAAATATAAGAGAGAGCCCGTCATAGTGATGAACGGCTTCGACCCGTCCGACTATCCTGTAAGAGACGAGCGCACGTCTTCCGCGAACGAGCCGGTCAGGATTCTATACACGGGCGTAGTCTACGAGGGAAGGCAAGACCCTTCGCCGCTCTTCGCCGCTTTGAAAGAGCTTGGCGGGGAGATGAAGAAGGTGGAGGTCGCCTTCTACGGCTCGTTCCTACAGCGGGTGAGGGAACTGGTTGACGAGCACGGCGTAGAGCAGGTCGTCGAGGTTAACGACCCTGTTCCTTATAGGCAATCGCTTCGGATGCAGACGGAGGCGGACGTGCTTCTGCTGCTTCTCTGGAATGACCCCGAGCACAAAGGCGTATATACTGGAAAGCTTTTCGAGTACATAGGGGCGGGCCGTCCCATACTGGCCGTGGGCCCCTCGGGCGACGTGGCGGCCGAGTTAATCGAAAGCCGTGGGCTCGGGCTTGTGACAAGCGACGTTAATCAAATCGCGGAGCGCCTGAGAGAGTGGATAAAGGAGAAGCAGGCACGGGGACGTATAGCGTTTTCCGTCAGGCAAAAGGTCGAAGAATTCTCAAGAGAAGAGCAGACGCGGGTTCTGGAACAGTATCTTTCCCGGCTCATTAAATAGCCTCTGATGAGCGAGTAGTTCTCACAGCCCCGGTTTAGAAGAAGAATCAATTATGCAGATGAAATTGTTGGAAGTTCTGGCCTGCCCCAAGTGTCAGGGCGAACTATCTTGCAAGACGGAAAAGACGAGCGATGACGGCGAGGTGCTTGAGGGCAGCCTCTCTTGCGCGGGCTGCTCAGCGGTCTATCCCATAGAGCTTGGCATTCCGCGCTTCGTGCCCAAGGATAACTACGCGTCGTCGTTCGGCTACCAGTGGAACCTGTTCAAGTCCGAGCAGATTGATTCCATCAACGGCACATCGCTCTCGGAAGAGAGGCTCTATTCGGAGACGGGCTGGACCAGAGAGTCGCTCAAGGGCAAGTGGATTCTGGACGCGGGCTGCGGTGCCGGGCGCTTTCTAGACGTTATCTCCAAGGCGGACTGCGAGGCGGTCGGCCTAGACATCAGCAGCGCCATAGAAGCCGCGCAGAAGACGCTCAAGGGACGAAAGAACGTGCATTTTGTTCAGGCCAGCATCTTTGAGCTTCCCTTTCGCACGGGAGCCTTTGACGGCTGCTACTGCATAGGCGTGCTTCAACACACGCCTGACCCGCACAGGGCCATGCAGGCTCTGCCGCGCGTGCTTAAGCAGGACGGAGAGATTGCCGTCACGATTTACGAGCGAAAGCCCTGGACGCTCCTTTACAGCAAGTACCTGATAAGGCCTCTGACGAAGAGGCTCAACGACCGCGTGCTGCTGGGGCTTATCAAGGCCGTGATGCCCGTCGTGTTCCCCATCACGGAAGTCACCTTTCGCATCCCGAAGCTTGGAAAGTTTTTCAAGTTCGCTATCCCGGTCGCAAATTACGTTGACGAGCGTTCTCTATCATGGAGGCAGCGCTATCACTGGGCCATACTGGACACGTTTGATATGCTCGCGCCGCAGTATGACCAGCCGCAGACTCTACAGGAAGCCGAGCACGCTCTCTCAGGCTCAGGCATACAGGAGCTTAGACGCCTCGGCAATCCCGGCCTGAATCTGGTCGGCCGCAAAAGAGAAGAAGAAATTAACAGGGATGGACAGGATAGGCAGGATAAAAGATAAAGCATCTCTTCTTTATCCTGTTCATCCTGCACATCCCTGTTTGAATACGCTTTAGATGGGAATCCGCACGCTATACCTCTGCTATTTCGGTCTGCGCGAGCCGCTGGTTCAGACGCAGGTGCTGCCTTACCTGCGACAACTGGCAGGCGCTGGAATTGAAGTCTACCTGCTGACCTTCGAGCCGCGTATGAAGGAGCGATGGAACGACGAGGAGCTTAAAGCAGAGCGCGCGAGGCTAATGGAGCAGGGCATACGCTGGCTCTCACTGCCGTATCACAAGCGGCCGTCCATGCCCGCGACTGCCTACGACGTGCTGATGGGCGCGTGGGCGGCCGTGCGGCTGATTCAGCGTCACAGGATTGACGTGCTGCACGCGCGGGCGCACATAGCTATGGCGATGGCGCTCTTGGCACACAGGGTCACGCGCTGCCGTCTTATCTTCGACATACGCGGGCTAGTGGCGGAAGAGTACGCCGACGCGCAGGTCTGGGCCGAAGGCTCTCTGCCGTTTCGAATGGTAAAGCGGCTGGAGCGTGCAGGGATAAAGAGGGCAGACCAACTTGTAGTGCTGACGCGCCGCATGAAGGACTGGCTCGTGGAGCAGAAGCTTGCTAGCGCAGACGAGATAGAAGTGATTCCATGCTGCGTGGACTTCTCGCGCTTCGCGCAGAACGGGCAGGAGCTTCAGCCCGAACCGGAAGAGCGCTTCGTAGTCACTTACGCCGGAAGCGTGACGGGGCTTTACCTGCTGGAAGAGATGGGCCGCTTCTTTCTGGCCGTGCGCGCAGAGAGACCCGAAGCCTTTCTTAACATCATGACCGCTTCGGAGCCGAAGGAGGCTGCCGCGCGACTCGAAAGCGTAGGCCTGAAGCCTGACGATTTCCATATAGGCGCGGTCGCGCCCGCTGAAGTGCCGCGACACCTTCGCCGCGCACGCCTCGGGCTCTCCTTTCGCAAGCCTGCCTTTTCACAGATTGCCGCCTCGCCCACGAAGATTGCCGAGTACCTCGCAGCCGGGCTCGTAGTAGTCTGCAACGCGGGCGTGGGCGACATGGACGAGATGCTGGAACAGGAGCGCGTGGGCGTCGTCGTTGAAGAGCTTGACGCGGACGCTTACAGGGAGGCCGCGCGCCGCGCGCTCGCTCTTGCGTCGGAAGCGGATATAAAGGAGCGCTCTCTTGATGCCGCGCGCCGCAACTTCGACCTCGTGGGCGTCGGCGGCACACGGTACAGAAGCGTCTACGAGCGCATAAAAGAAACGAATTAACAGGGATGGACAGGATGAACAGGATAAAGAAGAAATAGCTTTCACTTTCATCCTGTCTATCCTGTCCATCCCTGTTAGAATCCGTTATATACTGAATGACTTGCTTTTTAATCTCTATGGCCAGAATGGCGGGCTTTGAATGCATCGAACAGGTAAGTTCCGGCTGCTTGGCTTGGCCGGGATAGCGGTATTGCCCTCGTTCCTCAAGCGTATTTGCTATCGCCTCTTCTTCGGTTATAGCATTGGCAAGCGCGTCCGCATCGGCTTCAGCATCATAGACGCTCGCAACTGCACGATTGAGGACGACGTTCGCATAGGCCACCTGAATCTTGTCATAGGGGTGGAAAAGCTTTCTATAGGAGACCACGCGCGCATAGGCCATCTCAACATCATACGCGGCGGCGAAGAAGTCAGGCTCGGCCGCTATTCCGAGATAATCCGTCTCAACGAGATTAACTCCATCCCCGAGCCCATCGCCGTCAATAAGCTTGAGCCGCGCTTTCTGCTCGGCGACGCGAGCATCGTCACCACGGGCCACAAGATTGATTTCACAGACCGCGTGGAGATTGGACGCCGTACAATCCTGGGCGGGCGCAACTCGTCGCTCTGGACGCACAACCGTCAGAGGACGCGCCCCATAGAGATTGGCTCTTTCACTTACATAGGCTCGGAGATAAGAGTCGCGCCCGGGAGCCGGATTCCCTCGCGCTGCATCGTAGGCATCGGCGCTGTCGTCACAGGGCAACTGACGGGCGAGTACTACCTGATAGCGGGCGTGCCTGCAAAGCCTATAAAGCCCCTGAGCGAGGACGACCGGTTCCTTGTAGAGCAGAAGACGCGGCCAGACCTGCCGGATGATTTTGAAGACGAGAGCGCGCAATTAGAGAGATGAGCATGAAAGCCGTTATCCTGGCGGGCGGCATGGGAAGCCGCCTCAGCGAAGAGACCAGCATGAAGCCCAAGCCCATGGTGGAGATTGGCGGCAAGCCTATCCTCTGGCACATCATGAAGACCTATTCCGCGCACGGCATACACGACTTCATCATCTGCTGCGGCTACAAGGGCTACATCATCAAGGAGTACTTCGCCAACTACTTCCTGCACATGTCCGACATCACCTTCGACATAGAGCGCAACGAGATGCGCGTGCATCAGAACTACGCCGAGCCGTGGAGAGTCACGCTCGTTGACACGGGCGCGGAGACGATGACGGGCGGGCGTCTCAAGCGCGTGCGAAATTATCTTGATGATGCGGACTTCTGCTTCACCTACGGCGACGGGCTGGCCGACATAGACATAGGCGCGCTCGTAGAGTTTCACAAAGCGCAGAAGACTTTGGCGACCGTGACGGCCGTCCAGCCGCCGGGACGCTTCGGCGCGCTCGTCGTTGACGGAAGCCGCGTCACGAGCTTTCGTGAAAAGCCTTCGGGCGACGGCTGGATAAACGGCGGCTTCTTCATCCTCTCGCCCAAGGTCATTGATTACATAGAGGGCGACCAGACGGTCTGGGAGCAGGAGCCCATGGAGAGGCTTGCATCCGAGGGCCAGCTCTCGACCTTTTTTCATAAGGGCTTCTGGCAGCCCATGGATACTTTGCGCGACAAGCATCAACTGGAAGAGCTATGGGCCACCGGGAAAGCGCCCTGGAAGGTCTGGGAATGAGACCCGAATTCTGGAGAGATAAAAGAGTCCTCTTGACGGGGCACACGGGCTTTAAGGGAAGCTGGCTCTCGCTCTGGCTGGCGGAGATGGGAGCGCGTGTCACGGGCTACGCGCTTGAGCCTCCGACTACGCCTAGCCTCTTTCAACTGGCGCGCATAAGTGAGCAGGTGGAGTCCGTGACGGGCGACGTGCGCGACTTCGAGCGCGTGAGCCAGTTGATTGAGAGCCGCCGTCCCGAAATCATCATACACATGGCCGCGCAGTCGCTCGTGCGCCGCTCCTATGCTAATCCGGTTGAGACCTACGGGACGAACGTGATGGGCACGGTCAACGTGCTTGAGGCCGTGCGTCGCTCGGGCTCCGATTTTGTGAGGGCAGTGGTCGTGGTCACGAGCGACAAGTGCTACGAAAATCGTGAGTGGGTCTGGGGCTACAGAGAAACCGAAAGCATGGGCGGCCACGACCCTTACTCCTCAAGCAAGGGCTGCGCGGAGCTTGTCACCTCCGCCATGCGAAGCTCCTTCTTTCAATCGGGAGAGAAGGGCACGACTGCGGTCGCATCGGCACGCGCGGGCAACGTGCTGGGCGGCGGCGACTGGGCCGAGGACAGGCTCGTGCCTGACATCATCAAGAGCTGGATGGAGGGGCGCGAGGTGGCTATACGAAGCCCCCGCGCGGTGCGCCCGTGGCAGCACGTGCTCGACCCGCTTCACGGCTACCTGCTGCTCTGCGAAAAGCTCTGCGAGGACGCGGCGGCTTACAGTGAGGGCTGGAACTTCGGGCCGCGCGAAGAGGACGCGCAGACGGTGGAGCACGTCGTCCGCCGCCTGTCCGAGCTTTGGTCTTCGAGAGAGGGCAAGGCTGCGTGGGCGATTGATAAAAACCTGCACCCGCACGAGGCGCACTACCTGAAGCTTGATTGCTCCAAGGCGCGCACGCATCTTGAGTGGCGGCCGCGCTGGCCCTTGGAGAGGACTTTGAAAGAGACTGTCAACTGGTACAGGGCTTATCAGAACGGCGAGGACGTGCAGGCCTTCTCGCTTGAGCAGATTCGAGCCTTTCAGGATTCCGTAGAGGAAGGGGAAGGGCTATGAGTCAATCAGTCTGCCGTTTCTGCGGCACGGAGCTACAGCACACCTTTGTTGACTTAGGTGTCTCGCCTCTCTCCAACTCTTACCTCGCGCCGGAGCAGTTGAGCCGCATGGAGCCCTTCTATCCGCTTCACGCCTACGTCTGCCACCGCTGCTTCCTAGTACAGTTGGAAGAGTTCGAAAGCCCCGAGCACATCTTTCAGGATTACGCCTACTTCTCATCCTATTCCGAGTCGTGGCTGAGACACGCCAGGAAGTATACGGAGCAGATGCGAGAGTGCTTCCGTCTGAACGCGGAGAGCCGCGTCGTCGAGATAGCGAGCAACGACGGCTACCTCCTGCAATACTTCGTAAACGGCGGCGTGCCTTCGCTCGGCATAGAGCCTGCGGCGAACGTCGCGCGCGTGGCCGAAGAAAAGGGAGTGCCGACCATCACTGAGTTCTTCGGGAGCCAGCTAGCTACGAGGCTCGCGGCGGAAGGCAAGCAAGCAGACCTTCTGCTAGGCAACAACGTGCTGGCGCACGTGCCCGCGCTCAACGATTTCGTGGAAGGGCTGAAGATTCTGCTGAAGCCGCAGGGCGTCGTCACCATGGAGTTCCCGCACCTGATGCGGCTCATGGAGGGCAACCAGTTCGACACCATCTATCACGAGCACTTCTCTTACTTCTCTTTCCTCACGGTCGAAGAGGTCTTCGCGCGTCACGGCCTGACGCTGTTTGATGTCGAAGAGCTTGAGACGCACGGCGGCTCGCTCAGAATCTACGCGCGCCACATGGAGGATGAGAGCAAGCCTCTCTCGGAGCGTGTTGATGAGCTTAAAGAGCGCGAGCTTTCATTTGGCACGCGAAGACTTGAGACATACTTGGGCTTCTCCGCGCAGGTGGAAGAGACGAAGCGCTCGCTCCTTACCTTTCTGATAGGGGCGCGGCGCGAGGGCAAGCGCGTTGCGGCTTACGGCGCGCCCGCCAAGGGCAACACGCTCCTGAACTATTGCGGCATACGCACCGACTTCATCGAGTACACGGTGGACGCTAGCCCGCACAAGCAGGGGCGATACCTGCCCGGCACGCGCATCCCCATACATCACCCTGACAAATTGAAAGAGACGCGGCCGGATTACGTGCTGATACTGCCTTGGAACCTGCGCGAAGAGATAATGGCGCAGAGTACTTACGCGCGCGAGTGGGGCGCACGCTTCGTCGTGCCCATCCCGCAGGTAGAGGTTATAGCTTGAAGTTCACAGAGACTCCTTTGAAGGGAGCTTACGTCATAGAGATGGAGCCGCACAGGGACGAGCGCGGCTACTTTGCGCGAACGTGGTGCCGCGAGGAGTTCGAGGCGCACGGCCTCAATCAGCATCTGGAGCAGTGCAGCACCTCTTTCAATCTCAAGCGCGGGACGCTGCGAGGGCTTCATTATCAGGCCGCGCCCTTCGAGGAGGCGAAGCTCGTCAGGTGCGCTCGCGGCGCTCTCTACGACCTGATTGTTGACCTCAGGCCCGCGTCCGAGACTTTCAAAAAATGGTTCGCCGTGGAATTGACGGCCTCGAACTTCCGCATGCTCTACATACCGGAGGGATTCGCGCACGGCTTTCAGACTCTGGAAGACGAGACGGAGGTGCTGTACCAGATTTCAGCACTCTACCAGCCGGAGTACGCGCGTGGCGTTCGCTGGAACGACCCCGGCTTCGACTTTCGCTGGCCCATAGCGGAGCGCGTCATGTCTGAGCGCGATGAGAGCTTCCCGGACTTCGCAGGATGAAGAGAGTCTTGGTGACAGGCGCGGGCGGGTTTATAGGCAGGCACGCTCTGCCACAGCTCGCCTCGCGTGAACTGGTGGAAGTCCACGCCGTCTCAAGGAGCTTACCGCCCGAAGGTCTTTCAAAAGAGGTCACGTGGCACCGCGCAGACCTGCTCAATCCTTCGGAGGTCTCTGAGCTTCTGGCGCGCGTGCGGCCCGACTCTCTGCTGCACCTTGCATGGTACGCTGTGCCGGGCAAGTACTGGACGGCCCTTGAGAATCTCGCGTGGGTTCAGGCGAGCCTCGATTTGTTGCAGCAGTTTGCTCGCGCAGGCGGCGAGCGCGTGGTCATGGCGGGCACCTGCGCCGAGTATGATTGGAGCCAGTGCATCTGCTCCGAGAAGAGTACGCCGCTTCTGCCTCAAACGCTGTATGGTGCGTCGAAGCACGCGCTCTCTTTGATGCTGGACGCGGCGGCCGGGGGCTTAAACGTGAGCGCGGCGTGGGGACGAATCTTCTTCCTTTACGGGCCGCACGAGCACCCCGCGCGTCTAGTGCCGCACGTCATACGCGGCCTGCTCCGAGGCGAGACGGTGGCCTGCACAGCAGGGACTCAAGTCAGGGATTACCTGCACGTGCAGGATGTGGCCTCCGCCTTCGTCTCGCTTTTAGAGAGCGACGTGTCGGGCG
This sequence comes from Pyrinomonadaceae bacterium, assembly GCA_035276685.1. Classification (GTDB taxonomy): domain Bacteria; phylum Acidobacteriota; class Blastocatellia; order Pyrinomonadales; family Pyrinomonadaceae; genus JACVRN01. Next base: position 56,286 of record DATELK010000065.1, on the reverse strand, counting down.
CGGTCAACATAGCTTCGGGCGAGCCTGTAGAGGTTAGAGAGATTGTACGCCGTATCGCAGACCAGATAGGCGGGCGCGAGCTTGTGAGGCTCGGAGCGCTGCCCACGCCTGAGACTGAGCCGCCGCTTATCGTCGCCGATGTCGAGCGGCTAAAAACAGAGGTCGGCTGGACTCCGGCCTACAGCCTCTCGGACGGCCTTGCCGAAACGATTGAGTGGTGGAGCAGAGAAGGAAATTAACAGGGATGGACAGGATGCACAGGATAAAAAGAGAAAGCATTTATTCTTCTTTTATCCTGCTTATCCTGTCCATCCTGTTTGAGTCCGCTTTGAATTTGCGGCCGTTCGCTAATAGAATTGTTCTTCTTGATTTATGAAAGTTGCTGCAATCGTTCCTTATCACACGGGTTTCTGCGCCGGGCAGAGGTTCAGGATAGAGCTTTGGGCCAAGCACCTCACGGGGCGGGGCATAGAGGTCGAGTATTACCCTTTTGCCAGCCCTTCTCTGACCGGCAGGCTCTATAATCAGGGACAGACACTTCAGAAGGGCCGGGAGATGCTGCGCTGCTACGTTGAGCAGTTGAGCCGAGTGCTGCGTGCCTCGCGCCCCGACGCCATATACATCTACAGGGAGGCTGCGCTCATAGGGCCCGCCTGGATAGAGCGGCTCACGCGGCGCTGGAAGGCTCCCATCATTTACGACATAGACGAGCCGCTCTTTGTCCCTTACGTCAGTCCAAGCAACGGGCGTCTCAACATGCTCAAGTTCTTCTCGAAGGTCAACACGCTGCTTGAGATGAGCGACCACGTGCTCGCGGTCAATAAGGCCATAGGGGATTATGCAGAGCGCTTTGCCAAGCAGGTCTCCATAGTCCCTATGGCCGTGGACACGGAGAGGTACAGCCCCGCGCCCCGAAAGGAGCTTGTGCCGCCGCGCATCGGCTGGGTCGGCACATTCACGAACCAGCCGAACGTAGAGCTAGTCACGGAGCCGCTCAGGCGTCTGCGTGAATCGCACGGGACGATACTTCGCGTCATAGCGGACGAGCCCATGACTCTGCCCGGCGTGGAGGTGGAGTTCATCCCTTGGGCTTACGACATAGAGGTGCCTAGGCTTCAGGAGTGCCAGATTGGCATCGTGCCTGTGAAGGAGAGCGTATGGAGCCCCTGGAAGTTCTTCTTCAAGCTGATTCAGTACATGAGTCTGGGGATGCCGGTGGTCGCCACCGCCACGGGCTCGAACAAGGAGATAATCAGGGACGGCGAGAACGGCTTTCTGGCGGATTCCGATGATGAGTGGTACGCTAGGCTCAAGACGCTGTTGGAGAATCCTGAGCTGCGGCTGGAGATGGGACGCGCCGCGCGCCGCACGGCCGAAGAGCAGTTCAGCCTCTCCCGTCAGATTGATTTTATCGAAGGAGTGTTCCAGGGTAGTTCCGCCCGTGTGAGTTCCATGAGCTAGTCTCGCCCTGCGCTTTAAGTTGCTGATATGAACAGCCTCATCATTCTAGGCTTGATGCTTGTCTGCATGGGCGTCGTCTTCTTCGTGCCGGACGGCCCTTCGGCAATCATCGTCGGGCTGCTCTTTGCCGTCGTGGCGGCCGTCGTCATCTCAAGAAACCGCACTCACGGCAACTTTCTGCTGAAGCTATTCGGCGCAGCCTTTTTAGTCAGGATTCTGGTCGGCACGCTTATCTACGTAGCCAACCTGCAAGCCTTCTTCGGAGGCGACGCCGTCACCTACGACGAGTTCGGCCAGCTGCTGCTCTCCATCTGGCAGGGCCAGGACACTCAGTTGATGTCTTACGTGGAGAAGTACTACGTAGGCGGCGGCTGGGGAATGCTCTATCTGGTCGCGGGCGTCTACGCCGTCATAGGGCGCAACCCGCTCGCCATACAGTTCATCAGCGCCGTGGCCGGAGCAGCCACCGCCCCGGCCGTCTTCTTCTGCGCGCTCCGTATTTTCCAGAACATCAAGGTGGCGCGCGTGACTGCTTACTTCGCGGCCTTCTATCCTTCGCTGATTCTCTGGTCGTCGCAGGGGCTCAAGGACGGGCTGATAGTCTTCCTGCTGAGCGTGGTCATGCTGCTCGTGCTGCGCCTCGGCGAGCGTTTCACCATAAAGAGCGCGCTGCTGCTGGGCTTTTCCCTTCTCGGGCTACTGAGCCTGCGCTTCTACATCTTTTACATGGTGCTGGCGGCCATAGGCGGGAGCCTGCTGATAGGGATGAAGACCCTGACGGCCAACAGCATGATAAGACAGTTTGCCACGGCCCTCATGCTCGGGCTCTTCCTGACTTACTTCGGCGTTTTGAGGACGGCCACGCAGCAGTTCGAAGCCTACGGCAGTCTGGAAAAGATTCAGGTCGGACGCCTTGACCAGATGCAGACGGCCAAGTCCTCCTTCGGCAAGGACGTTGACGTTTCGACCTCTTCCGGCGCACTGAGCGCGATTCCGATAGGCATGAACTATCTGCTGTTCGCGCCTTTCCCGTGGCAGCTTGCTAACTTGAGACAAAGCCTGACGCTGCCCGAAATGCTCGTCTGGTGGGTGTCTGTTCCGTTTCTGGTTTTGGGGCTCTGGTTCACGATTAAATTCCGGCTCAGGCAGGCGCTGCCAATCCTGATGTTCAGCCTGATGCTGACCATCTCTTACTCCATCTTTCAGGGCAACGTGGGCACGGCTTATCGCCAGCGCTCGCAGCTCCTCGTCTTCTACTTCATCTTCGTCGCCGTTGGCTTCGTCCTTATGCAGGAGGTCAGAGAAGAGAAGAAGCGGCTGGTCAAGCTGAAGGAGGCGGAGCATCTGGCGAAGGTGGCCGCGCTGCGCCAGTCGCGCGCACTGCCCGGCCGTTGGCAGGAAGAGCCGCGCCGCGCCGAAGAGCCTTTGAAGATAGAAGAGGGAAGGGAGACAGAGAGCCGGGCGCGGGTGGATTAAAGCCTTCGCTCACCTTTGCCCCATAGAGTCTCCTCTCATAGGAATCCGAACATGTGTGGAATTACCGGAATCGTTCGCCGCAGCCGCGAGCCAGTAGATAGCGTCCTGCTCTCAAACATGTGCGAGGCCATACGCCACCGTGGGCCTGACGAGGACGGCTTCTACATGAAAGACGGCGCGGGCCTCGCCATGCGGCGGCTCGCCATCATTGACCTCAAGGGCGGCCAGCAGCCCATGCACAACGAAGACCGCTCGCTCTGGATAGTCTTCAACGGCGAAATCTACAACTACCTTGAGCTGAGGGAAAAGCTTGAGAAGCTGGGCCATAGCTTCTATACCGACAGCGACACCGAAGCGATAGTCCACGCCTACGAAGCCTACGGCGCGGACTGCCCCAATCACCTGCGCGGCATGTTCGCCTTCGCCATCTGGGACGAGCGACGCGAAGAGCTTTTTCTGGCGCGCGACCGCGTCGGAAAAAAGCCGCTCCTTTACGCGCAGGTGGGCGACGACTTCATCTTCGGCTCTGAGTTCACGACGCTGCTGCTGCATCCGAAGATGAGCCGCGAGATTGACACGGCGGCTCTTCATTACTACCTCTCCTTCATGTGCGTGCCCGCGCCTCTGACGGCCTACCGCATGATTCGCAAACTTGAGCCGGGGCACTCGCTGCTCTGGCAGAGGCACGGCGACATTAAAATTGAGCGGTACTGGCAGCCCGACTTCTCCAAAAAAGTAGAGATGAGCGAGGAGGAGGCCGGAGAGCGCGCCATAGAAGTGCTACGCGAAGCCGTGCGCGTGCGACTGATGTCCGAAGTTCCGCTTGGCGCATTTCTTTCGGGCGGCATCGATTCGAGCGCCGTCGTCGCGCTGATGAGTGAGCTGTCTTCCACGCCCGTCAAGACCTTCTCCATAGGCTTTGACGAGCAGGACTTCAGCGAGCTTCATCACGCGCGCCGCGTCGCAGAGCACGTCGGCGCGGAGCATCACGAGTTCATAGTGCGGCCCGACGCCATGGAGGTGCTGCCCACTCTCGTGGAGCATTACGGCGAGCCTTACGCGGACTCCTCCGCGATTCCCACTTATTACGTTTCGCGCGAGACGCGCAAGCACGTGACCGTGGCCCTGAACGGCGACGGAGGCGACGAGTGCTTCGCGGGCTACGAGCGTTATGCGGCGATGCGGCTGGCGGAGCGTTACAGAGCAGTGCCGGGGCTATTGCGCGAGGGCGTGATACGCAGGGCCGTCAGCCTCATCCCAACCTCAGAGCTTCGCAAGAGCCGTGTCAGGAGCATGAAGCGCTTTCTTCATGCGGCTTCTCTTCCGCCCGTTGAGCGTTATCTGAGGTGGGTGAGCGTGCTCGACAGGGCCGCGAAGGACGAGCTTTACACGGAAGAGTTTCGTCGCGGCGTGGAGGGACACGACCCCGCTATGTGGCTCGCGCCGTGGTTCAAGCACGCGAACGGCGCGGGCGTCGTGGACGCGAGTCTTTTGACGGACACCATGACTTACTTGCCGAACGACCTGCTGGTCAAGGTGGACATAGCCAGCATGGCCGTCTCTCTGGAAGCGCGCTCGCCCTTTCTTGACCATCACGTCATAGAGTTCGCGGCGAGCCTGCCTGAGAGGCTGAAGCTACGGGGGCTGACGACGAAGTACATACTGAAGAACGTGCTGAAAAAACTTCTGCCGGTGGAGAATCTGAACCGCCCGAAGATGGGCTTCGGCGTCCCCATAGGCTACTGGTTCCGCGATAAGATGAAAAAGTTTCTGGCCGAGACTATCCTGAGCGAAAAGGCCATGAGTCGCGGGCTCTTCCGCGCGGAAGAGGTCAGGCGCATGTTCGAGCTTCACACTCGCGGCGAGCGCGACTACGCGCACCAGCTCTGGACGCTCCTGATGCTTGAGCTGTGGTTCCAGAGATTCATTGATTAGCAAAGAGGCCTGACCTGCTCTTATCTATCCTGCCCGAGGGGTTCTGCTCAAAGTGAAGGGTGTCGTGTTAGCCGGTGGGTTGGGGATGCGGCTTATGCCTTTGACGGCTGTGACGAACAAGCACCTGTTGCCCGTCTACAACCGGCCTATGGTATATTACCCCATCCAGACACTCATAAACGCCGGGATAAAAGAGATAATGATTGTCACCGGGGGAAACTCTGCGGGTGACTTTCTGCGGCTGCTCAAGAACGGGCGCGATTTCGGCCTGACGCATCTGGACTATACTTATCAGGAAGGCGAAGGCGGCATCGCGGCCGCTCTCGCCTTGGCCGAAGACTTCGCGGACAAAGAGGCGGTCTGCGTCGCCCTCGGAGATAACATCATCGAGGGCAACATCTGCCGCGCCGTGCGTGCCTACGCGGAGCAGGGCCGGGGCGCGAAGATTATCCTGAAGAAGGTTCCGGACCCGCAGCGCTTCGGCGTGCCTGTGATGGACGGCCGCACGATTCTCCGCATAGAAGAGAAGCCCGAAGTTCCCAAGTCGGAATACGCGGTCACGGGCCTTTACATGTACGACTCGGAAGTTTTCGACATCATACGCGGCCTGGTGCCTTCCGCGCGCCACGAGCTTGAGATTACGGATGTCAACAATGCCTACATCACGAGGGGCATGATGACGTGGGAGGAGCTTGCGGGCTGGTGGACGGACGCCGGAACGTTTGATAGTCTGCTCTACGCTTCTAATCTGGTGGCCAGGACGGGCGCGAACAAGATGGAGACGGAAGATGCAGCCGAAGCCTGAGGCGTCGCCGCTGACATTTAAGCAGGGAGAGATAGTGGGCGTCCAAGTCCGTGATATTCAGAAGCACAGTGACGGGCGCGGGTGGCTGGCCGAGCTGTTCCGCCACGACCAACTGGCCGAAGAGTTCTATCCGCAGATGGCCTACGTCTCGGAGACTCATCCGGGCGTTGCGCGCGGGCCGCACGAGCACACGAGTCAGGCAGACTTCTTCTGCTTCATAGGCCCGTCGAGCTTCAAGCTGCGCCTCTGGGACAATCGAGCCGACTCCGCGACCTACGGTAACGTGATGACGCTCATGGTGGGCGAAGACAATCCTAAGTCCGTGCTGGTTCCCAAGGGCGTGGTGCATGCTTATAGCAACGTGGGAAGCAGTGTCGGCCTAGTGCTCAACTTTCCCAACAGGCTTTACATGGGCGAGGGCCGCCTCGAAGAGGTGGACGTAATCAGGCACGAGGACGACCCCCGAACGATTTTCAGTATGGACGAGAGCTTTTAAGTAGAGAGCCGGTCTCTGATTTAGCTTCTGACCTCAAGCAAGGTAACCTCATAAGCATTTCCGGGGTCAGAGGCACAAGCGAACCTTTTTCATCACGGCCGCTTTTTCCGCAGATGGTTTGCTGCCCGGCTCGCCCCGGATATTTTTGCAAGGAGTGTATAGATGCTGGTTGAAGATAACCTGACGCGCGAGCAGCAGGTCGCAGCGCCCGAGACAAACGGCGACCGACCCGTGGAGCTGTCAATCGTGATGCCTTGCCTGAACGAGGCAGACACGCTTGAGACCTGTATCAGGAAAGCCCAGCGCGTGCTCACTGAGCACAAGATAGACGGCGAAATCATCATCGCGGACAACGGCAGCATGGACGGCTCTCAGGACATCGCGACCCGTCTGGGAGCGCGCGTCATCAACGTAGAGGCCAAGGGCTACGGCAGCGCTCTACAGGGCGGCATCGCTGCCGCTCGCGGCCGCTTCGTCATCATGGGAGACGCAGACGACTCCTACGACTTCCTCGAAGTGCCAAAGTTTGTAGAGAAGCTAAGAGAGGGCTTCGACCTCGTGCAGGGATGCCGCTTGCCAAGGGGCGGGGGACAGGTCTTGCCGGGTGCCATGCCTTTCCTGCATCGCTGGTGGGGCAACCCGATGTTCTCCATGATGGTTCGCAAGTGGTTTCGCGCGCCGATTCATGACGTTTACTGCGGCCTGCGCGGCTTCACCAAGGAGCTTTATAACCGGCTAGACCTGCGCTGCACGGGGATGGAGTTCGCGACCGAGATGATTATCAAGTCGAGCCTCTATCGTGTAGGCATAACTGAAGTGCCGATTACGCTGCATCCGGACGGGCGCACCTCTCATGCTCCGCACCTGAAGACTTTCCGCGACGGCTGGCGCACGCTTCGCTTCTTTCTGATGTACAGCCCGCGCTGGCTCTTCCTCGCGCCGGGCGCTCTGCTCATCCTGCTTGGACTCGTGGGCTACGCTCTGGCGCTTCCGGGCGTGACCATTAAGGGCATCACCTTTGACGCGCACACGCTGCTCTTTGCCAGCCTCTCGATTCTCTGCGGCTATCAATCAATCCTCTTCGCCATCTTCTCCAAGACCTTCGCCATCAGCGAAGGGCTCATGCCGGACGACCCGCGCATGAACCGCTTCTTCGAGATTGTTAATCTGGAGAGAGGGTTGATTCTGGGAGCAGGAAGCCTGCTGATAGGACTGGCGCTTCTCGTGTCGGCGATGAACCAGTGGCGGCTGATAGATTTCGGCCACCTTGATTACAGCCACACCATGCGCTGGGTCATACCGGGCGCGACCCTGACGGCGCTGGGCTTTCAGACTGTCCTGTCCAGCTTCTTTGTCAGCATTTTGGGGATGCGACGACGATGAGCACTCATTCTTCTTATAAAGCCGAGTTCGACGGCTACGCGACCGAGTATGACGCGGCGCTTGAGCAGGGCCTGGCCGTCTCCGGCGAGGACAAGCACTACTTCGCGCGCGGCCGTGCGATGTGGCTCGCGGACTGTCTGGCGAAACTGGGCGAGCGGCCTGCACGGGCTCTTGATTTCGGCTGCGGCACAGGCACCTCCGCGCCCTTCCTGCATGAGATTGTGGGGGCAGAGTCTGTGACGGGCGTTGATAATTCCGCCAAATCGCTTGAGGTCGCCAGAGCCCATCACGGCTCGGACAAGACACAGTTCATGCTGCTCGACGAGCACAAGCCCAAAGAGCAGATAGACCTCAGCTTCTGTAACGGCGTCTTTCATCACATCCCGCCCGCGCAGCGCAGAGGGGCCGTTGACTACATACATCGCTCGCTTCGTCCGGGCGGGCTCTTCTCCTTCTGGGAGAATAATCCCTGGAATCCGGGGACGCGTTACGTGATGAGCCGCATCCCGTTTGACCGCGACGCCATCACGCTGACTCCGCCGGAAGCCCGCCGCCTTCTTCAGGACGGAGGCTTCGAGATTCTACGCACAGACTTCCTGTTCATCTTTCCCAGAATGCTGCGAGCGCTGCGTTTCATAGAGCCGCACGTATCACGTCTGCCCTTAGGCACGCAGTATCAGGTGCTCTGCCGTAAACGCTAAAGGATTCCGAAAGACGAGCCGTTTCTTCTGTTCTGTAGAACCTGTGAAAGATAACCGTCAACATTCTTCATATAAGCTGCTCGGAGGCTTAATCCTCGTGGGCTGGGTCGCGGTCATCCTCGCGCTGTGGCCCCTGCACAACACCATCATGAATCTGGACGAGGTGGATTACTATAACGCCTCGCGCCTCGGGCTCGTGACTAACTACATAGACCGTGGCTCGCTCTCGCCCCTTGAGTTCTTCGGGTTCATCAACTCCAAGCGCAAAGGCGTGGAGCCAGCCTACCCGCCGCAGTATGACGAGCAGAAAGACCCGCTGCTCCTGAGGCACTATCATCCTCCGTTCATAGCCTACGTGACGGCCGCGACGACTCCTCTGCTTAATTCCGAGAGCGACCGCGCCATACGCATAGGACAGCTTCTTGGAGTTCTGGCTTTCCTCTGCGCGCTCTTTTACGCCTACCGACAGCTTTCCGACGCGCCCACGCTCGCGGGCATGCTCGCCGTTCTCGTCTTCGGGATAGGCTTGAGCTATCTGGCCTTCTACTCTCTATCGAATCACGGCTGGCTCTCCGTGTGGACGACTCTCGCGGCGGCTTTCCTGAGCCGCTGGTTAAAGGACGGCGACAGAAGGGCGGGCCTCCTGCTGTGCGCCTCCGTGGCGCTGACGGTCGTGAGCCTTGAGACGGGGCTGGTGGTGGTGGCGGCTGTTCTTCTAGCGCTTCTCATATGGAAGCCGCTCGGGGTTTCAGGAATAAGGAGCCTCAGCTTCTGGCGCTACGTGTTGATTGGCACGGGGCTCACGGCGCTGTTCGTCGTTCTCTTCTGGCCGGGCTCCGTCCTCAAGGCCTCTTTCTTCAAGACGCCGATTGTCATCTTTTACAGGTCTTTGCAGGGGCAGGAATACCGCCGCACGCTTGCGCCTTTCTTAACCCTGCTGCCCATCTCTCTGCCAGTGATTGCGGCCTGCGCGTGGCTCTTTTACGCGCACAGGGAGAAGACGCGCAGCTTTGGCCCCTTCATGGTGATAGGCGTCGTCTACGCCATCATCATCATCGTCGTGACTCCGTTCGGGCTCGTCCCGCAGTACCTCGTGCCTGCGCTCGCGCCGCTCGCCTGCATGGTAGGCCTTGCCGTTGACAGCTTCGTTTCCGCAAGGCCCGCTAGGACAACGGCAGCCGCAGCCCTTTTAGTTATCATGGCTGCATTGGTGGTGACGACCGCGTGGGCAAGCAAGCTGCACACTATGCTGGACGACGCCGCGCCTCGCGAGGACATAGCATGGCTCAAAGGTGTAATTGGCGAGCGCGAGGCGCTTATGAACGGCGCGCAGATTTACCAGCACTACCTCGGGCCCGACTATAAAATCAGGCCTATTGACCTCTCCTTTGACGAAGACCAAATCTACGTGCGCGAGAAGGGCAAGTACAGGCTCGTGACCCCGGAAGAGGTAGCGGGCCGCATGGTAGTTATCCCCTCGTACAGAACCAGGCTCTTCAGCCGCGAGGGCGAGGGCATTCGCGCGCTTCTGGGAAGATGCCGCAGGCTTGACCGCGCTACCCTGCGCGTCTATGACTGTTCGGCTATGACCCCGGCGCAGGACTAGACTGAAGTAAATGAGTGAAGTCGGCTCAGGCGAGCTTTATCCGAAGGTAGTGCGTATCATCGCCCGTCTCAACGTCGGCGGGCCCGCGCGCCACGTCGTCTGGTTGAACGAAGGGCTTGAGCGTGAGGGTTGGAAGACGCTGCTCGTGACGGGCCGGGTTCCGCCCGGCGAAGACGACATGAGCTACTTCGCCGCAGAGCACGGCGTCTCGCCGATAATTATCCCGCAGATGAGCCGCGAGATTTCTCCGAAAGACATAGTGACCGTCTGGAAGCTCTATCGTCTTTTTCTGAAGTGGCGGCCCGACATTGTTCACACGCACACGGCCAAGGCCGGGACTGTGGGACGCCTCGCGGGGCTGCTCTACAGTTGGCTCACGCCGGGCGCGCTTCTCGGCCGAAGGCGCTCGTGCCTCTTCGTTCACACCTATCACGGCCACATCTTCCACAGCTACTACGGCCACCTGAAGACGCGCCTCTTTCTGGCGATAGAAAAGATGCTGGCCCTACTGGCTACAGACCGCATCATCGCCATCAGCCCGCAGCAGTACAGGGAGATTCACAGCGAGTTTCATGTAGGTCGCGAAAAGCAGTTTGCCGTCATCCCTCTGGGGCTGGACACCTCGGCTTTCGCGGACTGGCGCTCGCGACGTAAGCTGATGCGCGATGAGCTGGGCCTGGGTGACGAGGACGTGGCCGTGGGTATAATCGGCAGGCTCACGGAGGTCAAGAACCACTCGCTCTTTCTCAAAGCGGTCGCGCGCTACAGGGAGCTGCACGGAAAGAATGATAGGCGCGTTCGTTTCCTGATTATCGGCGACGGGCACCTGCGCGCGGGGCTTGAGGCTCAGGCGCGCGAGCTTCAGGTTCAGACGGACGTAACTTTTATGGGTACGCGAAGCGACCTCGAAAGGCTTTACCCGGCGCTGGACATAGTGGCGCTGACATCTTTGAACGAAGGGACGCCGCTTACTCTGATTGAGGCGATGGCGAATGGTCGCGCCGTCGTCGCCACGGGCGTGGGCGGTGTCGTAGACCTCTTGGGCGAGGAGAATAGCTCCGCATTAGCCGGGAGCGCGCCTGTAGGCTACACTCTGCGTGAGCGCGGCGTGCTGGTAGAGCCCGGCAACGCCGAAGCCTTCGCCGAAGCTCTGGCCTGTTTGATTGAGAGCGAAACTTTGCGCCGCGAGATGGGCGAGCGCGGGGCAAGCTTTGTCGAAACGAGCTACTCGAAGGAGCGGCTGTTGAAGGACGTGTCGGGCCTCTACCGGGAGATGCTGATGGGCGGGAAGACGCACAAGGCCGTCTTGCAGGGTCTGGGCGGAGGAAGATGAAGGGGAAGCTTCTTTGAGTCAGAGTAGCGGGCGGGAGAAGGGCACGGTGCTGGTGACGGGCGGCGCGGGCTACATAGGCAGCGCCACCGTGGAGATGCTGCTCGCGGAGGGCAGGCAGGTGGTGGTGCTAGACAATCTTGTCTACGGCCACAGGCAGGCGGTCTTTGAAGGCGTCCCCTTTTATCATGGAAGCATTGGCGAGTCGGAGCTTGTGCGCCGGATTGTTAGCGAGCATGACGTGAAAGCCTGCATACACTTTGCGGCCTTCGCCTACGTCGGCGAGTCCGTGGAGAAGCCCGCGCGCTATTATCAGAACAACGTCGCGCAGGGGATACGGCTGCTCGATGCGCTGCTCGATTCAAACGTCAGGCAGATAGTCTTCTCTTCCACCTGCGCGACCTACGGCGAGCCGCAGGGCTTGCCGCTACATGAAGAGCACCCGCAGAACCCTACGAACCCGTACGGCGCGTCAAAGCTCTTCATGGAAAGAATCATGAGGGATTACGACCGCGCTTACGGCTTAAGGTTCGTCGCGCTTCGATACTTCAACGCCGCCGGGGCAACAGAGGCGTGCGGCGAAGACCACACGCCCGAGACGCACCTGATACCGCTCGTGCTCTTTGCGGCTCAGGGCAAGCGCTCGCACATCTCCGTCTTCGGTCGTGACTATCCTACGCCGGACGGAACCTGCGTGCGCGATTACATACACGTCTCAGACCTCGCGAGCGCGCACCTTGCGGCGCTCGATTACCTCGGGCGCGGCGGAGAGTCCGCGGCCTTCAATCTGGGCAACGGGCAGGGCTATTCTGTGCTGGAAGTGATTGAGGCGGCGCGGCGCGTGACGGGCAAAGAGATTGAGGTTCGATTCGAGGCCAGACGCGCAGGCGACCCTTCGCATCTGGTGGCGGACGCCAGCAAAGCGTTTGAAGTCCTAGGCTGGAAGCCGCGCTACCCTTCGCTCGAAGAGATAATAGGGACTGCGTGGCAGTGGCACGAGTCGCACCCTGAAGGCTATCAGGAATCATAGGGGACGTTTTAAGAATGGAGACAAAAGTAGAATGCGAGTGTTGATTACGGGCGGCGCGGGCTTCATAGGCTCTCATCTGTCGGACGCCTACATTGAGCGCGGCGACGAGGTCTTCGTCGTCGACGACCTCTCCACGGGAAGCTTCCTGAACATCGCGCACCTCAAGGAACAGCCGCGCTTTCACTACACGATTGATTCTGTGAGCAACCTGCCCGTGATGGCCGAGCTTGTAGACCAGTGCGACGTGATTTTTCATCTGGCCGCAGCCGTCGGAGTCAAGCTCATAGTTGAGAGCCCCGTCAGAACCATAGAGACCAACGTGCATGGCACGGAGGTCATGCTCTCGCTCGCCAACAAGAAGAAGAAGAAGGTGCTCATAGCTTCCACCTCGGAAGTCTACGGCCTCTCAACGGAAGTGCCTTTCCGAGAGGACGGGCAGCTTGTCATGGGAGCGACGACGAAGGGGCGCTGGTCTTACGCCTGCTCCAAAGCGATTGACGAGTTTCTGGCCCTCGCCTACTGGCGCGAGAAACGGCTGCCGACGGTAGTGGTGCGCCTCTTCAACACCGTAGGCCCCAGACAGACGGGCCAGTACGGCATGGTCATCCCGACCTTCGTCAAGCAGGCCATGGCGGGCCGTCCCATCACGGTTTACGGCGACGGCAAACAGTCGCGCTGCTTCGGCTACGTGGGCGACGTGGTGGAGGCGCTGATTGGCCTGATGGAGCATGACGAGGCGGTCGGGCAGGTATTCAACATAGGCTCCAACGAAGAGGTGACAATCGGTGAGCTGGCCGAGCGCGTCAAGGCTCTGACCAGCTCATCCTCCGAGATTGTCTACGTGCCTTACGACGAGGCTTACGAAGAGGGCTTCGAGGACATGCCTCGAAGGGTTCCCGACATCTCCAAGGTTCAATCGCTCGTGGGCTTCAGCCCGCGCATGTCTCTGGACGGCATCCTCCAGACCGTCATCAACTATTACAGCGACGCGGAGGGCGAGCCGCGCGGGCGCATCTTCAACACCGGCCAGAAATCCGCCACACAAGCTTAGATTGAGGAAGAGAAATTAACAGGGATAGACAGGATAGACAGGATAAAAAGAGAAGAGCTTGCTTCTTCTTTATCCTGTCTATCCTGTCTATCCCTGTTAATTCCTTTCTGTGCGCTTGATTTGTCGCGCGCAATCTACTAGGGTTTCAGATTCGCCGGAAATCTTTCAAGCCATGCCTTTCGATACGCTACAGATTACTGCCATAGCGCTCGCTTTTGCTCTTTCGCTCATCCTGACGCCATTGGTGCGCCTCGTCGCGCGCCGCGTAGGCATGGTCGCCAAGCCCAAGATTGACCGCTGGCACAAGAAGCCCACGGCCATGCTCGGCGGCACAGGCATCTGGCTTTCGGTCGTCATCCCTTATCTACTCTTCATAGAGCACACGCCCTACGGCTGGGTCGTCATAGGCTCAAGCACCTTTCTCTTTCTGATGGGACTGGCCGACGACATCTTTCACGCCAAGCCCTACCAGAAGCTGATAGGGCAGGTGATGGGCGCGGCCTTCATCATCTATTACGGCCTGAGCCTGCCGTGGACAAGCTCGCACACCGTCAACATAGCCATCACCATCTTCTGGCTGATAGGCATCACCAACGCCATCAACCTGCTGGACAACATGGACGGGCTGGCGGCGGGCATCGCGGCCATCGCCTCAATCTTTCTGGCCCTGAGCTTCATCGCCAACGGCCAGTTCGTGGAAGCCTCCATGCTGGCCGTCTTCGCCGCCGCGCTCGTAGGCTTCCTGGCCTACAACTCGAACCCGGCCTCGATTTTCATGGGCGACTGCGGCTCCATGTTCATAGGCTTCTTTATCGCGAGCACGGCTTTGATGAGTGTCTCGGGCGGGCGCTCGCGCTCGTTTCTGCCCGTGCTGGCCGTGCCGATTCTTATCCTGTTTATCCCTATCTTCGACACTACGCTCGTGACGGTCGTGCGCAAATTGTCGGGCCGTGCCGTCAGGCAAGGCGGGCGCGACCACACTTCGCATAGGCTCGTGGCGCTGGGGATGTCCGAGCGCCGCGCGGTGCTGATGCTCTACGGCTTCGCCGCTCTCTCCGGACTTCTGGCGCTGCTGGTCAGGCAGATGGAGCCGGACATGAGCATAGCCGCCGTCTCGGGCTTCACGGTGGTGCTGACTCTGCTCGGCGTTTATCTCTCGGGCGTGAAGGTTTACGACGAGAAGGATGCTCAGGCGGCGCGCGAGAAACCGCTCTCCGCCTTTCTGGTTGACCTCTCCTACAAGCGCAGGATCTTCGAGGTGATGCTGGACCTTGTGCTTATCATCCTCTCTTATTATCTGGCATACGTCCTGCGCTTCGGGCCCATGTCGGAAAGCACCGCGCGCACCATCTTCTTCCGCACGCTGCCCGTCATACTGTTCGTCAAGATGGCTACGTTTCTGGTGATGGGCGTCTACAGAGGCATCTGGCGATACACGAGCGTTGACGACCTCGTGGTCTTCGCAAAGGCCGTGGTGATAAGCTCCGTCGCGAGCCTGCTGGCCGTGCTCTTCGCCTTCAGGTTCGAGGGCGTGTCGCGCACGGTCTTCATAGTTGACGCGATAATACTGCTGATGATGGTGGCCGGGAGCCGCATGGCGTTCCGACTGTTCCGGCAGGTGCTGCCGCAGCCGCAGTCGCTTGAAGGCGCACGGATACTGATTTACGGCGCGGGCGATGGGGGCGAGCTTCTACTGAGAGAGCTTCGCAATAACCGCGACTTGAAGTACGCGCCCGTGGGCTTCATTGACGACGACCCGAACAAGAAGGGAAAGGTCATACACGGGCTGAAGGTGTATGGCGGCAACGGCTCTTTGCAGAGCATTTGCAGCGACCAGCGCATTGACGAGATACTCATCTCAAGCTCAAAGATTTCAAAGGAGCGCGTGCGCGAGATTCTGGACGACTGCCGAGAGGTGAACGTCTCGCTCAAGCGCATGCTGATTAAGATAGAGCAGGTGGACGAAGACTAAGAGCGCGCGAGATTTTTTAGATTCCCGTTTTAAGATTTTCTCTGATTCCTATTGTGGCTTCCGACCAGTTAAAGCTCATAGACGCGGGCAGCACGCTAGCGCGCGCTCTGCTCATAGTCGTAGCGCTCGCGGCGCTCCTCTGCTCGTGGCTCGCGTTCCGTTGGTACGGCGGAAGCGAGATAGCGCTGGCCGCGCCATACCTGCCCGAGAACTCTCTCAGCGCGGCGCAGACTGCCGCGCGCCTTTCGCCCGACGACCCGCTGGCTCGCTGGGCGCTCGGCACAGTGCTGCAAAGAGGCGTCGGGGCAAACGACCTGCAAGCGGCAATCGGCGAGTACAAAAGGGCCGTGAGTCTTTCGCCTAGGGACTTTCGTCTCTGGACGGATTTGGGAAGGGCAGAGGAGCAGGCGGGAAACTTTGCCGGGAGCGAGCGCGCTCTGCGCCGCGCCGTAGAGCTTGCGCCCTATTACTCATGGCCGCGCTGGCATCTGGGAAACTTTCTGCTGAGGCGAGGCCGCTTCGACGAGGCTATGACGGAGCTGCGCCGCGTGGCGGAAGAAGACCCCACGAAGCGCGGCGCGGTCTTTGATTACGCCTGGATGATTTATGGCGGGGACGTTGGGACGATGAGCCGCGCGCTCGGAGACTCGCCCTCGGTGCGCTCAGAACTGGTCGCGTACCTGCTGGGCCGCAAGCAGCTGAACGAGGCGATACAAATCTGGTCGGGCTTTAGCCGCGAGCAGAAGAAGGAGTTCGAGACGACGGGCAAGCTCCTGACGGATACGCTGGTCGCGGAGAAGCGTTACCGCATGGCGCTCGAAAGCTTGCGTGACATCTCTCAGGAGCAGGCGGGCCTTGAGGTCGGGAAGGTCTCTAACGGAAGCTTTGAGGGAGGCGTCAAGCAGGACGCCACAGACCTCTTCACGTGGAACGTGCCGAGCACGGCGCAGGCCCGCGCCTCCCTTGACCCCGGCAAAGCGCAAGCGGGCGAGATGAGCCTCAGAGTCAACTTAAACGCGCCCGACCCCTTCGAGCTTAACATCTCGCAGTTGATAGCGGTCGAGCCGAGCGCTAATTATCATCTGACCTTTTATGTTCGCACGAGCGGTTTGAAGAGCGCCGCCACGCCGGTCGTCAGGATTCTGAGCGCCGTGGACAAGGCAAGGCTTGCGGAATCCGCGCAGGCGACGGCGGGCGACAGCGACTGGCAGAAAATCTCTATGGACTTCAAGGTTCCGGCCGATGTGGACGGGATAATCTTAAGCATCGGCCGCGCGACGTGTGCCGCAGAGGGCGGCGTGTGCCCCATCTTCGGCACTGTTTGGTATGACGACTTCAATCTCCAACTCACAGGCAGAGAAGCTGGCGCAAGGGGCGCAGGCGCGCGTTAGCGACGGCGGCTCTCTTCAAGAGGGAGCGCCTCCGAGCCGTCTCGTTCACACGGTAGCCAGCCGCTTCATCATACTGATACTTTGCATGGCGCTGGTGCTCTCGACCCTCGCCTACGGCACGGTGCATTACTGGGCGCTCGCCCTCTTTCAGTCGAGCGCCGCTCTCGTCATCATCTTCTGGGCCGTGGACGCATGGCGCAGCCGCACCTTACGCCTGAGCCGCAACTCGCTGCAACTGCCGCTTCTGGGAATCTGCCTGCTGGGACTGATACAGCTTCTGCCAATCGGTAGCGCTCCGCTTGAGGCCGCGAGTGGTGTAGCGGCTGCGCGCACTCTCTCGCTCGACCCGTACTCAACGCGCCTCATACTGGTTCAGCTCGTGGCGCTACTGGTCTATTTCGCGGCGGCGCTCGTCTTCATAGACAGCCCGCGCCGCCTGCGCGTAGTCACCTACACCATCGTCATCTTCAGCTTCGCGCTCGCCATCTTCGGACTCACGCAGTCCTTCGTCTCGCCCACCAGAATCTACGGGATAAAGGAACTGGGCCAGAGCACCGCTTTCGGGCCGTTCATTAACCGGCATCACTTCGCGGCCTACATGGAGATGGCGCTGGGGTTGACTGCGGGCTTGCTGCTCGCGGGCGCGGTTGAGAGCGAGAAGCGCCTTCTCTGTATCTTCGCGGCCGTGATGATGGCGATTGCGCTCGTCATGACCAACTCGCGCGGCGGCATCATAAGCCTCTTCGCCGAGACCATCTTTCTCTTCAGCATCACGGGCCTGAGCCTAGGACGCGACGAGGAGCAGTCTGAGAGAAAGCGCGGGCGTGCGCGCTCTTTGATGATTAGAGCGGGGCTGGCTCTCGTCCTGCTCTCTGTGATTTTCTCGGCCGTGGTCTTCTTCGGCGGCGAAGATGTCCTGAGCCGTTTTATAGGGACTGTGAATGCTCAAGACCCTACGACGGGACGCGCGCATTTCTGGCGCGGCGCGCTTCAGGTAATACGCGACCATCCGTTGATAGGAACGGGGCTCGGCTCGTTCGGCGTGGCCTACACGCTCTACGATACTCGCAACGGCATGTTCCGTCTTGAGCAGGCGCACAACGATTACCTACAGGTGCTCTCGGACGCAGGCATTGTCGGCGCTATATTAGCGCTCGCGTTCGTCGGCCTGCTGTTTCGCAAAGGCTTCGCGCGGCGCGAGACGGAAGACCCGTTTAGAAGAGGCGTGGCGACGGGAGCATTGGTAGGCTGCTTCGGCGTGCTGGTTCACAGCTTCTTCGATTTCACGCTGCACACGACGGCCAACGGTCTTCTCTTCCTGACGCTCTGCGCGCTCGCCACCGTGAACGGCAACGTGGAAGAGGGTGGAGGACAAACTAAGCGCCGCCACAGACGCCGTCGCCGTCATCGAGGGCACAGCCACAGCACAGCCGCCAGCCGTGCGGTCGCCGAGAAGGTTTAGGAAAGCTGCTGTAATTAGAGATGAGGAAGAACCTGTTAGAGCTGATTGTTTGCCCCGTGTGTGCGGGTGCGCTCTCGCTTGAGAGCTTCGACGCGCAAAGTGTGTCGTCCGCAGACGAGACCGAAAGCGGCCTCTTAAGGTGCGCGTGCGGAGCCTCTTATCCAATCATAGGAGGCATCCCGCGCCTTCTGCCCGCAGACCTTCAGTCGATGCTGTGGGAGATGCACCCGGAATTTTATAGCGAGCACGGGAAACATTTGCCGGAAGACGCGTTGCCGCAGGAAGTCCTTTCAAAGAATGCTGGCGAGACGGACAAGGCTCTTACGAAGCAGAAAGAGACGGCGCGCAGCTTCGGCTACGAGTGGCAGGCTTTCTCAGAGATACTGCCCGAGGATTACGAGAAGAACTTTCTCTGGTACTTCGAGCGCTTTTCGCCCGCTGACTTCCGTGGCAAGCGAGTGCTGGACGCGGGATGCGGCACGGGACGCCACACCTACTACGTGTCGAAGACCGCGCGCGAAGTCATTGCGATGGACTTGAGTCAGGCCATAGAGGTCGCCGCGCGCAACAACCGCGCGCACACGAACGCCCACTTCGTTCAGGCGGACATCTATCGCCCGCCGTTTCGGCCCGGCACCTTCGACTTCATCTACAGCCTGGGCGTGCTTCATCACCTGCCGGAGCCTGAGAAGGGCTTCCGCTCGCTGCTCAAGCTTCTACGCAAGGGCGGGTTCATGAACATCTATCTTTACTGGAATCTTGAGGGCGAGGCGGCGTGGCGTCGGGCGCTGCTCGGCGTCGTGACAGCCGCGCGGCGCGTCACCACTCGCATGCCCCATAATCTTTTGAAGAAAGTCTCCTGGTTGATAGCAGCCGGGTTTGAAGTGGCTTTCGTCACGCCTGCACGAGTGCTCGGGCGCTTCAGTAGTACGAGCGGGCTGGCAGACCGCGTGCCGCTGGGCCATTATCGCAAGTACTCTTTCCGCGTGCTGCACACAGACCAGTTCGACCGCTTCTCCGCGCCGATTGAGAACCGCTACTCAAGCGCGGAGGTGGCCGAGTGGTTCGAGCGCGCGGGGCTCGTGGACGTAAAGATTCTGGGCGGTCAGGGCTGGCGCGCGTCCGGCAGAAGCGCCGGGCGGGAAACGAAAGCCGCCCAGAGCGTGGAAGAAGAAGAGCAGGTAGTATCCTGACCGTAGAGTTGACTGCTGAAGAGGAAGACCGACGATGAACGTGCTTGAAACTTTGCGAAGCAGACGAGGCCACACTGTCCTTGAGACTCTGGACATCACGGTTGAGGCAGCCGAGCGAGACCGCGTTGTTCTCTCCATGCCTGTCACAGAGCGCGTTCACCAGTACACGGGGCTCCTGCACGGCGGCGTCTCGGTCGTGCTTGCCGAAACTGCCGCCTCAATCGGCGCGGCGCTCAACACAGACCTGACACGCTACACGCCCGTCGGCGTAGAGATAAACGCCAATCACCTGCGCTCTGTGACCAAGGGCCGCGTGGTGGCGGAAGCCCGTCCCGTCTACATAGGAAGACAGATGAACGTCTGGGCCATAGAGATAAAGGACGAGCGCGACCGTATGGTGTGCGTCTCGCGCTGCACGCTGGCGCTGAAGCCGGGCGGCGCGCTCCCCGAGTAGTTGATTCAATAATCGTTGTTCTAATAATCTGCCCTACGGAAGAGGGGTTACTGATGAGAATAGTCGTCACAGGCGGGGCCGGGTTCCTCGGCTCGCACCTTTGCGAGAGGCTGCTCGAAGCGGGCCACGACGTAATCTGTCTGGACAACTTCTTCACGGGCAGGCGCGAGAACATCATACACCTGCTCGACAATCACCACTTCGAGCTGCTGCGCCATGACGTGATAGAGCCAGTGCTTCTGGAAGTAGACCAAATCTACAACCTCGCGTGTCCGGCCTCTCCCATTCATTACCAGTACAACCCCGTCAAGACCGTCAAGACCAACGTCATGGGCACCATCAACATGCTCGGTCTTGCCAAGCGCGTGCGCGCACGCATCCTCCAAGCCTCCACCTCCGAAGTCTACGGCGACCCCGAAGTACACCCGCAAACAGAGGACTACTGGGGCCACGTCAACTGCATCGGGATTAGGTCATGTTACGACGATGAGACCGAGATTCTGACGGAGCACGGTTGGGTGCCGTTTCCCGAGCTGCGTCCGGGCGTGCGAGTGGCGACGCTTAATCCGCAGGGCGCGATTGAGTATCACGTTCCAGACGAGTATATCGTTCAACCATACGTCGGCCATCTCTTGAGATTTGCGAACGCCAAGTATGACTTTTGTGTGACGCCGAATCATTCCATGTACGTGCGAAGCAAGACGGGGAAGCTCAGGTTCCTTCGCGCGGACGAAGAAAGGCACTGGCCCGCGTGGCGCGTCATGACGGGCGGCGAGTTCGCGGGCGAAGAGCAGGAATATTTCATGCTCGGCGACCCGCCCGTCAACTCCAAAGTAAGTGTCGAACGTATCCCTATGGATGATTGGCTGGAATTCCTAGGCTACTACATCTCGGAAGGATGCGTGCATGTTCGACGCCGCAGCCGTGTGGTGGGCGGCAGGGATTACGACGTAGCCGATTACAACGTTTTGATTGCTCAGGAAAATCCGGCGGGGCGCGCGAAAATTGCAGCCTGCCTGAGCCGCCTGGGCTTCAAGTTCTTCCAGTCGGACGACCACCAGTTCCGCATCTGTAGTAAGCAACTGGCAGCCATTCTGGGGCCGCTCGGCAAATCCGGCGATAAGTTTATACCGCGCGAGTTTCTTCAATTATCCAGAAGACAATCGCTGATTCTTTTCAAGGCGCTTATACTTGGTGACGGCTCGCGCCGTGGGAATTGTTACGCCTACTATTCCAAATCAAAGCGGCTGGCAGACGACGTGCAGGAGCTGGCGATGCGCTGCGGTTACGCTGCCACAGTTGTCTCTCATGCAGTTGGCCGCGACCTTTATCGCGTCAACATTCGTCCACCCGTCGAGGCTAATCTTGTCAGCCCTGAGCGTGTCCCTTACGCAGGCAAGGTCTATTGCGTCAACGTGAAAAACCACGTCATCTGTGTGCGGCGAAATGGGCGGGCCGCCTTTTGCGGCAACTGTTACGACGAAGGGAAGCGGCTGGCAGAGACTTTGATGATGGACTATCACAGGCAGAACGGGGTGGACATAAGGATTGCGCGCATCTTCAACACCTACGGGCCGCGCATGCTTGAGAATGACGGGCGCGTGGTCTCAAACTTCATCACGCAGGCTCTGAGGGGCGAGGAGCTGACCATCTACGGACGAGGCGAGCAGACGCGCTCCTTCTGCTACGTGGATGATTTGATAGAGGGCTTGATACGGTTGATGAACACCGAAGGCGTGCACTTCCCCGTTAACCTTGGGAACCCGGGAGAGTTTACTATAAGGGAGCTGGCCGACGAGGTGGCGAAGGCTACCGGGGGCGAGCTGAAGATAACGCACCAGCCGCTGCCGCAGGACGACCCGCAGCAGCGTAAGCCCGACATCACACGCGCCAAGGAGTTGCTTGGGTGGGAGCCGACCATAGCTCTGCCCGAAGGGCTTGGGCGGACGGTCGCATATTTCAAGGCGCGCAGAGAGAAGGCCGCTAAGGTTGAGGACGCTTGATGAGTCAAAAGGTAGAATCCGCCTCCGATTTTCAATCCCTTCCGGCGATGTGCCTGTCGGGCGTGCGCGAGCACTCTAAGCCGGACGCGCTTAACCGTAAGCGAGACGGGCGCTGGGAGCGCATCTCTGCCTCGGAGTTTCTCACGCGCATAGAGCGTATCGCGCTGGGGCTCTCGGAGCTTGGCGTCAAGCCCGGCGACCGCGTCGCGCTGCTTTCCGAGAACCGCCCCGAATGGTCAATCGTTGACCTCGCAATCCTGAGCCTCGGTGCCGTCAACGTTCCCATCTACACGACGCAAGCCGTGGAGCAGGTGCGCTACATCCTCGGGGATTCAGGCGCGCGGCTCCTGTTCGTCTCGGGCAAAAAAGTCTTCAAGCACGCGCGGCCCGGAATCGACGGCCTTGAGCAGCTTGAGCGAATCATCTTCTTTGACGAAGGCGCGGACGAAGGAGTGGAGCGCGGCGGAAAGCTTTCAGAACTGGAAGAGCTTGGACGCGCCAGGGCAGAGCGTGAGCCGGAAGCCTTCGAGCGATTTCTTTCAGCCGTGAGCCTCGATGACCTTGCGACCGTCATCTACACTTCCGGGACTACGGGCGAGCCTAAGGGCGTGATGCTCTCGCACAACAACTTCGTCTCGAACGTCCTTTCAATCGCGGGCTCGCTTCCCATCTACACTTCTGACGTGGCGCTTTCGGTGCTGCCGCTTTCGCACATCTTCGAGCGCGCGGTCTTTTACGTCTTCTGCTACACGGGCGTCTCCGTGCATTACTCTGCCTCCTTCGACCAGGTGGGCGAGCACCTGCGCGAAGTGCGCCCGACGATTATGACGGCCGTGCCGAGGCTCTTCGAGAAGGTCTATCACAAGATAGTCAAGCGCGGTATGTCCGCCAAAGGCTGGAAGCGAAAGGTCTTTGAAGATGCCATGCGGACGGGTTTGCGCTACGCGGAGTTGAAGGACAAGCGTGAGCGCATTCCCCTCTCGCTCAAGTTCAAGCAGTCTGTGGCAGACCGCCTCGTCTTCTCAAAGTGGCGCGAAGGCGTAGGCGGCCGCCTGCGCTTCTTCGTCTCGGGCGGCGCGCCGCTTTCGCCCACGCTCTCCTTCTCCTTCATGGCCGCAGGCATTCCAATTCTTCAGGGCTACGGCATGACAGAGACCTGCATCGTCTCTGCCAACCGCCCCGAGGATAACCAGGTGGGCTCTGTCGGCTTGGTCTTTCCGGGGATGGAAGTGAAGATTGCGGAGGACGGAGAGATAGTGGTGCGCGGGCCGAACGTCATGCGCGGCTATTACGGCAAGCCGGAAGAGACGAGTGAAGTGCTGAAGGACGGCTGGTTCGCGACCGGCGACGTTGGCCGCATGGACGAGCGCGGCCACCTCTACATCACAGACCGCAAGAAAGACCTCTTCAAGCTCTCGAACGGCAAGTACGTCGCGCCGCAACTGGTAGAGAGCCTCATCAAGCAGAGCGAGCTTGTCAGCCAGGTCGTTGTCATAGGAGCGGGCCGCAAGCAGCCCGCCGCGCTCATCGTCCCCGATTGGGAAGCGCTCTCTGAAGCCATGCAGAAGAACGGCTCGGAGCCGCCGCGAGGGCGCGCAGAGCTGAGCCGCGCGCCCGAAGCCGTCAAGATAGTCCAGCGCGAAATCATTCAGCTCACTACGGAGCTTGCCGATTACGAACGGGTGCGCCGCGTGGCCCTGCTGCCGGAAGAGTTCACCATTGACGGCGGCGAGCTGACGCCCACCTTGAAGGTCAAAAGACGCATAGTCGACGAGAAATACTCTGACCTGATTGACGAGCTTTACGGCGCTTCGGAGTAATCACGCCTGGCCCACCTCACCTTTTAACAGAGCCGTAAGACTATAAATCTTGACAGGCGTGCGCCTGAGAATCCATACTCTCAAGCGCGCCGTTGGGCCGCTAAAGCCTGTTACCCGGTCTGCCTTTACTCGCCTAGTCGCACACGAAACGAGGGTTAAGCTGTGCCTCTTCTTTATGCTGAAAGTCGAACTATACAATCCTTCGTCAGCCGATAACTTTATTCAAGTGCGGGAGCCGCAAGCCTTATCCATACAGCAACTCTTCGAGGAGCAGGCAGAGCGCACGCCTGACAGTGTGGCCGTTTACTTCAAAGAGCAGCGGCTCAGCTACCGAGAGCTGAACGAGCGCGCGAACCGTCTGGCGCATCACCTGCTTTCGCTTGGCGCTCGCCTCGAAACCCTTTGTGCCATTCACGCGGAGCGCTCCGCTGAGATGCTCGTGGCCATCCTCGCCGTCATAAAGGCTGGCGGCGCTTACCTTCCGCTCGACCCCTCGTACCCGAAGCAGAGGCTCTCTTTCATGCTCGCGGACGCGCGTCCCACGTTTTTACTGACTGAGAAAAAACTCTCCGGCACGCTTACAGAGCACGACGCGCGGGTGATTGTGCTGGATGAAATGGATGGTCGTCTGGCTGACGCGCGCTCCGATAATCCGCCGTCCGGGCTGACGGGCGAAAATCTGCTTTACGTGGCTTACACCTCCGGCTCTACGGGCAGGCCCAAAGGCGTTCAGGGCTTGCACAAGGGCGCGGTCAATCGCTTCCAGTGGATGTGGCGCGCCTTTCCTTTCGAGACCGGAGAGGTCTTGTGCCAGAAGACTGCGCTCAGCTTCGTAGATTCCGTGTGGGAGATTTTCGGGCCGCTCCTCAAAGGCGTGCCTCTAGTCATCATCCCCGATGAAGATGTGAAGGACGTGCGCAGGCTTATAGAGACTCTGGCGCGGCGGAAGGTGACGAGAATCGTGCTCGTGCCGTCGCTCCTGCGCGCCATGCTGGACGCGGAGCCGGAGCTTGGGCGAAGACTGCCGCAGCTTAAGGTCTGCGTCAGCAGCGGCGAGGCGCTTTCGCCAGAGCTTTGCGAGCGCTTTAGAAAGAGCGCGCCTGAGACGACGCTTCTTAACCTCTACGGCTCGTCGGAAGCGGCTGCCGACGCCACCTTCTGCGACACGCGAGAGCTTTCGGCAAACGCCTCTTCCGTTCCCATAGGCAGGCCTATAGACGGCGCACGGGTTTACGTGCTAGACGAGCGACTCCAAAGGGTCGGGGCAGGCGAGGCGGGCGAGATTTACGTGGGCGGCGTCTGCCTTGCGCGCGGCTACCTTGAGCGGCCCGAATTGACCGCAGAGAGATTCGTCCCTGACCCCTTCGACATTCACGGCGGCGCAAGGCTCTACAGGACTGGAGACCTCGGGCGCGTGCTGCCCTCCGGCGACATAGAGTTTCTGGGAAGGGCCGACAGCCAGGTCAAGATACGCGGCTTTCGCATAGAGCTTGGCGAGATAGAATCGGCGCTCTCGCAGCACGAAGCTGTGGGCCAGAGCGTGGCGCTCGTCTGCGAGGATGCTTCGGGCAACAAGCGGCTCATGGCCTACTGGGTCTCGAAGGATGCCGGAAAAACTGCCACGGCCAAAGAGCTGCGGGAGTTTTTGGCGGCGAGGCTGCCGGATTACATGCTGCCCTCGGGCTTCGTGCATCTTGAGACGATGCCGCTGACGCCGAGCAGAAAAGTCGACCGCCTCTCGCTCGCCGCGCACAGCCCGAGCCCCATACACGAGCCGGGCGAAGCCACGGAGTCACCGCGCACACAGATTGAGAGCGAGCTTAAGGAAATCTGGGAAGGCGTGCTAGGCATCTCTCCCATAGGCGTGCGCGACAACTTCTTCGAGCTTGGCGGCGACTCGCTTTTGGCCGTCAGCATGCTGCTTGAGGTTCATGACAGCCTTGGCAAGAACATCCCGCTCTCGGCCCTCATACACGAAGGGACTATAGAGCACCTGGCGCGAGTCATAGAGTCGCATGTGCCCGAGAAGAGGTGGTCTTCGCTCGTGGAGATTCAGACAGAGGGCGAGCGCACGCCTATCTTCTTCATGCACCCGATAGGCGGCGAGGTCTTCGGTTACGGCACGCTTGCGCGCTACCTCGGCTCGGCCCATCCCTTCTACGGCATACAGGCGCGCGGGCTCGACGGCCTTGAAGAGCCCTTCACGGACATGCGCGCCATGGCCTCGCATTACGTGGAGATTGTGCGAAGCGTTCAACCCTCGGGGCCGTACATACTCGGCGGCTACTCGCTCGGGGCCGTGATAGCCTTCGAGATGGCCCAGCAGCTACAGGAGAGCGGAGAGGAGATAGCGCTCCTCGCCGTGCTGGACGAAGAAGCGCCGGGCTCGAATGAGCAGGGAATCAGCGCGGCTCGCCTTCTCCACACGGCGCTGAACCTTCCCTACTGGCTGGCCGACCACGTCTTCAAGCGACAGCCGCGCGAAGTCGCCGCCGATGTCAAAAGGCACCTGAAGCGGGTCGGGCGAAACCTCTTCAGCCGCATTGGCCCGCTGCACGTAGAAGCCCACAGGGAAAATCTGGAAGACATGCTGGACGTGGCGCTTCTGCCGGACAATCATCGCCGCGTGAGCGAAGCGCTGTTTCAGGCCCTTGCGGGCTACGAGGCGCGGCGCTATGAGGGGCGCGTCACGCTCTTTCGCACCCGAGCCCAGCCCGTCTTCCGCGCGCTCGGCCGCGACAAGGGATGGAAGGAGCTGGCCTCGGGCGGCGTGGACGTTCGCATAGTGCCCGGCAATCACCTGAACATGTACGACGAGCCGCACGTACAGGTGCTGGCCCGCGAGGTCAGGGCCTGCCTTGAAGAGATTCGTATTTGAAGAGATAAATCAAGGACGCGTCACAATAAAAGGCACTAAGCAAATTATCTCTGCTTAGTGCCTTTTAGCATCTATTTCAAGATTTTTAAGCGTCCGTCAGCGTCAGCCGCTCCGGCTCGCAGGAGATTTCCCTGAGAGAGAGTATGCCCGATAGCTCCGTCTGGCCCATAAGAGCCTCGGCCAGCGAGCGCAGGTGCGCTGGGATTTCCGCTGCGCGGTACTCTTCCTCAAGCGGTGTGTGCTCGGACAGCAGTTTCAGCTCCGCGCTACAGAACTCGCAGGACGAGAGATGCTCCAGGACGTGCGCCCGAGCGCCCGCCGAAAGTGTTGAAGTATTGTATGAAACGAGCGTCTCGGCTGAGGGGCAGCTAGCCTGCTTGGAAAACACCGTGATGCTTGAAGTCCTCATATGCTCACCCTTACTGTGGGCTTACCTCTTTTGCTCGTAGTTCGTAGAGCATCCTTGACCGGCCTGTGTAAAACGGAGCGCCTCCCGCAAAATTGGCAGCAAACTTGTGGGGCAAGCAGAGACGAGGAGCCGCCATGACATCCTCTCGAACCAAAGGGCGCTCTAGCCTGGTCATCAAAAGGAAAGCGCTAATTGCCCGCAGCTTCCAAAACTTCCGCCCCCTCCGGGCCCTTTTTTTCAAGTCTTATCAATATTTTGGCCAGTGTGTAAAAAGATGTTGCTCAAAAAAGTATTTGCTGATAACATCTTAAACGTCAGTCAGGGATGCCACTGCGCTCCTTGATTCCCCTATCTAGCCTGGCCGCGCCGATTCCCCTTTGCGGTCAGAATAAGCGCGGTTTCCCGGCAAGGTCTCAAAGCAAAATTGGCCCCTCGTTTGGGCCCAGTTTGACAACCCTTGGGAAAGAGGTAACGAATAATCGCTGCCCGACTTTAATTGCGCACGGCTGGCCGCGCTCATCAGACGAGGCCAGAGGCGCAAACCCGCCACCCCTGTTCAAATCTGGCAAAGGTGATCCGCTCATAAAAGATGTCAGCCTTCACGCGTCGCCTCTGACCAGCTTGAACCAGATGAGCTAAGACAGCACATGCGCCGCGAGATGAAACACAAGCGTTACCCGGCGGTACTATCTTAAAGGTTAGCCATTGCCTGCTTATCCCAGAGTCCTTGCACAAAATACCAGACCTGAAGACAAATCATCGTGAAAGCTACCGGCACTAATCATCCCGAATCAACCATGAGCGCTCTGAAGGAACAGCCGCGCTCGCAACGCGCCTTTAGGGAGCGCCAACCGAAGAGCATACAGTGGGTTAACAGCCTCAAGCGCTCGGACGTTTCACAGCTCTGGAGCGACCTGCACCGCGTCGTCTGTCATCACCCGCTCGTGCGCGCCTCCCGCAGCGCAGGGCTCCTTGTCGAAGAGGGGGCGCAAAACGCTTACACAGACCTCACGCAGGAGCTGTTCGTGCAGCTTTTGAGCAAGGGGCGCTTTCAGCATTATCTGGACACTGGGATGACCGATGCCGAAATCGAGTGCGAGATAGGGCAGATTGAGCTGACAAATCTTCTGACGGCAGAGCTACGCAAGCGTCACCCGGAATCCTATAGACTGGCCCGCCGCATCTCTACCCTGATTCAATCGAGCGCCAATTTCCGCCGCTTCGACTCTTCGGGCATGAACGACGAGCCGCACCGCCGCCTTGTTGACCGCGTCTATGGCCTCTCGGAGTGGCCCGACGGGAAGGGAAGGCGCGAGACGCATGAGCTTGAGCAGAGAGTGCAGATGATACCGATGCGCCAGCGCGACACGCGCATGGTGGGCTGCACGGGCGACGCTCAGGTGGTCATCAGCAACTCTGA
Organism: Pyrinomonadaceae bacterium; assembly: GCA_035276685.1. Lineage (GTDB taxonomy): Bacteria > Acidobacteriota > Blastocatellia > Pyrinomonadales > Pyrinomonadaceae > JACVRN01. The sequence continues at coordinate 28,010 of DATELK010000065.1, read as the reverse complement.
TTTGGAAGACCTTATTATCTCCGTCCTTGAGGCGGTGGACTCTCCCGTGGACGTGCGCGCGCTTCGCAGCCTTGTGATGTCGAGGCTCCCCGTCATGGACATCTACCTCGTGCCGCTAGGAGGCGACGACGGCGAAGAAGGCGGGATGCAGTTTGAGCCCGTGGACGTTGGCGACAATCCCGAAGAGGGGCTCTTGAGGCGCGAGTCGGAGCAGGCCGCCGCCGGATGCGTCGAGCAGTTTTTGAAGGGCCTGCACGAGAGCGTGCGCGGGAAGGTCAAGCAGTACAACCGCATGCTCGGCGTGCTGTGGCACTGTTACCTGAGCCCGGAGCATTCGACGCAGCTGGAAGTGGCGAGCGCTCTTGGAGTCTCAGACTCGCTCGTCTCTGACTATCGCCGCCGCATAGAGCAGGAGCTTCGCGCGCTGGCCTTCTCCGAGATTGAAGAGGCGCGCCGCTTTGAGCTGGCTCTGCGAGAGAAAGTGCGCTCGCTGGTTCTGGTCGAAGAGAGCATCGCCGTCTAAGCTTTTCGCAAAAGTGGCCCGCCGCAGTGTATACTCGGCCCGCGAGATGTCTCGCCCCCTAAAAGGCCCACATGCCCTGTGCCTTTTTCCAAGAGCGAGACGATTGCTACGCTTTTGCGACCCGTTCGCTTGACCTGAGTGCCTTCAAGATGCGGTCTGGTAGTTCATTCGTAGATTATGAACCCGTGACGCCTTCGCGTCGCGCGCGTAAGCGTGAAACGGAAGAGACCGCCGATTTTCTCTTAGAGCCGCTTGCTTCCGCGAAGGAAGAAGAAGTAGTAGTAGCTCAGGCAGAGCGACACGAAGACACCACCCCGAAATCAAAATCGAAGAAAGAAGCGAAGCCTGAGAACTGGATTTTCAGGCGCGGGCACGCCATCAGCTACGCGGGGCTCTTTCTCTTCACGGTTGTACTCTACTTCCGCCCTTACGAGATTTTCACGGCCCTGAATTCGGTCAAGTCTATGGCCTTCTGGATGGGCGTCTTTACTTTGGCGGCCTACCTGCCGTCGCAGCTTGCCGCGGAAGGCAACCTGACGGCCCGCCCGCGCGAAGTAAATCTTCTGCTGCTCTTCTGCGTGGCCGCGCTCATCTCGATTCCGCCCGCCATCAATCCGCCTGAGGCGCTCGCGACCTTTGTAGAGTTCCTGCGCCCTGTGATGATTTTCATAGTGATGATTAACGTGGTCAGGACGGAGTGGCGTTTGAAGGGAATCTTCTTTCTGACGCTGACGGTGAGCGTAGTCCTGAGCGTGGGCGCAATTTACGACTACCGCATGGCGCGCTTCAGCGTCGAAGGCTATCGCGTAGCGGGCATCATAGGAAACCTCTTCGGCAATCCGAACGACATGGCGTTGCATCTGGTGACGGTGATACCCATCTCGGTCGCTCTCTCGTTCACCACTAGAAACATCGTCTTCAAAATCCTTTACGCCGTCTGCGCGCTGCTGATGATAATCGGAAGCATGCTTACCTTTTCGCGCTCGGGCTTTCTGGGGCTGGTCGCTGCGGGCGCGGTCATAGCGTGGAAGATTGGCCGCAGGAACAGGCTGGCCGTCATCGTGCTGGCCGTTGTAGGCCTTGCCACGGTGATAGCCTTTGCGCCAGCGGGCTACACCAACCGGCTGGACTCAATCGTCAACCACGACGCAGACGCCTTCGGCTCCGCAGGCGCTCGCACGAACCTCCTCTTTCGCTCAATCAAGGTCGCCATTGCCAACCCGGTCTTCGGCGTAGGCATGGGCAATTTTCACATAGTCTCTATAGGCGAGCTTGTCAGCCACAACGCCTACACGCAGGTCGCGGCCGAGATGGGGATGGCCGCGATGGTCGTCTACATATTGTTCATCCTCTCGCCCTTCAAGGGCCTGCGTATGATAGAGAATGAGACGTTTGAAGACCGCAGGGCTTCTCATTTCTACTATCTGGCCGTGGGGCTTCAGGCGAGCCTTGTGGCCTACATGGTCTCTAGCTTCTTCGCCTCGGTCGCTTACCAGTGGTACGTTTATTATCTGGTGGGCTACGCGGTCTGCCTGCGACGCCTCTACAAGGCCGAGCGGAAGGCTCTGGAAGAGCGGGAAGCGAAGATGAAAGAGCGCGAGGAAGTAGAAGCTGTCAAGGAGCCTCGGCCCGGATTGCTTGAGCAGGAGACTTTACAGAGGCCTGCTTGAAAGCAGAAGAGCGACGCACACGATTAGGCTCTTACCAGACACCCACACTCAAAGATGTTGGAGCACGCACAAGCGACAGTCGCAGATTACGAGACAGAGCCGCGCGTCCACACGGGCGGCACGGGCGAAGAGTCTCTGCGCGCCGCTGCTACTGCTCCGCCGCGCGTCTCCGTAGTCATCCCATGCTTTAACGAGGAGCGCTACATAGGCAAGGTGTTAGCGAATCTTCTGGGCCAGTACGAGCCGGAGAGCTTTGAGATAATCATAGTTGACGGCATGAGTGAGGACGGCACGCGCGCCGAAGTCTCAAAGTTTACGCAACAGAACCCGCAGGTTCAGGTTCGTCTCGTAGACAACCCGGCGCGACACATCCCCGCCGCCCTGAATCGCGGGATAGAGGCTGCGCGCGGGGAACTCATAGTCCGCATGGACGCGCACTCTGTCCCGTCAGTCAACTACGTGCGGCGGCTCGTTGAGCTTCTTGATAAAGGAGAGGCTGAGGTCTGCGGGATGCCTTGGCGCATAGAGCCGGGCGCAGAGAGTGTAGTTGCGCGAGCGATTGCCTTGGCCGTGTCGCATCCCTTCGGGATAGGTGACGCGAGGTACAGGAACGCGGGTCTAGCTTCGTCCGAGTTCGTGGACACTGTTCCCTTCGGCGCGTTTGCCAAGAGCCTGTGGCGGGAAGTCGGCGGCTTTAACGAAGAGTTGCTGGCCAACGAGGACTACGACTTTTATTACCGCATAAGGCGGGGCGGCGGGCGCGTGCTTTTGGACGCGCAAGGGTATTCGTCTTACTACGCCCGGCCCACGCTCACTGATTTAGCTCGCCAGTACTTTCGCTACGGCCGCTGGAAGGCCGCGATGCTCAAAGAACACCCGCGCTCAGTGCGACTGAGACAGCTTGTCGCGCCCGTGTTCGTGCTCTCCATCTTGAGCTTCGGCGCTCTGGGCATCTTCTGGACGCCCGCGCTTCTTCTGCTCTTATTGACCGTCGCCTCTTACTCTCTGCTCGCGGCCACAGTTAGTGTGAAGCTTGCTATAAAAGGCGGGGACTTCAGGCTCGCGCCTGTGCTGCCCGTGGTCTTCTTCATCATTCACAGTTCTTGGGGGAGCGGGTTTCTACTGAGCGTCTTACGCTCGCCGCGAGGGTAGCCGAAATTTCTATGAAGCCGATTGATGCGACAGCAAAGAAGCTTGAAGGCGGGGACGAGCACGTCCCGGCTGTCAGCGTCATCATACCCTGCTATCGCGCGGCCGGTTACATCAGGGACGCGCTCTGTTCGGTCTTCGCACAGACCTTTCGCGACTTTGAAGTGATAGTCGTTAACGACGGCTCGCCCGACACGGAAGAGTTTGAACTGGCGCTTGAGCCGTACCTTGACCGCGTAGTCTATCTCAAGCAGGAGAACCGTGGCGTGAGCGCCGCACGCAACGCAGCCCTACGCGCCTCTCGCTCGCCCTTCATAGCGCAGCTTGACCCGGACGACCTGTGGGAGCCCGAGTACCTCGCCGTGCAGATGGAGACGCTTGAGCGTGACCCTTCGATTGACGTGCTTTACCCGAACGCGCTCGTCTTCGGTGACATGCCTGAGGCCGGGCGCGAGTTCATGGAGGTCGCGCCGTCAGAAGGAGAGGTGACTTTCGAGAGCCTGGTGATGCAGACCTGCACGGTCATGACCTGCGTCACGGCGCGGCGCGAGATGGTCTTGCGCGCAGGGATGTATGACGAGAGCCTGAACTGCTCTGAGGACTTTGACCTGTGGCTCAGGATAATCAAGGCTGGCGGGCGCATACGCTATCACCGCCGCGTGCTTGTTCGCTACCGCCGCCATCGCGGCAGCCTCTCATCCGACCCGCTCTGGGTCTGCGAGAACTCCGTGCGCGTGCTGGATAAGCTGGAGCGCAGCCTTAGTCTGACGGATGATGAGAGGGAAGCTGTAGGGCGTGCCAGAGCCCGTTTTCAGGCGACGCACAGCTTCTACAGAGGCAAGCGCGCTTTCACCGAAGGCGACGCGAAGACCGCTATCGAATGTCTGAAGGAAGCTAACCGTTTCTTCAAGAGCCGCAAGACAGCAGTCGTGCTGGTGCTGCTGCGGCTCGCGCCTCAGCTGCTCCTACGCACCTATGACTTGCGCGACAGGCTGATACTGAAGACCAGCACCAGAGTTTAAGGAATGAGCCCGAAGACCGATTCGACGATGAAGCTGGACGTGATTGTGCCTACCTATAACAGGCACGAGATGCTCAAGCGCACGCTCGACAGCCTGATGGCGGCGCGCGTGCCCGAAGGCCTCACGGTGCGCGTCACTGTCGTTGACAACAACTCTAAGGACGAGACGCGCCGTGTCGTTGAAGACTACATAGAGAGGCACGGGCAGGAGCGCGTCTCTTATCTTCTGGAAAAAGAGCAGGGAAGGTCTCCCGCCTTAAACGCAGGGATACGCGCCACGGACGGCGATATCGTCGGCATGATTGACGACGACGAAGAGATTGACGCCGGGTGGTACGAGCAGGCTCACGAGGCCTTCTCCGACGCGAGCGTCGATTTCATAGGCGGCCCCTGCGCGCCTCGCTGGGGCATGGAGTGTCCCGAATGGTTCCCGCTCTCTTACAGGGGAGTTGTCGGATGGGTTGACGGAGGCGATAGTCGCTGCCCCTTTGACGACGACTACCCCGGCATACTGATGGGCGGAAACTCCGTGCTGCGCCGCTCTATCTTGGAAAAGGTTGGGCTCTACACGACTAAGCTCGGCCGCACGGACAAGCATCTTCTCTCGTGCGAGGACGAGGACATGTATCACCGCTTGAGAGAGGCGGGCGCGCGTGGGTTCTATCTTCCGGGGCTCGTCATCTATCACTACATCCCGCCGGAGAGGCTGACGAAGCGATACTTTCGTCAGTGGAGCTTCTGGCGCGGCGTCTCTCAGGGAGTGATTGACAGGGAGCGGCGCATGCCAGTGGCTTACCTTCTGGGAGTGCCGCGTTGGATTGTGGGTAAAGCCGTGCGCGGTGCAATCAGTAAAGTCTCGCGTGTGATTCGTTTCGATAAGAACCGCGCCGAAAGCTTTTCGGATGAGCTGGCCGTCTGGGACTTCGCGGGCTTCTTCTACGGCAAGCACTTTTACAAAGAGAATAAGAGCGCGAAGAGCGCGGTCGAGGCAGGCAACGATTCCCTTGCCATGAGCCGCACGTCATAAGGAGATAAAGAGTCCAGAGATGAGTTCGGATGTCACATCGGAGCAGTTGCGGGACGCCGCTTACGATTCAAGAGAGCGGCGCGTGACCATCATAGGCGCGCCGGCCGTCTCCTTCGCGGGCGTCCTGCGCGACGTGGTGAAGCTCTCGCACTACAGGGACTTGCTCTACACGCTGAGCGTGCATCGCGTCAAGGTGCGCTACAAGCAGTCTGTGCTGGGCGTGGCGTGGGCCGTGCTGCAACCGCTCTCGCTGATGCTCATCTACACGCTCATCTTCTCTTACATAGCGCGCATGCCCAGCGACGGCATCCCTTACGCTGTCTTCGCCTACTCTGCGCTGCTGCCCTGGACATACTTTTCCACGGCGCTCGTTAATTCGACGAACGGGCTCGTCAGTCACGCAGACCTCGTGACGAAGGTCTACTTCCCGCGAGAGATTCTTCCGCTGACTTACGTCATCGCGGCGCTCTTCGATTTTCTGGTGGCGAGCATCGTGTTCGCGGGGCTACTGGTTTACTACCAGGTACAGTTGACTTGGACGGCTCTCTACAGCATTCCGATTGTCCTCGTCCTGACCTGCTTTGCGACGGCCGTGTCGCTCCTTTTCTCGGCGACACAGGTGCGCTTTAGGGACATAGGCGTGGCCATGCCGCTCCTTATGCAGCTCTGGATGTTCGCCTCGCCGGTCGTTTATCCACTGAGCGCTGTGCCCGCTTGGCTGCGCCCCTTTTACATGCTCAACCCTATGGCCGGAATCATAGAGAGCTTTCGCCGCGTGATGCTTCAGGGCGAGCCGCCGGACTTCGTCTCTCTGGGCGTAGCGCTTGTCACGTCGCTCGTGCTGCTCGCAATATCTTACGTCTACTTCAAGCGCGTGGAGGCGACAATCGCCGACGTTATCTAACGTGCGGCTTAAGCGAAGATGGCTATGATTGACCTCAAATTCGACCACGTCTCGAAGAGATACAAGGTGCGCGCAAATGATGATGAAAGCGCGGCAGGTGGCAACCCCGTCTCGCGCGTCCTGAGACGGCTCAGGCGAGGCTCGCAGGACTTCTGGGCGCTGCGCGATGTCACGTTTGAAGTGGAAAGAAGCGAGGCGCTCGGCATCATAGGCCATAACGGCGCGGGCAAGTCCACCATTCTCAAGCTCCTGTCGAACATCACCACGCCGACCTCAGGACAGATAACCATCAACGGGCGGCTCTCGGCTTTAATAGAAGTCGGCTCGGGCTTTCATCCGGAGCTTACCGGAAGAGAGAACGTCTACCTGAGCGGCTCAATCTTAGGGATGCGGCGGCGTGAGATAACCGAGAAACTGGAACAGATAGTCGAGTTCGCAGGCATCAGGCAGTTCATAGACGTTCCCGTCAAGCGCTACTCTTCGGGCATGTACGTGCGCTTAGGCTTCTCAATCGCGGCGCACCTTGACCCGGACGTGCTGCTGCTGGACGAAGTGCTGGCCGTAGGCGACGCTGCCTTTCAGGCCAAGTGTCTACAGAGAATCACAGACCTCAAGCACGGCGGAAAAACCATCGTCTTCGTCTCGCACGACCTAGGTGCCGTGGAGCGACTGTGCGACCGCGTGCTGCTCATTCAGCGCGGAGAGGTCGCCGCGAGCGGCCCGCCGCGCGAAGTCATTGCCGAATACCAGCGCATCGCCGGAAGCTTCACGGCCTCGCAGCCGCCGCCATCGGGAGCCAGCATCAACACGCGCAGGATAGAGGTTCGCTCCGTCGTCTTCCGCGACTCGTTGGGCCAGGAAACAACTGCCTTTAAGACGGGCGGGCCGCTCTCGGTGTCGGTAGAGTACTTCGCGCACGAGCGCGTAGAGGATGCTGTCTTCGAGCTATTCTTCTACGCGGGCGACGACGAGCTGCACTGCCAGCTGACTACGGAATCGAGCGAGAGAAGGCTGGACGTTGAGCCGGGCGCGGGAGTGGTGGAATTCACCTGCCCCGAGCTTGGGCTTCAGCCGGGCATCTACCACCTGGACGCGACCGTCGTGCAGCGAGAGCCCCTCGAAGGCATAGAGTGGCAGTATCACTGCGCCATGATGCGCGTAGACCCCGGCCGCATAGTGCGCGGGCGATTCTTCACGCCGCACGACTGGACGATTAAGAGCGCGCCCGAAGGTGAACAGAGCGAAGACGCTCTCGGCCAGATAGTCTCAAAGATATAATAGGTCAGTTTCAGAGACGACAAACAGGTCAGTACCGCCTGCGGTAGCGGGCGGGTATTAGTTTGTCTAGAGTCATGTTTGAGACTAAAGACCCGCCCGCTACCGCAGGCGGCACTGACTTGGTGCGCTCTGCGCTTTGATGCGAGCGAGGCGAAAATGTTAATCTTCCCAGACCTGCCAGAGACGTGGTAGCTGAGGCTCGCCCCACAGGAGCGCGCTCCATTTACTAAAAGATAGAGCCTATTAGGATTTTAATTAGATTCTAAGGCGGCGGTAGCAAAGAGCCAAGGTTGTGCCTCCGGGTATCCTCTTTTACCTCAGGACGAGCACTCCCCGGCTCGTTTGACCGCCAGAGCAGGCTCAAAAACTTTTTATTCGGCATTTCCGAACGTCACCGGAGAAGATTTCGATGTCTAAGCCCCGCATCCGGCGCAATCTGCTTTTGCAGCCATTCTCGCAATCCGCTTCCATTTCGTCCAACAAAGGTTTATCTCATAGAGGAGTTAAAAGGCTCGCGCTTCTGCTCGTTGCCCTGCTGCTTCTATCCGGAGTCGCGCTCCTGCGGGGCACGCTCTTCTCCAACTCCGCATCGGCGCAGTCGAGCGTGGAGAGAGTGAACGCAGGAGGCGGGGTCTACACAGATTCACAAGGGCAGCAATGGAAAGCAGACACCTACTTCCAGAACGGCTCTACCTTCTCCATCTCTTCATCAACAGACATACAGAACACTGTGGATGACTCTCTCTACCAGACAGAGAGATACGGAGGGGCACAGGGCACGCCATCACTTAAATATGCCATTCCAGTGCAGAACGGGACATACACGGTGAGGCTGCACTTTGCGGAGATATGGCACGGGGTAGGAGGAAACGGAGGAGGAGCAGGCTCCAGAGTCTTTGATGTCAGTGTGGAGAACAGCGTGGTGCTGTCCAACTATGACATCTATCAGAGGGCAGGGGGAGCGCTGAAGGCAATAGTCGAGCAGGTACCGGTGACGGTCAGTGACGGAGTGTTGGACATAAGCTTTGCTGCAAGTGTTGATAACGCCAAGGTCAGCGCCATTGAAGTCTTCAGCGGCTCAACGCCGCCGCCTGCGACGCCTACACCTACGCCGCCGCCTTCATCTAATTTGACGTGGACGCAGGCGGCTCCTATCCCCGTGGCGCGCTACGAAGGCCCTGCCACCGTTGCGGCCGGAAAGGTCTACGTCCTAGGCGGCTTCATCACGGAGAGCTTGCAGGCTACGTCTCGCGTAGACATTTACGACCCCGGCTCGAACACCTGGTCGCGCGGCACAGACATGCCCGTGCCCTTGACGCACCACGCCGTTGCCGTAGACGACCAGCACATCTGGATAGCGGGCGGCTTTCAGGGAGATTTCCCCGGCACAGGCATCAGCAACGTCTGGATGTACGACGTGACTACGGGCGTGTGGACGGACGGCCCCGCTCTGCCCGGCGTGCGAGCGGGCGGCGCGATGGTGCGCGTCGGCCGTGAGCTACACTTCTTCGGCGGCACGCTGAACGACCGCCACACGGACACGGCTGACCACTGGATTCTGAATCTTGATAACCCTGTGAGCTGGGTTACGTCCACGCCCATGACGAGCGGGCGCGTGCATCACGCTGCGGCTGTCGTCAACGGGAAAATCTACCTGATAGGCGGAGGCCACGACCACGACAATTTCACCGACATCACAACCGTAGAAGTCTACGACCCCGCGACGGGACAGTGGGCCTCGCGCGCGAGCCTGTCGCTTGCCCGCTCGCACTTCGAGCCCGGCACCTTCGTCGTCAACGAGCGCATCATCATCGCGGGCGGCAAGGGACTGACGGCAGACCAACTCGGAAACTTAAGCGAGTACAATCCAGCTACAAATACGTGGCGAGAGCTGACGCCTCTGGCCGAGCCTTTAAGAGCGGTCGTGGCGCAGGTCGTAGGTAACACTATCGTCACGACGGGCGGCGGCAACGTGCGCGGCATCACTCCGCAGACCACTACGCGCACGGCCACACTTGCAGACCCGACGCAGCTCTCGCCGCAGGCGCTCTTCTCTATTGCGCCGCCCGACAACGGGGCGAACGAGAGCGGCCTTAATGCCAGCACCTACAACAGCGGCTCTTTCAAGATTACGAACAGCTCCCAGTCGGGCGAGCGCATCACGCGCGTCAAAGTCGATTTGAGAGACACAATCCTGCCCGACATGGTCTTTGACCCTACGGGCACGGGCGGCGACCCCGTGGGCAAGACCTTCACGCCGGACAGCGACCCCGGCGTGGGCTACTTTAATCCAAGGTTCAGCGGTAGCCACAACGGCGGCTTCGACGTGCTTGAGATAGACTTCAGCACCTTCGACCCCGGCAAGACCTTTACCTTCTCGCTCGACGTTGACCCGAACAGCATCAAGGGGACTACGAACAACGACGGGCCCAGTCTCTCGGGCAAAGTCTCGGGGCTTGAGCTTGTAGGAGCGCGCGTGACGGTTGAGTTCAGTAACGGCGAAGTGCGCGTCATGGACACCTACCGCATCCCCGCGAGCCTCAGCCAGTCGCAGAACACGGGCAAGGCTTACAGGCCAGCGCAGCCCGCGGTCTCCGTGCTGAACGTTCCGAACGCGCCCGCCACAGTCACGACCGCCAATCAGACCGTGCGCGTCTTCGGCACGGCAGGCTCGACCGTGCAGCTCATGGTGCTGGAAGGCGGGCTTTACACCGACGCGGGCTCCGGCAACGGCGCGGGCCTGCCGCCCTTCTACGCCAACAAGGCCATAGGTGTCTCAGAGCAGACTGCGACCGTGGGCTCTGCGGGCTTCGTTGACATCCCCGTCACGCTCACGCGCTCGGACACCACGGGCGGCATCAATCACATAGTAGCCGTCACAAAGGATTCAAGCGGGAGGACGAGCCTCACTTCATCCGTCATAGTCATTGAGTACGACCCGAACTTTAACCCGCAGCCGACGCCGACTCCTACACCGACGCCTACGCCCGGCAGCGGCGCTTTCATAGAGCAGGGCGGGCAGGTCGTGATGGAGGCAGAGAACTACGACCAGCAGATTTCGCGCGGCGGGCAATCGTGGACGAAGGTCACGGACAAAGCAGGATACACGGGCACGGGAGCGATGCTTTCGTCTCCGAACAACGGCAATCAGGTTGATACAAACTACACTACGACCACGCCTGAGCTACAGTACAAGGTCAACTTCTCCGCCACCGGAACCTACTATCTATGGCTGAGGGCCGAAGCCGACAGCTTGCAGGATAATTCTGTCCACGCGGGACTCGACGGTCAGGCGGTTGCGAGCGCAGACCGCATGACGCTGGGCACGCTAGGCACTTTCCTCTGGACCAACAGCACCTCGGACGGCCCCGTCGCGACTCTCAACGTGACGACGGCAGGCGTGCATACCGTCAACGTCTGGATGAGAGAAGACGGGATGCGTATTGACCGGCTGCTCTTGACGACTTCGGCGGGCTTTACGCCTACGGGCAACGGCCCTGCTGAGAGCGCACGCTCCGGGGCCAACACGCCGCCGCCCACGCCCACGGGCCTGACGGCCACGCCCGGTTTCGGCAACATCAGTCTCGACTGGGACGACGTGTCGAACGCCACGGGCTATAACGTCTATCGCGGCACCACGAGCGCGGTGAGCACTAGCGGCACGCCTTATAACGGCACGACGCCGCTCACCTCTTCCGCCTTCGTAGACACGAACGCTTCACAGAGCGCCACCTATTTCTACTTGGTGACGGCTGTTAACAACGCGGGCGCGTCGGCTCCCACAGCGCCCGTGAGCGCGAAGGCTTCGGGCGCTCTGCCCGCCTGTAACACGGCACCGAATCCTACGCTCCTGAACTTCAGCGGAGCCGTCGCGGACACTTACGCGGGAAGCGGCTTTAACTGCTTCATGCCCGGCACGGCACAGCCGGACGCGGCCAGCACGGGCCTGACTTTGAGCGGCTTCAACAGCCAGTTGACGGTCACCAGCACGGACGGCGACATCTTCCAGAACATGACGGGGCAGGCCAACGCGCTCGCCCTCAAGATTAACAACAGCGCGAGCTACTCCGTGCGCGCTCGCATCAAGGGGCCGTTTATCCCTTCGGCCAATTTTCAATCGGCGGGCGTGGCGCTCGCTCTCAACAGCGACAACTACGCGAAGCTCGTCGTGGGGTACGCGAACGGCGCGGGCCGCTTGCAGTTCGGCCTTGAGACGGGCGGCGTATTCACGAACGTCGTCGCGGACGTGCCCTTTGATTTGACGGAGCTTGACAGCAACACGGAAGCCTTAGACCTCTGGCTCGTGCGTAAGAGCGACGGCACCATAGAAGCTCTCTATCGCAAGGTGACGAGCCTTACGTCTTCGCCCACCTTCGGCGCGACCAACTCCGTGGGCACGACCGCGAGCGCGCCGGGTTGGAGCACGTCGAACAGCCAGCTTTACGGCGGGCTGCTTACGACCGACTCGGGCCCCGCGTCCTCCTTCAACACGGTCTTTGACGAGTTCGAGCTTGGCGCGGCTGTCGCGGCTTCGCCAGCGCCTCCCGTCATAAGCTTTATCAACAAGACCATCATCAAGAGCGGCACGACTTCCGGCTCGGTCTTCGGCATCAACGGCTTCGCCAATCCGACCAGCATAGCCATAGGGCCGGACAAGCGTCTCTACATCGCGACGCAGCTAGGGCAAATTTACATAGTGACGCTCGACCAGGCGAAGCTCGCTCAAACAGGGCAGCTTGCCGTCACGGGCGTTCAGACTCTTAACCAGATAGCCAGCAAGCCCACGCGCACCTGCAACATCAACGGCCAGTTGACGAACTGCCAGTTCCTTTCGGGCACGCCGACGGGAAGGCAGGTCACGGGACTTGTGATTGCGCCGGAGAGCACGGCCGCGAACGTAGTCCTGTACGTGAGCAACAGCGACCCGCGCATAGGCCAGAACACGGACAGCATAGGTCTTTCGATTGACACCTATTCGGGCACTGTCACGAAGCTCACGCTTCAGCCCAACAACTCCACCTCAGACCCGAACGACTTCAGCGTGACGGGCAATCAGGACATCGTCACAGGCCTTCCGCGCTCAAGAGAGAACCATTCGGTCAACGGCATGAGCTTCGGCCCGGACGGCTGGCTCTACCTTGCAACCGGAGGCAACACGAACTACGGGCAGAAGAGTCCCTTCTTCAGCAACCTTGATGAGTACTACCTGTCGGCGGCGGTGGTGCGACTGAACCTCGCGGTGATAGGGACGACGACGCTCAACGTGCAGAACGTGAAGACGGCTTCGGACATGTCGCCGCTACAGGGCAAGTTCGAGCTTTACGCGACGGGCTTCCGCAACGCTTACGACCTCGTCTGGCACTCTAACGGCAACCTTTATCTGAACGACAACGCGGGCAACGATGCTCTGGGCAACACGCCTTCGACCAGCGACGGCTGCTCTACGCCTTCGATTAATCCCAACTCTCTGCCGGACACTTTCCACATAGTAACGCAGGGCTCTTACGGCGGGCACCCGAACCCCGCGCGCGGCCAGTGCGTCCTGAATGACGGCAAGAGCTACGAGCCCGACCTTGTTCCGCTCACGAACTACCTCGCGCCTCTGACGACTTACGACAACGGCGCGAGCACCAACGGCATAGTCGAGTACACGGCCAACGTCTTCGGCGGGCAGATGAAGGGCAACCTGATTAGCGCCACTTACGCGGGCAACAAGAACGTGCGCCGCGTGATACTGGGCGAGACGGGCACGACGGCCGTCGAGCGCAACCTTGGCGGCTTCGGCAATCCGCTCGATGTCACGACCGATGCTTCCGGCATCATCTACATAGCCGAGCACGGGACGAGCCAGATTACCATCATGATTCCGAACGAGGGCGCTATGTGTCCTGACCCCTCCAAAACGGATGATGACGGCGACGGCTACACGGACACGGACGAGGCTGTTCACGCCACAGACCCGTGCAGCGCCGCGAGCCGACCGCCCGACTTCGACCTTGATTTCATAGGCGACCTGACGGACACGGACGACGACAACGACGGCATACTCGACACTCAAGATCAGCTCTTCTTCGATGCTCAGAACGGCGCGAATACTACTGTGCCTCTGGCCTTCGAGTGGAATCCGGGCGACCCCTCGCTAGGTAAAATCGCGCTCACAGGCTTTACAGGCACGCAGATAGCAACAAACGGCAACCGCACGGACACTAATCCTACGAGCATAAGAGTGGGCGCTGCCGGAGGCTTCATGTCGCTTCAGACCTTTAGCGGCACGGCCGAAGGCTCAGCCAACAGTCAGGTCAACGCGCTACAGGTAGGCTTCGACTCCACGCAGGCCTTCCGCATCTGGAGCCGCATCGTGCAGCCCTTCAGCACCGGCGTCACGCCCGCGAACGGTCACGTCGCCGGAATCTTCTTCGGGCCCAATCAGGATAACTTCATACGGCTTGCTCTGGTGGGAAGCGCGGGCGGCAACCAAATCCTTCAGCTTGGACTTGAGCAGGGCGGAAGCTTCATAGAGCAGAGCGCTGTTAACCTAGGCACCATAGACATCACAGACCTTGATATTTATCTGGTAGGCAATCCGGCGGCGGGAACCGTGACGGCCTTCTATGGCTTAGAGCAGACGGCTAATCCTGTGCAACTGGGCTCGCCTGTCGTCGTGCCGTCCTCTTGGTTTGCTAACAACGTAGTGCCTGCGCAGAACAACTCGCTCGCGGGCCTCATGGTCAGCAACGGCAGCGCCGCGCCGTTGTCCTTCGTCTACGACTACTTCCGCATAGACCGGAACGTCAGCGCCAACCTGCCAGCGCCGACGGGCCTCACGGCCCAGGCCGGAAACGCGCAGGTCGCTTTAAGCTGGAACGTGGTGAGCGGGAGCAGCGGCTACAGGATTTACAGAAGCACCACGAGCCCCGTACAGCTTACGGCTGCCAACAGGCTTAACGGCGGCAACGCCGTCGCCGGCACTAGCTTTACTGATACGACCGTAGCGAACGGGACTACCTATTTCTACGTGGTGACGGCTGTTGGCGGGGCAAGCGGAGAATCGGCAGCGTCGAATCAGGCGTCGGCCACTCCGGGCGCGTCGCAGGTAGCTGTAGAGCGTGTGAACGCGGGAGGCCCGGCATACACAGATTCACAAGGGCAGCAATGGAAAGCAGACACCTATTTCCAGAACGGCTCCACCTTCTCCATCTCTTCATCAACAGACATACAGAACACTGTGGATGATGCACTGTATCAGACAGAGAGATACGGAGGGGCACAGGGCACGCCTGCTCTGAAGTACTCCATCCCAGTGCAGAACGGGACATACACGGTGAGGCTGCACTTTGCGGAGATATGGCACGGGGTAGGAGGAAACGGAGGAGGAGCAGGCTCGCGTGTGTTTGATGTGAGCATAGAGAACAGCGTAGTGCTGTCCAACTATGACATCTATCAGAGGGCAGGAGGAGCGCTGAGGGCAATAGTCGAGCAGGTACCGGTGACAGTCAGTGACGGAGTGTTGGACATAAGCTTTGCTGCAAGTGTTGATAATGCCAAGGTCAGCGCCATAGAGGTGATTGGAGGCGGCACGCCATCGCCTACGCCAACTCCAACTCCAACTCCAACCCCAACTCCGACACCCACTCCAACGCCAACACCTACGCCCACTCCTTCTCCCGCGTTTATAGAGCAGGGCGGGCAGGTGGTGATGGAGGCTGAAAAGTATACTCAGAAGATTGCGCGCGCCGGAAAGTCATGGGACTTGACCACCTCGTTCACAGGCTTCGTCGGAACGGGCGCTATGATTTCCAACCCGAACACGGGCGCGCAGGTGGACACGGGCTACACCACTACCACGCCCGAGCTACAGTACCGCATCAAGTTCACCACGCCCGGCACGTATCATGTCTGGCTCAGGGCTTCGGCCAACAGCCAGCAGGACAACGCCGTCCACATAGGACTGAACGGACAGGCGCTCACAACGGCAGACCGCATGACCTTCAGTCCCACGTCCGGGGCTTGGGTATGGACTAAGAGCACCATGGACGGGTCGCAGGTGGCTACGATTAACATCCCTAGCGCGGGCGTCTACACGCTGAACGTCTGGATGAGAGAGGACGGGATGCGGCTCGACCGGCTGCTGTTGACCACTTCGGCCAGCTTCACTCCTTCCGGCAACGGCCCTGCCGAGAGTGTCATCGCAAGCAACATGACTTTCAGCGACGGGACGATGCTTGCCTTGGGCTTTGACGAGAGCAGGCCGGAGCTTCCCCTTCTCTTTGAGAATGAGCTGATGAAGTCTATGAGCGCCGTGGCGTGGGACAGAAGCATGAGGCTCTTTCCGGCCACGCTCAGACAATGGCCCTGAAGCAAGCGAGGCATGGACTTAAGCCGGGTGAACAGTAGAGAGACCTTTGGGCGAGACTCGCCGCTCGTCTCTGTCATCATCCCCTGCTATAACCAGGGCCACTACCTGAGCGAAGCCATAGAGAGCGTGCTTAATCAGAGCTATCCTCACTTCGAGATAATCGTCGTTGACGACGGCTCCACGGACAACACGGGGGATGTAGCGCGCGGTTACAAGGAAGTTAAGCTGCTCAGCCAGGAGAATCAGGGGCGGCCAGCCGTGGGGCGCAACCGCGGGCTGAGGGAAAGCTCCGGGCGTTACGTAGTCTTTCTTGATGCGGACGACCACCTGCTGCCCGACGCGCTTGAGATAGGCGTGCGGCTTCTCGAAGCTCATCCAGAATACGCCTTCGTCTCGGGCCACTGCCGGGCCATGGGCCCTGAGGGCGAGCCCCTGCCGGTCAAACAACTCCCTTGCGTAGAGAAGGAGCATTACCTTGCGCTGCTGCGCCAGAACTACATCTGGACGCCGGGCGTCGTGATGTTCCGCCGCGCAGTGCTTGAAAGCGCGGGCGGCTTCAACATCGCTATGGAGATGAAGGGCTCGGAGGACTACGACCTTTATCTTCGCATAGCCAGAGAGTCGCCCGTTCATTGCCACCAGCACGCCGTGGTGGTCTACCGCGAGCACGGCTCAAGCCTTTCGAGCAACGCCGCCACCATGTTGAAGTCCACGCTCACAGTCCACCGCGCGCAGTGGCCCTTCGTCAAAGGCGACCATGAGCGCGAGCAGGCTTACAGGGAAGGGCGGCGCAAGTGGAAGGAGTTCTACGGCAGCCATCTGGTCGAAAAGGTTCGCTCTCAGGTGCGAAAGAGAGCTGAGTGGGGCCAGGCCGCCCACAGCATAAAGGTGCTTTTAAGGTATCACCCAAAAGAGTTCTTCACACAAGCCTACAGAAAGTTGTACTGTCTTATCTTCAGGGTCAAAGCCTGAGCCGCCGATGCAAAGAGCAGAACGAAACGAATCCCAACCGACTGAAGCGCCGCTCGTCTCCGTCATCATCCCCTGCTACAACCAGGCGCACTTTCTGAGCGAAGCCGTGGAGAGCGTGCTTAATCAGAGCTATACACACTTCGAGATAATCGTCGTTGACGACGGCTCTACCGATAACACTTCGGAGGTCGCGGCGCGCTACAAAGAGGCGCGCTGCATACGGCAGGAGAATAAGGGACTGCCGGGAGCGCGCAACACCGGGCTAAGGGAGAGCCGTGGGCGTTATCTGGTCTTTCTGGATTCCGACGACAGGCTGCTTCCAGAAGCTCTCTCTACGGGCCTCAAGTATCTGGAAGAAAATCCCGAGTGCGCTTTCGTGTCGGGCCACTACAGGCTCATCAACGCCGAGGGCGTGCCGCAGGAGACCAACGCGCAGCCGCACGTTAAGACGGAGCACTACGCCGCTCTACTTGAGAACAACTACATAACCGTGCCCGCCTCTGTCATGTACCGCCGCACGGTTTTCGACGCGGTGGGAGAGTTCGACACCTCGCTTAAATCTTCCGAAGACTACGACCTTTACCTGCGTATCAGCCGCGCGCATCCTGTCTACTGTCACGGCGTGATGGTGGCCGAGTACCGCGCGCACGGCTCTAACATGTCGAGCAACTCCGAGCGAATGCTGAAGATGACGCTCGCGGTTCACGGCGCGCAGTGGCCCTTCGTCAAAGGGAACAAGCCGTTAGAGCAGTCTTACCGGCGCGGGCGGCGCTACTGGAAGTATCGCTACGGCGAGGGGATGGTGGAGAAGGTTCGTATGCAGCTTCGCACGCCCGGCCAGCGGCGCGAGGCGCTGCGCGGCATGAGGACGATACTCAGGTACTATCCCAGAGGCTTTTTCAAGCACGCGGGAAGAAAGCTCTACTGCACGATTTTCAGAATCAAGGACTGAAGGGGGCGAGCCGCAGGGTTTAAGATGAAGATACTGCTGGCCAACGAGGGCTGCATCATGGGAGGGGTGGAGACCTGGATGGTCTCGCTCTCCAGGATGCTGCGCGAGCGCGGCCACGAGTGCGAGCTCTTCTTCTTCAACCACGGCCCCATGGAAGAGAACCTGCCGGAAGACCTCACGGCTCACTTCGGAGATTTGGCAGACCTCATGAAGCTCGTGCGCTCTAAGGGCTTCGACATAGTTCACGCCAACAGCACGGACTGGCACGTAGGGCTCGCTGCGGTTCGCATGCTCGGGCCGAAGCTCGTGCTCACTTCACACGGGCGCAACGTGCCTACGTGGAACCCTCTGAACGCGGACGCGCTCGTGAGCTGCTCAAGGTGGGAGGCCGAGGAACAGCGTGCTGAGACTGGCGTGGAGGTTCAGACCGTGCTTAACGGCATTGACACCGCGCGTTTTAAAGCGGCAGAGGTGACGGAAGTGAAGGGGCCTCCGATTGTCGCGTGGATAGGTCGCGGCATCAACGTCGAGCAGAAGCGCATAGACAAGCTCGCTGAGGTAGCGCCCCTTCTTCACGCGGCGGGCATGCGTCTATATCTGGTGGAGCCTTACGGCCCGGAAGAGGTCGCTAAAGTTGCGCCCGAAGCCGTCGATGCTTTGCAGCCTATCGCAGACTTCTGGGGCGCTGTGCCGGTAGAGAAGATGGCAGAGCTTTATCTTGAGGTGGCGGCGAGCGGCGGCTGCGTCCTCTCTACCTCAAGCTTCGAGGGGCTTCCTTTGACTCTCTTGGAAGCGCAGGCCGCAGGCTGCCCCGCCATAGGGCCGGACGTGCGCGGCGTAAACGAATGCATCAGCCCAGAGCACGGCGGAGTCCTCTATCCCTTCGAGATGAAGGCGGAAGAAGTGGCCGCGCTCATCATAGAGACTCTGAGTGATGAGGAAGGGATGCGTCGTCGGCGCGCTGAGTCCGAGAGGTTTGCGCGTGAGCGGTTCAGCCTTGAGAGGATGGCCGGGGATTACCTGAAAATCTACGAGCAGGCTTTGGGTAAGCCGCGAAAAAGCTTTTCTACGGAGCGCTCGCTCTTTGGCGTGTGGCCGCGCTTAGGCTGGAAGGGCTATCTTGAGTACTGCTGGACGGGCGGCCACTCTCAGTATCTGGCCTCAGAGAAGCTCGCCGCTCAGGGAGAGTGGCGGCTGGCGGAGCTGGCGGCACGCTCGGCCCTCTCTACCTGCCCCACTCTTTTCACGCGCCCCCGCAGGGTTTTTCACCTCCTGAAGACAGAGCTTCGGTCGAAAGCAGGTCAGAACCGCCTGCGGTAGCGGGCGGGTATTAGTTTGGCTAGAGTCATGTTTGAGACTAAAGACCCGCCCGCTACCGCAGGCGGTTCTGACCTGTTTGTTTAACGCTCGGAGCTAAACAAAAGCGTTGTAGTTCATGCCTCGCTGCTGGTATGATGTTTACGTAGGGGCAAGCACCGAAAGAGGCTTGCTCCTTGCGATTTGCCCCGAAAGGTCTACCCCTGAACGTCCATAGAGGCCATTCCCTAAGACAGACTCACCTTGAAGTAACAATCAGACGTTTCAAAATTGTATGGACGGGCGACCCGTGCCGCATGAAGGGCCGCTCCTTCGGCTGAAACTGGTCGCGGGCGTCTACGCATTTGTGATAGCTTTAAGATAGGTAAGAGGAGGCCTCGCGCGGCTTTCATCCTCTGTGATTCGTGAAATATGTGTGGCATAGCAGGATTTGTTGAGAGACAAAGGGAGGCTGCGCCGGACTCTAGGGCCGGGCACGCGGAGGTGCTCGACCGCATGTGCCGCGCTATCAGCCATCGCGGGCCTGACGACCAGGGTGTGATGGTGCATGCTGGCGTTGGCTTAGGCATGCGCCGCCTCTCCATCATAGACCTAGCGGGCGGGCACCAGCCCATCTCAGGCTGCGACCCTTCCATCTCAGTCGTCTTCAACGGAGAGATTTACAACTACCGCGAGTTGCATCAGGAGCTTGAGCGACGGGGCCACCGTTTTCACACGCACTCCGACACGGAATCAATCGTGCATCTTTACGAAGAGCACGGCGCGGGATGTGTTGAACATTTGCGCGGCATGTTCGCCTTCGCCATCTGGGACGATAGGAAGCGAGAGCTTTTCATCGCGCGCGACCGCGCGGGCAAAAAGCCTCTCTATTACACGCTCACCCCGCGAGGCACTCTGGTCTTCGGCTCAGAGTTGAAGTCTCTCCTGGAACACCCGGAAGTAGAGCGCGGTCTGGACACGGAAGCGCTCGACGCTTATCTAACCTTTGGATACGTCCCTGACCCTCTCTCCATCTTTCGAGGCGTGCGGAAGCTTCCGCCCGGCCATCACCTGACTTACAAGGACGGCCGAGTAAGCGTCAAGCAGTACTGGGATTTTCCGTTTGAAATGGACGCGCAGGCTCGCTCTGAAGAGGATTATCTGGAAGAGCTAAGCGCGCTTCTTGACGAGTCTGTGCGCCTGCGCCTCGTCGCGGACGTGCCGCTCGGGGCCTTTCTTTCGGGAGGCGTGGACTCTTCCGCCGTCGTCGGTCTAATGTCGCGCCACACACCGCAGCCCGTCAAGACCTTCTCCATAGGCTTTCACGAAGACAGCTACAGCGAATTAAAGTACGCGCGCGTCGCGGCCAAACATTTCGGGACAGACCATCACGAGTTCATAGTCACGCCCGACATCTGCAACATAGTGGACGAGCTTGCGTGGCACTTTGACGAGCCCTTCGCGGACTCTTCCGCTATACCGACCTACATGGTCTCAAAGCTTGCGCGCGAGCACGTCAAGGTGGTGCTTTCGGGCGACGGAGGCGACGAGCTTTTCGCGGGCTACACTCGTTACCAGATTGACCGCCAACGGAGCGGCTTCTCTCACCTGCCGTCTCTCGTCAGGCGCGGAGTGATGCGCCCCCTGAGCCGCAGGCTCCCGCACGGGGCGTGGGGCCGAAACTTCATCTACAACGTCGCGCTAGACCCCGTTGACCGCTACATAGACAGCGTCTCAGTCTTCTCGGAGCTTAATAAGCCCTCGCTCTACACGGATGATTTCATGCGCGAGCTGGCGGGGCTGGAGGGCGCGTTTGCGAGTTATCGTCGCGTGGCCGCGAGCGTCGGCACGAATGAGCCGCTCGACCGCATGCTCTATCTGGACAGCAAGACTTACTTGCCGGGCGACATCCTGACCAAAGTGGACAGGATGAGCATGGCCGTCTCTCTGGAAGCGCGCGTGCCCTTGCTTGACCACCGACTGATTGAGATGGTCGCGCGCATGCCCGCACACATGAAGATGCGCGGCACGGAGACCAAGCACATCTTCAAGCGAGCCGTGCGCTCTCTTGTGCCTTCGGAGATTCTGGACAGGCCCAAGCAGGGCTTCGGCGTCCCGCTTCAGGAGTGGATTAACGACCAGCTGCGAGGGCGCATACACGAGACCCTGCGCGAGCAGCGCACGCGCGAGCGCGGGCTCATTAACGAGCGCTACGTTCGACTGCTGCTCGAAGAGCACGAGCGTGGGCGGCGCGACCACTCGGCGCAGCTCTGGGCGCTCTTCATGCTTGAACAGTGGCACCGCGTCTTCATGGACGGAGCGCCGGGCCGTCTTTCACAGGACACGGGGCGGGGCGAGCCGCTTTCGCTTGCCTCCGTGCCTGCCTGAAGACTTCGTTGGAACTTTAGCGAGCGAGCATTCTCTCATGTGCGGAATTGCAGGACTGGTCGGATTAGAAGGCGGCGTGGCAGAGGAGCGCGTCGGCCGGATGGTTCGCGCCCTTGAAAGGCGTGGGCCGGACGGCTCTGGGCTTGAGGTCTGGGACGGCGCAGTGCTGGGCCACCGCAGGCTCGCCATCTTCGATTTAAGCTCTGCCGGACGCCAGCCAATGCTCTCTTCGGACGGCTCTATAGGCGTCACTTTCAACGGCGCTGTCTACAACTGGCGCTCACTCAGGGCCGAATTGGAATCCAGCGGCCACACCTTCACGAGCCAGACCGACACGGAAGTCTTAGTCAATGGATACCGCGAGTGGGGAATAGATGGATTGGTCTCTCGCCTGCGAGGCATGTTCGCCTTCGGCCTCTGGGACGCTTCCCGGCGAAAGCTCTTTCTGGTGCGCGACCGTCTTGGCGTCAAGCCGCTTCTCTATGCTGCGGACGGCAATCACTTAGCTTTCGCTTCGACCGCCCGCGCGCTTAAGTCTGCGGGCTTCGGCTCTCAGATTGATGAGCAGGCAATCGTTGAATACCTTGAGTTCGGCTACGTCACGGACGAGCGCTCCGTCTACGAAGGCGTGAGGAAAGTTCCCGCCGCGACGATTCTTGAGTGGTCGGACGGACACGTGACCGAGCGGCAGTACTGGCAGCCGCCTGTTGCGACACACGGAAAAGTCTCTTTCGACGAGGCCGTGGAAGAGACGGAAAGGCTCTTCCTCAGCGCCGTCGAGCGAAGGCTTCACGCGGACGTGCCCGTCGGCGCGCTTCTCTCGGGCGGCGTGGATTCGAGCCTCGTCTGTTGGGCGGTCGCGCATCTCGGCGGCGACGTTACGGCCTTTACAGTGGGCACGCCCGGCGACCCCTTCGACGAGACGGAAGACGCCGTGGCGACCGCACGCTCTTTAAAGATTAAGCATCGCGTGCTTGAGCTTTCCGCCACGGACGCGACGGGCGTTGATGAACTGGTAGCTGCTTACGCTGAGCCCTTCGCGTGCGCTTCCGCTTTGGGGATGCTCAGCGTGTCGCATGCTGTGGCCTCGTCCGCGACGGTGCTGCTGACGGGCGACGGAGGCGACGACGTATTCCTGGGCTACCCTGAGCACAAGCATCTATGGATGGCCGAGAGGCTTGCGCGAACTCTGCCTAGACCTATGGCGCGAGCGTGGCTAGCCTCGCAGGAGAGCTTTCCACGCACGGGGATTCTCAAGCGCGCGGCTTCCTTTATGAACTACGCCACGGGCGGCCTTGGGGCCGTCGCCTGCGCTCACGACGGCCTGCCCGCCTACCGTCGTCACAACCTGCTGGGCGAAAGGCTACGGGACGCTCAAGTCAGCCAGCGCGGCATCCCATGGTCGCCTGAATCCGCACGGCGGGTGCTGGAAGAGTTTCTTGAGTATGACCGTCGAACAAGGTTCGTGGGCGAGTACATGACGAAGGTGGACGGCGGTACCATGCATCACGCGCTGGAAGCGCGCTCGCCGTTTCTGGATCAGGACTTGTGGGAGTTCGCCGCGAGCCTCCCCTTCGAGATACGCCTGAGGCGCTCGACCTTGAAAGCAGTGCTGAGAGAGCTTGCACGGCGGCGCGTGGGCGAGCGAGTGGCGCGCGGCAGAAAGCGCGGCTTCGGCATCCCTGTGGGGCGCTGGATGGCCGGGCGCTGGCGCGCAGACGTTGAAGCCATGCTGCAAGACTCGCTCTTGGAGCGCGAGGGCTGGATACGAAAGGACGCGGCGATTGAGCTTCTCAATCAAGCGGCAGAGCGCGGCGAAGCGCCCAACCAGCTCTGGTACATCTTCGTGCTCGAATCATGGCTCAGGCGTGAGCGAGAGACGCCCGTGTCTCGAACGGACGAGGAGAGGCTAGTAGTGGGCCAGTTTGAAAACGCAGGTCAGTACCGCCTGCGGTAGCGGGCGGGTATTACTCCGGGCCAGAGTCTGTCTTAAGTACGACCCGCCCGCTACCGCAGGCGGTACTGACCTGTATGGTCAAAGAGCTGTTCACACTGATGAAACCAAACGTTCTGCTATTCATAGACAGCTTTAACCAGGGCGGCACGGAGCGCCAGGTGGTGCAGCTTGCGCGCTTGCTGCGCGAGTCCGGACGCTACCGCGTGCATCTGGCCTGTCTCAAGTCCGAGGGCGTGCTGCGCGCGGAAGCCGTGCGGGCGGGCTTCACAGACATACCTGAGTTCCGCATAAAGAGCTTCCGCGAGCCGGAAGCCTTCAGGCAGGTGCGACGCTTCGCGCGAATGGTGCGCGAGCTAGAGATTTCCCTGGTAGAGACGCACGACTTCTATACGAACATCTTCGGTCAGGCGGGGGCTGCGCTCGCACGCGTGCCCGTACGTATAGCCAGCAGGCGCGAAACGGACGGCGTTCGCACCACGGCGCAGAAGTGGGCCGAGCGCCGCGCCTTTAACTTCGCTCACGCAATCATAACGAACGCGGATGCCGTGCGACGACAGCTCGTGCGCGACGGCGTGGCGGCGCGGAAGATAGTCACGGTTTACAACGGCATGGACACGGTGCGCGTGGCACCGCCGAAAGATTTCAGGCGCGAAGAGGCTCTCAGGAGCCTGGGCCTTCCCACGGATAAAGAGCGACGCTTCGTCACGATTGTCGCCAACATGCATCACGAGATGAAAGACCAGGCGACTTTCCTGAGGGCCGCGCGGCTCGTGCGGGAGGAAGTCGCGGACGCGAGCTTTGTGCTTGCGGGAGAAGGGCAGCTCACGGATGGCCTTCGCGCTCTGGCCTCGGAGCTTGGGCTTGAAAGAGATGCTTTCTTCATAGGCCGCTGCGCGCGTGTCTCAGACCTGCTGGCCGCGTCCGACGTTTGCGTCTTAAGCTCCAAAGGCGTGGAAGGCTTTTCAAACTCCATCATTGAGTACATGGCTGCGGCGCGGCCCGTGGTCGCTACGGAAGTCGGCGGCGCGCCCGAGCAGGTCGTGGAAGGCGAGACGGGCTACATCGTGAAGCCGAGAGACGCGGAGACTATGGCCGCTCGAATCACATCTCTTCTTAAAGACCCCGGGCGGGCAAGAGAGATGGGCGAGCGCGGACTTAAGCGCGTTCAGACGGAGTTCTCGTGCGAGGCACAGCTTGAGCGCACGGAAGCGCTCTACGAGCGGCTGCTCTCGGGCGCGTCCGCTAAACTTAAATTGACGGGAGCGGCGCTAAAGGATGCGCGTCGCGAAGAGGCAGGCGGAGAAGGACAGACGATTCTGTGATGACAGAAAGGGAAGAGAAAAACAGAGTCGTAGAGCGCGGGGCGGAGAGCCGCGCCGGGGCGGAAGCGTCTCGCGCTGTCGCTCGGAAGACGCGCGTGCTGATGGTCGCGCCGTCGCTCGGAATCCTTGGCGGGCAGGCCGTTCAGGCCGCGCGCCTCATGGAGAGACTCAGGTCGGAGCCAGACCTTGAGATAGATTTTCTGCCCGTCAACCCGCGACTGCCGGGCGTGCTTGGAAAGCTGCAAGACGTAAAGTATGTTCGCACGCTTCTGACTTCCGCCGTGTATGCGGCTTCGCTCATGCTGCGCGTCAGGCGCTACGACGTGATTCACATCTTCTCCGCCTCCTACTTCTCCTTCGTGCTTGCGCCGACTCCGGCGCTTCTCATCAGCCGACTCTACGGCAAGCGAGCTGTTCTCAATTACCGAAGCGGCGAGGCCGAAGACCATCTCGCGAGGTGGAGGCGAACGGCGCTGCCTACTATGCGGCTGGCCGACCGCATCATCGCGCCTTCGGGTTATCTGGTGGATGTCTTCGCGCGGTTTGGGCTTGCGGCGAGCTACATCTACAACATAGTCGAGACCGAGCGCTTTCGCTTCCGCCGTCGCGTTCCCCTGAAGCCCGTCTTCTTCTCCAACCGGAACTTCGAGCCGCTTTATAACGTCGCCTGCACGCTGCGCGCCTTCGCGCTTGTAGAGAAGAAGCACACGGGCGCGCGGCTCATACTGGCAGGAGACGGGAGCCAGCGAGCGGAGCTTGAAGCTCTGGCGCGGGAGCTCAGCCTAAAGAACGTGGAGCTCCTGGGTCGTGTCGAGCCCGCGCGCATGCACGAGCTTTACGACGCGGCCGACATATACCTGAACTCGCCCGACATAGACAACATGCCCGGCTCCATCATAGAGGCTTTCGCATCCGGGCTCGCGGTCGTGACGACGAACGCGGGCGGCATCCCTTACATAGTGACCCACAACGAGACGGGACTGATGACGGAGCGCAACGACCACGAGGCTATGGCGAAAGCGGCCCTCACGCTTCTGGAAGACTCGGCGCTCGCGGAGAGGATTGCTCGCGCGGCTTATCTTGAGTGCCGCAAGTACTCATGGGACTCTGTGCGCGGAGAGTGGCTTGCGCTTTATAAAGAGTTGGCCGGGGCCGAAGCTGGCAGCCGCCGTAAGACGGTGAGCGAGCCGGAGACGCTCGATAGAGAAGAGCTGTCGCTTAAGAGAGAAGGAGAGGCCGTAGGAAGATGAAGGGGCGCGAGGCGTGAGCCCTTTTTCGAGTGAACGTTGATGACACGCGCGCTGAAAAAACTGAAGAAGCTGAAAGGCCGCAGCCTGCGCGAGATGCGTGTGCGCGCGGGTCAGGCCGTTGCTGCCTACAGCGAGCGGCGCGGCTGGTCTCAGCAGGCGGGGCTTCCAGAAACAGGGGAGTTCTTAAAGAGACTCAACCCCGCTCAGCTTTCCGCTGAACATCTGACGGCTGAAGCTCTGCTGGAAAACTTTCGCGCCCGCAGCACGGCGCGCTTCTTCTCTTCCTTCGACAGGCCAGACGAGACGCTTGCACGCTTGCGCGAGCGCTGGCCCCACGCGGAAGAATCGGTAGTCGCGCGAGCGCGCCGCATAACGGAAGGCCGCTTCGACCTGCTTGGATTCGAAGGCCTGAACTTCGGTCAGCCGCCGGACTGGCACCTTGAGCCCGTGTCCGGAAAACGCGCGCCGCTTGAGCACTGGAGCCGCATAGATTATCTCTCGCCCGAGGTCGCGGGCGATAAGAAGATTACATGGGAGCTGAACCGCCACCAGTACTTCTCAACCCTTGGCCGCGCCTACTGGCTGACGGGTGAGGAGCTTTACGCGGAGACGTTCGCCCGTCATCTTTCGTCGTGGATGGACGAGAACCCGCCGAAGCTCGGCATCAACTGGGCCAGCAGCCTTGAGGTATCCTTCCGCGCCATCTCGTGGCTCTGGGCGCTGCACTTCTTCAAAGACTCAAAGCACCTGACAACGGAACTGTTCCTTCGCGCCCTGAAATTTCTATACCTTCACGCGCGCCATCTTGAGACCTACCTCTCGACCTACTTCAGCCCGAACACGCATTTGACGGGCGAAGCGCTTGGGCTCTTCTACCTAGGCACGCTTTTGCCGGAGTTCCGAGAGGCAGAGCGCTGGCGCTCTACGGGCAGGCGCATACTGTTTGAAGAGCTTGACCGTCACGTACGTGCCGACGGCGTATACTTCGAGCAGTCCAGCTACTATCACCGCTACACCACGGACTTCTACGCGCACCTCTTCATACTCTCGCGCGCGAATGGTCAGGAGGTCGAGCAGAAGGTTGAAGAGAAGCTGAAGGCGCTGCTGAACCATTTGATGTACCTCACCAGGCCGGACGGGACGACGCCGTTTTTCGGGGACGACGACGGAGGCCGCCTCGTCATGCTGGACGAGCGCGGGGCTTCGGATTTCCGCGCGGCTCTCTCTACGGGCGCGGCGCTCTTCGCTCGCGGCGATTACAAGTTTGTGGCGAATGAAGCGGCTGAAGAGACGCTCTGGCTTCTGGGCGCGGAAGGCGTGGAGGCGTTCGATAAGGTGAGCGCTCAAAGGCCCGCGTATGAATCGCGCGCCTTTAGCGACGGCGGCTATTACGTGATGCGCGACGGCTGGGAGCGTGATTCAAGCTACCTGCTCATTGATTGCGGGCCGCACGGCGGCCTCTCTTTCGGCCACGCGCACGCCGACGCGCTCTCAATTGACGTGGCCGTGCGCGGTCAGAAACTGCTGGTTGACCCCGGCACGTACACTTACACCGGCTCCGCAGAGATGCGAGACCTCTTCCGCTCGACAGCGGCGCACAACACGCTGACCGTTGACGGAGAATCACAATCCGTGCCGGGCGGCGCGTTCGATTGGAAAGGGGTCGCTGGCTCGCGTGTCTTGGACTGGATTAGCAGGCCCAGATTCGATTTCTTCAAGGGCGCGCACGACGGCTACGAGCGGCTGAGCCAGCCAGCCTCGCACACGCGCGGCCTTCTCTTTCTCAAGAACGATTACTGGATTGTGCGCGACCGTGTCGAGACTGAGGGCGCGCACAGGCTCGACTTCAATTTTCATTTTGCGCCGGGCGTAGAAGTCGAAGAGGGGCCGAGCGGCATTCGTGCTTCGGTGAATGATTCCGCGCTGCTGGATTTGTTCGTCTTCG